>DATAZY010000015.1:0-49403 GCA_036271795.1 Galbitalea sp.
CCGCGCTGACGATCAATGATCTTCGCATCATCGCCAGGCGCCGCACGCCGAAGGCGGCGTTCGACTACACGGACGGCTCCGCGGATGACGAGATTTCGCTCGATCGCGCCAGGCAGGCCTTTCTCGATATCGAGTTCAGCCCATCCATCCTGCGAGGACTGCCCGACACCGTCGACACCTCATGCCAGATCTTCGGAGGGCCTAGTGCGCTGCCTTTCGCCATCGCTCCGACCGGGTTTACGAGACTCATGCAGGCCGAGGGCGAGATTGCTGGCGCGAGTGCCGCCGGTGCGGCCGGCATTCCTTTCACCCTCTCGACACTCGGAACGACATCGATTGAGAAGGTGAAGGAGGCAAATCCGGATGGCCGGAACTGGTTCCAGTTGTACATCATGCGCGGGCGCGAGATCTCCTACGATCTGACTAGACGTGCCACCGCGGCCGGCTTCGACACTCTCTTTTTCACGGTGGACACTCCCGTCGCCGGTGCCCGTCTCCGCGACAAGCGCAACGGGTTCTCGATCCCGCCGCAGCTCACCATCGGAACGATCGTCAACGCGATCCCGAGACCCTGGTGGTGGTGGGACTTCCTGACAACGCCCAAGCTCGAATTCGCATCGCTCCAGTCGACCGGAGGCACGGTCGGTGAACTACTGAATGCGGCGATGGATCCGTCGATCTCATTCGACGATCTGAAGGTCGTGCGTGAACTGTTCCCCGGCAAGATCGTGATCAAGGGCGTGCAGAATGTCGTCGACTCGAAGAAGCTCGTCGACCTCGGGGTGGATGGCATCGTGCTCTCGAATCACGGCGGGCGTCAGCTTGACCGCGCTCCGGTCCCGTTCCACCTCCTGCCCGCGGTCGCGCGCGAGGTCGGCAAGGACGTCGAAATAGCCATCGATACCGGGATCATGTCCGGCGCCGACATCGTCGCGTCCCTCGCACTGGGCGCGAAATTCACCCTCGTCGGCCGCGCCTACCTGTACGGACTCATGGCCGGAGGCCGCGACGGGGTCGACCGCATGATCTATATCCTTCGCGACCAAATCGAGCGAACCATGAAGCTCCTCGGGGTATCAGCTCTCGAAGAACTGACTCCCAACCATGTAACACAACTCCAGCGACTCATACCGCGCGGCTGAGAGGAGGTCGCGGCGAAGACGACTCGGCGGGCGGCACTGTGGTGGTTGTCGCCCGCCGGGCATCTAGAGTCGCGCGACCTCGAGCCAGGCGTCGGCGATCATCCGGTGGCCGAGTTCTGTCGGATGCACGCCGTCCGGGGCAAGCGCGACCGCTCCATGATCTTCCGCCGCCGCCGCAAGGAGAGACTGCAACGGTACGAATCCGGCGCCAAACTCCGCGGCGAGCTGGGCGACGACAGCGCGCTTGCCGTCGAGGTCCTCGTGCCAGATCTCCTGCTCCTCGGTGACGGGCAGAACGAAAGGCTCGACCAGGATCAAAGCACGCGCACCGCCGAGGTCGGCCAGGCACGCACGGTAGTCGGCCTCGAAGGACTCGGTCGTCGTGCGGTCGTGGTCGTCGTAGCGGCGCCAGGTGTCGTTGATGCCGATGTACACGCTGAGGATCTCTGGCTTCTGCTCGACCACATCAATGTGCCAGCGATCCCGCAGGTTGACGACGCGATTGCCGCTGATCCCCACGTTGATGACGCGGCGGCCGGGAAGCTTCTCCGCGACCATGCGGACGTAGCCGTCGCCAAGATAGTCCGGCGCATCCTCCCGCCGCCCACAATCGGTCACGCTGTCGCCAATGAAGAGGATTGAGCCGGATGTCATGGTCACAGCGTAGAGCGCCGATCCCAATTGATGGGACCGCTAGGAGTCCACGGGTCCGAGGAGGTTTGTTGCGACGGTGTTGTGCACGGATTCCGTATCGCTCGGGTGGTAGATGCCGGCCAGCACGTCGCGCTGGAGTCGTGCGAGTTCCGAGCTACTGCGGTATCCCCCGCCACCGGCGACACGCGTCGCCTGGTCCACGACATAGCGAGCGGCCTCGGTCGAGCGATGCTTCACGCCCGTCAGCCTGCGGAACCAGCTCGCCCCGTGGTCGACCAGGTTGTCGACGTCGGCAGCGAGCGTCTCGATCTGCGGCGCCAGCGCATCGAGCGCCAGGGCGGCATTCGCCAGTCGCCAGCGGATGTCCGGGTCCTGCGAGTAGAACGCGCCGTCGTTCTTGAGCGACGTGCGCTTACCCGCGGCCTCGACACCGAGCTCGAGTGCGCGATCGGCGATCCCTGTGTACACCGATGCGATCAGCAGCAGGAAGTTCGCGAAGATCCCGAAGATGAACGGGTCGCCACTCGGACCGACAGGCAGGATGCGCGCGATTCTCGACGCCGGGACCACGACACCATCCAGCACCGTGGTCTGGCTCTGCGTTGCACGCATCCCGAGAGTGTCCCAGTCGTCGAGGGACTTCCAGCCGGGAGTTTCCCGGGTAATGAATCCGTGCACCAGGTTTTCGTCGTCACGGCCGAAAATGCCGAGACGAGTCCAGGCCGGAGCCAGGGACGTGAAGATCTTCGTCCCCGTAAACGCGTAGGACCCGTCCTCACCCGGCATGGCTTTGGTCAGGGAGTCGAACAGCACGAGGTCGTTGCCCGCCTCGCTGTTTCCGAAGGCGAAAAGTTCGCCGGCGGCAGCGTCATCCAGAATCCAGTCGAGCGAGGTGTCACCGCGCTTCGACAGGACTCGCGCGACGCCGGTCCAGACCAGATGCATGTTGATGCCGAGCGCCGTCGCGGGCGCGTAGGCCGCGAGCAGCCGCTGATCCAGCGCGGTCTCGAGCAGTGATCGCGGCGACTGGTATCCCACCGCCTTCAGGTCCTCGAGATCCTCGAAGAAGAACGTGTTATCGCGATCGTATTCCGCGGCCCGAGAACGAATCCGGTCGAGCAGTTCCTGTGTCAGTACCGTCACACCCTAACGCTACTCAGACTCCAGCGAACCGCGCGATCGCGACGAAGAGGGCGAGCAGCAGCAGGATGACGTTGGTCGGGAGCCGCTTTGGATCGTCGTGACGACGAACGTGGACGATGATCGCAAACACCTGGATCAGCGCGAGACCCGTCGCGGCGATAGGAGTCAGAATGATCGCGATGTGCAGCAGCTCGGGAAGGATCAGGCCGATTGCCCCGAGGACCTCGAGAGCCCCGATCGCCTTGACCTGCCACGGTGCGAAGTCCTCGGCGAATTCCATCGTCAGCTTCACCTTGGAGTGCGGACGAAGCACTTTCATCCCGCCCGACGCGAGGTAGGCGAGAGCGAGCAGACCGGAGACGATCCAGACGGCGATCAGCATTGTGGTTCCCTTTGGTCAACGGAGTTACTATTAGTTACTTGTATACACGGCAGTAACCAAGCACTTCTCTGTGCCTTAGTAACAGCGGTGTGCCCACGAGGGAGTCCAATGACCACGATCGACCTGAACGACCTGGCAACGGTGCCGGGCATGTGTCACCAGAACTTCGATGCCGGCGAGATCATTCGTGACACCTTCGCGAAGATCGGCGACAAGTGGAGCCTGCTCATCCTCGGAATGCTGGATGACGCTCCCCTCCGCTTCACCGTGCTCCGCGACAGCGTGCCTGGGATCTCGCACCGCATGCTGACGTTGACCCTTCGCAATCTGGAGCGCGACGGTCTCGTCTCGCGCACCGTGTTCGCGGCGGTACCACCCAGGGTGGAGTATGCCGTCACCGACCTCGGCCGCACCATACTCCCAGCCGTGAAGGCTCTCGCTTGCTGGGCACTCGAACACAGTGACGAGATTCAGGTCAGCCGCGACCTGTTCGACGACCGGGTCCTGGGGGCTTAGCGGGCGAGTTCTTCCGCAATCGCCCGGATGCCCGCCTCGACCTCGGAGAAGCTCGTGCTCAGCGGCGAGAGCCCGAGCCGCAGGCCGGACGGACGTCGGAAATCCGGGATGACGCCTCGGGCCCACAGACGGGGCACCAGCTCGGCGAACCGCGGATGGTCGAGCGTGATGTGACCACCCCGGAGTGCCGGATCACGCGGGGTAGCGAGCGCGGCGTCGGGCAGCAAGTCATCCGAGAGCTCAATCGCAAACGTCGTGAGCGCGACCGACTTCGATCGAACGGCGGTCAGACCGACGCTTTCGATCAGGGCGATCATGTCCTGCATTGCCAGCATCCCGATGATCGGCGGTGTGCCGCTGAGGAATCCGCGGATGCCCGTCGCTGGCTGGTAGCCCTGACCCATCTCGAACGGTGCCGCGCTTCCGATCCAACCCTGAATGGGCTGCCGAAGTTCGCCCTGAAGGTCGGCGCGAACGTAGGCGAACGCTGGCGCACCGGGTCCACCGTTCAGGTATTTATACGTGCAGCCGACGGCAAGGTCGACTCCCCAGGCATCCAACTCAACCGGCACAACGCCGACCGAGTGGCACAGGTCAAGCACGATGAGCGCGCCGACGTCGTGAGCCACGGACGTGATGCCCGCAGCATCGGCGACGTAGCCGGAGCGATACGCGACGTGACTCAGGATGACTGCGGCGGTATTGGCCCCGACTGCTGCAGCGACAGCCTCGGTGGTCACCGCGTCCCCGGCGTCGATCCAGCACACCGTCATTCCGAGCTCCGCAGCGATGCCCTCGACGATGTAGCGATCGGTCGGGAAGTTATCCCGGTCGATGACGATCTCCGTGCGACCGGGTCGAGCTGCCACGGCCCCGCGAATCAGTTTGTAGAGGAGCACGGTCGTCGAGTCGCCGATGGTGAGCTGGCCGGACCCAGCCCCGAGCGCAACGCGGCCGAGGTCATCCCCGATCCGGCCGGGCAGTGCGAGCCAACTTTCATCCCAGCCGCGAATGAGGCGGCCGCCCCATTGCGCTTCGACGAATGCCGCGATCCGCTCACCGGACGCCTTGAGCGGACGCCCAAGCGAATTGCCGTCGAGATAGGCGGTGACATCGTCTGCCCGGACGAACAGGGAGCGATGCTCGGCCAGCACGTCCGCCGCATCGAGTTCTGCCGCAGAAGTCATTGCGTTGCCCTCACCTTTCGTCGAACCAGTACGAGCGTCGCGACCACCGTGAGCGCGACCACGAGAGCGGCCCCTCCGAACGCGATCGGCACTCCAAGAGCGGGCGCACTGAATGGCAGCGCAAGGATCAGGAGGGCGGCGGGTACCACGATCCAGAAGTGGATGCTGATCCCGGGGAGGATGCGGGCATGCGCAACGATGAGCGCGACCAGGTACAGGGCGACCGGGATCGAAACGGATGCGACGGCTATCGCGGGTGCGACCGTCGAGTGACCGCCTGCGAAGGTCGTCACGACTTCGATGCCGGCGCCGAACGCACCGAGGGCGGCAAACACGAAGTAGTGCCCATAGCCCCAGAAGAAGGAGCCACTGCGATGGGTGGCGAGTCCATCTCCGGTCGGTTGCAGGAAATACAGCCACCACAGGCCAAAGATCACGACCAGCGCGGAAACACCAACCGCAACCAGAGGCCCCACCCGGTCGCCGGCCGTGACGATCGCGCCGGTACTCGCCGCGAGCACTGCGATGGCCTCGCCGAGAAGGATGATGGTGAAGAGGCCGAAGCGCTCCGCGATGTGATGCGGATGCCAGGAGGTCATGCCGGGACGCTCCGCCCAGTACGGCACCGCAATCTCGAGAGCCACGAGCAGCGCGAATGCGAGATACACCGTCCACCACTGATTCGCGGCGCTCGTCGGCAGCAGCAACCGCGCCAGCCAGCCGAGTTGCACGACCGTGACACCGATCGCATACCGAGCCGCGGTCGCCCGGCCATCCGGATTCTCGATCGACGCGCGACTCCACTGCGCGACCAGGCCGACGCGCATGATGAAGTAGCCGAGCGTAATACCGAAGAAGTTCTGGTGCTCGAACGACGCGGGAACTCCGGCCGCCAGCACGAGCACTCCCGCCATCTGTACGAGAGTCATCAGCCTGTATGGAACGTCATCGGTGTCGTAGGCGGAAGCGAACCAGCTAAAGTTCATCCACGCCCACCAGATGGCGAAGAAGACCATCACGAATGGGACGATTGCTTCGAGCCCTCGGCCAGCCTCAATGTATTTGCCAAGCTCGCGCGCGAGCTGGGCGACAGCCACGACGAAGGTCAGGTCGAACAGCAGCTCAAGCGGACTCGAGGCCCGGTTCGCTTCGTCTGTGTCACGAGCCGCCATGCGCGTCCTGATGCTGATTCGCGGAAGCGGGATGGCCATCACTAGAGCATATTCACCGGTCGTCCGTTCTAGTCTGATCGGGGAGGGTCAGTGACGATCACGCACGAAGTCTTCAACCAGGTACCACCTCGGGTGAACGTCGACGAGTTTGCGACCAACATCCCGCTCGTCGAAGCGGTCCGCCACTACGGCGCTGGCTGGGCGTTTGACCAGCTCGAAAATGTCGGCCGGTACGTCGGCACTGCCGAATTCCAGCACGACGCGGAGCGCGCGAATCGGGTCGAGCCCGAGTTGGTCACTCACGACCCTCATGGCAATCGAATCGACGAGGTCGAGTACGACTCGAGCTACCGGCGCATCATCGCGGCCGCCGTGGCGGCGGGCGCACACACCTCCGCGTGGGCTGAACCCAGACCCGGGGCAAACGTCGCGAGGGCCGCGACCTTCATGCTCTTTGCGCAGGTCGAGCCAGGTCACGCCTGCCCCATCTCGATGACCCACTCCGCCGTCCCCGCGCTCGCGGCCACCCCATCGCTCGCCGAAAAGTGGATGCCCCGCCTCCTGAGCCGGGACTACGATGGCGGGTTGCGGCCTGGCAAAACATCGGCGCTCTTCGGCATGGCCATGACCGAGAAACAGGGCGGCTCGGATGTCCGGGCCAACACGACCCGTGCAGTTGCGACCGGCGACGGCCGATACCTGCTCACCGGGCACAAGTGGTTCTGCAGCGCGCCCATGTCTGATGGATTCCTCGTGCTCGCCCAGGCACCGGCCGGCTTGACCTGTTTTCTCGTGGCGCGGGTCCTGGACGACGGCGAACGAAACGTTTTCCGCATCCAACGACTCAAGGACAAGCTCGGCAACCGCTCCAACGCGTCGAGCGAAGTTGAATTCGACGGCACCGCCGGCGAGCTTCTCGGCGAGGAAGGTCGAGGCGTCAAGGCGATCATCGAGATGGTTGCGCGCACTCGACTCGACTGCGTATTCGGAACGGCGGCGGGAATGCACCAAGCGGTGGCCGAGGCGGTGTGGCACGTGCGCCACCGGGAGGCCTTCGGGCGACTCCTCGTCGACCAGCCCGCCATGACCGCAGTCGTCGCAGACCTCGCTCTCGAGTCCGAAGCGGCGACCGCGACAGCGCTCCGGCTCGCGCGAGCTCACGACGAGGACGCGTCATCCAGCGAGGTCGCGTTTCGGCGCCTCGCGACGGCGGTATCCAAATATTGGATCTGCAAGCGCGGTCCGGAGCACGCCTACGAGGCCCTCGAGTGCCTCGGCGGCAACGGGTATACGGAGGCATTCCCGCTCGCGCGCCGGTATCGCGAACAGCCGGTCATGGCGGTGTGGGAGGGATCGGGCAACGTGATAGCGCTCGATGTTCTTCGGGCGTTGGCGAGGGAACCGGAGAGCCTTGACGCGTTCGAGACCGAGACGGGCCTCGCCGCGGGCGCATCCTCTGCCTTCGATGCCCACCGCTCGGCGACCCGGGCGCTCGCCCGGTCGGTCGGCGCTGCGGAGCCGGACGCCGCATCCCGCCAGGCACGCCGTCTCGTTGCAGAACTCGCGCTCAGTCTGCAGGCCTCGCTGCTTCTTCGGCACGCCCCAAGCGCGATTTCGGATGCGTTCATCGAGTCACGACTGGGGCCGGACCGGTCGCACCTCTACGGCGAACTTCCCGCGAGCGCCGACCTCAGCGGCATCCTGTCCCGCGCCTAGCCGTCACTCCGGGCTGGATGTCTCGATTCCCATTTCGTTTGCAACCTCCGCGAGTCGATGATCGTACGTGACCAATTCGCCGACATCTGCAGCTATCGCCGATGCAAGATGAATTGCGTTCAGGCTCCGCAGGTGAGGTGGACCGACCCTGCGGGCCAGGGACATCGTGGTCGCGTCGAGCGACAACTGGTCGATCCCCGACAGCGCCGTCCGCTCGAGCTGGATCCAGACCGCCGGATCCAGCGAATCACGCCGCGAGCGAATAGCTCGATTTACTTCGATCCAGGTCAGCGCCGAAGTGATCAAACCATGCCCTTCTTCGATTCGCGTTGTGAGATGCGCTTCCAGCGAATCAGACTCCGGTTCCTGCAGCGATCTCTTCAGGAGCGCACTGCTGTCGCAGTAGACGAGCACGCTGGTCAGTCGCCGCGTTGAAGAAGCTCGAGCGAGTTCTTCACACCGGGAGGCAGCGGGAGCCGCTCGGTCGCGAGCCGGAACGGCTCCCGCGCCGGAAGAATTCGGGGTCCCTCGCCTGGAGGCAAACCGCGCAGAACATCGTCCTTCAAATAACTTCGGACGGCCTCACGGATGATGTCCTGCTGCGTGCGCCCCGAAGACGCCGCGCGTTCCTTGAGCGCCGCATCCAGGGCGGGAGTCAGTCGAAGGTTGGTAGCCATACCAATACGGTACCAAATCGGTACCTCATGCGCGAGGCTACCTCCGCAGCTCCAGCGTGCAGCACTTCACGCCACCACCACCGAGCAACAACTCGGACAGGTCCACGCCGATGGGGTTATAGCCGCGCTCACGCAACTGGCGCTCGAAGTCCTTGGCGCGGGCGGCAATCACGACGTTGTAACCGTCGCTGTACGAGTTCAGACCCAGGATGGCCGCGTCCTCTTCCGTGACGACGATCGCGTTGGGGTAGCGCTCACGCAGGATCGCGAGGCTGGGCTCGTCGAACGCGCTCGGCAGGTAGGCGATATTTGCCGACTCGCCCGCGGCCGGCGACGGGTCGAGCACAGCAACAGCCGTGTCGAGGTGGTAGAAACTCGGGTTGACCAGATTAAGCGTGATGACCGGGCGCCCGAAGATCTCGGCGAGCTCCTCGTGGCTCTTCGAGGCGGTGCGGAAGCCCATGCCAGCCAGAATGACGTCGCCGACGAGCAGGAAGTCGCCCTCACCCTCGTTGACGTTTTCGGGGACTCGAACCTGATAGCCGTTCCCACCGAACCAGTCCATGTACGCGGGGCCCTCGGGCTGGCGCTCCGGGTAGGTGAAGCTCGCGCCGTAGGCGATGTTGTCGAGGACGAATCCGCCGTTGGCGGCATAGACCATGTCGGGCAGGCCCGCGATGGGGTCGACCAGTTGCACATCAAATCCGAGATCGAGGTAGGTCTGGTACAGGAGCTCCCACTGCTTGACCGCGAGGGTCGTATCGGTGGGGTCTTCCGGGTGCATCCAGGGGTTGATTCGATACGACACCGTGAAGTATTCGGGGCGGCACATCAGTACTGAACGTTTGGATGCGTGGCGCTGCGGCGCGACTGTAGAGGCGTCTGTCATCGTCATGACCCCAGCTTTTCACGCACTATCGTCAATTTGGGAGCTTTGCGCGCACGGAATCGCTGTCTTTGCTTGGGCCTGCACAGTTTTTCGCCATAGAGTGTCCGGATGGATAGTCTCGACTACGGCATCATCGACCTGCTCCGCCAAAATGCGCGCGCGGGCTATGGCGACATTGGCGAAGTGATCGGATTGTCCGCCTCTGCTGTCAAGCGTCGAGTCGACCGGCTGGTCGCCGATGGGGTCATCCGCGGGTTCACCATCCAGGTCGATCCTGCTGTGGATGGGATGGCGACGGAGGCCTACGTCGAGCTGTTCTGCCGTGGAACTGTTGCACCGGAAGAACTCAAGCGGATCCTCTCCGGTGTACCGGAGGTCGTTGATGCCGGGACCGTGACCGGATCCGCGGACGCCATCGTGCATATGCGTTCGCGCGACATCCCCTCGCTCGAGATCGCATTGGAGAAGGTTCGGATCGCTCCGAACGTCGATCACACGCGAAGCGCGATCGTGTTGTCTCGCCTCATCCATCGCACCCACGACTAACGACTATCAGTCTCCTCCTTGCCTTTTTGTAGCAGTACAATGCTACAATCAGCAATACAAAGCGGAGCCAAGTTGGATCCTCCGCACTAGGAGGTTTATCCCATGTTCATTGCAACGATTCTTCTGGCGCTGGCGTTGATCGCCATCAGCGTCATCGCCTCGGTCATCGCCTGGTCGCAACGAAAGACTGCGGCCGTGCGGTTCGGCAAGCGATTCGGGCTCGAAGTTCCCGACGGGCTTGAGCCGTCAATTCGCGACGGGATCGAGGCGAGACGCATCGGCAGCCCGATCGGAACCGCGATCTGCGTTGTCATTGCCGCCGTGCTCCTGCTCCTCAATCCGGGTCTCAACCTGCTCGCCACCTGGTGGTGCCTGTTCGGGGCGTACCTCGTTGGTCTGACCCTCGGCTCCACGACGGCGATACTGATCGCCGAGCAGCGGCGCGGCCATGGCGCGGTACGAGTCGCACGCCCGAAAGCCGTCTCCGTGAATGACTACGTGTCACCGTTCCAGACCGGCTTCGCCCGGTTCGCCGTCGTCCTCGGCATTCTCGTTTTTGCGGCCGACTGCTGGCTGGCCGCCTCGGTATCCCCGAACTACCTCTCCCTGATCTCCGGGATCCTCGCGGCTCTGGGAGTCGCGACGCTCATCGCTTATGAAGTCATTGCCCATCGACTCATCTCGAGGGGTGCTCTCGCGGGAACCCCGCTGGAACTGGCCTGGGATGACGGACTGCGCTCCTACGCCCTCACCAACCTGAGCGGCACCGTGGGACTGGTCCCGCTTTACTCGCTCATCGCCTACGACACGCTGCTCCTTAACACCACGGGCATCGCTTCGAATGCCTTCTTCACGGTCTTCGTGGGACTGCTCCCGATCGCCGGAACGGTTTGCGTCCTGACGCTGGTGCTGCTGATGACTCGGATCCACGCGCGCCAGCACTTCCTGCGTCGGCTCTGGCCAGAGCTCGCGGTCAAAGTCGACAACAATGTCGGCGGGACCTATACCTCCGTCATGGGCGGGCGGTGAGCCGCGATGATCTCGATTGACACCGACTCGCCGGTTCCGCCATACGAGCAGCTGCGACTGCAGTTGTCAGAGCAGACCCGCACGGGTGAGCTTGCGGCCGGAACCCGACTGCCAACGGTTCGCAAACTTGCCCAGGATCTTGGTCTTGCCCCCAACACGGTGGCGCGAGCGTACCGCGAACTCGAGACAGACCACTTCATCGAAACCCGCGGACGCAACGGTTCGTTCGTGAGCGCCCAGGGCGACGCGGCAGAGAAGCAGGCGCAGGAGGCTGCGCGGGCGTACGCCGACCGCGTCCAGAAGCTGGGCATCCCGCGGTCGGCCGCCCTCGCCTACATCACGGGCGCACTGGACAGCTAGACCTCGAGATCGGCCATCGCGCGGTCCGGGTTGCCGAAACGGTGCGCCGTGATCGATACGGCCTGCTCGTGCAGGAATGGCAGCAGCTCGACGCGACCGGCCGTCGTGACTGCTCCGCCATAGATCGCAATATCCGGGTTGCCCTTGACGATGGCCGCGAGCGCAGAGGCGTTGCCCCCAGCGAGACGGATGCGCGTCGTCTTGAGCTCTCCGGCGACGAGGCGGGCATGCCAGCGGGCATCCGATTCGACGATCACAGACTGGACGAGCGTCGGAGAACCAAACTCGCCGAAGAGTTCGACCAGCGGGTCCGGGAGCGGGATCGAAGTACTCACGAAGAGCGCAGACCCCGCTCGGGTCGCAGCCACGATCAACCTGACCAGATCGCCCATTGGCGCACCTTCGGCCAGCCGGATCGTCACCGGAAGCGGCCGATAGCGGAACACGTTGCGCTCAACACCGAGGCCACTCACGTCGCGAGAGACACCGAACTCGCTGAGCCATGCCTTCTCATCCCGGACCGCGGCGAGTCGCACCCGATCGAATTCGAGGAACTCCAGACCGGTCTGGGCGCGTTTGATGACGCGTGCGACTGGTTCGCTGATTCCCTCGAGAGTCAGGTCTTCACCCGGGTCGGACTCGAGCGGCTCCCAGCTACCCAGCGTCATGAGGTAGTTCGGGCCCCCCGCTTTCGCCGAGGTGCCAACGGAAGAACGCTTCCAGCCGCCGAACGGCTGGCGGCGAACGATCGCTCCGGTGATGCCCCGGTTGACGTAGAGGTTGCCAGCGTCGACCAGTTCGATCCACTGGGCGACCTCGTCCGGGTCAAGCGAGTGGATGCCAGCGGTCAGCCCATAGTCGGTCGCGTTCTGCAGTTCGATGGCCTCGTTGAGGCTCGCCGCCGTCATCACCCCAAGGACCGGACCGAAGTATTCGACGCGGTGGAACTCGCTACCGGGAGCAACTCCCGCGCGGACGCCCGGTGACCAGAGTCGCCCGGTCGGGTCGAGTTGCCTCGGCTTGACCAGCCATTCCTCGCCCTCGGCGAGCGTGGTCAGCGCGCTGAGGAGCTTGCCGTTCGCCGACTCGATGATGGGCCCCATCTGCGTGGTCGGGTCGGATGGCAGACCAACACGGAGAGACTTCACCGAGTCGACGAGCTGCCGTTTGAAGCGCGCTGACGTGGCGACCGAGCCGACCAGGATCACCAGGGACGCGGCGGAGCACTTCTGTCCGGCGTGACCGAACGCGCTTTTGACTACATCCGCTACGGCAAGGTCCAGATCGGCTGAGGGGGTGACGATGATGGCGTTCTTGCCGCTGGTCTCGGCGAGCAGCGGCAGATCGGAGCGCCAGCTGCGGAAGAGCTGAGCAGTCTCCCACGCCCCGGTCAGGATGACCCGACCGACGGTCGGATCGGAAACCAGCTGCTTGCCGAGGGCGCGTTCCTCGATGTCGACCAGGGTGAGCAGCGCGCGCGGAACGCCCGCCTCCCAGAGCGCCTCGGCGAGAACCGCCGCACAGCGCCGGGCCTGGTGGGCCGGCTTGAGGATGACCCCGCTGCCAGACGCCAGGGCGGACAGCACGGATCCCGCGGGAATGGCGACCGGAAAGTTCCACGGCGGTGTCACCACGGTCAACCTCGTCGGCACGAAGCGCGCGCCCGCGACCCGATCGAGGTCGAGGGCGCGTTCCGCGTAATAGTGCGCGAAGTCGGTCGCCTCGCTGACCTCGACGTCGCCTTCCGCGATCGTCTTACCGGTCTCGCTGGCCATGACCTCGATGAGCCGCCCTCGGAAAGCGGCCAGCACATCCCCGGCGTCGTGCAGGATGCGGGCGCGATCCGTCGACTGCAGTGCCGCCCAGATGTCTCCCGCCTTGGCGGTCGACTCGATGAGCGAATCGAGCAGTTTCGGATCCGAGATCCTCGCCGCCGCGATGGTTTGCTCGCCAAGTTCTGAGCGAACCGTGCGCTTCAGAATGCTGCGCCCCCACGACCGGTTGTCTGCGCGCGACGGATCCGTGTCAGGTTCGTTCTCGAAGGCGCTCAGCACGCCCGGTACCAAATCGGGGCGCAGGCGATCTTGAACGCGGTTGGACGAGGGCACGATGCCATCGAGGCCGTCCAACGAAGCAAGAAAACGAGCCGACTCTCTGGCGAACACCTCTGGCTCGCTGGACAGTTCGAACAGTCCGCTCATGAAGTTGTCGCTGCTGGCGTTCTCCTCGAGCCGCCGAACCAGGTAGCTGATCGCCGAATCGAACTCGGCCGGATGCACGACGGGTGTGTAAAGCAGGAGGCCACCGACATCCCGTTTCACGACTTCGGCCTGGCTGGTGGCCATCCCGAGGAGCATCTCGAATTCGACGCGGGTATCGACGTGGCGCTGCTTCGCGAGCAGCCAGGCATATGCCACATCGAAGAGGTTGTGCCCGGCGACACCGATTCGCACGGCATCGGTGTGCTCCGGGGTGAGCGCCCAGTTAAGCACGCGCTTGTAGTTGGTGTCGGTCTCGACCTTGTGAGAGTAGGTCGCGAGGGGCCAGCCGTGCACCGTCGAATCCACCTGCTCCATTGCGAGGTTGGCGCCCTTCACGACGCGCACCTTGATTCCGGCGGCGCCGCGTTGCCGCCGTTCGGTCGCCCACGCCGTCAGACCCTGCAGTGCTCCAAGCGCGTCGGGCAGATAGGCCTGCAACACGATGCCTGCCTCGAGCTTCCGTAAGGACGGCTGGTCGAGGAGTCGCATGAATACGGCGGTGGTGAGATCGAGGTCGCGGAACTCCTCCATGTCGAGGTTGATGAACTTGGGGCTCGGCGACGTCGCGGCCTGCTGATACAGCGGTGTCAGTCGCTCGACCACACGTTCGACCGTCTCCTCGAATGCCCACATCGACAACTGCGCCGCAACCGACGACACCTTGATCGAGACGTAGTCGACATCCGGGCGCTCGAGCAGCTCGCGGGTTCCGCGTAGTCGACGATCGGACTCGTCATCCCCGAGAACCGCCTCGCCGAGGAGGTTCATATTGAGACGGATGCGCTGCCTGCGCAGGCGATGCAGAGTCTTGTCCAACTTTCTCGGCGTTGCGTCGATCACGAGATGGGCGACCATTCCACGAAGGACGCGGCGCGCGATGGGGACAATCGGCCACGGCATAAGCGGCGCGAATCCTCCGCCGAGCAGGATGGCGGCCCGCAGATACCACGGCAGGAACTTCGGGATGGAACGGCTGAGCGTCTCAAGATTGCGGCCTGCGACACGAAGGTCCTCCGGTCGCACCACTTTGTCGACAAATCCGAGCGTGAATTCGAGACCGAGCGGATCTCGCAGGACTCCCGCGAGACGCTGCGCGCTGGTGTCCGGCGCGATGCTGGCCGACTCTTTCAGCCAACGTCGCACGGTGGCAATCGCCTCATCGGCGAGCTCTGTTGGGGAGTTTGCGACTCCGGAATCGACGCTCGACATGCTCACGACACTATGCCTCTCTGTTGCCCAGTTCTCTGCTCTCCAGTGTGCCGAGTTCCCATAGATAATGAAAAGCGATGGTTTCTGAGCTATAACATAAGGCAAACCCGATCCTCCGATCTGCCGAAAGGCCACAATGCTCGACCTCAAACGCCTCCGCCTGCTGCGTGAGCTGCAGCTGCGTGGCACCATCTTCGCCGTTGCCCAGTCGCTCTCCTTCAGTCCATCGTCGGTATCCCAGCAGCTGTCCCTCCTCGAGGTCGAGGCTGGTGTGCCGCTGCTGGTGAAGTCCGGGCGCCGGGTTCGCCTCACGCCCGCGGCCGAGCTCCTCGTCGAGCACACGCACGTGCTGCTGGAGCGGATGGAACTGCTCGAGTCGGAGCTCGCCACCTCCGGCCGCGTTGCCGCGGGAACCGTGCGGCTCGCGGTATTCCAGTCCGCCGCTCTAGGAATCATCCCGCAGGCACTGACCCTGTTCGGCACCGAGCATCCGAACCTCCGCGTGGAAATTACCCAGCGCGAACCGGAAAGCGCGCTTGCTGCGGTCTGGGCTCGCGAGTTCGATCTCGTGATCGCCGAACAGTACCCCGGCCACGCGGCGCCGCGAAGCGCGGAACTGGACCGTGAACCGCTCTGCACAGACAAGATCCGGCTGGGCGCTCCGACTCCGGACATCCAGACCCTCGTCGATGCACGCGACGTGCCGTGGGTCATGGAACCGCGAGGCACAGCATCCCGCCATTGGGCCGAGCAGACCTGCCGAGTCGCGGGCTTCGAGCCCGACGTGCGATTCGAGACGGCCGATCTCCAGGCGCACATCAAACTGGTGCAATCCGGGCACGCGGCCGCGCTTCTGCCCGACCTGGTCTGGGGCACGCAGGCACCCACCATCCGCGTCGTCGATCTGCCAGGGCTTCCGCGCCGCGAAGTGTTCACCTCGGCGAGACGCTCCGGCAGTGCGAGCATTGTCATCGGAGCATGCCGGGGCGTCCTCTCCCGTGCGGTCGAATCGCTCTGGCTCGACCGGGAGGCCTCATGACGACGGAATACGACATCGTCATCGTCGGCGGCGGCCACAATGGACTGACCGCAGCCGCCTACCTCGCGAACGCGGGCAAGCGCGTAATCGTGCTCGAGCAGCTCGACTCAGTCGGCGGCGCTGCGGTGTCCGCGCAGTCGTTCGAGGGCGTTGAAGCGCAGCTGTCCCGATACTCGTATCTCGTGTCGCTGCTGCCCGCGCGCATCATCGGCGATCTCGGACTGAAGCTCCAGCTCCGTCGCCGCCGGTATTCCTCGTATACGCCGCGGCCCGGATTCGACGATGGCGTCTTGATCGATGAGGGCGACGCCCGGGCGACAGCCGCCGCGCTCGGCCAGGATGCGGCGGCCTGGGAGGACTTTTACGACGGAACCGCGAGGCTCGCGCGGTCGCTGTTTCCGACCGTGACCGAGCCGCTCCTGACCCGCTCCGAAGCTCGACGCGCACTCGGCGACGACGCACTGTGGGAGTCGCTGATCGAGAATCCGATCGGCGCGACGATCTCGGGGACCTTTCGCGACGACCTTGTGCGCGGTGTGGTGCTGACGGATGCCCTCATTGGCACCTTCGCGCCGAACGTCGATCCGACGCTCGCCGGCAATCGCTGCTTCCTCTATCACGTAATCGGAAACGAGACCGGAAACTGGGATGTCCCGGTCGGCGGCATGGGCGCAGTGTCGGCGCAGCTTCTGGATGCTGCCCGCCGGGCCGGAGCCGAAATCGTGACCGGCGCGGAAGTGGTCGCAATCGATCCCGGCGGGGAGGTCGCTTATCGACGGGGCGAGGCCGAGCTGACCGTTGCGGGCGCGTACGTCCTGGCGAACGTTGCACCGTACGTGCTGGAGCAGCTAATGGGCGGCCCTTCGACTAGCTCGGGGACCAAAGCCGAACCAAAGCCGGAGGGCGCCCAGGTCAAGGTGAACCTGCTCCTGGGGCGCCTCCCGAAGTTGCGCGACACGTCTGTCGATCCGTCCGCGGCGTTCGGCGGAACGTTCCACATCAACGAGCTATGGTCCCAGCTCGATGCGGCCTACACGACGGCCGCGGTGGGCTCGATCCCGAACCCGCTTCCGTGCGAAATCTACTGTCACTCGCTCACCGATCCGAGCATCCTGTCGCCCGAACTTCGCGAGAGTGGAGCGCAGACCATGACCGTCTTTGGGCTGCACGCCCCCGACCGGCTGGTGACCGAGTCGACCAACGACGCGCGGCGCAGCGAGCTTCAGGCTGCGGCCGTCGCCTCGCTCAACTCCGTGCTCGCGGAACCCATTGAGGACCTGCTGCTCACCGACGCCCTCGGCCGGCCAACCATCGAGACGAAGACCACGCTCGACATTGAACACGCACTCGGAATGCCCGGAGGCAACATCTTCCATCAACCGCTGAGCTGGCCGTTTCTCGAGGATGACGCTCCGCGGTCGACTGCCGCCGAGCGTTGGGGCGTTGCAACGCGGCATCCGCGCATCCTGATCTGCGGTTCGGGCGCGCAGCGCGGAGGGGCAGTCAGCGGTATCGGCGGCCACAATGCGGCCATGGCCATCCTGGAGTCAGACGGCTGATGTCGGTGGGAACAGCTACGTTCGGACCCATGTCTGACGTCGCCCCCCTTCGTTCTCGTGTTTCCGGTCCGGTATTGATTTCCAGTGACGATGGCTACGTCGTGGAGAGCGCTGCCTGGATTCAAAACTTTGTCCATACCCCGGATGTGGTGGTCGGTGCGACCTCCGCGTCCGATGTCGTTGAGGCGGTCAAGTTCGCCGCCGCCAACGGGCTCGCCGTGCGCGTGCAGGGCAGCGGGCACGGCTCGGACGCCGCGATCACCGACGGTGTGCTCATCACGACTCGACGGCTGGATTCCGTGTCAATCGACCCGGCGACGCGAGTCGCCACGGTGGGTGCTGGCGTGCTGGCCGACGCGGCGATTGCCGCTGCGGCGGAGCATGGCCTCGCGCCGATTTCCGGGTCGTCGGGCACTGTCGGTCTTGCCGGTCTGTTGCTCGGTGGCGGTCTCGGGCCGCTCGCTCGCAGCCACGGCTTCGGGAGCGATTGGGTTCGGGGGTTCGAGGTGGTCACCGGGAACGGCGAGCTGGTGCGTGCCAACGCAGAAGAGCATCCCGACCTGTTTTGGGCTCTGCGCGGCGGCAAGGGCGGGCTCGGTATCGTGACGGAGCTGAAGGTCGAACTCGTCGAACTGCCGACGCTCTACGGTGGCTCGCTAACCTTCGATGCAGAGAATATCGAGGCAGCGCTGCGGGTCTGGGTGACCTACGTCGAGACCGCCGATGCGAAAGTTTCTACCAGTGCCGTCATCCTGCGCTTTCCCGATCTACCGTTCATTCCCGAGCCGGTACGCGGTCGCACGCTCCTCGCGATCCGGTTCGCGTACACCGGTGATGCCGCCAGCGGCGAGAAGCTGGCCGCGCCGCTGCGGGCCGCGGCACCCGTCTATATTGACGAACTCGGGGAGATGGCTGCCGCGCGGATCGCCAGCATCCACAATGACCCGACGAATCCGACCATGGCCTCAGTCCGCGGTCGGATGCTCACCGGGATCGACCAGGACTTCGCGACGACCCTGCTCGGCTTCGCGGGGCCGGGCAGACAATTCCCCTTCGTGGGCACAGAGATTCGTCATCTGGGCTCGGCCACCCTGGAGGATGTCCCCGGTGGGTCCGCGGTGGGTGGACGCCAGTCACGGGGAACACTCACACTGGCCGGCGCCCCGAACCCCCAGCTGTTCGACACGGTCATCCCGGAGGCCGCCGCGGCATGTTTCGAGGCGCTGGCTCCATGGATCTCGGCCGAGAACAACGTGAACTTCGCTGGCGCGTTCGCCTCGCGCGAGGAGTACGAGGCGGCCTGGCCCGTCGCAACATTCGCGCGGCTGACCGAGGTCAGAAAGAAGTACGACCCGAAGGGGCTGTTCAGCTACGGCGTGAGCTAGGGCCAGTCGCTGGCGAAGTTCGCCTTGGCCGGTGGCAGGCCGGCATCCCTCGCCCAGGCAGCAATCCACTCCGGAATCGGCATCGTGATCGGGTCGATCCCCGCGAGCTCCCCCAACTCGGCGATGGTCACCGTGCCGCCGGTTTTCTTCAGGAATCGCGCCCGCATGATGGCGTTCACGTAGACCTCGTTGTCGCGCACGAACCGTTGCTCGACGTACATTGCCTTCTCGTCGAAACCGATCACCTTCGTCTCGAGCGTGTACCTCTCCCAGAGTCGAAGTGAACGACGATACGTCACCGTCACGCTCGCGGCGACCGGATACCAGCCTCTCCGACCCAACTCCTGCCACTTGCCAGTGCGGATCATGAGATCCATCCGGCCGAGATCCATCAGCGAGAGGTAAATACCGTTGTTGACGTGCCGTAGTAAATCGAGGTCATTGGGCATCACTCGCATGGTGATGCGGCCCACCTCGCGGAAGTCCTTGCGCGGCTTCCGACGACTCGTGATCATCATCAGGAGGGTTCGCAGCAGCATGTTCACCGGAGTCACGGTAGCTAACCTCTGACAGCTTGATGAATTGGATGTGCACTACCTACAGTTGTCCGTTCGGGTGCGCAGTTCAGGTCGTCGAGTTGCTCAACGCCTGCGATGATCCCGGATGGGCATTTTCGGTCCGCGAGCCGGCTTGCGAATGCCCGTCGCCTCGATCAGCCGCATCACGCGCTGGCGGTGGCCCACGTAGGGCTCAAGCAGTTCGAGCATCCCGTCGTCGTCGACCGGCCTTCCGATCAGGGCGAGACCCACCGACGACGGCAAGTGGTAATCACCGACGCTCGGTGAGTCCGGGTCGCCGTGAGAGCGCTGCGTGGTTTCCGCCGCCGTCCACACCCCCACACCCGGCAGGGAGCGCAGCTTGTCCGCGACCGGGGTGCCGCCTCGGCCGAGCGCTAGGGTCCGCTCGAGCGAGGATGCGACCGCGCTGGCTCGGTTCGCTGTCGCCGACTGATTCGGGCCCACGCCGGCGTGGTGCCATTCCCACGAAGGGATGCGCCGCCAGGTCGCGGCATCGGGGAAGACGCGCATTCCCTGCGGTGCGGGTCCCGGCGGCCGGGTGCCAAATTTCGTCAGCAGGTATCGCCACGATCGTCTCGCCTCGATGCTCGTGACCTTCTGCTCGATGATCGCCGCGATCAACGCTTCGAAGACGGCATTTGTTCGCAGCAGCCGAAGGCCGGGCATCCCGCGCCAGACTTCGCGAAGATACGGATGCGGACTGAGGTCGAGCTCGCTCCAGTCGTCACCCGCGCCACACAGTTCTGGTACTCCGGCGATGACAGTCGCCGCGCCGGCGCCCCACGCGGTCGCATGTACCTCGTCGCCGCGCTGCACGATGTGCAGTGTCGCGGGGCCGGTATCCGTGTTCACCGTGCGCCAAAGCGCGGATCCGTCCCAGCGATGCGTCGGGTCTGCTGGCCCGCGCAGGAGCGGTGACAGCGTCTGCCTCAAGTTGAGGGGATGCCCCGGTCGATATACGGTCTCGACCATCTCCACACACGAACCCTAGCCCTCCGCGAAGACATCGGAGTTGGGGGAGGAGCTTAGGGTTGGGGAGTGGGTGTCCCGAAGGTACTTCTGTTCTACAGGTTCACGCCGCTCGCCGACCCCGACGCCATCCGGCTGTGGCAACGTGACCTGTGCGAGTCGCTGGGACTGAAGGGTCGCATCCTGATCTCGAAGGATGGCATCAACGGCACGGTCGGCGGTGAACTGAAGGACGTGAAGAAGTACGTCCGCAAGACCCGCCAGTACCCGGCGTTCAAGCAGATCGACTTCAAGTGGAGTGAGGGTAGTGAGGGTGGTCGGGATGACTTCCCGAAACTGACCGTCAAGGTGCGCGACGAGCTGGTGAGCTTCGGTGCACCCGGGGAATTAACGGTCGACGAGCACGGCGTGGCAGGTGGTGGCACGAGGCTCAGTCCAGAGCAGCTTCACGAACTCGTCGCCGAGAAGCAGGTGACCTTCTTCGACGGACGCAACTCCTTCGAGGCCGAGATCGGTCGGTTTCGGGATGCGGTGATCCCGGCCGTCGATAACACCCGGGACTTCGTCGCTGAGCTCGATCGCGGCGCCTACGACCACCTCAAGAACGAACCCGTCGTGACCTATTGCACGGGGGGAATCCGGTGCGAGGTGTTGTCCAGCCTCATGATCAACCGCGGCTTCCGCGAGGTGTACCAGCTCGACGGCGGTGTCGCCAGCTACGGCGAGACCTTCGGAGATCGCGGTCTGTGGGAGGGCTCGCTTTACGTCTTCGACGAACGTAAGGCCATCGAGTTCAGCGACCGGGCGACGGTGATCGGCCGATGCTACGTCTGTGGCGAGCCGACATCCAGGATGGAGAACTGTGGCGAGCTCGCTTGCCGTACCCAGCTGGTGGTCTGTGATACTCATGCCTCGGAAACCGCCTGCGCGGACCACATCCAGAACTCGGGCAGGATAGAAGCATGAGAATCGGAATTCTTACGAGCGGTGGCGACGCGCCCGGTCTGAATGCGGTCATCCGGGGAGCCGTCCTGACCGGGATCAAGGTACACAACCTCGAGTTCGTGGGATTTCGTAACGGCTGGCGTGGTCTCGTCGACTCCGACATCATCCACCTCGGGCGCGAAGAGGTTAAAGGCATCAGCAAGCAGGGCGGCACGATCCTCGGAACCTCCCGCACGAACCCGTTCGATGGTGACGGTGGTGTGGAGCGGGTCAACCGCGTACTCGCGGACAACGGCATCGACGCGATCATCGCCATTGGTGGCGAGGGCACGCTTGCTGCCGCGAAACGACTGACCGATGAGGGCGTCAAGATCGTCGGCGTCCCGAAGACTGTTGACAACGACCTGGACGCCACCGACTACTCCTTCGGATTCGACACCGCGGTGCAGATCGCCACGGAGGCCATGGATCGTCTGCGCACGACCGGCGACGCTCACGACCGATGCATGGTCGCCGAAGTGATGGGGCGTCACGTCGGCTGGATCGCCCTGCATTCCGGCATGGCCGCCGGCGCCCACGTCATCCTGATCCCGGAGCGCAAGACGTCCGTTGAGCAGATCTGCGAGTGGGTTAGCGAGGCTCACAATCGCGGTCGCGCGCCACTCGTCGTCGTGGCGGAAGGCTTCGCGCTCGACACCATGGATGACCCGCACTCCGAGCGCGGGCTGGACGCCTTCGGGCGCCCGCGCCTCGGCGGAATCGGCCAGTTGCTCGCGCCGATTATTGAACAGCAGACCGGTATCGAGACCAGGGCGACGACTCTTGGTCACATCCAGCGCGGTGGGACTCCCTCCGCGTTCGACCGAGTACTCGCGACCCGGCTCGGGATGGCCGCGATGCGTTCCGTCGTCGAGGGGCACTGGGGCAGGATGGTCGCGCTGCGTGGAACCGACATCGTCCACGTGCCCTTCTCGGAAGCCCTCGGCAAGCTCAAGACAGTTCCGGATGACCGTTACGAGGAGGCGCGGGTCCTGTTTGGCTAGAGCGCTGCAGGTCGCGAAGTCCGACACGGGAGGCGTCTCGGTGGTCCTTCGCGACGATCTGACGGATGCCGAACTTGGGCTCGGTGACGTCACGGTCGACGTCGACTGGTCCGGAATCAACTACAAGGACGGCCTCGCGCTGGTCGGAAACCCCGGCGTTATGCGGGTCAACCCGTTGATCCCCGGCATCGACCTCGTCGGTACGATCTCTTCGTCCAGCTCTCCCCGGTGGAAGTCCGGCGACAAGGTCATCCTCAACGGCTGGGGAATCGGCGAAACCCGCAATGGCGGTCTGGCCAGTCGCGCCGTCGTCGACGGCGAATGGCTCGTCGCGCTCCCAGACGCGATTTCGGCGAAACGGGCCGCCGCAATCGGTACGGCCGGCATCACTGCCGCTCTCTCCGTTCTCGCTCTCGGAAACACGGATGGTGCGATTCTGGTGACCGGCGCATCCGGTGGCGTGGGGTCAATCGCGATCGCGCTGCTTGCGAAACTGGGCCGCACGGTCATCGCATCAACAGGCAGCCCGGAATATCGCGGATACCTTCTCGGCCTTGGCGCCGCAGACACCATCGATCGAGCGGAACTCGAAGCTCCCGGTCGGCCGCTGCAGAAACAGCGCTGGAACGGTGTCATCGATTCCGTTGGTGGGCACACGCTCGCGAACGCGATCGCCCAGACCAACTACGGCGGCATCGTGACTGCATGCGGTCTGGTCGGCGGCAGCGATCTGCCCACAACTGTGATGCCGTTCATCCTTCGCGGCGTCACGCTCGCCGGGATCAACTCGGTCGAGTGTCCACGACCGAGGCGCGAGGCGGCCTGGGAACTCCTGGCCCGCGATCTGGACCTCGACCTGCTCGACTCGATGACGACATCCATTGGTCTGGGCGGGGCGATCGAGGCGGGAGCCGCCATTCTGCGTGGCGAACTGCGCGGCCGCACCGTGGTCAACGTACGGGCGTAGCCCCGCTCAGTAGCGCAGAACTGATCCGCTCTGGCCGGAATCCCCTGCCGATCACGCGCGCGGTGATGAGCCTCGTCGGCGGGATCACGATTGCGAGAAACACACGAAGCAACCGTGGTAGCGGTGACGGCAGGATCGCGCCACCGCCTGGCTTGCCGATCGCGTTGTGCAGGGCGAGCTGCAGGGACTGCATCCTCGCTGCCGGACGCAACCGACGGCGCTGCACGCGAGCGAGGCCGTCGGCGGTGAGCGTTCCATTTCGCAAGGAGGCGGCCAGGATGTTCGCCGCGGCAACGGCATCCTGAATCGCATAGTTGATGCCCACCCCGAACGCGGGCGACATCGCGTGCGCGGCGTCGCCGATGCACAGGAACCCGTCCAGGTACCAGCGGTCGAGGCGATTGATCTGCACCGAGAGGAGCTTGACCTCGTCCCAACTCGTGACCGCCGTCGTCACCGATTCGAGAAACGGCACCGACCTCGCGATCTTCGCGCGAAACTCCTGAAGCCCGGCAGCCCTGATGGCAGCGAAGCCGTCCTTCTGGATGATCATGGCGGTCTGGTAATAGTCGACTCTGGGGATCGTGATGAACAGTGTCTCGGGCGTTATGTAGCCGAGCGTGTCCGGCGGGCTCACCTCGGGGCGCGGCAGCCGGAACCACAGCACATCGAGCGGAACACCAAACTCCCTGACCTCCAGGCCCGACGCCGTGCGCAACGTTGATGCGCGTCCGTCCGCCGCCACCGTAAGATCGGCCATGATGCGGAGGTCGCGGTCGGGCGTGCTGACGGTCGCCCCGACGACTCGAACGCTGTCCCGGATGAGTCCAGTGGCATCCGCGTCCATGAGCAGCCGAAAATGGGGAAGCTGCGCTGCAACATCGGCAAGCAGTTTCAGGAAATCCCACTGCGGCATGAATGCCAGTTCGTGGTTTCCACGACGGAGAAGGCCGAAGTTGATCGGTGTGATGCGTGTGCCGTTCAGCACCATGTCGAGTCGCTCGAGCGAGGTGGGTTTCAGCGCATCGAAGCGCTCGCGAAGTCCGAGCTGGTCGAGAAGATCAAGGGTCGACGGATGGATGGTGTCCCCGCGGAAATCCCGGAAGAAGTCGGAGTGCTTCTCGAGAACGAGCACGTCGACACCGGCGCGCGCCAGCAGTAGTCCGAGCATCATCCCGGCCGGCCCGCCGCCCGCGATGCAGCACTGTGTCGAGAGGGTTTCCACGCTCATCCGTGCCACACTAACGCTCATGAATGCCACGCTGCTGATTATCGCCATCCTCGCTGCGGGGCTTGCCGCGCTGTTGCACATCTTCATCTTCGCGATGGAGAGCATCCTGTGGATGCGACCGACAATCTGGAGACGCTTCGGGCTTAGGTCGCAGGACGACGCGGCCACAGTTCGGCCGATGGCGCTCAACCAGGGCTTCTATAACCTCTTTTTGGCGATCGGGGTGATTGTTGGATTCTTCCTGCTGCCGCATCCGAGCCTGCACGCTGCCGGGGTGATGCTCATCCTGTTCAGTTGTGCGAGCATGCTGGCCGCCGCACTGGTGCTTCTCATTTCGAATCCGAAACTGGCTCGTGCCGCGCTCACGCAGGGAGTCCTTCCCCTGATAGCGGTCATCGTGCTGGCCATATTGGGCGTGTCGATCCTCACCGGTTCTGCGTAGAGTCTCGCGTCGGCACCTGAGGGTGGCTAGCTGTGGTTCCCCGGGAGGTTGTGAACGCGAGCGACCGGGATTACCCCGTCGATTCCTGAGTGGGGGCGGTGGCGGTTGTCGTGGTGCAGCCAGCGCGAGTAGTCGGCGGCGCGCCTCAGCGTCCGCCCGTCTTCCACGATCAGCACGACCAGACGACGCCGTACCTCCGGGGCGAACGGCGCATTCGCGCATGTCATGCCGCAAGCCGGTCGGCGATGATCGCGGCGGTCGCGGAGTTCATGGTGAAGCTGCCGCCATGGTCGTCGACGACCCGGCCGAGACCGTTCAGCAGTTTGGCCAGACGATCGTCGGGTATGCGGCTATGGCCGCCCATGGTGGGAACCTGTTCGAGCCACGCGTCTCGGGTGATCGTCGCCGGCCGCCAGTCGAAGCGCAGCCGGGCAGGTATCGTGAACGCGCCGGTGGCGTCGATCCCGTCGATGGCGCGTACCATGATGGTCTCGTAGCCGTCGAGAGCCGGGGCGGCCCATGGCGTGAACGGCAGTCCGGTGTCCACAGAGCGGTAGACGTCCGCGAAGGCGTGGGCGATCTCCGGGTCCGGGTCCCCGATGTTCCAGAACAAGGCGAGACGGCCGCCAGGACGAAGCAGGGCGGCGGCCTTCACAGCGCCGGCCACCGGGTCGATCCAATGCCACGTCTGGCCAGCGATCACGGCATCGAAGCCCCGGCCGCCTGGCTCCCAGTCCTCGAAACGAGAGACCTCTGTCTCGAACCCGCGCGAACGGGCGAGTTCGGCCATCCGCACATCGACCTCGACGCCCACGACCTGCGCGCCCGCGTCGCGGAACGGCAGCGCCGAGATCCCGGTGCCGATCCCGACATCGAGCACTTCGAGGCCAGCCAGACCGTCCAGAACGGCGGTGGCGAGTGCTTGCGGGTAGCGCGGTCGGGCACGATCGTAACGATCCGCGTCGTCGCCGAAGGACTCGGCGATATCGCGGGAGCGTTGCGGCGTGGGATCTGGTGGTGGAGGTAGAGTGACCATACGCCCACTCTAAGTAGGCAAACGCCCATTACGCCATCGTGCGAAGGAGTTCTCCTCGTGCCAACCGGGGTTGCGCTGCGCGATGCGCGCGCGCAGCTGTTCGCCGCCGCCGAGCGCGTGCTCGCTCGTGACGGGGTCAGCGGCCTGACCAGTCGGGCGGTCACCGACGACGCAGGGGTGGCCAAAGGCGTCCTGCACCGCCATTTCACCGACTTCGACGACTTCCTCGCCGAACTGATCCGAGACCGCATCACCGTGCTCGGTCAGGAGGCCTCCGACCTCGAAAACAAGGTGGGTGTCGACAGCGTCATATCGAACCTCACCGCCGCGCTAACGCTCATCTTCACCCCGACCGCCCTCGGACTGATCGCCCTGATCAGCTCCAGGGACGCAGTGCGCGCACGGCTGCGAGAGACCACGCCGCGTGGCGTCCCGATTTTCACCGAGGCGTCGGCAATGCTGTCGTGCTACTTGCGAGCCGAACGCGACCTCGGCCGACTCCTTCCGGACGCTGATGCCGATGCCCTCGCCTTCACACTTATCGGCACCGGACACCTCCTGTTCACGGGGGAACTCGGCGGACTCCCGGACATGGAGGCGGTGGACGAGATAGTGAAATCAATCATCGTCGGCGCGCAACCCCGGCATCCGCCCCTAATCGACTCCTCCGCCGCTGGGCTGCAGGTCGTCGCTTCCGCAACAGCGATCACAACGTCTGTCGGAATTACAGCTAGCCGGCAGCCGTCGCCGCCGCCCTCGCCGCGCTAGGCAGCGCGTTCAGGATGCGGTCGACCGCCGCAGAATCGTGCGCCGCCGACACGAACCAGGTCTCGAACACGGACGGTGGCAGTGAGACTCCCGAGTCGAGCATCGCGTGGAAAAACGGTGCGTAACGAAATGCCTGTTGCGCTTTGACCTGCTCGTAGTTGCGCGGAGCAGTGCCGCCAAAAGCAAACGAAAAGAGGTTGCCGGCGCGTTGCACCACGTGTTCGACGCCCTCCGCGGCGAGCGCAGCGGACACAGCGCTCGACACGGTGTCGGCGACCGAATCGATGCGGTTGTACACCTGCGCATCCGCGAGTCGGAGGGTGGCTATTCCGGCTGCCACAGCAACTGGGTTGCCACTCAGAGTGCCCGCCTGGTAGACCGGCCCGAGCGGAGCGAGGTAGTCCATGACATCCTCGCGTCCGCCGAGTGCTGCCAGCGGCATCCCACCACCGATGACCTTCCCGAATGTCACGAGATCCGGTTGCCAGCCCGCGCCATCCGGAATCACGCGCGACGACTCGAGACCCCACCATCCGGCCGGACCAACCCGAAATCCAGTGAGAACCTCATCCAGAATTAGCAGCGCGCCGTTCGCGCGAGCAATTCCGGCCAGCTCACGATTGAATCCGCGGCCGGGAGCGACAACACC
The DNA here is from genome assembly GCA_036271795.1 of Galbitalea sp. Taxonomy (GTDB): domain Bacteria; phylum Actinomycetota; class Actinomycetes; order Actinomycetales; family Microbacteriaceae; genus Galbitalea. The sequence continues at coordinate 27,495 of DATAZY010000015.1, forward strand.
CATATTTGCCGCCGCCCCCTCAACGATCACGGCGGCGATGCGATCGGGATGCCTCACAAAAACCTCCCGTAGGGCATCGACATCGTTATAGGGGAGAACGAGCGTCTGGGCCGCAGTCGCGGCTGTTACGCCAGCGGATCCCGGCATGGCGAGTGTCGCGACGCCGGAGCCGGACTCGGCAAGGAGTCCATCTGAATGCCCGTGATAGTGACCGGCAAACTTTACGAGCAGATCGCGCCCGGTGAAGCCGCGCGCGAGACGGATCGCCGTCATCGTCGCCTCCGTGCCGGTCGACACCAGCCGGATCTTCTCGATTGGCGCCTGCACGGCGTCACCTTCGCGCTGCCCAAGGTTCGTGACACGCTCACGAACAAGTTCGGCCAGCTCGGTCTCACCCGGAGTGGATGCGCCGAACGAGAGCCCTCGCGCCGCAGCGGACTGGACGGCAGAAACCACTTCGGGATGCGCGTGCCCGAGAATCGCGGGACCCCACGAGCAGACGAGGTCTACGTATTCGCGGCCGTCCACATCCGTCACATACGGGCCGCAGGCCGAGACCAGGAACCTCGGGGTGCCACCAACGGACTGGTAGGCCCGAACGGGCGAATTCACCCCGCCCGGAATGGACAGCCTGGCCCGCGCGAACTGGCGGTCGTTCGCGGTCATGCCGCCGGTCCACCCGCGATGAGACTCCGCGCGAGTTCGACCGCGAAGTAGGTCAGGACCGCGTCGGCGCCTGCCCGTCGGATGCCCAGAACCGTCTCGTAGATCGTGCGTTCGCGATCGATCCAGCCGTTCGCGGCCGCAGCAGAGATCATCGAGTACTCGCCGCTGACCTGATATGCCCAAACGGGTACCGGCGAGATCGCCGCGGTATCGGCGAGCACGTCGAGGTAACTCATCGCCGGTTTCACCATGACGATGTCGGCGCCCTCAGCGATGTCGAGCTCGACCTCGCGTAACCCCTCACGACGGTTAGCGGGATCGAGCTGGTAGCTGCGTCGGTTCCCGACGAGGGAAGACTGCACCGCCTCCCGGAACGGGCCGTAAAAGGCCGACGCGTACTTGGCCGAGTACGCGAGGATCGCGAGTTCGTGAAAGCCAGCTTCATCGAGCGCATCGCGTACTGCGGCGACCTGGCCATCCATCATTCCGGAGAGTCCGAGCAGCCCGGAACCCGCCCTCGCCTGCGCGAGAGCCATCTCGCGGTAAACCTCGAGAGTCGCGTCGTTATCGACGACGCCCGCGGCATTGAGCACCCCGCAGTGACCGTGATCTGTGAATTCATCCAGGCACAGGTCGGTCTGCACCAGGAGAGCATCACCGGCGGCGTCAACGGCGATCGCGGTCGCGAGATTGAGAATGCCCTTGGGGTCGGTGCCGCCGGAACCGCGCGCGTCCTTCTTCTCGGGGACGCCGAAGAGCATTACCCCACCGATCCCCGCGGCGGCGGCTTCCTCGACCGCTGCGGGCAGACTGGCAAGCGTGTGCTGCACGACACCGGGCATCGACGCGATTGGTGCCGGCTCGGATGCGCCCTCCCGGACGAACATGGGAAGAACCAGTTCTGCCGGATGCAGCCGGGTCTCGGAGACCAGCCGACGCATGGCCGGCGTCGAGCGCAGTCGGCGCGGACGGATACCGGGGTGCAGCGGATCAGACATCCGGTGACTCCGTCCGGCTCACGGCATACTCGACCAACGATTCGACGAGGGATGTCGCCGAGCGCGTCTCTGCGATCATGTTCACCGCGAGCCCTGCCGCGCGAGCGTCGTAGGCCGTTCGCGGGCCGATGCAGGCGACGATCGTCGACGCGGGTAGCGGCGCAAGCTGCAGCGCGATCTGCCTCGCGACACTTCCGGAGCTGACCAGGATTGCGGCGATCCGACCATCCGCGACGTCCGCCCTGACGTGATCTGTCACGGGAACTCCAACGGTGCGATAGGCCGCGACGAACTGCACATTGAGGCCGAGCGACGTCAGGCCGGTCACAAGGGTCGGCTCTGCGATGTCGGACTGCGGGATAAGTACCCGACCCGCGATCTCGCCGTGCGGCCACTCCTTCACAAGCCCGCGTGCCGAGTTGTCGACTTCCGGCACGTAGTCCACCCGGTAGCCGGCGAGCGCGAGAGCTGCCCCTGTCGTCTCTCCGACTGCCGCGACCTTTGTGTGATCGGGTATGGAAACGCTCTGGCTCATCAACACGTCGACCGTGGTCGCGCTGGTGATGACGACCCAGTCGAACTCACCGGCCTGTAGGTCACGCAGCGCTGCGGCGAGGCCGGCCTCATCATCGGATGCAGCGAAGTTGATAAGCGGTGCGATGACGGGAACCGCGCCATAGGTCCTGAGTGTTGCCGCAACGCCGTCGCCCCATTTGCCGCCACGAGGGACGAGAACGCGCCAGCCTGCGAGGGGTTTCGGGTCGGTCATCCGCCCATCCCCAAAGGTGCGATGGATGCCGCGCCCGCATCGAGCAGTTCGCGCGCGACTCGCGTAGCGAGTTCGGTACCGGGTTGCTTCACGTCAGAAAGATACAGGGCGTGAGAACTGGTCAGACGCTCGCTGCCGTCAAGCGCGTAGACGCGGGCGCTGAGAAACAGCAACCCGTCGTCCACGAATGCGTGCACTCCGACCGGCGCGGAACATCCGGCTTCGAGCAGAGCGAGCACCTCGCGCTCGGCCTCGACGTTGATTCTGGTTGCGCGGTGGTCGAGGCCGGAGACCAGTTTCTCCTCGCCGATGCGAACCTCGACCGCGACGGCGCCCTGCCCGGGGGCCGTCGGCCAGCCGTCGATCGCGAGGAATTCCGTGACCGCGTCCGACCGACCCAGCCTGCTCAGGCCAGCGGCGGCGAGGATGACGGCGTCCAGCTCGGTCGAGACCTTGCCGAGTCGCGTATCCACATTCCCGCGGATATCGACGACCTCGACATCCGGTCGGCGCGAGCGCAGTTGCGCGGCCCGGCGGGGCGAACCCGTGCCCACTTTGGCGCCGGCCGGAAGCGCGTCCAGCGTCAGGCCGTCGCGCGCGCACAACGCATCGCGAGGATCCTCCCGTTTCGGGATCGCCGCGATCACGAGGCCCGGGAACGTGGCGGTCGGCAGGTCCTTGAGTGAGTGGACGACGGCGTCGACGCGGCCGTCGAGCAGGGCATCCCGAAGTGCACTGGCGAAAACGCCGGCCCCGCCGAGACTCGCGAGTGACGCCTTCGAGGTGTCGCCCTCGGTCGTGATGGTGACGAGTTCGACCTCGGCGCCGGACTTCGCAAGTGCGTCCGCCACCGTTTGGGTCTGCGCGAGGGCGAGAGCGCTACCTCGCGTTCCGATCCGAAGGGTCATGGCGCGATCCCGGCGAGCGCGGGCTTAAACCCGAGACGGACATTCTCACAGCACCCGGCACGGCAAACGTCGTACCAGGGCCCGAGGTCGGTGAGGTGCGGCCGATCCGCCGTGGGGACGCCGTTCAGACGCTCGAGTACAAGGTCGACCAGGCCTGCGACGTAGGCGGGATTGATGCCCGGGGTCGGAACGCGCGTGGCGAATACACCGAGCCCGTGAGCGGTTTCCATCGCCTCGGTGTCAAGGTCCCACTTGACCTCCATGTGGTCGCTGACGAAGCCCAGCGGGACGATCACAAACGCTTTCGTTCCTGCGGCAGTAAGGTCGCGCATCGCGTCGTTGATATCGGGGCTGAGCCACGGCTGCGTCGGCGGACCGCTGCGCGACTGGTAGACGAGCGACCACGCCACCGGTGGTCGAGTAGCTCCCGCCGGGAGGGTGTCGAGACTCGCCGCCATGACAACTTCCGCGACCGCGAGATGCTGCGCCTCATACGCGCCGCCCGCACCGAAGTTACGGAAATCCGGACCGCTTTTTGCGGCATCCGTCGAAGGGATGCTGTGCGTCGAGAACAGGACGTGAGTATCCGCGAGGTCGATTCCGGCCGCAGTGGTGTCCTTCAGTCCCTGCGCGACCCCGTTGATGAACGGCTGTACAAACCCGGGATGATCGAAGAACTGACGCACCTTGTCGATCTGGATGTCGCCCTCGAGGCCCGTGGCGTCGAGGGCGGCCGCATAGTCCTCCCGGTATTGCCGGCAGCTCGAGTACGAGCTGTACGCACTGGTTCCAATGGCGATGAGCTTCTCGAAACCGCGATCCTTCGCCTCTGCGACGGCATCCTTCAGGTACGGCTCCCAATTGCGATTGCCCCACAGCACGGGGAGGTCGATTCCGCGACGCGCGAGTTCGGCCTCGAGCGCTGCCTTGAGCTCACGGTTCTGCTGGTTAATCGGGCTGACGCCACCGAACGCGCGATAGTGGTGAGCGACCTCTTCCAGGCGTTCATCCGGGATGCCCCGGCCTCGGGTGACGTTGCGCAGGAATGGGATGACGTCGTCCTGTCCCTCCGGACCACCGAAGCTTGCCAGGAGGATGGCGTCGTAGGCGACGGGAACCTCGATGTGCTCGGCGCCACCGGCCGCGGCATCCGACGCCCCCGCGACGCGATAGCCCGGATTGAGGTTGCCCCTCGGCTCGAGCTTGCCGAGATCTCCGTTCGCAATAGTCAACTGAGGACCTCGGGAATCTCGCCCACTTCGATCCTGCGTCCCGTGTAGAACGGGACCTCTTCGCGGACGTGACGTCGGGCATCCGTCTGGCGGAGGTGGCGCATCAGGTCGACGAGGTCGACCAGCTCCGGGGCCTCGAGGGCGAGAATCCATTCGTAGTCGCCGAGGGCAAACGATGCGACCGTATTTGCGAGCACCTGCGGGAACTCGGCGCCCTTGCGACCGTGATTAGCGAGCATCGTGCGGCGCTCCTCGTCCGGAAGCAGATACCAGTCGTAGCTGCGCACGAAGGGGTACACGGTGAGCCACTTCTCCGGCGGCTTGCCGCGCATAAAGGACGGCAGATGGTTTGCCGTGAACTCAGCATCACGATGCACGCCGAGAACGTTCCAGGTAGGAAGAAGGGTTTTCAACAACTCGCTGCGGCGCAGTTCGCGCAGCGCCCACTGGAGATTCTTTGGGTCAGAGCCGTGCAGCCACACCATGATGTCGGCGTCCGCGCGAATGGATGACACGTCGTACCATCCGCGAATCGTGACGCCGACTCCCTCTACCGCAGTCACCGCTGCAGTCAGGTCGCCGGACGCGTCGGCGGGATGCGCGGGGTCGCGGCGCAGGACAGCCCACAGGGCATAGCCCAGTTCGATCTTCTCGGGCGCACCGGCGCTCGCTTCAGCGCTGGAGTTCATGTGTAACATCCTCCCCCGCCGCGACTCAGTCGTCTAATTCAGGAGGATTGCTCGCGGGCAGCTCCCAGCGTTAGTCGTCGTCGCCGGAGAAAATCGCCCAGGCGACGATGCCGAGAACCGCGATCGCGACACCCGTTGCGCCGACGATCCACGGGGTGGGATTGCTCTCCCAGGAGGCCTGTGCGCGCTTGCCCAATTCACTCACACGCTTGGGAACGTTGAACTTGTCCTCGATCGCGTCGAGGGTGGATTCGAGGTTGGCGCGGGTCCGTGCGACCTGTGACTGGATGTCGTCTTCGTTTGCCATGATTACTCTCGCTTTCCAACGCCGCGAATGACGTTGAGATCTTTCTTGAGTCCGGAAATGGTTTCGCTGGGCAACGGAGGGATGCCTTTCTTCAGCACGCGGTATCCGACCAGGCCGAGGATGACCGCAATGATCAGCAGCAGGACGGCGACCAGCAGCGCGGCGAGCCAGCCGGGCATGATCAGCGACAGCGCGAAGATGGCCGCGGTGAGGAGCACTCCGAGCATCCCGAGTAGTACGATCACCGCCCCGATGATCAGACCCGCGCCGATCCCGAGGGCCTTGAGCTTGCGGATCATCTCCTGCTTCAGGAGTTCGATCTCTCCGGTGACGAGCTCGCGCACCAGAAGTGGAACCTCGGTCAGCAGTTCAAGCAGCGAGCGCTTCCTGGACGCGGGCGGCGAACCGTCCTGTGGTGTTGTGGCCACGGTCTAGCTCTTCGCGGTCGTCGACCTCGTGGTCGGCGACGTGCGCGCCGCGGGCTTTCCGGCCGCAGACGCCTTAGCTGTGGACGTTTTTGCCGGAGACGATTTCGGGGCCGCCTTCTTGACAGTGCTCGATAGGAAGTCGGCGACATCAGGGGCCTTCTCCTTCACGAAGTCCTGGGCGTTGCCGACCTGTGTCTGCACACGCGGGTCGTTCCAGAACTTCTGCACCTTGCCGACCAACTCGTCGTACTTCTCGCGCCCTGCGCGGGATCCGAGCACGTAGCCGACGCCCAGCCCGACCACCAAAAGGATCTTGCCTTTCATGGGGTTTCTCCTTTTTCCTTGAAGTTGAGGATTTGATCGCGTGCCGCCAACCAACACTTTCAGCGTAGTCCCGGCTAACCCTCGGCGTCTTCGAGCAAACTCCCAGCCAACGCCTCGGAACGAGCGACGACGCTGGCCAAACCCGTACCAGCAATGCTCTCACCGGCGAGCGGAATGTCGTCAGGGGTAGGCGTGTAACGGTTTGGCCGATACCATTCCGCGCGCGCGAAATCGAGAACACTCGAGGCCGGAATTGGCACACCAAGCAGAACTTCCGCATCCGCCCGCGCCCACTCGCCGAGATCCGAGCCGTCCTCGTCATAGGACAGTCGGAGCACATGTTTGCCGCCGGCGCGATCGGCGAGCCAGCTCCATTTTGCGGTCGAGTGAGTGAGCGCGCGCGCCCGGATCCCGGCAGATCCCTCTGCGACGAGAACGCCGGTTCCCCGCGGTGCGGCATCCAACAGCGGCTGATCAACGACCAGCGTCGCAAGCACCACCCGGTGTCCGGGCAGCGAGCCAGGGTCGAGCACACCCGGCGCCGCGATCACGATCTTGCCGTCGATCCGGCGTCCGCCGGCAACGATGTGGCGGTTCTCGACGACGGTCGCGCGGGTATCCAGTCGGACATCCACACCGAACCGCTCCAGGTCGGCACCGAGCTCGTCCACGAGTCGCACCACGCCGCCGCGGATGCCCGCAACCGCCGAGCCGGCTCGCGCCGACGTGTCGCGCAACGTGCGAACCGCCCGTGCCAGCGAACCTGACGTGAGCAATTCGCGTCGGAGTCCCGGAACGGCCTGATCGAGCGGAAGTTCATCGACATCGCTTGAGTGCACGCCGCGTGCGATCGGGCGCACCAGCTGGTCGACGACCACATCCCCCATCCGTTTCCGAACGAGCTCACCGACAGTCTCCGACTTCGACCCATAGGTGCCCGGCAGCAGGGTCTCGGCGTACGCCCGCCAGCCGGCCTTTGAACCGATGATCGCTGTCACATCACGCGCCAGCGGCGAACCCGGGATGCCCAGAAGGCTGTTCTCGGGCAGCCGGAATGCCGGGCCAGTGGCAGGCTGCAACCAAGCGCCGGCGGGATTCGGTTCGACAAGATCGTCACCCAGGCGCAGCGACTTCGCAAGCTTGACCACGGTGCCACCGCGAGTCGCGAAGCTTTCTGCGCCCGCGTCCAGCTCGATCCCACCAACGGTCTGGCGAGCGACCGTGCCACCGAGTCGATCGGAGGCCTCGACGAGGATCACGCTATGACCGCCGAGCACGAGTCGACGGGCGAGTACGAGCCCGCCGACGCCTCCGCCGACCACAACGAAATCAGCCGAGTCAGTCAAGGCTGTGCACGAGCTCGACGATTCGCGTCAGCACGTCCGGATCCGTGTCGGGCGGAACGCCATGGCCGAGATTGACGACGTGGGACGGCGCCGACTTGCCGCGATCGACGACATCCCTCACGTGCGCCTCGAGTACACCCCACGGAGCAGCCAGCAGCGCGGGGTCGATGTTGCCCTGCAGTGGCACGCCGCCGCCGAGTCGCCGCTCCGCCTCGTCGAGCGGGATCCGCCAGTCGATACCCATCACGTCCACACCGATCGAGTACATCGCGTGCAACACCTCGCCGGAACCGACCCCGAAGTGCACCTTCGGAACGTCGAGGCCGCGAAGGTGATCGATGGCACGACGCGAATGCGGCGCGACCCTGCGCAGATAGTTGACCTCGCTGAGCGATCCAACCCAGGAATCGAAGAGCTGCGCGGCGGACGCGCCCGCCTCGACCTGCGCACGCAGGAACTCACCGGTCACGTCGGCACACCAGTTGAGCAGTGCCGCCCAGGTGTGCGGATCGGAAAACATCAGGGTGCGTGCGCGCTGCTGGTCCTTCGACGGGCCGCCTTCGACCAGGTAGGACGCCAGAGTGAACGGTGCACCGGCGAACCCGATCAGAGGCGTCGAACCGAGCTGCGCCACCGTCGCCGCGACGCCGTCGCGAATCGGCTGGAGCGCATCCGGATCCAGCGGGCGAAGCGCCGCGACATCGGAAGCTGTACGTATTGGGTTGGCAATGACCGGTCCCCTGCCCGGCACAATCTCGACGTCGACACCAGCGAGCTTCACCGGAATGACAATGTCGCTAAAAAAGATCGCCGCATCCACGTCATGACGTCGTACAGGCTGGAGCGTGATTTCACTCGAGAGTTCCGGGGTGAGACAGGCGTCCAGCATCGCGTTTCCAACCCGAAGCTCGCGGTACTCGGGCAGCGAGCGCCCGGCCTGGCGCATGAACCACACCGGCAGGCGCCCGGTACGCGCGCCCCGGTACGCGCGAACGAGTGCCGAATCGGCGGTCGAACCATTCAGCAAAGGATGAGTTTCGGGGAGAGGCACGCATCTAACATTAGGAGGTGCTCCTGTGCCTCACTGCAAACCACCGCAACGCGAGCTTCGACCTGCTGGAGAAGCTGTCCTTTGCGGCGCCGGATGCGGTTGCGGGGCTGGTCAGCGCGACCGAGTCCGTGCGAGGAGCGGTCGTTCTTGCGACCTGCAATCGATTTGAGGCCTACCTGGATGTGGCCGACGGTTTCGGGGCGTCCACCGCCGAGGCGATAGTGGATGTCGTCAGTCGCGCGAGCGACGTTCCGTCGACCGAGCTGCGCGCGGCGATCACCGTGCTCACCAGCGACGAAGTGGTAACCCACCTGTTCGCAGTGACGAGCGGGCTCGAATCGGTCGTCGTCGGCGAGGATGAGATCTCGGGTCAGGTTGGTCGCGCCCTGCAGCGCGCCCGCACGGGCGGCACAACATCCGGCGACCTCGAACAACTCTTCCAGCGCGCGACGCAAACCAGCCGCGGGGTTAAGACCCGCACGTCCATCGGCGGCGCCGGCCGCTCGCTCGTGCGGCTGGCCCTCGAACTCGCGGGCGCCCGCATCCCGGACTGGGCGCTCACCCGTGTCCTCATCGTGGGAACCGGCCAATACGCGGCGACAACGGCCGCAGCCGTGCGCGATCGCGGTGCGACCATGCTCAGCGTTTTCTCGCCCTCTGGCCGCGCTGACGCGTTCGGCGCAAAATACGGAGTCGCCGTGCAACGCGATCTCGCGGGTGCCCTGCTCGACGCCGACCTGATCATCACCTGCACCAGCGCGACGGTGATCGGAACCAGCGCAATCATCGGCGACCAGCGTCGCCTGGTCATCGATCTCGGGATGCCCCGCAACGTCGATCCCGCCATCGTCTCGCTCCCCGGTATCGAACTACTCGACCTTGAGACCATCAGCCTCCACGCTCCGGTCGAGGAATTGACCGCGACGGCGAGCGCACGCGCGTTGGTGAGTGACGCCGCCGCACGCTACTCGGCCGAGCGCAGCATCGAACCGTCCATCGTCGCCCTGCGAACCCATATCTTCGAGCTCCTGGAGAAGGAGGTCGAGCGTGCCAACAAGCGGGGTGCCGGCCCCGAAACGGAGCAGGCTCTCCGCCACCTGGCGGGCGTGCTGCTGCACACCCCGTCTGTGCTTGCTCGCGATGCCGCGCTCGACGGTCGCGGCCAAGAGTTTGTTGACGGCCTCCAGTCCGTCTTCGGAGTGACCAGCGAGCTCGCGTCTGAGGAGCCGCGCTCGGACGAAGCGACGGCCTAAGTCGTCTCGTACCCTTGGGGCATGCAGTTCGATCACGCCCTTCCCTTTGCCTTCTCCAAGCCGATTGCAACCGAGAGACTCACGCTCCGCCTCATGAGCCTTGCGGACGTTGACGACATCGTCAGCTACCAGTCTCGCGAGGATGTCTGCCGCTACCTGCTCTTCGGGCCGCGAACTCGCGATGAAGTCGAGGAGCGCGTTGCGAAGCACGCGGCGTCGAGCACGCTCGAGAAGGACGGTGACTATCTCCAGCTCGCCCTGGAGCTTCCGGCCACCGACGATGCGCCGGCGCGCGTAATCGGGGATTCGTACTTCACCATCTCGAACCTCGAGAATTCGCGAGGAGAAATCGGCTGGACGCTACACCCCGATTTCGCGGGTCACGGGTACGCGGCAGAGGCCGCACGAGCCGTCCTCGACGTCGCGTTCGGGCAGATTGGGCTGCACCGGATCTATGCAGAGTTGGATCCCCGCAACGACGCATCGATCGCGCTGTGCAAACGGCTCGGGATGCGCGAGGAGGCCTTCTTCGTCAAGGATCTTTGGTTCAAGGGCGAGTGGGGCGACACCGGAATCTATGCGATTCTGCGCGAGGAGTGGCTGGCCGCGAACGCCTGATTCCGCCGCGGACACGAGAAAGGCCCCGGTGCCGCCTAGGCGACTACCGGGGCCCTTCTACTGCGAAGCCCGAACTACTCCGCGATTGTTACTCTGTGGCGCGGTTTCCGCGGCGCTTCATGTAGAGGAACGCGATGCCAAGGAACAGCATCCCGCCGGCCAGGGCGAACCCGAACCAGCCAATCGTTCCGCCGGTGAAGGCGAGGTTGCCGTCACACACCGCTGTCGCGGCCGCGATCGTCACGAAGTAGTCGATCTCGTTCGTGACGTTCGGGTTGCCGATGAGACCATCGGCCGAATCGGTCGGCACCGCCTCGATCTTGTACGAACCGGGCGCAACCTTCACGGTGAGCGCCGTCGATCCGAGATTGGTCGTGGCGTTGTTACCGAGGTTGACCAGCGTGTACGTGACCTTGCCGCTCTCATCTGTCAGGTCAGCAGCGTCAGATCCGTGAACGAGGGTGATCGTTCCGTCCTGTCCGCCGGTCAGCGTGCAGACTGCTGGGGTTCCCGTGGCACCGGAGTGCCATGAGGCCAAGGTCGGCAGATCACAGTTCGAAGTGAACGCGATCGGGTTGAACGTCGCAACGGTGCCACCACCGGAGACGGTGTAACCAGCGCCGGTCGCGATCGTGAAACCGTCTCCAATTGCAGTCGACGTTAGTGTCGCGACAACCGTATACGTTCCGTCAGGCTCGTTGTAGGTACCTGGCGTAATTGCTGTCGCCCCGGTTCCGTCATCGATCGTGAACGTCATGTTCGGGTTGCTGGTGATTGTGATCGTGCCCTGAACCTCGGTCAGGTTCGCTCCGCAACTTGCTGCAACGGAGGTCACCACGGGGGTCTGCTGGGTTCCGACGCAATCAACGGAGTCGCCGATCGTCACGGTAGCCGGGAAGGTTCCCGATCCACCAAGGACGAATCCAGGATTCGCTACGACGGTCACCGAGTACTGCCCTCCGGCCAGGCCGCCGATGGTCGATGGCTGCCCCGACGGGAATATCTCAGTTGACGTGTCCGGCAGATGCAGGGTGTACGTCAGTTCCGGATTTCCGTCGACCGTGATCGAGCCGAGCACCGTCGTACCGCCGGTGCACGAGACATCCGTGTGCGAAGGATCCGCAGGGACGTTCGTGATGACACAACCATTGAACGGGAGAACGCTCAACGCGATTGGGGTCGCAGAGCCGTTGATGTACACATCGACGGATTCTCCTGTCGTCGGCGCAGATCCGATGAACTGCACCACCGACTTGTGGCCGGCCACCGTGTAGGTGTCGTAGGTCACGCCGTCGATCTTGACCAGGAAGCTTGCGCTACCCGAGGAATGCGTGTTGTCCAGAACCACCGAGACCGGCACAGACGAGACGCTTCCATCTGCGATGCAGGTGCCGAGTTGGATCGTCGCGTCACACGTTGACTCCTTGTGAAGGTCAAAGTGCCACACCATCGTAGCGTTGTGCTTGAACTCGTAGCCTGACGCTGGCGTCGCCGTCACCGTGTGGAGGCCGCTCAGCGGAGTGATCGTTCCCGCCGAGACCACGGTCCCGTCAAGCGAGTACACAACACCCGTCGTGTCGGGGATCGTGATCGATCCGTCGACTCCGCACTTGTAGATCGCGACAGAGGTCGGGGTCCCAGGCGTCACTGTTGTGTTGCAGTCGAGCGACCCAGGGTTGACCGGCGTCCAGTAGTTCGTGTTGCCGGCTACGAGATAGCCGTCGGCCGAACTTCCGTCCGTCAGCACAATCGTGTACTTCTCGAAGTAGGTCGGCGTGAAGTTGATAACTCCCGTACCGATCGCGTACGCGTTGCTGTAGTGAGCGCTCGTAACTGTCCAGATTCCGCCGGGAACTGCCGGCAGCGTCAGGGAGTTGGAGCTCCCCGCTGTGCAAGTCAGAACCGTCGAAACCGGTGTGCCGGTCTCTGGGGTCGGCACGAAGCAGTTCGCGGTGTCCTGGGTGTAGGTCGGCGTCGCGGTTCCGGAGAAGCCCATGTCGCTGAGGAAATGCTCGACAAACGGGTTGCTCGGACCAAACAGCTGGAGGCCGGGGTTCAGTGACGGTGCGGTCGAGTCGAACGACGCGTAGATGTCGCCCTGTCCACAGGTCACCTTGGCAGCGAAGTTGTACGTGCCGGGGGTGCTGATCTCGCCGAGCTTGTCGACGACATCCCGATTCTGCGGCCACACGCTCGAGTTGTTCGTGAACGTCCAGCTGGTCGCGGTTACCCAGAACGGGTTGCACAGCTGGCCGGTGGAGTTCGCGACATCCGTCACGGTGATGTATCCGTTGTTCGCGTCGTTCTGACTGTAGTGGAACGAAACGGAGGAGTTAGGTATACAGACCGGCGGCGGCGGCACCTTGCAGCCGTTGTTGTAGATCGCCTGGTGTGCGGCATCCCAGTTGGATCCCGGGTACGAACCCGTGACGCCACCCTTGATATAGCTGAACGGCGGGATGATGTCGCCGGCGTTCACGCCCGCGTTGCCGTGGCCCGCGGGAGCAGGAACAATGCTGTCGTAGCTGACCGATTCGCTCACATACGGGTTCGAGTTGCTGCCTGTTGCGTGACAAATCAACACCTTCGTCGAGGTGTTGTCACACGTTATTCCGCCGAGTTGGGCATCGAGGTTGCCGCTGAACGAGAGCGTTGTGTTTCCGGAGGAGAACTCGTGTCCGTTGGATGACGTTGCCGACACGCTGTAGTGCAGGTGGCCTTGACCGGTCAAGCTGATTCCCTGGGGCGGCCAGGAGGCGAAATTTGTCGCGCCTTCGCTGACAGTCTCGGGCGAGGTGCAGGTCGCGGGGGCGAACACGAGGACAGCCGTAGAGTCTTTCGACTCACAATCGCCTGACGTGACGTGTACAGACGCCGACGTGTCCTTCTGCTTCGTTCCGTCGGTCCACTCGAAGCTCAGCGTGAGGCTGGCCGATTTTCCGGACGCGGGGGCCGGAATGTTCTGAGTGAACGTCGCGGTCGTGTCGTTCTTGGCCTTCGCGGGGGTGGACCCGACTGTGGTGCCGCTCGGGACCACAGACTGATCGCTGCTTGCGGTGATAGTGACGACCTGTGGCCAGTCATTGTCGACCGTCCAGGTGACGGTTGCACCGCCGTTGCTACATACATAGTTGCCGGTGAGGGTTGCCGTGTGAGCGGACGCTGGGGCCGCCACGGCCACGAGGGACAGTGCGATCGCTATGAAAAGCGTCGACACTGCCGCAATGATTTTTTTCATGGGTTTCGGGTTCTCCTTGGGGGAAGGATTTTTCGGGTACGCGCACAAAGGCAACGTGCGGCGCCGCGGGGGACGGCGTCAGATCGCCGGGGGGACGATCGGTGTCGAACAACGGGGGGATGTTCGACGGGGGTAGCGACACGATTGGCTGAGACGGTGAACAGACACGATCAGCCGAGTTGCACAGACAAGTAACGTCTAGCACTCTCGCGGAAAGGATGGATTCGGGTAATCACCTTCTTGTACGCACACTGTCGGGTCGGGTGAGAGTTCGGGTTTTCTCACCCCAGGTGCGGGTTCAACCTAGCATGTCCCCCGAACCGGGGACAAGTCCAAATTTGCGTGTCGTCAGCAGTTTTGTTGCGCGGGCTAGTGCACGTATTCGAGCAGGTCGTATCCGACTGTTCGCATGGCGTCGAGGGCCAGAAGCCGGGCCGGGAGTCCGTCGTCATTGAACTGAACGGAAACGGCGTAGGCGACGGATGACCGCGAACCGCGCAGCGCGCCGGCCTCGGACCGCACGCCGACATCCGTTCCCGTCTTGTTCACAAGGAGGGTGCTGTGATCAACCCCGCGGTGCGACAGCGGATCGAGCCCGAACGCGCTGGCAACCATGGACAGATCGGCGTTGAGCGACAGCCAGCCCATGACCCGCTGACTGGTCAGCGGGTCCACGATCTCGCTTCGTGCCAGCGCTCCGAAGAGCCACGCCAGCTCAGCAGTCGAGCCGACCGAGAGCTGCGGAGCGTCATCCGGACCTCTCTTATCACGCACGAGGTCCAGCAGCGCCGTGCGAGCGAGCCCCAGTGACTCGGTACGCGCGCGCACGGCATCGAGCCCGACTTGTCGCAGGAGGACGTTGGTCGCTAGGTTGTCGCTCGTCGCACCGACGATCGTCGCGAGGTCGGCGACCGGAAGAGCCGGCGCCTGCAGGTGTTGCCAGATGCCCGAAAGCCCGACCGCATCCTTGGGCGTCTTGTCCAGGATGCCGTAACCCGAAAAGTCCCGCTGTGTCAGTCGCGCAGAAACTTCGATGAGCAACAGGATCTTGCCGATGCTCGCGGTAGGAAGAACGATCCGGTCGTCGATGGATACAAGGATCCGGCCGGTGCGCAGGTCAATGACATTCGCCGAGACCTGGGCGCCCTCATACGCGAGTTGTCCGAGCGCGGTAAAGGTACCGACGAAGTTTTCGTCCTTCTCGTCGGCTTTGTGTCGTGGCTGCGGGGTGCCGTGGAGGCGATCCCAGCGCTCACGGGTCCGGGCCGTGTCTACCAAATCGAGCTTTCGGTACTCAGCTGGTGCAAGCGAATCAAAACGGGGTATTCACCAAATGGTGACACGGTCTTCCGGCGCTAGCCAGAGCGCATCCGATTCCGCGACACCAAAAGTTGTGTAGAAGTCGTCAATGTTACGAACGATTTGGTTGCAGCGGAACTCATTCGGGGAGTGAGGATCTATCGAGATGAGCCGGATGGCCTCCTCGTCGCGCGCCTTCAACTGCCAGGCCTGCGCCCAGGACAGGAAGAACCGCTCCGCTCCGGTCATCCCGTCGATCACCGGTGGCTCCTTACCGCCAAGTGAAATCAGGTAGGCCTTCCAGGCGATGCTGAGGCCACCGAGGTCACCGATATTCTCGCCGATTGTGAGGGCGCCGTTCACATGATGTTCGGGAACCTGGCGCGACGCTAGACCGTCGTACTGGGCAATGAGCGATTTCGTACGTTCCTCGAATGCCGCCCGGTCCTCTGCCGTCCACCAATCAAGCAGCCGGCCGTCGCCGTCGTACTTCGATCCCTGGTCGTCGAAGCCGTGGCCGATCTCGTGCCCGATGACCGCGCCAATCGCACCGTAGTTGGCGGCGTCATCCCGCGCCTCGTCGAAAAACGGGAACTGCAGGATTGCCGCCGGGAACACGATCTCATTCATACCCGGGTTGTAGTACGCGTTGATCGTCTGCGGGGTCATGAACCATTCGTCGCGATCGAGCGGCTTACCGATCTTGCCGAGCTCACGCTGGAACTCGAACTCGTTGACCGCCGCGACGTTTGCCAGCAGGTTATCGGCGCTGACCGTGAGCGACGAGTAGTCGCGCCACTTGACCGGGTAGCCGATCTTCGGCGCAAATTTCGTCAGCTTCGCGATCGCGGCGGCTCTCGTCGTTGGTGTCATCCAGTCCAGGTTTGTGATGGACCCGCGATACGCCTCGATCAGGTTGGCGACGAGGATGTCCATAGCCGCCTTCGCGCTTTCGGGAAAGTGCCGCTCAACGTACGTACGACCAACGGCCTCGCCGAGCGAGCCCTCGACCAGCGAAACCCCGCGCTTCCAGCGGGCGCGCAGTTCAGGAGTACCCGTGAGGGTCCTGCCGTAGAAGTCGAAGTTGGCGTCGACGAACGCCGCGCTGAGGTAGCCGGCGTTTGATCGGATGACCTGCCAGGCCAGCCAGTCCTTCCAGGCCTCAAGGCGTAAGTCCGTGATGAGGATCGGAAGCGATTCGGCGAAGCTGGGCTGGCGCACGACGACTTCCGCAAATGAGCTATGCGGAGCGTCGATGCCCTCCAACCAGGCCATGATGTTGAGGCCCCGCGCACCCGCCGTGGCCGCGATGTCTTTCCACATTTCGAGGTTGTAGGTCGCCTCGCTGTCACGCGATCGCACGTTATCCCAATGGTTCTTAGCGATGTCGGTCTCGAGCGCGAAGATCCGCTTGGCCCTCTGGTCGGGGCGGTCGAGACCCGCGAGCCCCAGGATCTTCTCGAGGTAGACGACGTACTTGTCTCTGATCTCGGCGAACTTCTCCTCGCGGTAGTACGACTCATCCGGCAGTCCGAGACCCGCCTGTTCGAGGAAGACGAGGTAACGCTCCGGGTCACCGGGATCGTTGTCGATGAACACCTGGAAGAAACCGCTGGTGCCACGACGCTCGAATCGTCCGGCAGTCGCGAGGAACGCGTCGACGGATGCGATCGCCTCGACCTCGTCGAGGAGCGGGCGGAGCGGGCGGGCGCCCAACTGCTCGATCCGCTTCTCATCCATGAAGCTCGCGTAGACATCGCCGAACTTGCGCTCTTCGGTTCCGGGCTCCGCTTCGGTGGCCTCCTCGATGATCTCGCGCACGGCCTTCTCCGCCTCCTCGGCGAGGAGATAGAAGGAGCCGTACCGTGCTTTGTCGGACGGGATCTCGGTGCGGTCGATCCATTTACCGTTGACGTGCCGGAACAGGTCATCCTGGGGTCGGATTGCAGGGTCAAGTTCGTCCGCGAGAATTCCGGAATTGTCCGCGTGCGTATCGCTCATGGCCCTAAGCCTAGGCTGAACGTATGACCAATCTGAGGGCTCTCATCATCGGCGGAAACGGCATCATCAGTTCGTCGGTTAGTCGGCTCGCGGTCGAACGCGGATTCGAAGTCACGGTGCTGAACCGCGGACTAAACGACACTCGACCGCCGCTTACGGGCGTTCGTCACCTGACCGGCGACGCCTCGGATGCCGCATCCGTTGCCTCAGCCATCGGCGACGAGAAGTTCGACGTCGTCGCCAATTTCCGATCTTTTCTGCCGGAGCAGGTGAAGGGTGACATCTCGTTGTTCGCCGGTCGCACCGGGCAGTATCTCTATATCTCGTCGGCATCCGCATACCAGAAGCCGGTCGCCCGCCTGCCGATCACAGAATCCACACCCCTGAATAATCCATTCTGGCAATACTCGCGCGACAAGATTGCCAGCGAGGATGCCCTCGTCGCCGCCTACCGCTCTGCCGAGTTTCCCGCCACCATCGTTCGCCCGTCGCACACCTACGACGAGACGCTCATCCCGGTCGAGGGTGGCTGGACGATCATCGACCGGATGCGCCGCGGACTGCCGGTGCTCGTGCACGGCGACGGGACCTCGCTGTGGACGCTCACCCACGCACGCGACTTCGCTGTCGGCTTCGTCGGCCTGATGGGAAATCCGGTTGCCGTCGGCGACGTGTTCCAGATCACCTCGGACTTCGTCTACCCCTGGGATGCGATCTACCGTGCGCTGGGCTCCGCGGCAGGGGTCGAGCCAACGCTCGTGCATGTCGCTTCACAAACCATCGCGGCGGCGCTCCCGGACTGGGGACCGGGTCTCCTTGGCGACAAGTCGCATTCCGTGATGTTCGACAACTCGAAGCTGCGCTCCGTCGTGCCCGACTTCAATCCGACGACGACGTTTGCCGAGGGCGCGCGCGAAATCGTGGCCTGGTACGACGCCCATGACTCGCGCCGCGCCGTGGATGCCGAACTCAACGCGAAGCTGGACGCCCTGATCGCGAAGGCATAGTCGGCCCCGTCGTGTTGCCGGCGTGGAACTCCGTCGTGAACGTCACCGGCGTCGGGTCACTTCCAGCGAGCATGTCGATGACCGCCCTGCCTGCCGCCCTGCCCTTCTCGACGGCCGGCTGCACCATCGTGGTGAGGTCATAGCCAGAATCAATCCGCGCTCCGTCGAAGCCCGCGACACTAAGGTCTCCCGGCACGGCCAGCCCCAGTTGTTCGGCTGCCCGAATGATGCCGATCGCCAGCAAGTCGCTCTGCGCCACGACCGCGGTTGGCCGGTTGGCGGGGTCGGCGAGCATCGTTAGACCGGCCTCGATACCCGCGTCGATCGAGCTGGTGGATGCGACGTAGCCGCCAAACTCGTCATACACGTCCGCGACGCCGAGGAGTCGCTGGATGCCAACCTCTGACGTTGCGGTCGCGTGCCAGTCGGGCGTCAACGGTCCGGCGGCGTGAGACTGCTCGAGGGGCAGCGTTACGACCCCCACTCGTTTGTGGCCAAGCTCGCGCAGGTGCCTCGCCACGCTCGCGGAGGCCTCGCGATTCGCCAGGTCGATCGCGACCACGCCAGCCATGTGCGGCGCCTCTACCGCCACGATGGGCATCCCCCGCTGGCGAAGCAGGGCGACCGACTCGTCGAGGCGAGTGCTGCAGCCGATCAGCACCACGGCATCCATGGGCGCGGATGCGAAGCCGAGTCGATCGTCGCCTGTCTCCGTCAGCAGAAGGAGGCCGGACCCGGTTGCGCCGATTTCGTCGGCGAGACCATCGAGCATGGCGATGTTCATGGGGTCGCGAAAGGCATCGCGAACGCGCTCCTCCATGACGACGCCGATGATCCCGGAACGGCCACGCCGGAGTGATTGTGCGCGGGGGTCCGGGCCGCCGTAGTTGAGCTTCTCGGCGGCGTCGAATACGCGAGCGCGCGTCGACTCCGCGACCGGGCCCGCGCCGCTGAAGGCAAGTGACGCAGTCGACGGAGAGACCCCGGCGAGCGCGGCGACCGCAGCGAGATTCGGCTTCTCGCGGCTGTCGCTTGCCTCGGCCGTCATGGCTTGGTAGCTTAGTCGAATCGAATCGATCGAATCGATTCGATTTTCTTGACTCCCGGAGAACGCAATGACCACAGCCCCGGTATCCACCCGCTCAGGACGGGTTCACGCCCCGGGCGTTGCCGCATGGCGGAATGCGCTCTTCGTCGTCTTCGGGGCATGCGGAATTTCGATCTCGAGCATCGCCGCACGCATCCCGACCATCAGTCTCGCGCTGTCGCTGACCACCGCGGAGGTCGGACTACTGCTCTCCGCCATGGCTGTCGGATCGATCATCGGCTTGGTCGCGTCGGGTCATCTGGTGGCGACCATCGGGGCGAGAAGAACCATCCTGCTGTCCTACACGGCGCTCGCGATCTCCCTCTCGGTGGCGGGCGTCGGGATTGCCGTCTTCGGCTCGTTCGGGCTCAGCTTCGGCGCGCTCATTGTTCTCGGCGGCTCGATGGGCACCTGCGACGTGGCGATGAACGTGTCCGGTGCGGCGAATGAGCGGGCCATCGGGCGAACGGTCATGCCGATCTACCACGCGTTCTTCAGCATCGGAACCGTGGTCGGTGCCGGGCTGGGATCGCTCGCCGAGGCGCTGCACATTCCCCTCGAGTTGCACGTAGCCACGCTTGCGATTCTGACTCTCGCCGCCGTGATCGTGGTGTCCCGGTTCCTGATGTCGGAGACCGCGGTTGCTGCGGGCGAAGAGCCGCATCCGGTCAGCACCTGGCGTACGCGGCTCGCGATCTGGCGCGATCCGCGCACGATCCTCATCGGCCTTGTCGTTCTGGGCTTTGCCTTCACCGAGGGATCATCCAACGACTGGCTCGCGTATTCGATGGTCCACGGACATGGCACCAACCGCGCTGTCGGGGCGGCCGTGTACGGGGTCTACGTCACTGCGATGACCGTGGGCCGTCTCACGGGAGTGCGCGTGCTCGATCGCTTCGGCCGGGTCCCTGTGCTTCGGGCGACCGCCGTGCTCGCCGCGGTAGGGCTGCTGCTCTTCATCTTCGTTCCGGTGTTCTGGATCGACATGGTCGGCGTCGTGTTCTGGGGTCTCGGCGCCTCACTTGGATTCCCGGTCGGGATGTCGGCGGCCGCCGACGATCCGCGGCGAGCCGCGGCGCGCGTGAGCGCCGTTGCCAGCATCGGTTATCTCGCGTTCCTGGTCGGGCCGCCGACGATCGGCTTCCTCGGGAACCAGTTCGGCATCCTGAACGCACTGCTACTCGTTCTGGTACTCGTCGCGATGGCAGGCACCGTGTCGTTCGCCGCACGGAAGCCTGCCGACGTAACTAGCTAGGCTTACCGCGTGCGTCTCGTGGTTGCTCGTTGCTCAGTGGACTACGCCGGCCGGCTGAGTTCTCACCTGCCACTGGGCATCCGACTGCTCGTTCTGAAGAGCGACGGCAGCGTGCTCGTCCATGCGGACGCCCTCTCCTACAAGCCACTGAACTGGATGAGCCCGCCGTGCGTGACGACCGAGGTCGAGCCGGAAGACGACCAGCGGGATGCCGGCGTCATCGAGATCTGGAAGGTCGCCCAGACCAAGACCGCTGATCTTCTGGTCATTTCTATCCACGAGATCCTGCACGATTCGACCCACGAACTCGGCCAGGATCCCGGCCTCCAGAAGGATGGCGTCGAGGCCGACCTGCAGAAACTGCTTGCCGAGCAGATCGAGCGGCTGGGTGAAGGACATCACCTGGTGCGCCGCGAATATATGACGGCGATAGGCCCGGTCGACATCCTCGCCACGGACGCCAGCGGCGGGTCAGTCGCGGTCGAAATCAAGCGTCGCGGCGACATCGACGGTGTCGAGCAACTCACCCGCTATCTCGAGCTGATGAATCGCGATCCGCTGCTGCAACCCGTGAAAGGTGTGTTCGCCGCACAGGAGATCAAGCCACAGGCTCGAACGCTTGCCGAAGACCGGGGCATCCGCTGCCTACTCCTCGACTACGACGCCATGCGTGGGCTCGACGACTCTCACCAGCGGCTCTTCTAGGCTGGATGCACGATGACGGCACCCTTCACTAGCATCCTGTTCGACCTCGACGGAACGATCATTGATTCCGCGCCCGGCATCACGGCCACGCTCGCGTACACGTTCGCGACTATGGGGTGGCCCGTGCCGTCGCCCGCCGAGTTGCTCGCCTATGTCGGGCCGCCAATTCTCGACTCCTTCCGCGATCGGGGCGGGATGACACTGGGTGAGGCCGCCGAGGCGCTCGCGATCTACCGTCCGCGCTACCTCGAGAGCGGAGCCCTCAACTCAACGGTCTTCCCCGGCGTGCCGGAGGTGCTGGAGGCGGTTCACGCGACGGGCGTCCCGCTCTCGCTTGCAACATCGAAGCCCGAGACCCCCGCGACTCTGATGCTCAGTCACTTTGGTCTGCTCGGTTACTTCGACATCATCACCGGGGCTTCGGACGACGAGGTACGCAGTTCGAAGGAGGATGTCGTTGCCGAGGCTCTCGTGCGCCTCGCTGCGATCGGTGCCGACCTTTCGCGCCCGGTGCTCGTCGGTGACCGAGAACACGACATTGCCGGTGCGGCCGCGAATTCGGTCCCAACGATCTTCGCGGACTGGGGATACGGCGCTGCCGCGGAACAGTTTGGGAGTCAGGCAGTCGCTCACACGCCGGCAGAGTTGCAGACCTTGCTCCTCGGTTAGACCCCAGAGTCCGTGAGAGGTCACATTCGACCCATCGCTTTGCGGCTAAAGGGTCGAAT
>DATAZY010000016.1:0-1535 GCA_036271795.1 Galbitalea sp.
GACAGGCCAGGAAGCGTGATTCCGTTGTGTTGACGCGAATCGCGGCGAGGTCGATCCATGATGGGCCGTCTGAAGAGTGACCAAGGTCAACTGTTCTACGAGTTTCATCTTGGTGATGCGGTCCCCGAAGATCATCTGGTGCGGAAGATCGACGCTGCTCTCGATCTTTCCTGGCTTCGTAGCGAACTTGCACCTCATTATTCGTCCATGGGTCGCCCGTCGATTGATCCGGAGCTTATGATCCGGATGCTGGTCGTGGGGTATGTGTTTGCGATCCGCTCAGAGCGGCTGATCTGTCGTGAAGTACAGGTGAACCTTGCCTATCGCTGGTTCTGCAAGCTCGGCATCGAAGATGCCATTCCGGACCACTCAGCGTTCTCTCGTGCCCGCAACGAGCGTTTCCGCGAGGGAGATGTTTTTCGCCATGTGTTCGAGCGGGTCGTCGGGGCGTGCATTGCGGCCGGTCTGGTTGGCGGTGAAGGCTTTGCAGTCGATGCGAGCCTGATTGCGGCCGATGCCAACAAGCAGCGCTCGATCGCAGGTCAGGATTGGCGCAGGGATCGCGATCCGGCGAAGTCCAGCCGCCCGGTGAAGGAGTATCTGGCGACCCTCGACGATGCTGCGTGGGGCGCCGCCAGCGACGTTGTGCCGAAGTTCGTCTCGCCGTCCGACCCCGCGGCCCAGTGGACCGGCGCTCACAAGGGACCGGCATTCTTCGCCTATTCCGACAACTATCTCATCGATGTGAAGTTCGGCGTCATCGTTGACGTCGAGGCCTCCCGCTCCATTCGGCAGGCCGAGGTCGGCGCGGCAAAGACCATGATTGAGCGAACGGAGGAGCGCTTCGGCCTCAAGCCGGAGCGGCTTGTCGGGGATACCGCCTACGGGGTGGCTCCGATGTTGAATTGGTTGGTCGAGGAGAAGGGCATCGCGCCACATATTCCTGTGTTCGATAAATCGAAGCGGGACGACGGCACTTTCTCGCGGGGCGACTTTCGATACGACCCGACCGACGACGTCTACCACTGCCCTGCCGGGAAGCGGCTTGGCACGAGCGGTACCGTGCATGAGGGCAAGACGCTTCTGTATCGCGCCAGCAAGCTCGACTGCGATGTATGCCTGCTCAAACCGCAGTGCTGCCCGAAAAACCCTGCGCGCAAGATCCCGCGCGACATCCACGAACACGCCCGAGACGTTGCCCGTTCGCTTGCAGACACTGAACCCTTCGAGCAGTCACGCCGTGAGCGCAAGAAGATCGAGATGCGGTTCGCGCACCTCAAGCGCATCCTGAAGCTCGGCCGGCTTCGACTGCGTGGTCCCCGGGGCGCCCAGGACGAGTTTGTTCTGGCCGCTATCGCTCAGAACCTGCGACGGTTCGCGGCGCTAGTCGCACGACCCCCTCCTGCTCAGGCTCCGTGCATCGCGTAGCGTCGAATTGCGTAGAGCCGCCTGGGTCGGCGGATCAAAGCCGGTCGACATTAACTAGATGGCCGACAACCCGTCGGCCGCAGCCGACTTCTGCAACAAAATCGGCC
>DATAZY010000017.1:0-30182 GCA_036271795.1 Galbitalea sp.
TGCGCATCATCGGGGTCGCGCTCGTCGTCGCCGGAGGAATCGGCTTGCTGCTCGCGCAGACGGGATCATCCAGAACGAGCAGGATCAGCGCGTTCCTCAGCGGCTGTACGCGTGCGTCGGACTACAAGCTCGACTGCTGGCAGACCATTCACGCGTGGTGGGGGATCGCATCCGGCGGCATCTTCGGCTCCGGCCTTGGTGAGTCGAAAGTCAAGTGGAGCTGGCTGCCCGACGCCGACACGGACTTCATCTTCGCGATCATCGGCGACGAGCTCGGGTTCATCGGCGCGGTCCTCGTGCTCGCCCTGTTCATCGTGCTGACGATCGCGTTCGTACGAATCGTGCGAACCTCGCGCGACCCGTTCGCCAAGATCGTGACCAGTGGGGTGATGATCTGGCTCATCGGCCAGGCGTTCGTGAACATCGCGGTCGTGCTCGGACTGCTGCCGGTTCTCGGCGTTCCGCTGCCGCTGATCTCCGCCGGCGGGTCATCGCTCGTCGCGTCGCTGGTCGCCATCGGGATCGTGCTGTCTTTTGCTCGACATCAACCAGTTATCGAGCCGGCAATCGAATGACCACCTATCTTCTCGCCGGCGGGGGAACTGCCGGGCACGTCAATCCGCTCCTCGCAGTCGCGGATCGGCTTCGCGAACGCGACCCGTCCGCGATAGTTCTCGTACTGGGAACAACGGAGGGACTCGAGGCGCGACTCGTCCCAGACCGAGGCTACGAACTGCTGACGATTGAACGCCTTCCGTTTCCGCGTCGCCTGAGCCGGGCAGCGTTTTCATTCCCTCGCCGCTTTCGACGGGCCGTTGCCGTCACCCGGGGGTACATCACGGAACGCGGAGTAGATGTCGTGGTCGGCTTCGGCGGATACGCCGCGGCTCCCGCCTACCGCGCGGCACGGGCCAGAAAGACTCCGGTAGTAATTCACGAGGCGAATGCCCGTCCGGGCCTCGCGAACCGGCTCGGCGCGGGCTCGGCGCGCCACGTCGGTACGGTGTTTTCCGTCACCCGACTTCCGCACGCGACCCTGGTGGGGATGCCGCTGCGCCGGGAAATCGAGAGGCTCGATCGCCCCTCGACCCGCGATGAGGCCATCCGGTTCTTCGGATTGGATCCCGCGAAGCCGACGCTCCTGGTCACCGGCGGTTCGACCGGCGCTCGATCGATCAACCGCACGGTATTCGACTCGATCGACTCGATCCTCGCTGCCGGATGGCAGGTGCTGCACATCGCGGGCAACGGCTCTGAGCTGCCGGGAAATACAACACCTGGCTATGTGATCCTGAAGTACTGCGACCGGATGGAACTGGCTCTCGCCGCCGCGGACCTCGCGATCGCTCGTTCCGGCGCGGTCACTCTCAGCGAATTCGCCGCGGTCGGGTTGCCGGCAGTGTTCATCCCTTACCCGGTCGGCAACGGCGAGCAGCGGCTCAACGCCGCCGACGCTGTCAGTGCCGGGGGAGCCATTCTCGTCGCCGACGCGGCGTTCACTCCGGCCTGGGTCGACGGGCAGCTCGTGCCACTGCTGCGCGATCGCGCGGCGATCGCGAGGATGTCGGACGGGATCAGCGCCGTTGGCCACCGGGACGGGGCGGATCGCATGGTCGATCTGGTTCTCACCGCGGCCAAGTAAAATCGAACCCGATGATCAAGCCGGACCTCACCCTTCAGCTGCCAGAGCAGCTTGGCTCGCTTCACTTCGTCGGAATCGGTGGATCCGGGATGAGCGGGATCGCCCGACTGTTCCTGGCCGCCGGTCATACCGTCACGGGGTCGGATCGCAGCGAAAACCACAACACCGAGGCGCTTCGCGAGCTGGGCGCGACGGTGACGATCGGGCACGATGCCGGCAACCTGGGCGTTGCGGATGCTCTCGTATACACCGGCGCGCTCTGGCCGGACAACCCGGAGTATTTCGCGGCCCGTCTGCGCGGCATCCCCACTCTGCACCGGTCGCAGGCACTGGCCTGGCTGATCAACAAGCAGCGCCTGATCGCCGTCGCCGGCGCCCATGGCAAGACCACGTCGACGGGAATGATCATCACCGCATTGCAGGAGCTGGGGGCCGACCCGAGTTTCGTGAACGGCGGCGTGATCGAATCCCTCGGCGTCAGTTCGGCTCGCGGCGAGGGCGAGATCTTCGTCGTCGAGGCGGACGAGTCCGACGGCAGCTTCCTGCTGTACGACACCGCGGTCGCTCTCGTTACCAACGTCGATGCCGACCACTTGGATCACTACGGAACACGCGAGGCATTCGACGCGGCATTCGTGCAATTCGCCAGCGCGGCATCGGAACTGGTTGTGACCTCGAGCGACGACGGCGGCGCCATCGCGATGACGGCCCGGTTGGCTGGCAAGAGGATCATCACGTTCGGTGAGGCGCAGACCGCGGACGTGCGCATGCACTCGGTCAGCACCAAGGGGCCGGTGACGTTCTCGGTTTCCTGGCAGGGTGCGGACTACGAGATCCGTCTCCAGGTACCCGGTCATCACAACGCGCGCAACGCCGCCGGGGCATTCGCAGTGTTGGTCGGCCTTGGATTCGACCCCGCTGGCATCGTGGCGGGACTCGAGACCTTCGGCGGCACTGAGCGTCGATTCGAGTTGCACGGGGTCGTTCGCGGGGTCAGCGTCTACGACGATTACTCTCACCACCCCACGGAGGTTGCGGTTGCGCTTCGCGGAGCCCGGACAGTTGTCGGCGATGGCCGAATCATCGCGGTTCATCAGCCACACCTCTATTCGCGCACGAAACTCATGGCCGGGGAATTCGCTGCGGTGTACGAAGCCCTGGCAGACCACACCATCGTGCTGGATGTTTTTGGGGCTCGCGAGGATCCGGTACCCGGAGTGACGGGGGAGTTGGTCTCGAGCCGATTCGCCGACGCGAGCAGGGTCGACTACCTGCCGGACTGGCAGCAGGCCGCCGACCGGGCCGCGTCCCTCGCGGTCGACGGCGACATCATCATGACGCTGAGTTGCGGTGACGTCTACCGGATCGTGCCGCAGATCCTCGACGCCCTCGCGGGGACGACTCCGGCGTGAAACGGCCAGAGGGTTTCGATCCGCCGCCTCCGCCCCCGGGCGCCGCGCCGCGCAAGCCGACGAAGCGGGTTGCCGCCCCACAGCCAAAGAAGGCGGCGCCGCCCAGGCTGACGCCGGTCGCGTCGACCGCTCGTTCATCGAGACCGGCCACATCAGCGGCACAGAACGTGCCGGCGCAGCGCGCGGAACGGCGTGCTGCGCGCGCGGAGGCTCGCCGCTTCACTAGGGGCAGTCGGCGCCGTCGGCTCGCCATCCTCGGTGTCACCGGCGTGGTCGTCGTCGTTCTCGGAATCCTTGCGATCGCGGTGTTCTCGCCCATCCTCGCCCTGCGCACGATCGACGTCGAGGGCGTGAGCGCAATCAAGGCATCGACGGTTCAGGATGCCCTGTCGAACCAGCTCGGGACGCCTCTTGCCCTTCTGAACGACAGCAAGATTCGCTCGGAGCTGTCGTCGATCATCCTGATCCGTAGCTATGTCACCGAGATCGTCCCACCGAACACCCTCGTCGTGCGAATCGTCGAGCGTAAGGCCATCGGCGTGCTGAAGGTCGGCACGACCTATCGGCAGGTCGACCCCGCGGGCGTGACTCTCGCGACATCGTCGACCCCTGCGGGCCTTCCGGTCATCCAAATCGGGAATGCCGGCGTTGACAGCGCGGGATTCGCGGCAGCCATCAAGGTTCTGCTGGCGATGCCGGCGTCGGTACTTGCCGAGGTCGGATCCATCCAGGCCACGACACTCGACAATGTAAGTCTGACCTTGAGCCAGGGCAACCACACCGTGATCTGGGGAAGCTCGAGCCAGTCCGACCTGAAGGCCGCAGCCCTGGCAACCCTGCTCAAGAACTCGAATTGTGCGAACCAGCCGGTGCTCAACGTGACGGCGCCACTGGCTCTCGCCTGCGGACCGGTCCAACCGACCCCGACTCCGACTCCCACCTCGACACCGGCGGGCTGATCGTTCGTTTCCCGATGAAGCGATGCTGTGCAATCCCGAGACACGCGGTGCGCCTCATGGCAGTGCGGCGGGGAACGACCTACCTTCGACACAGGAAATACATACTGAGCATAACTTTAATCTTCAGCTAGAGCTTGAAGGTTTGAGACGTGCTCGCGTGCAGGGCGCCATACGGAGCCATTGACATACAGTGCAGTGCCAGCGGAGGCCGGACAAAGTGACATCGAACCAGAACTACCTAGCGGTCATCAAGGTGGTCGGCATCGGCGGCGGCGGCGTCAACGCCGTCAACCGGATGATCGAACTCGGTCTTCGCGGAGTTGAATTCATCGCCATCAACACTGACGCGCAGGCGCTGCTCATGAGCGACGCCGACGTCAAACTGGATGTCGGGCGCGAAATCACCCGCGGACTGGGCGCCGGGGCGGACCCGGAAGTGGGCCGTCGCGCTGCAGAGGATCACGCAGAAGAGATCGAAGAGGCGCTCGCGGGCGCCGACATGGTGTTCGTCACGGCGGGTGAAGGTGGCGGAACCGGTACCGGCGGCGCGCCCGTCGTCGCACGCATTGCCAAATCGATCGGCGCCCTGACGATCGGCGTCGTGACCAAGCCATTCGAATTTGAGGGCAAACGCCGCGCCGCACAGGCGGATGCCGGTGTCGCGTCGCTGAAGAGCGAGGTCGACACTCTGATCGTCGTGCCCAACGACCGACTGCTCGAGATCAGCGACCGCGGCATGAGCATGCTCGAGGCCTTCGCCACCGCAGACCAGGTCCTGCTCGCGGGCGTCCAGGGAATCACCGACCTCATCACGACACCGGGGCTCATCAATCTCGACTTCGCCGACGTCAAGTCGGTCATGCAGGGCGCGGGTTCCGCGCTCATGGGAATCGGATCGGCGCGTGGCGCAGACCGAGCGATCAAGGCGGCGGAGCTCGCCGTCGCGTCGCCCTTGCTCGAGGCGAGCATCGACGGGGCCCACGGGGTTCTCATTTCCGTGCAGGGTGGTTCGAACCTCGGAATCTTCGAGATCAACGACGCGGCACGCCTCATCCAGGAGGCCGTACATCCAGAGGCCAACATCATCTTCGGTGCGGTCATCGATGACACGCTTGGTGACGAGGTTCGCGTCACGGTCATCGCGGCCGGCTTCGACGGCGGCGAACCGACGACAAAGAGCCGGGACACGCGCAGAAGCAGCTTCGTCGGCGCTGGCGCCCCAATCAAGGAGAGCGCGGCCGAGAGCGGCGGAAGTTTCGGTGAGTCCGCGCATCCGGTCACGGCCCCGATCGATCACGCCTTCGATGACGACGGCGACGACCTGGACGTCCCGGACTTCCTGAAGTAGCGTCCGTGCTCGGGAACGCTCCGCTCGAGACCGGCCCGACGCTGTCGGAACGGCTCGAGACGGTTCGCGCCCAGGTGGCGGATGCCGCGCGGGAAGCCGGCCGCGATCCCGCAACGATCACGACGATCGTGGTCACAAAGTTTCATCCCGCCGAACTCGTACGGGAGCTCGTCGCACTCGGTGTGACGGATGTCGGCGAGAACCGGCAGCAGGATGCCGGTCCCAAGGCGGCGGAGTTGCGGGATCTCGCTCTCACCTGGCATTTCATCGGCCAGTTGCAGAGCAACAAGGTGCGCGCGGTGCTTGAGTACGCGACCGTGGTCCATTCGATCGACCGGAGTTCTCTCGTCGCGGCGATCGAATCGACGGGCTTGTCGATCGACGCGTTCATCCAACTGAACCTCACCGACGATCCGGGCCGCGGGGGAGTCGCACCGCGGGAGCTCGAGCTGCTGGCCGGGCGGGTGCTCGCCGCACGAAACATCCGCCTTCGCGGTGTCATGGCTGTTGCTCCGCTGGGCGAAGATCCGCGAGCTGCATTCGGGCGGGTTCGTGCCGCATCCGATCGGCTGCGGCTGCTGGCTCCGGATGCCGACTCTCTGTCGATGGGGATGTCCGGGGACTTCCGCGAGGCGATCCTCGAGGGCGCGACACACCTGCGAATCGGCACGGCAATCACGGGAAATCGTCCGGGTGGTGGTTAATCTTGGCCACAGAGCTTGACGATGCACCACGCTGTCCGGGAGGCACACAATGGCAAATCCACTGCGCAAGACCATGGTTTACCTTGGCCTGGCCGACGAGGAATTCGACTACGACGACGAGATGCCGAGTGCGCCCGTGGCGCCCGTCGCCCACGCCGCGCCCGCGGCAAGTCGCGCGCAGGTCACGCCACTGCGCCGCCCCGCAGCCAAAGTGAGCGGGCAGGCAGAGATGAACGAGATCCTGACGGTGCACCCGCGCCAGTACAAGGATGCGCAGGTCATCGCCGAGAACTTCCGCGAGGGAATCCCGGTGATCATCAACCTTTCGCAGATGTCCGAGCCGGACGCACGTCGCCTGGTCGACTTCGCCAGCGGCCTGTCGCAGGGTCTCTACGGCAAGATCGAGCGAGTGACGAACAAGGTATTCCTGCTCTCGCCCGCGCACGTCGCGGTCAGCGGCGAGCCAGCCGTCGTCGATGGCGAAGTCGAGGCGTCGTTCTTCCAAAACTGATGCCGCACGGCGCGTCAGGACCGCGCCTGTCGAAATTTGATGCCGCACGGCGCGTCAGATTGAGTTCGTCGAGATCCCAAGAATCCAGTTGAAATCTGGCGCTGGGAGCGCGAAGGGGTACTCTGGGTTTGCGACTGAAGTACGCACCCGTGGCTATTGTTGCTAGCGTTAGCCGTTCGTTACATTTTCCGACGTGTCGGAATGGTCGAGAATTGATCGTGCCAGTGTTCATGTTTTGTTCGTGGAACACATTGATTGAGAGAAAGTTATTGAGGTGACGGCGATGGCTTTGACACCGGAAGATGTTGTCAACAAGCGGTTCCAACCAACGAAGTTCCGTGAGGGCTACGACCAGGACGAGGTTGACGACTTCCTCGATGAGGTTGTCGTGGAGCTTCGTCGCCTGAACCAGGAGAACGAGGAGCTGCGCCAGCGGCTGATCGCTACCGACTCGCGCGTCAACGAACTCCAGCGCACCGCCGGCCAGCCCGCACCTGCCGCTTTCGACCAACCCGTCGCCGCCTCCGCGCCCGCACCCGCTCCCGCGGCCTTCCAGGCCTCAGCGGTTGACCCGAGTGTCGACCCGAGCAACACGAATAATCTGCTGCAGCTCGCGCGCCGCCTCCACGAGGAGCACGTGCGCGAGGGCGTCGAGAAGCGCGATGCGCTCATCGCGGAAGGGCACGCCCAGGCGGGTCGTGTTCTCGATGACGCACAGTCCGAGGCCGCGCGCGTCGTCGAAGAAGCACAGACTCAGACCCGCAACCAGATCTCGTCGCTCGACCAGGAGCGTGCCGCTCTCGAGGGGCGCATCGAGGAGCTCCGCAACTTCGAGCGCGAGTACCGCTCGAAGCTCAAGAGCTACATCGAGGGCCAGCTTCACGAGCTCGACTCAACCTCCGCGGTACTGACAGGCGCGGGCGCGCAGGCGGCAGTGCCCGCCGGAGCGCAACAGGGCCAGAACTACGCCGCACAAATTGCTCCGCCGCCCGCCGACTACCCGGGCTTTGCCGGGAACTGATTCGCGCACGAAGGCCAGTGCTTCGAGACCCAGCGTTCGGGTGCTCGTTGTACTGGCCCTCGTCGCGTTGGGCATCTATTCACTCGATCAGATCGCGAAGAACCTGATCGTTAAGAACCTCTCCGAGGGGCAGCAGGTCAATGTCATCGGGACTATTCTGCAGTTCCATTTCGTCAAGAACTCGGGTGCCGCGTTCTCCCTCGGAACGGGGATGACCTGGCTGTTCTCGCTGGTCGCGGCGGCGGTCGCGGTATTCATCATCGTGTACGCCCGCCGCATCCACTCGTTCTCCTGGGGCATTCTGTTCGGGCTCTTGCTCGGTGGCACGCTCGGCAATCTGAGCGACCGTTTGCTGCGTCCACCGCACTTCGGTGAGGGTCACGTCGTTGATTTCATCCAGGTCATCGATTTTCCCGCCATCTTCAACATCGCCGACAGTGCGATCGTGATCAGCATGTGCCTGTTCGTCCTGCTGACCATTCGAGGAGTTCGTCTCGACGGCCACCGAGCCCACAAGTCGCCCGCCGCCGAGGCTGTCGACGCGCCGAAGTAGTCACCGTGGAATCGCGCAGTCTCGCCGTCCCGGATGGACTTGAGGGGTCGCGGGTCGACGCCGGACTCTCCAAGCTGCTGGGGTTCTCGCGCACGTTCGCGGCCGAGGTTGCTGAAGCCGGCGGGGTGAGGATCGACGGATCGATTGCCCAGAAGTCCGATCGGCTGTCCGCGGGCGCCTGGATTGAGGTCGAGTGGCAACCGCGCGAACCCGTCACCGTCGTCGCAACGCCGGTCAGTGATCTCGCGATTGTCCACCAGGACGACGATCTTGTGGTCGTCGACAAGCCCGTCGGCGTCGCCGCGCATCCCTCGGTCGGCTGGAATGGGCCGACGGTTCTCGGCGCTCTCGCGGCCGCGGGCATCCAGGTCGCGACCGCTGGGGCCGCGGAACGGGCCGGAATAGTTCATCGACTGGATGCGGGCACCAGCGGGCTGATGGTTGTCGCCAAGAGCGACCACGCGTACGTCGAACTCAAGCGCCAGTTCCACGATCGCGAGGTCGTGAAGATTTACCACGCCGTCGTGCAGGGACATCCCGACCCACTCACCGGCACCATCGATGCACCGATCGGGCGCCACCCGGGCAGCTCGTGGAAGTTCGCCGTCACCGCCGATGGCAAGAGCGCGGTAACGCACTACGAAACGCTCGAGGCGTTTCCGGGCGCGTCGCTGCTCGAGATCCACCTCGAGACGGGCAGGACCCATCAGATTCGGGTGCACCTGGCCGCGCAGCGCCACCCGTGTGTCGGCGACGCGATGTACGGAGCGGATCCGACAATGAGCGCGCGACTCGGGCTCGCGCGGCAGTGGTTGCACGCCATGAGACTCGAGTTCCGGCACCCCGCGACGGGCGAAATCGTCGGGTTCGAGTCCACCTACCCTGCCGATCTGCAACACGCGCTCGACGTTCTCCGCGAGTCGTAGGAACGGCTTAAGCTAGAGCACACCTTCCGGCCGTAAAAGAGCGTCAGTGCCTTCATCCAGCGATTCATTCGTGCATCTTCACGTACACAGCGAGTACTCGATGCTGGATGGCGCCGCAAGAATTGGACCACTCGTCGCGGCTGCCGCCGAGGCCCGGATGCCCGCGATCGCGGTCACCGACCACGGAAACATGTTCGGCGCCTACGAGTTCTGGCAGAAGGCCACCGAGGCCGGAATCAAGCCGATCATCGGCACCGAGGCGTACATCACTCCCGGCACCGCCCGCGGCGACAAGTCGCGCATTCGCTGGGGAACCAGTACGCAGTCCTCCGATGACGTCGGCGGATCCGGCGCCTATACCCACATGACGCTGCTCGCCGAGAACAACGAGGGGATGCACAACCTCTTCCGGCTTTCGTCACTCGCCTCGATGGAGGGTTTCTACTTCAAACCGCGCATGGATCGCGAACTCCTGAGCCGCTACTCGAAGGGCGTGATCGCCACCACCGGATGTGTCGGCGGCGAGGTGCAGACCCGACTGCGGCTTGGGCAGTACGACGAAGCCCTGAGAGCCGCGGCCGATTTCCAGGACATCTTCGGCAAGGAGAACTTCTTCGCCGAGATCATGGATCACGGCATCGATATCGAAAAGCGCACCATGGACGACCTGCTGCGACTCGCGAAGCAGCTGAATCTGCCCCTCGTGGCATCCAATGACCTGCACTACACAAATTCCGGGGATGCACCCGCTCATGCCGCGCTGCTATGCGTGCAGTCGGCGTCGACACTGGATGACCCCAACCGCTTCAAGTTCGACTCAGAGGAGTTCTACCTCAAGTCCGCCGCCCAGATGCGATCCTTGTTCCGCGAAACCCCGGAGGCATGCGACAACACGCTGCTCATCGCCGAACGCGTGGATGTCAGTTTCGAGCACCGCAATCTCATGCCGCGATTCCCGGTGCCCGAGGGTGAGACCGAGGCGAGCTTCTTCGAGAAGGCCGTCGCTGATGGCATGCAGCGCCGATTCCACGGGGCGCCGTCTCCCGATCAGCTCGCACGTGCGCAGTACGAGGTCGACGTCATCAAGCAGATGGGATTCCCCGGCTACTTCCTGGTGGTCGCGGACTTCATCGGTTGGGCGAAGAGCCAGGGGATCCGGGTCGGCCCCGGGCGCGGATCCGCGGCGGGCTCCATGGCATCCTTCGCAATGGGCATCACCGAGCTCGACCCGATCGCGCACGGTCTGCTGTTCGAGCGCTTCCTGAACCCCGAGCGCGTCAGCATGCCCGACGTCGACGTCGATTTCGACGACCGCAGGCGTCCGGAGGTCATCCGCTACGTCACCGACAAATACGGTGACGATCGGGTCGCCCAGATCGTCACCTACGGCACCATCAAGGCGAAGCAGGCGCTCAAGGACAGCGCGCGCGTGCTTGGTATGCCCTACGCGGTGGGGGAGAAGCTGACCAAGGCCATGCCTGCGCCGGTCATGGGCAAGGACATTTCGCTCGGCGAGATCATGGACAAGGATTCGCCGCGCTACAAGGAGGGCAACGACTTCCGCGCGGTCATCGATACCGATCCAGAGGCGGCGAAGGTCTTCGATACCGCGATCGGCATCGAGAACCTGAAGCGTCAGTGGGGCGTGCACGCGGCGGGGGTCATCCTGTCCGCTGAACCGCTGCTCGACGTGTTGCCGATCATGAAGCGCGAGGATGACGGCGCCATCATCACGCAGTTCGACCAGCCGCCGCTCGAATCGCTCGGTCTGATCAAGATGGACTTCCTCGGCCTGCGCAACCTCACCATCATCGAGGACGCACTCAAGATGATCGAGAAGAACACGGGTCGGAAGCTCGTGATCGAGGACCTCGATCTGGATGCCGACCAGAAGACCTATGACCTGCTCGCTCGAGGCGACACACTCGGTGTGTTCCAGCTCGACGGTGGTCCAATGCGGTCCCTGCTCCGGCAACTCAAGCCCACCAACTTCGAGGACATCTCTGCGGTAATTGCGCTGTATCGGCCGGGTCCGATGGGCATGGAGTCGCACACGAAATACGCGCTTCGCAAGAACGGCCTGCAGGTCATCGACGCGATCCACCCGGAGCTCGAGGAGCCGCTGCGCGAAATCCTTGCCGTCACCTACGGTGTGATTGTCTACCAGGAGCAGGTCATGGCGGCCGCGCAGAAGGTTGCCGGCTACACCCTCGGCCAGGCCGACATCCTGCGCAAGGCGATGGGTAAGAAGGACAAGAAGGTCCTCGACAAGCAGCGCGAGGGCTTCGAGGCCGGCATGAAAGCCAATGGCTTCAGCGCCAAGGCCGTCGACGTCCTCTGGGAAACGCTCATGCCGTTCGCCGACTACGCCTTCAACAAGGCGCACAGCGCCGGGTACGGCGTCCTCAGCTACTGGACCGCCTACCTGAAGGCCAACTACCGGGCGGAGTACATGGCGGCACTTCTCACCAGTGTCGGCGACTCAAAAGACAAGTTAGGGATGTACCTGAACGAGTGTCGGCGCATGGGAATCACGGTTCTCGCGCCCGATGTGAATGACTCGTTCGTCGACTTCACCGCGGTGCCGTCGCAGGACGGCGGGATGGGCGACATCCGTTTCGGACTCGGCGCGGTGCGGAATGTCGGCTACAACGTGGTCGAGGGGATCCGCGCGGCACGCGAGGAAAAGGGCCGGTTCGAATCCTTCTACGACTTCCTGTCAAAGGTGCCAATCCCCGTCGCAAACAAGAGAACGGTCGAATCGCTCATCAAGGCGGGCGCGTTCGACTCCCTGGGCAACACGCGTCGCGCGCTGCTGGAAATCCACGAGGACGCCGTCGAAGGCGCGGTCAGCACCAAGCGCACAGAGGCGACCGGGCAGGCCGGCTTCGACTTTGACAGTCTCTTCGACGAGCCGCAGGATGTCGGCCGAGTCCCCGAC
The DNA here is from genome assembly GCA_036271795.1 of Galbitalea sp. Lineage (GTDB taxonomy): Bacteria > Actinomycetota > Actinomycetes > Actinomycetales > Microbacteriaceae > Galbitalea. The sequence goes on from DATAZY010000017.1 coordinate 12,018, forward strand.
CGCCCGGAGTGGTCGAAGAAGGACAAGCTGGCTTTCGAACGCGAGATGCTTGGACTGTATGTGTCCGATCATCCACTCGCCGGGCTCGAGGCGCAGCTGGCGAAGCACGCGTCACTCAGCATCACGGAGCTCCTCGGGGGTGAAGCCGCGAGCGACGGGGAAACGGTGACCATTGCCGGGCTCCTGACGAGTGTGCAGCATCGCACCGCCCGCCAGTCCGGTAACCAGTACGGGATGGTGACGGTCGAAGACTTCGGGGCAGAGATCACCGTCATGTTCATGGGCAAGACGTACCAGGAGTTTGCTCCGGCCCTCACCAATGATTCGATCGTGGTGATCAGGGGTCGCGTGAGTGTTCGGGATGACGGAATGAACCTCCACGCGGTCAGCATGTTCGCTCCGGATGTCGGAGCGAGCCTCGGCAGTGGACCTCTCGTGATTTCGGTTCCCGAGTTTCGCGCGACGACGGAAGTGGTGAGCGCGCTCAACGATGTCCTCATTCGGCACGCGGGCGGCAATGAGGTTCGGCTCAAGCTGGTGCGCGGGGAGACCGCGCGGATGTTCGAGATCCCCTATCCGGTAACCGTGTCGGCGGATCTCTACGGCGAACTCAAGTCGTTGCTCGGCCCCAGCTGCCTGAACTAAGCATCCTGCACAACCGTTGGGGCGAGGGGTTTAGACGACGTTGCCGGGGGAGCGGTAGGACCGCTCGTGGTAGAGGAGCGCCTCATCCTCTGGCCCGAGTGCACCGGTTTCGATCTGGACGACGATGACGGCGTTGTTGAAGACGGGGTGGACCTCGATGATTTGCCCAAGCATCCAGGAGGTAACGCCGTCGAGGATCGGCACCCCGTAGGGACCCGGCGACCAGTGGTCGCCTTCGAACCGGAGCGAATTGTCGCCGGCAAGCTTTTCGGCGAGGTGCCGCGTGCGCGGTCCGAGCGTGTGGATCGCGACTCGGTTGCCGACCGTCATCGCGGGCCAGGCACTGGCGACCTGGGCCATGTTGAACGTGGCGAGCGGCGGCACCGCGGCGAGTGACGCGAGAGAGGTTGCGGTGAAGCCGACGGGCTTTCCGTTCGGGTCAAGCGAGGTAACGGCGGCGACGCCAGCGGCGTGCCGACGAAACACGCGCTTGAACGCATCGAGATCATCGACGGCGATCTCGGTCGGCTCCGTGTGCTGGCTCTGTGTACTCATTCGCTTGATTCAAGTGTGCTGCCGTGGCGACTATTCCGCCAAACCGGTGGCGTAACAATCCGTCGATAGCATTGTGAGGCCATGATGCAGACCCTCGACCTCCGTAACAGCCAGCCAACCAGGTCGGAGCTGGCCCGACTAGCGCCACGCCCGGTCATCGACGTGAGCGCTGCCTCAGCATCCGCCGCCGAGCTTATTGCCGACGTGCGCGCACGCGGCGTGGACGCGCTGCTCGACCAGGCGGAGAGGTTTGACGGCGTTCGTCCGGCGCAGATTCGGGTTCACGCCGCCGAGATTTCGGATGCCGTCACCGGGCTCGTCCCCGCGGTCCGTGGTGCGCTCGAGGAGGCCATCGACCGTGTGACGAAGGCGACGCGGGCGCAGGTCCCCGAGCCCATCGTCACCCAGGTCGCCCCGGGCGCGGAGATCATCCAGCGCTGGCAACCGGTGGCCCGCGTCGGGCTCTACGTGCCCGGCGGGAAGGCCGTTTATCCGTCAAGCGTCGTCATGAACGTGGTCCCTGCGCACGTCGCCGGGGTCGGATCGGTTGCCATCGCCTCCCCGCCGCAGAAGCAGTTTTCCGGAGCGGTTCATCCGACAATCCTCGGTGCGGCCGGGTTGCTCGGAATTGAGGAGGTCTACGCGATGGGCGGAGCGGGTGCAATCGGCGCCCTCGCCTATGGGGTGACTGAACTCGGGCTCGATGCGGTCGACCTGATCACCGGACCGGGCAACGTTTTCGTCGCGGCGGCCAAACGCCTGGTGCGCGGCGATGTCGGGATCGATTCGGAAGCCGGCCCGACTGAAATCCTGATCATTGCCGACGAGACTGCAGACGCGCTTCTCGTAGCCGCCGATCTGGTCAGCCAGGCCGAGCACGACGAGCAGGCCGCCGCCGTCCTGGTGACGAACTCTCAGCGGCTCGCCGCCGCGGTTACGACGGAACTCGAACGGCTCGCGGCATCCACGCGCTCCTCCGATCGGGTCACCGCGGCGCTCACCGGCCCGCAGTCGGCCATTGTGCTGGTGGATGACCTGACCGCCGCCGCCGCATTCAGCAACGCCTATGGTCCGGAGCACCTGGAGATCCAGACCGTGGAACCCGGCGTGGTTCTCGACCTGATCGAGAGCGCAGGCGCAATCTTTCTTGGTGCCTATTCGCCGGTGAGCCTGGGCGATTACCTTGCCGGGTCGAACCACGTGCTGCCGACGGGCGGCCAGTCCCGCTTTTCCTCTGGTCTCGGGGCGTACACCTTCCTGCGACCCCAGCAGGTCGTCCGCTACGGCAGAGACGCCCTCGCGGCGGTCGAGCAGCAGGTCGTCGCACTCTCGCACGCAGAGGAATTGCCCGCCCACGGCGACGCCGTCGAGGCGCGCTTCCGGCGATAGCGAGCCGGCCTGACGTATCCTGTATACGCCATGTTCTGCCCCTTCTGCCGTCATCCTGACAGCCGCGTGATCGACTCGAGAACGAGTGACGACGGACTGTCGATTCGGCGACGCCGGCAGTGCCCGGAGTGCGGTCGACGCTTCTCGACGACCGAAACAGCGAGCCTCACGGTCATCAAGCGCAACGGCGTTATCGAACAGTTCAGCCGGGAAAAGATCGTGAGTGGCGTGCGTAAGGCCTGCCAGGGTCGCCCAGTCACCGACACAGACCTCGCGGTGCTCGCGCAAAAGGTCGAGGAGACAATCCGAGCCACGGGCGCCTCACAGATCGAAGCGAATGACATCGGGCTGGCGATCCTTGCCCCGCTGCGTGAACTGGACGAGGTTGCCTACCTGCGATTCGCGAGCGTGTACCAGGCATTCGAATCCCTCGAAGACTTCGAAACGGCCATCACCCTGCTGCGCGTCGAGCACGACACGGCCGACGCGGAATAACGGGGTCGGCTGGAGCCGGTACCCTGGCAGCGGCTAGCCTAAGGCTGGCATGTATCGCGCACTGTTCCGCCTCATTCTCAGACGGATTGACCCCGAGCGGGCACACGGGCTCGCGTTCGCGGTCATCCGCATTCTCGGACTCCCCATTGTTCGTCCGGCCACGCGCGCTCTGACGCGACCGGCTCGGTCGCTCGGAGTGGATGCCCTTGGGCTGCACTTCGATTCGCCGTTCGGCGTTGCGGCGGGATTCGACAAGGAGGGTCTCGGCATCCTCGGTCTCGGCGCGCTGGGCTTCTCGCACGTCGAGGTCGGAACGGTCACCGCCATCGCCCAACCCGGAAACGACAAGCCACGACTGTTTCGGCTGGTCGCCGATCGCGCCGTGATTAACAGGATGGGCTTCAACAACCACGGTGCCGCCGCGCTGGCTGCGCGAGTCGAACGCGTTCGGCGCAGGACTTCGCGACCCGTGGTCGGGATCAACATCGGCAAGAGCCGCGTCGTCGAGGTCGAGGATGCGATCGACGACTACCTGACGAGCACGCGGCTACTCGCCCCGCTCGCCGACTACCTGGTCGTGAACGTGAGCTCGCCCAATACCCCCGGGCTCAGGGGTCTGCAGGAACTCAACCGCCTGGAACCGCTTCTCGCTGCCATTTCCGAGGCCGCGGGCTCGGTTCCCCTCCTCGTCAAAATTGCCCCGGATCTCGAGGATGACCAGATCACCCAGATCTCGAAACTGGCCGTCAGGCTGGGGCTCGCCGGACTCATCGCCACGAACACGACACTGGCGCGCACGGGCCTGAAATCGACGGCCGCGCTCGTCGAAGCTGCAGGCACCGGCGGACTTTCGGGCGCGCCGCTCGCCGCACGCTCCCTTGAAGTTTTGAGGATCGTGAGGGACGCCGTGCCGACGACCTTCTGTGTGATCTCGGTCGGGGGAGTGGAGACCGGAGCCGACGTCGCCGCGCGCCTCGCGGCGGGTGCGACCCTGGTTCAGGGTTACACGGCGTTCCTCTACCGCGGCCCGTTCTGGGCGCGCGCCATTAACCGTGAGCTGGAGAAAGCCGGAACGAGCTAGGAAACCTTGTCGCCGCGCTTGACCTGCGGCTTTGGCAGGCGCATCACGCGCAGCTGGATCGATCGCGTGGCATGGTACAGCCCGCGCTTCTCCACCCTGTCGGCCCCGAACTTCGCAGCCAGAAGCTTGCGCAAGCGGAAATGCAGCACCGTCACATCAATCAGAATCAGCAGGATCAGCGCCCACAGACCGTATTGCACGTAGTCAGCCAGCCCGGCGTCGAAGTAGCCGACGATGACCAGCACAATGAGAATTGGGATGGTCAGCTCGGCGAAACCCCAGCGACTGTCGACGACATCCCGAATGAACCGCTTCTGCGGCCCGCGGTCGCGGACCGGCAGGTACTTCTCCTCGCCGTTTGCCATGCCCACGCGAGCGCGTTCGCGATGAGCTCGCTGCTGATCCTTCGAGAGCGCGCGTGCTTCCGGAGTCTTGTCACCCACGAGCGGTCGTTTGCGCGCGGCCTCGCGCTCCTTGCGGGTCGGGGTCGCGTGACCCTTTGGTGCGATGGGCTTGTTCGCGAGTTCCTCGGCCGCGATGCGGTCCGCTTCGCTCTGTACCTGCTTGGCCACGATGAGTCCTTCTATCGGATGTCGCCTTAAGATTACCCGCATGACTGATTCCGAGCCGTCCACCAGTTCATCCGCGCTCACCGAGAAGCTCGCCGATGCGGTGCAGGCCGGGTTGCCGAGTGCGATCGCCGACCTTTCTGACCTCGTGCGCATCCCGTCGGTCTCCTGGGACGGCTTCGACCCGCGGCACGTCGCCGACAGTGCCGCCGCGGTCAAGGCGCTGCTGGAGGGTCTCGGCGTCTTCGAGAAAGTCGAGATCTCGCAGGCGAAACTCGACGACGGCAGCGGGCTCGGACAACCGGCCGTACTCGCGTCCCGCCCGGCGCGCAACGGCAAGCCGACCATCCTCCTGTACGCACATCACGACGTCCAGCCGCCTGGAAAAGACGAGGACTGGGAGTCGTCCCCGTTCGAGCCGACGGTTCGCGGCGATCGGCTTTTTGGTAGAGGAGCAGCGGACGACAAGGCCGGCGTCATGGCTCACGTGGCGTCGATCCGCTCCCTGGTCGCCGTCTTCGGCAGCGAATTCGATCTCGGGCTCTCTGTTTTCATCGAAGGGGAAGAGGAGAACGGGTCCCGCTCGTTCAAGAACTTCCTCGTGGATCACCACGACCAGCTCGCGGCCGACGCAATCGTGGTCGCTGACTCCGACAACTGGAACACGACGACACCGGCGCTCACGATCGCGCTGCGAGGCAACGTGAAGTTCCACCTCAAAGTCTCGACGCTCGGCCACGCCTCGCATTCCGGCATGTTTGGGGGAGCGGCGCCGGACTCAATGCTCGCGACGATCAAGCTTCTGTCTACGCTGTGGGATGAGAACGGATCGGTAGCGGTCGAGGGCCTCACGTCGTATGACATGGGGACTCCCGAGTACTCCGAGGACCTCTTCCGCGAAGAGGCGGCGCTGCTCGACGGCGTCACCCCGATCGGTGTCGGCAGCATCCTGTCGCGAATCTGGGGGCAGCCGACCGTCACGGTCACGGGAATTGACGCGCCGTCCGTGATGAACGCGTCCAATACCCTCTCGGCGTCGACCATGGTCGTGATCAGCTCGCGAATCGCCCCAGGTCAGAAGGCCAGCGATGCCTTCGCGGCACTCGAACGGCACGTTCGCGCCAATGCCCCGTTCGGCGCGAAGCTTACGATCTCCGAGGTCGACCTGGGCGATCCGTTCCTGGTCGATACGAGCGGCCAGTCGGTGTCGGATACCCGTGCCGCCATGTTCGAGGCGTGGGGAGTCCAGCCCGTCGACACCGGCGTCGGCGGATCCATCCCGTTCCTCGCAGATCTGGTCGAGCAGTTTCCCGCGGCCGAGATCCTGGTGACCGGTGTCGAGGACCCGGACTCCCGTGCACACAGCCCGAACGAATCCCTGCACCTCGGCGTATTCCGCCGCGCGATCCTCACGGAAGCGCTCTTGCTGGCAAAGCTCCAGAACCGCGCTTAGACTTACAACAGCTTGACTTGCTTGAAGGAGCCATCATGACTGACACGCTGACCGCCGCTCACGGCGTCGGACTTACGGATGCCGCCGCCGACAAGGTGCGCAGCCTGCTCGCCCAGGAGGGCCGCGACGATCTACGGCTGCGCGTCGCCGTCCAGCCCGGTGGATGCTCCGGACTGATCTACCAGCTTTACTTCGACGAGCGCACGCTCGATGGCGACGCGACAGTCGAATTCGGCGAAGGCGTCGAGGTTGTCGTCGACAAGATGAGCGTGCCGTACCTCGACGGCGCATCCATCGACTTCGAAGACACCATCCAGAAGCAGGGCTTCACAATCGACAACCCCAACGCTTCCGGAAGTTGCGCATGTGGAGACAGCTTCCATTAGCCTCACCGTTCGCGCTGTGCGAACTATCAGCTAGCACAAAGATCGGGCCCAATCGGCCCGATCTTTGTCGCTTAACGGCCCGGTTCGGCGAGGCGGTTCCCGAGGCGGGTTATAGACTTGGGAGAGCAATCAGTCCGCAATATCCGAGAGGTTTCAGGTGCCCCGTAACCGCCGTCTTCGCTGGGCTGTAGTTCCAGCCGCGGTCGTCGTCATCCTCGCCCTCGCGGGATGCAGCCAGCAGCAGCTCGTCGGCTTCCTGCCTTCTGCGCCCGGCGTGACCAACCACACCAGCGAGGTCATCGGCCTCTGGAACACTTCGTGGATCGTCCTGATGGGCGTCGGTGTCATCACGTGGGGCCTGATCATCTGGGCCGCGGTGGTCTATCGGCGTCGCAAGGGCCAGACGGGCCTGCCGGTCCAGCTTCGCTATAACCTGCCGATCGAAATCTTCTACACGATCGTTCCGCTCATCCTCGTCCTCGGATTCTTTGCTTTCACCGCGAAGACCCAGAACAACATCGAAACGCCGCCGACCGCCGCGCCGCAGGTCAAGATCGATGTCTACGGCCAGCGCTGGGCCTGGACGTTCGACTACATGAACGAGAAGGTCTACAGCCCGGGCATCCAGGCGCAGACCGAGGCCGCAACGGGCGCGCTGACGCAGCCGCTCAACACGCTTTACCTTCCCGTCAACAAGAGGGTCGAGATCCGGATCTATTCGCGCGACGTGGCGCACTCGTTCTGGATCGTGAACTTCCTCTACAAGAAGGACATGATCCCGGGCAAGACGAACTACATGTATTTCATCCCGGAGAAGATCGGCACCTACCAGGGCAAGTGCGCGGAGTTGTGCGGCCAATACCACTCGCTCATGCTGTTCCAGGTGAAAGTGGTCTCTGACTCCGATTACCAGGCCTACATCACCGCGCAGCGCAAGATTCACCCCGGCCTGCTCGGCGCAAACTACAACGCGAACACCAACCTGCCGGGCACCGGCGCACCGAAGGGTTAGCAACAATGACCGCGACAGTGTCGTACACAGCCCTCGAACGCCAGCAGCAGATTGGTCGCCCAGTCGCCGGCCGCAAGGGCAATATCGTGGTCCGCTGGATCACCACGACCGACCACAAGACGATCGGTTACCTGTACCTGATCACCTCGTTCCTGTTCTTCTGCCTGGGCGGGGTCATGGCCCTGGTCATTCGCGCGCAGCTCTTTGAGCCCGGCGAGGCCCTCGTCGGAACACCGGAACAGTACAACCAGCTGTTCACGATGCACGGCACGATCATGCTGCTCATGTTCGCGACGCCGCTGTTCGCCGGCTTCACGAACGTCATCATGCCGCTGCAGATCGGAGCGCCGGATGTCGCGTTCCCGCGTCTCAATGCGCTGGCCTACTGGTTCTTCCTGTTCGGCTCGCTGATTGCGGTCGCCGGATTCCTCACGCCGCAGGGTGCAGCATCCTTTGGCTGGACCGCGTACGCGCCGCTGACGTCGACGACCTTCACGCCGGGTATCGGTGGAAACATGTGGGTGTTCGGTCTTGCGCTCAGTGGATTTGGGACGATTCTCGGCGCCGTGAACTTCATCACCACCATCATCACGATGCGCGCGCCGGGCATGACGATGTTCAGGATGCCGATCTTCACCTGGAACGCGATGGTCACCTCGATCCTCGTGATCATGGCCTTCCCGATCCTCGCCGCCGCGCTCCTTGCACTGGGAGCCGATCGGACCCTCGGCGCCCACGTCTTCGATGCGGCGAACGGTGGAGCGCTGCTCTGGCAGCACCTGTTCTGGTTCTTCGGACATCCAGAGGTCTACATCATCGCGCTCCCGTTCTTCGGCATCGTGAGCGAGGTCTTCCCGGTGTTCAGTCGCAAGCCGATCTTCGGGTACAAGACCCTGATCTACGCGACCATCTCGATCGCCGCTCTGTCGGTCACGGTCTGGGCACACCACATGTACGTGACCGGTTCGGTGCTCCTGCCGTTCTTCTCGTTCATGACGATGCTCATCGCAGTTCCGACCGGCGTGAAGATCTTCAACTGGATCGGCACGATGTGGCGCGGCTCCGTGACGTTCGAGACGCCCATGATGTGGGCAATCGGCTTCCTGATCACCTTCACCTTCGGCGGGCTCACGGGCGTCATCCTGGCCTCGCCGCCGCTTGACTTCCACGTCTCCGACACCTATTTCGTGGTCGCGCACTTCCACTACGTCGTGTTCGGCACGGTCGTGTTCGCGATGTTCAGCGGGTTCTATTTCTGGTGGCCGAAGTGGACCGGCAAGATGCTCAATGAACGGCTGGGCAAGATCCACTTCTGGCTGTTGTTCATCGGTTTCCATACGACGTTCCTGATCCAGCACTGGATCGGGGTCGAGGGGATGCCGCGAAGATACTGGAGCTATCTCCCGGAAGATGGCGTCACCTGGATGAACCAGGTCTCAACCATCGGCGCAATGATTCTCGGCGTCTCGATGCTGCCGTTCCTCTACAACGTCTACATCACGGCTCGACGCGCACCCAAGGTGACCAGCAACGACCCGTGGGGCTACGGCCGCTCGCTCGAGTGGGCGACATCCTGCCCGCCGCCGCGGCACAACTTCGTGTCGATTCCGCGCATCCGCTCGGAGTCACCGGCTTTTGACCTGAATCACCCCGAGGCAGAGATTCCGGTAGGCGTTGGTGTTGGCGCATTCAAGGATGCACCGGATTACGATCTGGCTGATGGAGCGGTGAAGTAACCATGGGCGCCACCTGGAAACTGTTTCTGATCCTCGCGCTGTTCTGCTTCGCCGCCTGCGGCGGCTACATCCTCTGGGGCATCCTCGACCACACGTTCGGGAATGCTTCGGATGTCGGGGGATGGGAACCGGTGGGCGCCATCGGGCTCGGACTCGTAGGCGGTCTGTGCTCGCTCATCACCTTCTACATGTGGCGCCTGCACCGTGCGCAGAGCGGTGTCGAGCTGCCGGAAGACCGCACGGATGCTGCCATTGATGATGGAGACGCCGAGCAGGGATTCTTCAGCCCGTGGAGCTGGTGGCCGGTCACTCTCGGGGCATCAATTGCGCTGATGTTCCTCGGTCTCGCTATCGGCAACTGGATATGTTTTATCGCCGTGCCGCTTGCGGCGATCAGCGTGATTGGTCTCATCTTCGAGTACCAGCGCGGCTACTTCGGCCACTGAGTATTTGCACGAAAAACTTGGGCCGCCCACATGGCGGCCCATTTTCGTGTGAGGTTGGTGCCGCAATAGCGGTGGTGCGACCATCCTCGAGGACTCCGTAGCCTGCTTGGTGGTACTGCCGCAGTCCAACTGGCGAGTGCCCCGTACGGAACGGTCTTCACCCGGGTCGACCGCGGGTTCCGTACAGGGGCAGACGGGCGGTGTGACGGCCCGGAGTTCGTTCGCTACGAACTGCGCCTAGTGGTGGCCGCTCTCGATCTCGGTTGTCTCGCCGCCCTCGAGGGCACCGTGGCCGACATGATGCTGCTGTTCGAGCTCCGTCGCGGTGACCGGAGTAATCCGGTCCTCGAAGAACCAGTTCGATATGGCGGAGCGGAATCTCTCGGCAGGCGAGATCTGTCCCTTGGCGTTCGGACGCAGCATGAGCGGCTTGTAGTCCTCGAAGCTGACGAGACGCCAGCGCTCGTAGTCGGTCAACTGCTCGTGCACCTCGATGTACTCGCCCCCGGGCAGTCGCACAATTCGGCCACTTTCGTAGCCGTGGAGCGCGATTTCGCGGTCCTTCTTCTGCAACCCGACGCATACCCGCTTAGTGACCAGGTAGGCGATGATTGGCCCGACAATCAGCAGGATCTGGAGCGACAGGATGACGTTCTCAATAGTCAGCATGAAGTGCGTCGCAATGAGGTCGGAACTCGCAGCAGCCCACAGGACCGCGTAGAAGGTGACACCGGCCGCGCCGATGGCGGTGCGGGTCGGCGCATTGCGCGGGCGGTCGGCGATGTGGTGCTCACGTTTGTCACCGGTGACCCACGCCTCGATGAACGGATAGATCGCCACGACGACAAGGAAGATCCCGAGCACGAGCACGGGCAGGATGATGTTGATCGACACGGTGTACTGCCCGAGGTCGAACCCGAGTCCGGTTGGCACCAGACGCAGCGCGCCGTCCGCGAACCCGATATACCAGTCCGGCTGGGTACCGGCAGAGATCGGCGACGGATCATATGGTCCGTACAACCAGATCGGGTTGATCGTGAAGAACGAGGCCATGAGCACGATGACGCCGAAGACGATGAAGAAGAATCCACCCGCCTTCGCGGCAAACACCGGCATGATCGGCACGCCGACGACGTTGTCGTTGGTCTTGCCGGGACCTGCGAATTGCGTGTGCTTGTTGATGACCAGCAGCAGTAAGTGGACGCCGAGCGCGGCCACAAGAATGGCGGGCAATAACAGGATGTGCAGCGTGTAGAGGCGTCCGACGATGGCTGTGCCGGGGAACTCGCCGCCGAACAGCAGGTACGAGGTCCAGGTGCCGATTACCGGTAGGCCCTTGACGAGGCCGTCAATGATTCGCAGTCCGTTGCCCGAGAGCAGGTCATCCGGCAGGGAGTAGCCGGTGAAGCCTTCCGCCATGGCCAGCACGAACAGCACGAAGCCGATCACCCAGTTGAGCTCACGAGGTTTGCGGAACGCGCCGGTAAAGAAGATGCGCAGCATATGCAGGCCAATGGATGCCACGAACAGCAACGCAGCCCAGTGGTGCACCTGGCGCATGAGCAGTCCGCCACGGACGTCGAAGCTGATGTTCAACGTCGAGTTCATGGCGGCGGACATGTTGATGCCCTTGAGCGGGAGGTAACTGCCGTTGTAGACGACCTCCGCCATCGAAGCCTGGAAGAAGAAGGTCAGGAATGTACCCGTGAGCAGGATGACGATGAAGCTGTAGAGCGCGACCTCGCCCAGCATGAACGACCAGTGATCGGGGAAGATCTTGCGCCCGAGTTCGCGAACCAGGCCCGAGATGCTGGTGCGCTCGTCGACCCAGTTCGCGGCGACCTGTGTCGCCGACGGTCGCTTGGCGACTACCTCTCCACCGCGAGTCTCGCTGGTGGTTGTCATACGTTACGCTCCCAAAAATCTGGCCCCACTGGCTCGTGGAAGTCACTTCTCGCTATCAAGTATCCCTCGCTGTCGATGGTGATGGGCAGCTGGGGAAGTGGGCGCCGGGCCGGCCCGAAGATGACCCGGGCTTCGTGGGTCATGTCGAACTGCGACTGGTGGCACGGGCACAGCAGGTGGTGGGTCTGCTGCTCGTACAGCGCGACCGGGCAGCCGACGTGAGTGCAGATCTGCGAGTAGGCAATGATGCCCTCGTAGTTCCAGGTCTCGCGACCCTTGGTGACGTGCAGTTGATCCGGCAGCAGGCGCATTAGCAGGACCGCGGCCTTGGCCTTCTGCTCGAGAGCGTCGCTGCGCTGCAGCAGGCCTTCCGGGATGACGTGGAAGACCGAACCGAGGGTGACATCCGCGGCCTTGATGGGCACGCCCGTTGGGTCGTGCGTGAGTTTCAGGCCCTTCTTCCACATCGTGTGCTGCAGAAGCGGGATGGGGTTGGCGTCGGGGGCGAGGCCGCGGAACAGCGCGACCGCGGGCACCGGCGTGAGAACCAGGGCACCAATGAGGCTGTTACGGATGAGCGTGCGACGCCCGAATCCGGACTCCTGGTCGCCCAGCTCGAAGACCTCGACGGCTTTGGCACGGGTCTCCTCCGTGCCGCGTGTTCCGTGACGGTACTCGACGCTCTCGTCTTCGCGCATGAGCTGCTTGGCCCAGTGGACCGCGCCGAGACCGATGCCGAGCAGACCGAGCGTGATCCCGATGCCGAGGAACAGGTTGTTCTCACGAATCGAAGCCGGGTTGCCTGGGATGATTGGGAAGACCATGTACGCGGCAACGGCGAACACGCTGCCGATTATGGAGAGAAAGAACAGGAACGCGACCTGGCGCTCCGCGTTCTTCTCCTTACGCGGATCGAGATTCGTCTGGCGCGGATTGTGTGGCGGAAAGCCGGGGTTGATCACGGCGTCCGACGGCACGACTCCCGTTCCGCTGTCGCTGGAAAGCACGACAGAGCTGCCGATCGAGGAACTGGCAGCGCCACTGTCGGGTGTTGTCACACCGTCGTCGTGCTGTGCCATGCGCTTCCCTTTCGTGCTGTGAGTGTGCTGTTGTCGAGGGTGGCCGCCACGCTAGTTGGCCTTCGCCGTCAGCCAGATCGTGACGCCGACCAAGGCACCGAGCCCGAAGATCCACACGAACAGGCCCTCGGAGACCGGACCGAGGTTGCCCAGGTCGAACCCGCCGGGGGACTGGTTCTGGTCGAGGTACTTCAGGTAGGTGATGATGTCGGCCTTCTGGCTGGGCGTGATGTTCGCGTCGCTGAAGACCGGCATGTTCTGTGGACCCGTGATCATGGCCTCGTATACGTGCAGCGCGGAGACTCCGCTGAGGGATGGCGCGTACTTGCCCTCCGTCAAGGCTCCGCCGGCACCCGCGACGTTGTGGCACATCGCACAGTTGACGCGGAAGAGTTCCGCGCCCTCCGCCGCGTTACCGTTCCCGCCGAGGTACTGCTTCGATGGGATTGCCGGGCCGGGCGCCTTGGATGCGACGAACTCCGCGAGAGCAAGCACCTGCTGGTCGCTGAACTGCGGCGGCTTCTGCTCCTCCTGCGGGCCGGAGGCTGCCGCGGGCATCCTGCCGGTGGAGACCTGGAATTGTACGGAGGCCGCGCCAACACCAATGAGCGTTGGTGCCTGCTGCGTGCCCTCAAGGTTCATGCCGTGGCAGGTTGCGCAGTTGGCCTGGAAAAGTTTCGAGCCCTCGGTGAGCAACGCGGAGCTCGAGGAAGTCGTGGATGCGGTCGCGCTCGTGGTGAAGAGCGCGTAGGCGCCGCCGGTGGCGACGAGCCCGATCAGAATGAGCGCGATGGATGCGAGCGGGGAACGGCGACCCCCCTTGCGACCCTTGCGGGCGGTGGTGATGCTCACGATCGGCTTACGCATTCTTCCCTTGTGTTCCGCTCTATTTCAGGAGGTAGATGACGCCGAAGAGCGCGATCCACACGATGTCAACGAAGTGCCAGTAGTACGACACGACGATCGCGCTGGTGGCCTCTTTGTGACCGAAGTTTTTGGCGGAGTACGCACGGCCGATGACGAGCAGGAAGGCGAACAGACCCATCGTCACGTGCAGTCCGTGGAATCCGGTGGTCAGGTAGAAGGCCGAGCCGTAGGCGCTCGAGGAGATCGAGATGCCTTCACCCGAAAGGGTGGCGTATTCGAAAACCTGAAGGATGACGAAGACCGCACCCATGCAGTAGGTGACGAAGAACCACTCGACCATGCCCCACTCGGTGATCTTCCAGCTCTTGCGGCGCGGCTGCAGTCGTTCCGCCGCGAAGACGCCGAACTGGCAGGCAAATGAGGACGAGACGAGGATGCACGTGTTGATGGCGGCATAGGTCACATTGAGGTGCGCGGTCTCGGCCGCCCACAGTCCGGGCGAGGTCGAGCGCAGTGTGAAGTAGATCGCGAACAGACCCGCGAAGAACATCACCTCGCTGCCGAGCCAGACGATCGTTCCGACCGCGACAATACTCGGACGGTTCACAGAGGATATTCCGACCGGGCGAGTAAGAGAGGTGCTCGTCACTGTTCCATTATGTCCGATATCGAGGGGCGGTTCGGCCAATCGGGCCGCCAGTCGCACCCCAATCGTTAGGATTTTGGGCATGGCCTCAGAGCACAGCTGGACGAGCATCCTCAGTCACCTTGTAGAAGGCTCCGATCTGTCGATCAGCGAGTCCACATGGGCCATGCAGAGTGTCATGTTGGGGGAGGCGACGACAGCGCAGCTGGGCGGTCTTCTGGTCGCGCTGCGCATCAAGGGAGAGACGGTCGACGAAATCGTCGGCTTCCGGGATGCGGTGCTTGGCGCTGCGCTTCCCCTCGATGTCGACCCCATGGTTCTCGACATCGTCGGCACCGGTGGGGACCCGTATGGGGCGGTCCTGAATATCTCGTCGATCGCCTCAGTGATCGCCGCGGCAACCGGAATCCCGGTCGTCAAGCACGGCAACCGCGGCGCGAGCTCCGCGTCGGGGGCATCGGATGTGCTCGCTGCGCTCGGCCTGAACCTCGAGATTCCGCCAGAGCGAGTCGCTGCCGTTCTCCGCGAGACGGGAATCACGTTCGCGTATGCGGCGCTGTTCCATCCCGGATTCCGCCATGCCGGTCCGACTCGCAGGGAGCTCGGTATCTCAACGCTTTTCAACATTCTCGGCCCGCTGTGCAATCCGGCACGTCCGGAGGCTTCCGCGGTGGGAGTCGCGAGTCTGGATCGGGTTCCCCTCGTCGTCGGCGTCTTCCAGACCCGGGGCGCGACGGCCCTGGTCTACCGCGGCGACGACGGCATTGACAAACTCACGACGACCGGACACAGCCACATCTGGGAGGTGTCACGCGGATTTGTAACAGAGCACGATCTCAACCCGGTCGACCTCGGCATCCCGGTCGCCGAGATCTCGTCCCTGCTCGGCGCGGACCCGGAGCACAACGCGGCCGTCGCACGGAAGGTTCTTGCCGGCGAACCCGGCCCCGTGCGCGATGTTGTCCTGCTCAATGCCGCGGCGGGGATCTGCGCGTTCGAGCTCGCGCAGGACCCCGATCTCAATCGCCTCCCGATTCTCGAGCGTCTCGGCGCGTCGATGGAGCAGGCGGCGGCGACCGTCGACTCAGGTCGGGCCGCAGAAAAACTCGACCAGTGGGTCGCGGCGACGAACGCCTAATCCACCCAGTCGAACGTCCGGGTGACGGCTTTCTTCCAACTCGCCAGCATGGCGTCCCGCTCGTCCGTTGTGGTTTGCGGTTGCCAGCGCTTGCCCTCGCGCCAGTTCTCTCGCAGCTCGTCGGTGCCCGTCCAGAAACCCACCGCGAGGCCGGCGGCGTAGGCGGCACCCAGCGCGGTCGTCTCGGCGACAATCGGCCGCACTACGGGAATCCCCATCACGTCGGCCTGGAACTGCATCAGTAGCTCGTTCGACGTCATCCCGCCATCGACTCGCAGCTCGGCGGCCCCGGTGCCGAGGTCGGCGACGGCGGCGTTCAGTACCTCAAGACTCTGGAACGCCGTCGACTCGAGAGCCGCGCGAGCGAGGTGAGCTTTCGTGACGAAGCGGGTGAGGCCGACGATCGCGCCGCGCGCATCCGCTCGCCAGTAGGGCGCAAAGAGTCCGGAGAAGGCGGGAACGATGTATGCGCCGCCGTTGTCGGGAACCGAAGCCGCGAGCGTCTCGACCTCGGATGCCTCCCGCAGGATGCCGAGATTGTCGCGCAACCACTGAACCAGCGATCCGGTGACGGCGACGGACCCCTCGAGGGCATACCGGGGAGCTGCGTTCCCGAGTCGATAGGCGACCGTCGTCAGAAGCCCGTTCTTCGACTTCACGATCTCCTCGCCGGTATTGACGATGAGAAAGTTGCCGGTTCCGTAGGTGTTCTTCGATTCGCCGGTGTCGAAGGCCGCCTGGCCGAAGGTTGCTGCCTGCTGGTCGCCAAGGATGCCCGAAATCGGAACCTCGCGCAGCAGGCTTTCGGATGCCGCCGTGCCGTAGATCTCCGATGAACTGCGGATGTCGGGCAGCATCGAGCGCGGGATGCGGAAGTCGGCGAGGATCTCCTCTTCCCACTCGAGCGTTCGAAGGTCCATGAGGAGCGTGCGCGACGCGTTGGTCACATCCGTCGCGTGGACGCCACCCTTCTGGCCGCCCGTTAGGTTCCAGAGCAGCCAGGTGTCCGTGGTCCCGAACAGCAGGTCCCCGGCCTCGGCCCTGGCACGCGCGCCTTCGACGTTGTCGAGAATCCACGCGATCTTGGTCCCCGAAAAGTAGGTGGCGAGTGGCAGACCGACCCGGTCGCGATAGCGATCGTTGTCACCGTCGGCGAGGCGATCAACGATGTCCTGTGTCCTGGTGTCCTGCCAAACAATGGCGTTGCAGATCGGCTTGCCCGTCGCCCGATCCCAGACGACGGTGGTCTCTCGCTGGTTGGTGATGCCGATCGCCGCGAGACTGTGGCGTGTGATGTTGGCGTCTCCGAGCGCCGTACCGACGACCTTGCGCGTGTTTCTCCAGATCTCGGTGGCGTCGTGCTCGACCCAGCCCGCCCGCGGGAAATGCTGCTTGTGTTCCAGCTGGCCAATCGAGACGACCGCCCCCGCGTGATCGAAGATCATCGCGCGTGTGCTGGTCGTGCCCTGGTCGATCGAGAGGATGTAATCGGTCATGACGTTCTCCGCGCGAGGAGCTCTGGCGTCAGGTCGGCGACGCTCGTGCGGCCGCTCAACCCGAGATTGAGATCGATTTCGGCGAGAAGGTTCCGAAGGACCGCCTCGGCGCCGGCGGCCCCGCCGATCGCAAGCCCATAAACCCACGGGCGGCCGACCAGCACGGCGCTGGCGCCCAGGGCGAGCGCGATGAGTGCGTCCGATCCGCTGCGAATTCCACTGTCGAACAAAACCGGCGCGCGGCCCCTGACCGCCTCGACAATCGCGGGCAGCGCGTCCAGGGATCCGATTGCGCGATCGAGCTGGCGTCCGCCGTGATTGCTGACGATGATGCCATCCATTCCGTGTTTGATCGCGAGCTCGGCGTCGTCCGGGTGTTGGATGCCCTTCAGAAGTATTGGCAGTTCGGTGCGCTTGCGGACGAAATCGAGGTTCTCCCAGGTCAGCGACGATCGAGAAAACACCTCCAGGAACACGTCGACCGCGGCTCGCGGTTCCTTTGATCGAAGATTCGCCCAGAACGGTCCGGGGTAGTGGCGAGTCATATCGAGAAGTGTCTTGATGACGCTGGCATTGAGTCTCGGCGTCTGGCTCTTCACCGGGGAGGCGATTCGTTCGGCCACGAGACGCCGAAACACGGGATCGCCCGTGTATTGCGCGATTCCCAGACCGTGCGCGAATGGTAGGTAAGCGAGGTCGAGATCGCGAGGACGCCATCCCAGCATGTGCGTGTCGAGAGTGATGACGATCGCCTCGGCACCCGCGGCTTCTGCCCGAGCGATCAGGCTCTCGACCAGGTCGTCGGAGCTGCTCCAATAGAGCTGGAACCAGTGAGGGGAGCCCGGCGTGGCCGCAAATGTCTCCTCGAGCGCGATCGACGCCTGGTTCGATGCGATGTAGGGGATGCCGAGAGCCGCAGCCGCGCGTGCGATGCCGAGATCGGCCTCGGGATGCGCCAGCTCGAGCACGCCGATCGGCGCAGCAATGAGGGGAGAGGGATAGCGCCGGCCGAACAGCTCGACCGAAAGGTCGCGCGCGCTCACGTCGCGGAGCATCCTCGGCACAATGCGCCAGGCGTCGAACGCGGCCGCGTTGGCGTCCGCCGTGGATTCGCGGCCGGCCGGGCCCGCCACATAGGCAAAAGCATCCGCGGACATCGCTACACGTGCGGCATCCTCGAGTGCATTCCAACCGGCAGGAACAATGGGCATCCGGCCAACGGCGCCGCCGCGATAAATCGCGGACTGCGTGTCGCGTCCGATGCTCG
>DATAZY010000018.1:0-17770 GCA_036271795.1 Galbitalea sp.
GTGATTTCCGGCTCGAAGTCTTCGGATGCCGGGCCACGACCGCGTTTGCGGTCACGGTAGCGACTGCGGCCGCTTCCGGACTCCTGGCCGTCGCCCTGCTGCGCGCCGGCGTTGTTCTGGTTGCCGTTCTGGTTGCCGTTCTGGCCAGCGTTCTGGCCGGCGTTCTGGCGCCCTGATGGCTGGTTAGCGTTCGCCGCTCCGCTGGCGGCGCCGCCACGATTACGGTTGCGGCTGCGCGAGTTTCGGGGAGCCTGCTCGCCGCCCTCACCGCTGTCGCTAGCACCGTTGTCGCTAGCACCGCTGTCACTGGCACCGCTGTCGGTGCCACCGTCGTTGGTGCCACCGTCGTTGGTGCCACCGTCATTGGATTCAGCGGGCACGAGCCGCTCGCCGGAGTCGCTCTCGAGGGTGGCCGCGTCGATGGTGGGCTCGAGCTCAGCCACGTGGGCCGAAGCGGAGACCGGCGCGGTGCTGTCGGCGGCTTCATCGGCACGGGCGGCAATCGCCTCAGCGTCGGCCGTCGTCGCGCGACGCGACGCGCGCTTGCGCGGAGCCTCGATGGCCGACGGGGTCGCAGCGGGTTCGATGGCCTGTTCGGTCGTCGCGGGCTCGATGATCTGCTCTGGTGCGTCTGTGTTGGGGTTGTTCTCATCGTTGTCGACACTTATGGCGTCCACGAGTTCTCCTTTACGAAGTTTGGCCGCGCCGACGATGCCGCGTGCGTTTGCCAGGGCGACGAGCTCGGGCAGACGAAGGGCGCTGAGTTTGGCGCGAGAATCGGTGCTGGACGCACCGATGTTGACATCAGTCACGAAAAAGGGTTCCTTTCGGCTCCGAGTAGAAAGTCTCTCGGAGGTATGCGCTCACTAGTTCGCAGGTACTGGGGGCGGGAGACATTGCCGGTGTTGCTCAGCAACGTCATGCAGTTCAGATCTGCGGTTCAGCGAGTGCTAGATAAATTGCTACCTGGGGAGCTTTTGGCGTGTGCCAGAGCTTCAACCGGGTGCGTTACGACTGTAGCACCTTTGAAGTCGACGGCCAGCATGAGCGATTCCCAGGCGTTCTTCGTCGTCGTTGCAACCAGGTCTGCGGCTACAAGTCGCTGTGCGGGGTCGCTGCACAGGACGAGTATCGACGGCCCGGCTCCGGAGACCACCGCGGGCAGGCCGTTCTCACGCAGGAGTTGCAGGAGGGCATCCGTTTCCGGCATGGCCGCCGCACGATAGCCCTGGTGCAGCCTGTCCTCGGTCGCAACCAGCAGCAGCTCTGGACTCTGGATGAGCGCGGCGATCAGAAGCGCCGACCGCGAGACGTTGAAAATGGCGTCCGAGTGTGGCACCGACGCCGGCTGCAGGGTACGCGCCAGCTCGGTCGACATCGTCGTCTGAGGCACGACTACCAGCGGCGAGACCCCACGGTGCACCATGAGTTTCTTGTACTGCGGGCCGCCCCCGGTCATCCACGCGATCGTCAGTCCGCCGAAAAGCGCGGGAGCGACGTTGTCGGGATGACCTTCCAGTTCGGTCGCCATGGCCAGCAAATCGTCGGAGCTGATATCAACAACACCGTCGAGGAGCCCCTTCGCGGCCATGATGCCCGAAACGATGGCGGCGCCGGATGACCCGAGACCGCGACCGTGCGGAATGACATTGTGAGCTACGAGGTCGAGACCCGGCATCGGCTGGTCGAAGTACGCGAACGCGTGCGAGATCGCGCGGACGACGAGATTCGTGTCGTCGAGCGGGACCACCCCCTCACCGATTCCCACGACGCGAACGGTCGCACCAGGCTTTGCCCGAATGGTGACCGTCAGCTCGTCGTACAGCGACAGGGCAAGACCCAGCGTGTCGAACCCGGGACCGAGGTTGGCTGTCGTCGCGGGCACCTTGACCGCAACGGAGCGCGCGACCGATTCGGTCATGTCCTCTACTTTGTTTCTGGTTTCAGGCCGAGCACGTCGGCGATCTGCGCAGTATCGATCGGAACGATGATCGGCTTCACGTCGGAACCGTCTGCCGTGCGGAGGGCCCACTGCGGATCCTTGAGCCCGTGCCCGGTGACGGTGAGCACGACGGTCGAACCCTTCGGGATCTGGTCCGCCTCACTCCGCTCGAGAAGGCCGGCAACGCTGATCGCGGACGCCGGCTCGACAAAAATACCGACTTCGGCGGACAGGATGCGATGGGCCTCAAGGATTTTCGCGTCGCTGATCGCGCCGAAGTAGCCATTGCTGACCTCGTGCGCTTCCTTCGCCAGTTCCCAGGATGCGGGATTGCCGATTCGGATGGCGCTCGCAATGGTCTCCGGATCCTTGACGACGTGACCGAGGACGATCGGTGCGCTGCCCTCGGCCTGGAAGCCGAACATCCGAGGGAGACGGGTGGATTCGTTTCGCGCCAGCTCTTCGCGATAGCCGCGGAAGTAGGCGGTGTAGTTGCCGGCGTTGCCTACCGGGATGAAGTGGAAGTCCGGCGCATCCCCGAGCACCTCCACAACCTCGAAGGCCGCCGTCTTCTGCCCCTCGATCCGGTCGTTGTTGACCGAGTTGACGAGGTGGACCGGGTAATTGAGCGCCAGATCACGCGCGATCTCCAGGCAGTCGTCGAAGTTGCCCTGTACCTGCAGCAACTGCGCGTTGTGGGCGATCGCCTGGGCCAGCTTGCCCATCGCGATCTTGCCCTCCGGCACGAGCACCGCGGCCGTGATCCCGGCGTGGGCGGCATAGGCCGCGGCAGATGCGGAGGTGTTGCCGGTCGAGGCGCAGATGACCGCCTTCGCGCCGCGCTCGACGGCCTTCGAGACGGCCATTGTCATCCCGCGGTCCTTGAACGAGCCCGTTGGATTCATGCCCTCGAACTTGACCCAGACCTTCGCCCCGGTTCGTGCCGACAGCGCGTCGGCGGGAAGCAGCGGTGTGCCGCCCTCGCCGAGGGTGATGATCGGAGTTGCATCGGAGATGTCCAGCCGATCTGCGAATTCACGGAGGACTCCGCGCCACTGATTAGCCATTTACTACAGTCCCTCAACTCTCAACACGGACACGACGGTCCTCACGACTTCGTTGCCGGTCAACGACTCCACCGTGGCGGCAAGAGCCTCTTCCGTCGCCTCGTGAGTTCCAATCACAAGGGTAGCGGTGGCGTCGGGGTCGAATGCCCCGAGCCCGGCCGACTGAGGCTGTGCCGATTGCGTGAGCGTTTCGACGGAGACGCCGTGCTCACTGAACAGGCTGGCGATCGCGGCGAGCACACCGGGACGGTCCGCAACCTGCAGCGTGATCTGGTACCGGGTCGTGATCATCGAAATTGGGAGCACTGGCAGGTTGGCGTGGGTCGACTCCGCCACACCGGGGCCACCGATGACGTGGCGCCGAGCCGCCGAGACCAGGTCACCGAGGACAGCGGATGCCGTCTGCATCCCGCCGGCGCCCGCACCGTAAAACATCAGGTCTCCGGCCGCCTCCGCCTCGATGAACACCGCGTTGTTCGCGCCGTGCACGGCGGCGAGCGGATGGGTCGCCGGAATCAGTGCCGGATAGACGCGCGCGCTGACGCCATCCACGCCAGCTTCGCCAGACTTCGAAGGCGCCGCAGTCACGCGCTCGCAGATTGCGAGCAGCTTGACCACGTACCCGGCCTTGCGGGCCGACTCGACCTGCTCGATCGTGACTCCGGTTATTCCCTCGCGGTAGACGGCGTCAAGCGGGACGTTGGTGTGGAAGGCGAGGCTCGCCAGGATCGAGACCTTCTGCGCGGCGTCGAAGCCCTCGATGTCCGCCGTTGGATCGGCCTCGGCGTAGCCGAGCTCTGTGGCTTTGGCCAGAGCGTCCTCGAGGGTCGCACCTTCGCGCTCCATCAGGTCGAGGATGTAGTTGGTCGTCCCATTGACGATGCCGAGGATGCGCTTGACCCGGTCGCCGGCGAGGCTCTCGCGCAGCGGTCGGATGATAGGAATGGCTCCACCGACGGCAGCCTCGTAGTACAGCTGCGCGCCAACCTGTTCTGCCGCATCGAACAGTTCCGGCCCGTGGGTCGCCAGCAGCGCCTTGTTGGCAGTGATGATATCCGCGCCCGAGTTGATGGCTTCGAGCAGCAGCGTTCGTGCGGGCTCCAGTCCACCCATGAGCTCGATGACGATGTCGGCACCGAGGATCAGGGATGCCGCATCGGTGGTGAGCAGCTCCCTCGGGATCGGCGGCGTGCGCACCGCGTCCACGTTCCGTACCGCGATGCCGATGAGCTCGAGGCCGGCGCCCGCGCGACTTGCCAGTTCGTCCCCGTGCTCGATGAGGAGCGACGCGACCTGGGCGCCGACGCTGCCACCGCCGAGGATGGCGATGCGCAGATTACGGTATTCGATCATGGTGTTGTCTCCGGTCCGGCTGCTGGGTCGGCGCTCGCTCGGTCATCGTCGTGTTGCACGCCCTGGTCCCTCGACAGCAGGTCGGCTTCGGTTTCTCGTCTCACCAGGAGGCGCGCGACCCCGTCCTTGACGGCGACGACGGGTGGTCGTCCCAGGTAGTTGTAGTTGCTGGCCATTGACCAGTGATACGCGCCCGTTGCGGGTACTGCCACGAGGTCTCCTGGCCGTACATCTGCGGGCAGATAATCGGCGTGCACGACGATGTCGCCGCTCTCGCAGTGCTTGCCGGCGATGCGAACCAGAGCGGGTTCGGCATCCGAAGCCCGCGACGCGATGCGCACGGAGTAGTCGGCACGATACAGCGCAGCGCGGATGTTGTCGCTCATGCCGCCGTCGACCGAGACGTACTTGCGGACCGCGGTCGTTTCAGCTGAGAGTGAGACCACGACGTCCTTGACGGTGCCGACCTCGTAGATCGTTGTCGTCGACGGGCCGATGATTGCGCGGCCGGGCTCGACCGAGACGACGGGAACCGGGACGCCGAGTTCTCTCGAGACGGCCGCGACGATGTCGGCGAAGCGGCGAGCAATCTCATCGAGCGAGAGGGCGACATCCACCGAGGTATAGGCGATTCCGAATCCGCCACCGAGGTTAAGTTCGGGAACCGGACCCGTCTCCAGCAGCTTCGCGTGAACGGAGAACAGCCGGCGCGCGGCTTCGGCGAACCCGTCGGACTCGAAGATCTGGGAACCGATGTGGGAGTGCAGGCCGAGAAAATCCAGCTCACGATGCGAGCGGATGGTTGCGACCGTCGCCTCGGCATCGGCCAGCGGGATGCCGAACTTCTGGTCTTCGCGTGCGGTCGCCAGATACTCGTGAGTGGATGCGTGGACGCCACTGTTGATGCGCAGCCGCACCGGCTGTACTCGGCCGTGCCTCGCCGCGGCTTCAGCAACGCGCTCGATTTCGATCAGGCTGTCGAGCACGATGACGCCCACTCCGAGGGATACGGCGCGATCGATCTCGGCGACGCTCTTGTTGTTACCGTGCAGGCCGAGTTTGGCGGGATCCACGCCAGCGGCGAGCGCGACGGCGAGCTCTCCCCCGCTTGCCACGTCGATACACAGGCCCGCCGCGATCATCCACCGCGCCACCTCGGTAGTCAGGAACGCCTTGCCCGCGTAATAGACCTTCGCGGACGAGCCGATGCGGGCAAACTCCCGGTCAAATGATTCGCGCACCTCCAGCGCGCGGTCGCGAGCATCCGCTTCGTCGACGACGTAGACCGGCGTTCCGAATTCTGCGACGATTGCCGTCGCATCCAATCCGGCGATCTCGAGCGCGCCGGAATCGGAGCGCGACGATCCGCGAGACCACACGGCGGGGTCAAGGGCGTTCGCGTCTGCCGGCGCGGAAAGCCACGCAGGAGCGAGCGGATTGGCGGACAAGGGCGACCTCACGAGGGATGAAGAAACAGCGCGGTCAATAGTACCGAGACGCCGAAGTGCAGAGACCCAAAGTGCAGAGACCCGAAGTGCAGAGACGCCGAGCCAGTCTCTGTCCGGGCATTAGCCCGCAGCGCGCTGATCTGCGTCCCACATATCTTTCAGATTGCGTGTTTTCAGCGGCATCGCAATCGGATTCCGGGCCGGATCGACCGACGCGGGCGGAACCTTCCAATAGTTGCCAACCACGTCTCGGGTGATTTCGTATCCCTCGTTGTGGTACTGGAGGTGATGGTACTTACAGAGCAGGATCGCGTTCTCGATAGTCGTCTTGCCTCGGTCGCGGACCACCCACCTAATGTGGTGTGCTTCCGTCCACGATGGGGGTCGATCACAGGTCGGGTCCATGCAGCCCCCGAACTTTGCGGCGAGAATCTCCCGCTGTTTTCGGTTGTAGAGCCTGTTCTCGGCCAGCGGGTCTTCGACCTGTTCGATATAGCGACCGCCCGGATCGAACCCGACCCGAAGAATCCTGCCGTTCTCCATCATGCGTTTGACGGTGTCAATCGAGACCGGGGCAGCCTGACCATCAACCCGCCCGAACCCGACGCCAGTTTCAAGGGCTTTTTCGGCGACCGTGATACGAATGGTGGGGGCGCCGGAGCCGAGCATGACGTTCGGGTCGGCGTCGGCGCCCAGTTTCAGGAAGTGGATGAGGTCGTCAGACACCTTCTGTTTGAACGAACGAGGGTCGTCCTCAATCTTCCGAGCCTTCTCCGCGCGCGCCGGGTCGACGAACCGAACCCCGCCGCGCTTGGGTGACGTGGATCGGTCGTAGAAATCAACGAAGGTGGCGTACGTGTCGGTATCCATGTCCCAGATCGCGCGACCGCCACCGGCTGCCAGCGGGAAATGCGTGAGGCCGCGAGCGTCGAAGAGCTCCCGCTCACGGAGCTTGACGCCTGCCAGGTCGACCTCGTTCCGGAGGTCACGGGCGATGCGCCACAGCTTGTCCGAGTCGACCCCGGCGACTGCGTGAGCCACCAGCGTGACCGCGGCCACCCGAAGTTGCTCCGCTGTGACCGCGGAGTTCGGAACGCCCAGCGCTCGCCCGATGGCGCCGGACGCCGAGGTGGAGATCGCTCCCGAGGCAACGGCGACCGCAACATCCCGAAGCCAGGGCTTCGACGGCGCGCACACCTCGCCCGTGAGCTGGTCGACTTTGCCCTCGTCGGCAAGCTCAGCCAACAGGGTTCCTGCTTCAACGACGGTGAGGACCTGTTCTTTGGTCGCGCCGGTCACAGATTTGATCAGGTTTTCTGGTGTGCGGTGGCCGGTGCGCCTCGCTAGACCACCAGACCCCAGAGCGGGTCGCGACCGGAACGCCACTTCGCCCGCGAGCGCCGCACCCACGGCGCCCAGAGAACGGGCGGCTTCGGTGTGGAGGTCAATCGCGGCGAGCAACGTTGCGTCATCCCACTCGTGCAGAGCAGACACATCCGTCGGCAGTGCGCGCAGCCCATCCCGCGCAGCGCTGAGCTGTTCGAGAATCGCTGAACCGATGGATGACATACCACGAGTTTAGAACATATGTTCGAGTCAAATAGAGGAGCTGGCGCTTTTGTGGATAACTTTTAGCGCCCGCGGCAATGAAGACATTCTGTCCGGGATCAGACCCCGCTGCCTGACGCTAGTTTCCTCCGCAGCTACCTTTCTGCGACAGCGAATCAGCGTTCAACTCCACACCGTTTCCGGCGAACGTGGAAACCAGAGACTGGCCTTGAACTGCGATCCTGGTGAGCGTGAACGCCTTGGGCAACTCGTTGGCGATGCAGAGCGAACTTCCGGACTCAAGCGACGTTGTAAGCCCGGGAAGGTACCGATCGAGTACCGAGGCGGAGACCGTAACGCCATCGAAGCTCGCGGTGTCGATGGTGTAGCCCGGCGCCCCCTTCGTCACAGTCGGGGTGAGCGTCGCACCAATCGCCTGCGGAAATCCAAACACCGACACCGTGCCGGTCACCGCGACATTCTTGCCCACAATGGTCACAACCGGTTTCAAGGACGAAAGCGACGGAACGCGCGAAATCGCGGTCGTAATCGTCGTCGTCGGGACGAATACCTTGACATCGAGGGTCTTGACGGGGGTGGTCTCATTCAGCGGCACGCCGGTTGCGACCAGTGTCGCGGATCCCGAGAGCCCATCCAGCACGATCGGATTCACGCCGACAGTCACGTGGTCGATAGCGCCCGTGGCAGCCTGCAGCAGAATCGAGCCGGAGCCGAGATCCACCGTCACCGGCGCCGACGATGGAAGGCCGAGAGCACTCGCGATCTGGGTTCGCACGTAGTCGGTCGCGAACTTCTTGGCGAAATAGTCGGCGACAAAGAAGCCCGCGACCAGGACGACCACGATGACCAGCAGGATGACCAGCGCGCGGCGAGACCGGTACTTCTTTCTCTGCACCCCGACATCCTGCGTTGTCATCTACATCCGATCCGGGGCGCTCACCCCGAGCAGACCAAGTGCGTTGCGCAGGGTTACTCCCGCCGCATCGTTCAGCCACAGGCGGGTGCGGTGCACATCGGTGATCGGCTCGTCCCCCAGCGGAGTGACCCGGCAGTTGTCGTACCAACGGTGGTACGCGCCGGCCAGCTCTTCTGCGTATCGGGCAACCCGGTGCGGTTCGCGCAGCTCCGCCGCCTGGCGAACGACCCTCGGGAACTCGGCGAGGATGCCCAGCAGCGAACTCTCGCTCTCGTGGGTGAGCAGCGACGCGTCGAACGCGCTGCGGTCGACACCGCTCGCTTCGGCGTTCCGCGCAACAGCGCGAGTGCGGGCGTGCGCGTACTGAACGTAGAAGACCGGGTTGTCGCTGGTTTTGCGGCTCCACAGGTCCAGGTCGATGTCGATCTGCGAGTCGATGGATGATCGCACGAGCGCGTACCGTCCCGCATCCACGCCGACGGCATCCACCAGATCTTCGAGCACGACGACGGTGCCCGCGCGCTTGCTCATCTTTTGGGCCACGCCGTTGCTCAGCAGGTTGACCAGTTGCCCGATGAGGATCTCGAGGTTGTAGTACGGCTTGTCGCCGAAGGCCGCCGTCATGGCCATCAGGCGCTTGACGTAACCGTGGTGGTCCGCGCCGAGCATGATCAGGTTGCGCTCGAAGCCGCGCTCGCGCTTGTTCAGGTAGTAGGCGAGGTCGCCGGACATGTAGCCGAATTCGCCGTCGGACTTGATGACGACGCGATCCTTGTCGTCGCCGTAGTCGGTCGAGCGGAACCAGACGGCGCCATCCTTCTCGTAGATCGCGCCCAGCTCGCGCAGCCGATCGATGGCGTGTTCAACTGCGCCGGATTCGTGCACGTCGTTCTCGTGGAAGAACACATCGAACGCGACGCCGAAGTCCTGGAGACTCTTCTTGATGTCGCCGAACATGAACTCGACGCCGACCGCGCGAAAGACTTCCTGGATTTCCTCACGGGTTGGGATGTCCTCGAGCTCGCCGGGGTACGCCTCGACCACGCGAGCCACGATGTCGTCGATGTACTCGCCGCCGTAGCCATCCTCGGGTGTTGGCTCCCCCGCCCAGTTGGCGACCAGGGTGCGCGCGAAGCGATCGATCTGGGCGCCGTGGTCGTTGAAGTAGTACTCGCGCGTGACGATGCCGCCCTCGAACTGGAAGATCCGGGCGAGGCTGTCGCCCACGGCCGCCCAGCGGACGCCGCCGATGTGAAGCGGGCCGGTCGGATTAGCCGAGACGAACTCAAGGTTCATGGTGATGCCCTGGTATAGGTCGCCCCGGCCGTAGTCGTCGCCCTCATCGACGATGACTTTCGCGAGCGCACCCGCTGCGGCGGCATCCAGTGTGATGTTGATGAAGCCGGGGCCTGCGACATCCACCTTCGCGACACCGGCGACTTTTGCCAGCTCGACGGCGATTTCGTCGGCGAGCTCACGAGGGTTGGCTCCGAGCGACTTCGCCAGCTTCATTGCGATGTTGGATGCCCAATCACCGTGCTCGCGGCTGCGCGGGCGCTCGAGTTGGACGTCCTTGATCGTGATCGTCTCGGTTGATCCGCGGCGCGCAAGAATCCCCGACACGACGACGAGGAGGGATGCGGACAGATCGGCTGGATTCACGAATCGAGCCTATCGGAGCCCTTCGCGTGCCAGCTGGGCAGGCGGAGCTGGCCGAGTTGGCTGTGCTCCCAATTGCCCGTGCTAACCCAACTGCGCGCGCTCGTGGCCGTCATCGAACGGCAACTCATCGGCTGTGACTGTCAGCGCCATCGACGTGACGGCGAGGTCGGTCCAGCTGCTGGTCAGCCACGCAGTGTCGGCGGCATCTCGGCCGGTAGCAATCCGCAGCAGCGTTGACCTGGGCGCAAGGCGAGACGAGTCGACGACCCACCACGCCCCATCGACGTAAGCCTCCGCCACCGCGTGGAAATCCATTGGGGTGAGGCCCGGCGCATACACCGACACCATCCGGGCCGGGATTTCCATCGCGCGGAGGAACGCAATGGTGACGTGCGCGAAGTCGCGGCAGACTCCCTGCCGACTCGTCAGGGTTCTGGTGGCGCCGTCCGTGGGCTGGCTGGAGCCCGGTACGTATGCGATGTGGTCGAACACCCAGTCGGTGATCGCCTGGACCAGCACGTATCCGGTGAGGCCACGGAACTCCGAACGCGCAACGGGCGTCAGGCTGTCGGATTGCGCGTACCGACTGGGGCGCAGGTATGTGATCAGGTCGAGCTCGTCCACCGGTTCCGGGTCGGCGCGTCCGACAACCTCGACGTCGTAGTCGACGGTCAGGATGCCCCTGCCGGTTTCGAACACCTGGAGTCGCGCGTTGTGCAGATCCCGAATTTCTCGCGACGGCTGCGGAACGCCGTCAAGCAGGAATTCGAGCTTCTCGCTGCCGATGGTTGCGCCGACCGCGGGCGTCAGGCTGAATACCATGTTGGTGCGCCCGCGGAGCTCGAGCTCGAGGTGCACGCTGGCGGTCCGCATCATCCTCCGATGATGCCATGCGCCGGGCGCTCTTCAGAGTCAGGGCCAGAGCAAATCTTTGACCCAGCCGGCTGGCTCGCGGAGGTAGCGCAGCCGAACCTGGTCACGCTCGCGCTCCGCCTGCCAGAACTCGACAATCCATGGCGTCACCCGATAGGCAACCCAGTCGCGGGGGACGAAGTCTGGATCTTTTTCGAGCAGTTCAAGCGCCGATTTCAGGTGGGCGTCGACATCCTCGATCGGCTCACCCTGCCTACCGGCGATCGCTCTTGCTCGAGCGTTTTTCGTGCGGGCAAGGAAGTCGAGTTTGCTGACCTCCCGTGGCCCCTCTTCGACCGTGCCGGTAACTCGGATCTGCCTGCCCTGTTCGCGCCAGTAGAAGACCAGCGCCGCCTCGGGATTATCGGAAAGTTCGCGCCCCTTCTCGCCCGACGACAGAGATGCGAACCAGAGGGACGTCTCATCTACGTCTTTGAGGATCAGCGTGCGGTTGGATGGATGACCGTCTCGCGTTGCTGTCGCCACCGACATTGCCAGAGGCTGAGGTACGCCGCCATCGATTGCCGCATGGAGCCACTCGATGAGCAGCGGGATGGGCTCGGTCGGCGCCGAATCTGTGTCGAAGTAGGGGAACGTGGCCGAGACGGTCGGAACTTGTCGCAATCGATCCCGCAGGGAAGCCATCTCAGCCATGCTGCTAATCTAGCTAAGCGCTGGGCCCCCATAGCTCAGGGGATAGAGCACTGCCCTCCGGAGGCAGGGGCCGCAGTTCGAATCTGCGTGGGGGCACCGTAAGAAGTAGCTGGTCAACAGTCGGATCGGTTGCACCCCGCGTCGAGCTCGTCGAGACCGTGGCAACGTTTTGGCAACAACTCCGTCAGGCCTTAGTGATCGAGTTCGGATCAAAAGCGGTCTACGCTGCACTGGATGATTTGGCCAACAGCCCTTGCAGTTGCCGCTCTACCCAACCGGTCTCACCGCTGTGAGGAAACGGCAGGATAGAGGCGTTGACGCAGAATAGCGGAAGCTGCGTAACGCCACCCTCGCTACTGATCTCTATGTTGACGATCGCGGAGCTACGGCTCGCGTTCGGAGCGAAAGCGTGCTCAACGCGAATTGCTCGAACCAGCGTCCACGGAATGCTGGCAAACGAGGTCGGCGGATTGCCTTGCCACAACGTGATTCCGCGCAGATCGACGACGGCTTGCACGGTGCCAATGTCAAAGTCGTTTATCGGATCGATCAGACCGAGCCGCCGAAGTCCCGCAGAGATATCGGCGGATCGAGCGAAGGAAAAAACAAGCGTTCCCGGAAATCGCTTCAGAAGTCGGCGCCGCTCGAGTGTTCGACCGCCCAGAAGAGCAAGCCATAGCAAAGCGCACCCTCCAACGCTTGCAACAAAGGTAATGACGTAGCCACCGACGTTGACCCTCCCAAAATGGAGCCCGACATCGATCGTCACGAAGGCAGAGATCCCG
Organism: Galbitalea sp.; assembly: GCA_036271795.1. Taxonomy (GTDB): domain Bacteria; phylum Actinomycetota; class Actinomycetes; order Actinomycetales; family Microbacteriaceae; genus Galbitalea. Next base: position 12,309 of record DATAZY010000018.1, read on the forward strand.
AGGCCCAGCAGCGCGGTAATAGCTATTTGCGTTGACGCAGAAGGCCGTGAAGTGAGGACAACTCCTTCGCCGGATGGCGACGGAGAAAGAAGGTGAGGAGCTGTGTGGATGACGTCGTCGCGAATCTCGCGGGCGCGAGCTATCGGTGTGGGCTCGAACGGCATTTGCTCGACCTCCAGCCGCTCCTCGTCGCCGACATAGGAAGACGCCTTCTTGGAACTCGGAAACGGAGTTCCTGCGGCCCGAACTATCGCACCGGTCTTTGCGTCAACCTGATCGAGGTTGATCCGCCAGTTCGAGCGCGATGTGTAGCCAGCGTTCGACTCGACCCGGTCTCGCACCGCCTGTCCAATCCACGTGGCTCCCATGAAGCCGAGCGGCAACAGAAGAATCGGATACCAGATCACCTGCGGTGAGTGTGCTGCAAAAATGAAAAGCGCTATGAAGCCGAGTACGGCGATTGGATACGAATAGATGTGAAGCTTCTGCCAGCGCCGCGCTGAAATGCCTGGCAAGAGGCGTGACGTCTCCTTGCCGTCCTCTGTGGGCTGATCGCTTGACATTGTGGCAACCATATTGCCGCCATAAGTGGCGCAGCCAGTTGCGCAGCTTCAGGATGTTTCTGTGTCGGAGCTGACCTGACGCAATCGCTGGTCCAAGGCGGCCGACACAGAATCCAAGTCCGTGTCGAATAAGTCCGAGTACACATCAAGCGTGACGGCTGCTGACGCGTGGCCGAGCATCCGCTGGACAGCTTTGACGTTCGCGCCAGCGCTAATTGCGAGGCTCGCGGCCGTGTGCCGTAGCTCGTGTGGAGTCAGTCCTGGCTGGCCGATCGTCTCTGCCGCTTCGTCCAGCCAGCCTCGACGGAACACTCGCCCCCGCAGCCACCCACCTCGTGCCGCCGCGAAGACTGGCAAGCCATCTTCTTTGCCTTTGACGTGAGTCTCTAGTTCGGCGAGGATCGTGGCCGGCACTGGAATGGAACGCGCCTCATAGTCCTTCGGCTCTGAGTCGATCTGGATGCCGTCGATCTCAACGATGGTGTGCTGGATCTCGAGGCGGCCGCGTTTGAAGTCGATGTCTTTTACGCGTAGCCCTGACGCTTCGCCCCACCGAAGTCCGCAATATGCGAGCACGAGGACCAGCAAGCCGTAACCGTTCGACTGCCCGCGATAGATGCCGCGGCCGAGCGTGTCGACGGAGTCGGCGAGATCTCTCACTTCCGAATGCGTGAGATATCGCTTGGATGCCTTCGAGACTTTCGGCAGGTTCAACCCGTGCGCCGGGTTCGCTGGCAGTCGTCCATCCTTGACAGCCATCTGCAGAGCTCCAGAGAGCACGTTGACGATCTTGCGCACGCTCGCCGCCCCCTGCGTCTTTGAGAGCGCCCCGGCCCAGTTCTGGACGAGCTGATGGTTCAGGGACGCGAGTGGGTATCCGCCGAGGTCCGGCTTGATGTGCCGAACGACGATTCCGCGGACACGCTCACGCGAGGTCTCACGCCAGTCCGATCGGCTCGCCGTCCAAGCGTCGAGCCACTCCCCCAGCAGCACTCGTGATTTCGCGGGATCGACGTAGGCTCCGCGGCTCTTGTCGATCTCGACCTTCGCCAGGAACAACTCGGCATCACGTTTGGTCTTGAAGCCGCGCTTCTGAGTCTGGATGTGGTTGGGCTTGCGATAGATCACTCGATATCGCTTGCCCGCGTGCGTTTCGTATGCGGTGACGCTCCCCATGCGAAGAATCTAAATCTGACCGCTGACTTCACATCGTGTTGCATGCGGCCAGGTCGTTCAGTGCGGCCCAGCGAGAATTCCGACAAGCACGAGAATCACTCCGAAGCACATGCAGAAAATGCTTACAGCCAACACGACTGCGGGAGTCGAGCTATTTCGAACCACTTCGAATCGCTGCGCAGCGGCGTTCGCTTTTGCTATGGGGCGCCTGTAGCGCACACCGACTGTTCCGGCAGCGATGACGATTGCGCCGATGATGACCGCGGGCCATTCAACGTTCACAGTTCTCGCCTTCTCGAAACTTGCTAACCGGTTTCAGATGCTTCCATAGTCTGCTTCATTGCTTGCGCCCGGTGTTAGCGTGCGCGAATCGCTCGAAATCTCTGCTCCGGTTTTTCTTTTTGGATGCCTGTCATTCCGCCACTCCCTTGCATCCCAACCCCTCTTGCTCAGAACTTGTGAAGAGTGAGAGGGGTTGGGATGTGCACCTCGCGCAGGAGTGGCGGAATGACAGGGATCCGAGCCCCTCACCCGGTCGTCCACCCAGGCGCTTGCAACGACCGGGTAAACGACCGCCTACTCGGTAAGCATTTCGGGGCTCTAGCGAGCGCCAGTTGGATGCTCTAATATATCGACTTAGATATATATCCGTGGAGGCAAAATGACGGCATCGACACTGCTTCGATCAGCGCGCCTGACGAGTGGCATCAGTCAGGGCAACCTCGCGGCGCGCGCGAAAACGAGTCAACCGGACATCTCAAGTATCGAAGCTGGCAAACGCACTCCGACAGTCGACACTCTCGAACGCCTTCTCCGACAGACCGGCAACCGCATCATCGCTGTACCCGGCGTCGGCCCCGATGCGATCGAGACCGCGGAGCGGATCTCGGTTGCGCTCAAGCCCGGCTCGACCGACTCGGCGCTCCGCGCCTTCTTGGACTACTCGGACAGCCTTCACCGCGCGAAGGGCGTCGACCGCGTTGTCCTCACTGTCACGGAGCCACACTCGACGGGGTCTCGCGCCTGGGACGCAGCTCTAGGCGCGTTAGCCGACTACTGGCTCTCAAAGTCGAAGCTTCCAAAGCCTGAGTGGATAAGTGCACCCCGTCGCACGCTGCCCGAGGCACAATCGCCGCAGCTCGGCAAATATGACCTCGAACCTAACCGGGCGAACGTGCCACCCGAGTTTCTTCGCCGCAACGTCCTCATTGAACGCGAAACCCTGGAGAGCGTCTAAGGGCTGGCGCCGTGATGAACGCATTGCCGCGTTGAACACCATGTGTCATAATTGCTCTGACTGCGGAGGTGAAATGACATGGACAGCCTGATGACGAAAGATGCTGCGATAGCCCTCGGGGTGTCCCAGCGCCAGGTCACCGATCTCTTGCAGGCGGGCAAGCTCGCCGGCGAGCAACTCGGCGATGGCACGTGGCTCGTCAGTCCCCGCTCCATCGCGGAACGCAGGTCATTCAATGCCGGCGCCGGACGCACCTGGTCCGCAGCATCCTCATGGGCGCTCCTCGGGGAACTGTCTGGGAAGTCGGCCTCGGGGCTCTCAGAGAGCACGCTAGCCCGCATCCGTCGTCGCATTCGTACGAGTAGCGCCGAAGAGATCGCACGTAAAGCCGCAGCGCGAACGAATGCTCATCGGTACAAAGCCGACAGCCTCGAGCGGACGACCGCCGAACTCGTTCTGACCGGCAAGAGCGCTGCGCACAAAATCGACCCCGACCTCACCAACCAAACCCGGTCGGTCGAAGGCTACGTGCGCGAAGGGGAACTTCAAACGTTCGTGCGTCGGAATCTCTTGTCTGCGGACGAGAACGGCGACGTGACGATCTACGAACGAAGCGGAGAACTCAACGTCGACGGAAACTATGCCTCTAACGCCGTCATCGCCGCAGATCTCGCGAGGAGCACTGCAACTCGCGAACGCGCGGCCGGCATCGCCGCGCTCGAAAAGATGAGACAGCAATGGCTGGCGACACACACACGGTAGACCTCGGCGACGATGATCTTCTGCCTCCGTGGAGCACAGTCTTCGACGTCATCGAGGCAACGGACACCAACGACTGGGTTTTGGTCGGCGGCCTCATGGTGCAGCTCCACGCGCGCCGCGCGAACATCCCGCCGCCTCGCGCGACCAAGGACGTTGACCTCGTCGTGGATGTCGCAGCCAACAGCGCAAGCGTGACCAGCATCGCCACCGCGTTGAGACGGATCGGTTTTGAACCCATTGTCCCGGCCAACCGCAAGGAGCCGATCTACCGCTTCCAGCGTGACGCGGAACAGGTCGATCTGATGGTCGCCGACCACCTACCTGCGCGCCTCAAGCCACGATTCATGATGCGTCCCGCATTCGCTGTCACCGCCGGCGAGCAGTCGCTTCGACGCCGGGACACGTTCGTTCTGACATCCACAACGCGCTCCGTCACGCTTGGTGCACCGGACTTACTTGGAGCCTTGATCGGCAAGGGCGCGGCCTACATCGTCGACTCGCGAGATACAGGACGTCACTTGGATGACGCAGCAGTGCTTTTGGCGAGCATCGACTCGGTCGGTGACTTGGATCTCGCGACACTGAGCGCCAACGACAGGAAACGGCTGGTGGTACTGGCGCGAACGCTATCGGCAGTCACTCACACTGCATGGCTCACGCTTGCCGAGAGCCATCGCACCAAGGCGAGAAGAAACCTCGAGGCGCTCGTATCGGCTGCTCCGCTCGACCTCCGGAGTTAGCCGACATCTGATGCTCAGACGGTCGGCGGAGTCTCGCGTAACTCGGTGGCGCCCTGAGTCCCCGTCACATATCCATCTCGAAGTTCTTGCATCCTGGCGATGCTGTTCCGACCGGGGTGCAGAAACAACGCGGGTGTCCAAGGTCCCGCGCCGCTCATCAGCCGAAACCACCACTCCTCGACATCCGCGCCAGACCTAACGTCGATGCCACGCGCTGAAAACTCGATTTCGCTCCACGGCCGACGCAGCAAGCTGGCTCCGTCCGATCGAACGATCTCTACCCCTCTGGCGACGCACGCAAAAAGCCCCATCGAATCACCCGTGAATCTCCCCATTCGACACCTATCGGGGTTGTCAGCGGATCGAGGCGAATCCCGTACACGATGGACCCGGCAGGGGCGACCCGCGCCGCGACGAGTGTCGACCGATAGTCCGCGGCGTGCTTGTATCGGTACGCGTAGTTGATTGCGTATACGACGGCTATCCCAACGATCGCTTGCGTGAGCGCAAGCCATCGTGGTTCTCGCAAGAGTCCATCGATGAGGGGCTGTGCGATCACCCAGACGCCCGCTACAACGAGCGGCGCCCACAAAATTAGTCTCCGCCCTGGGCTCGGACTCTCCGTGTCTTGGGCTTCATTCACAAGCCATTTATAGCCGCACACTGGCTTGTGGCAACAAAATGGCAACGTTTGAGTTAAATCACGTTGATTCATCTGATTCTCTGCTGATCTCAATCCCTTATAACACTGGGATTTTAGCCAAGAGCCGCGCCCAATCCAGCCCACTTTTCGCCCTCCGCAGGCAGGGGCCGCAGTTCGAATCTGCGTGGAGGCACCGTCTACGGAATCCGGACGCGTTTACCGACTGTTCACCCTTTTGTCCCTCAGATGGGTGTCGACCGATCTGTCTCGATTGATAGACCGGATTCATGGGCATCCTAGAAAAACACAAGGGTCTGCGGCGCGCAGTGGTCGTCGCCGCA
>DATAZY010000019.1:0-17567 GCA_036271795.1 Galbitalea sp.
CTCCAACCGGCCCCCGCCGCTCGAGCTTCACGCCTGCTCCGAACGACGCGGAATCGCTTCAAGCGGCCGCGAACCTGTTCGATGACGACGCCATCGCTGCCGCCCTTTCCGCCGAGCTCGCGCGAGTTGCCTCTGGTCCTATTCCCATCCAGCGTCCCGCGGCACCCACGCCTGTCGCTTCGGCTCCAGAGGCCGTAGTTCCTGAACCTGCTGCCCAAGAACCCGAGGCCCAAGAACCTGCTGCAGAAGAAGAGCCTGCGGCGGAGTACGTTTCGCCGCCGGCGACCGAGATTGCAAGCGTTCCCGAGCCCGCAGCGATCGAAGAAACGGTCGCCGCCGCCGAGGAGAGCGTTCCGGCACCGCAAGCTGAGCAAGCGGCCGAGCCGGAGGCTTCTCCGCTCGCGCCCGCCGTCGAGCCTGTGCTTTCTGCGCCCGAGCCGATTGCGGAAGAGGCTGCCGAGCCCGCTGCCGCCCTCGAGCCTGAACCTGCACAGCCAGAAGCCGTCGAGCCTGAAACCGCACAGCCAGAAGCCGTCGAGCCTGAACCTGCACAGCAGGAAACTGCGCAACCGCAAGCGGCAGAACCAGAGTCTGCAGAACCAGAGTCTGCAGAACGCGAGACCACAGACCCGGAGCCCGCTGCCCTCGAGACGCCGATGGTGCCCTCCGCGCCCCAGGGTCCTCCGGATTGGGCAACCCCGCTGTTCGGTACGCCGACTCCGGCCGCCCAGGACGACCCGACACCACCCGCGGCCATCCTGGATCCCTTCGCGCCCAACTCGCCATCCTTCGCACCATCGAGCGGACCTTTCCCGCCCCCCGGTGACTCGACGCCCGCGCCCGACCCGGTTTCGACGCCGTTCCCGACGACCGAGGCTGCCCCGGAGTCATTGCAAGTAGCTGATCCGGATGCGCTCCGAGCCCTGTACTCAGCAGCACCCGCGCCGACAGTGCCGGCGGCGGACGTGCCGCCGCCGCCGGGGTATGACGAGACTGCCGCGGCTTCCGCTGAACCGTCCGCGACGCTCAGCGCAATCGAACAACTCCAGGCGCAACTCGATGAACGCGACCGTGAGTCGCGCGAGTATGCAGCCTGGGAGTCGTCAATGCTCGAGGTGGGCACGCCGGAGGCTCTGGATGCTGTCGAACAGGCGCGCGCCGAGCGGACCGGCACACCGTCGGCGCCCTCCGCCCCGGTAGCCCCGCCCGCTGCCCCGCCCGAGGAGCCCGCCGCGTCCCTGGCACCGCCGGCTGAGGAGCCGGCCGCATTCCTGCCGCCTCCTGCGGAGGAGCCGGCCGCGTTCGTGGCCCCGGCTGCTGAGGAGCCGGCCGCGTTCCTGCCGCCTCCCGCTGAGGAGCCCGCCGCATTCCTGCCTCCGCCCGCTGAGGAACCTGCCGCATTCCTCGCGCCTCCGGCACCGGAGAGTAACGACTTCTTCGCGCCGCAGGCCGAGGAAGCCGCGCCATTCCTGCCGGCTGCTGCGGACGAGCCTCCGTCGTACTTCACGGCGCCGGCTGAGGAACCTGCGGCATTCTTGCCGCCCCCAGCCGAAGAACCGGCTGCATTCCTTGCCCCTCCCTCAGAGGAGCCGGCAGCGTTTCCGGTACCGCGGGCGGCAGAGCCCGCCGCATTTCTTGCCGCTCCAGCCGAGGAGCCCACACCGTTCGTGTCCTCCCCGGTGGAAGAGCCGTCCGCGTTCTTCCCACCTCAGCCTGAGGCCGTGGCTCCCGTGGACCAGCCGGTTGCTTCCGAACCGGCGAATCCGTTCGATATCTTCGCTGCGTCCATCGACCACCCAACCGATCAGCCCGCGCCGCCTGCCGAGCAGCCGAGCACGTTCCCGGGATTTGCCCCGCCGACTGATGCGTCAACCATCGACTTCACGGCCCCCGCAGACCCCCGCGAACTGAGCTTCGACGCAGCGCCCGCCGCGCCCGCTCTCGACGAACCGCGCTCAGATGCACCGGTGTTCCTGGAGCCGACGGTCGCGGCATCCATTCCGTCGCCTCCTGGTCCGCCCTCGTGGAATCTGGATGAGCCGGGTTCGGTTCAACCGACCGCTGACGGATATGCGGCAGCGGAGCCGACTGCCGAGCAACACGAGGCTGCGGGCGCACCACCCGCTCTCGTCGAGCCGCCATCCCCGGATGGCGTTGCCGACCTCTGGCGTACCGCGTCAGAAGCAGATGCTCCCTCGCCCACTCCGGTGTTCGAACCTGGGCCGGTGTTCGACCTGTCGGCTCCCGCGGCAGAAGTTCCCGCGCCCAACGAGCCCGCGCCGCCCGCTCTTCCCCCTGAGGCGGCTGCGCCGGGCGCAGAAGCTTCCACGCCGTCGAGCGCAACACCGCAGCCGTTTGGCTTTGACGACCTGATCGTCGGCGGCAGCGTGGCAGAGCCCGATCCCCAGTCTCCCGGACCACCGTGGTCAACGGGCGAACCGAGTCCCCCTCCAGAGCCGCCTGCTGATCCGGTGCCGGAGGACAGACGCCCTTTTGGAGAAGGGGTCGAACGCGACGAAGCGGTTGACCCCTCAGACAGCATCTTCGGTGCGCCGCATCAACCGGTCAGTGTAAATACTGCCGGAGTAGCGGTTGCGCCACAGTACATCGTGGTTGAGTCCCAGCCGATGAGTGTTCTTCGGCCGGCGGAAGCGGTGGCGGCCGTCGCGTTGGTAGCACCTCCGATCCTTCCGGCCGAAGCAGCGGGACTCGAACCGACACCGGTCGACCAGCGGATCGGAAGGGCAGCACGGCTGTTCTGGCTGTGGTTCGCCGCGAACTCCTCGATTGCCGCCATCATCTTCGGCACCATCATCTTCGCTCTGGGAGTGAGCCTGCGACAGGCGGTGGTCGCCACACTCGCCGGTGTCGCGCTGTCCTTCGTGCCGTTGAGCCTCGGAACTCTCGCCGGAAAACGCAGCGGCCAGCCCACCGTGGTGATCTCGCGAGCGACTTTCGGGGTCGTCGGCAACATCCTGCCGTCCCTCATCGCCCTGTTCAGCCGACTGTTCTGGGCTGCCGCCCTGCTGTGGGTCCTGGGCGCCGGCACTGCGGACATCCTGGGCGCGTCGCAGCTCGGCGATGGATTCACGACGCGACAGCTGACCATGATCGTCATGGGCCTCGGATTTGTCGTGGCGGTCGTCATCGCCTATTTCGGCTACGCCCTGATGGCCGTGGTGCAACTCGTGATCAGCATCGTTTCCGGGATTGCGATCGTCGGGTTCATCGCTCTGACCCTCCAGTACGTGAACATGCCCGCAGCCCTGTCGACGCAGGACGGCCCGTGGATACTCGTGGTCACCGGCGCGGTCCTGGTGTTCAGCTTCGTCGGGCTCGCGTGGGCGAACAGCAGTGCGGATGTCGCCCGCTATCAGCGGCCGGGATCGTCCGGTGCGGCCTCGATGCTCTGGGCGACCTTTGGCGTTGCGCTCCCAAGTTTCGTCCTGATCGCGTACGGGGCTCTGCTCGCGGCATCCAACGCGTCACTCGCAGCCAAAATCGCCGCGGATCCGCTCGATTCGCTGGGGCACCTGCTGCCTGCCTGGTATCCCGTACCTCTGCTCGTTGCTTCGGGACTGAGCCTGCTGTCCGGAATCGTGTTGGCGGTCTACTCGAGTGGATTCGCTCTTCAGGCGGCGGGCCTTCGAGTGCGGCGTTCGCGCTCGACACTGATTGCGGGAGTGCTCATGGTTTTGATTGCGATCATTATGGCGAACGCGCTGACGGACTTCACTCAGCTCTTCCGCGACCTTGCGACAACCGTGGCCGTGCCCGTTGCCGCGTGGGCGGGAATCTTCGGGTCGGAGATCATGCTGCGAAAGCGCCGTTTCGATTCGCACTCCCTCCTCAACCGCGGCGGGGTCTACGAGGATGCCCGGTGGACGAACCTTGTCGCTCTCGTCGTGATCTCCGCGATCGGCTATGGATTCCTGACCGCGACGATGCCGGGGCTCACCTGGCAGGGCTACCTCTTCGGCGCGCTCGGAGTGCCCATGGACAGCCAGCTGGCGGCCTCCGACCTTGGCGTGCTCCTCGCGCTCATATTGGGCCTCGCCTTCCCGCTCGTCGTGGGTCGCGGGGCGATTCGGGCGCAGGAAATGGCTGAGCGGGTCGCCGAATAGAATGGCGGTGTGGCCACCACTCTCTCCGACATCCTGAGCGTCACAGAGAATCTGTGGCCGGCGTCGGGGGCCGAGAACTGGGATGCGAGCGGATTGGTCTCGGGAGATCCGAGCGCCGTCGTCTCGAGTATTCACCTCGCCGTCGATGTGACGCTGGACACCGTAGACGAGGCCGTAGCCGCTGGCGTCGATCTTCTGGTTGCCCACCATCCGCTATTGCTGCGTGGCGTCACGACGGTCGCTGAGGATCGGTACAAGGGTGCCATTGTGGCGAGGCTCATCCGCGGCAGTTGTGCGCTGCTCGCCGCTCACACGAACGCGGACGTCGTGGAGTCGGGCACATCCGCGACCATCGCCCAACGACTCGGGTTGGTGGATGTTCGCCCGCTCGTCGCGGGCGAGACGAGCGATCGCGGGATTGGTCGTCTCGGACGGCTGCCAAAGCCCACAACCCTGGGCCGCCTCGCTCGCCTGCTCGGCGAGATCCTGCCTCCCACGGCAGGGGGAATTCGCGCAGCCGGGGACTACGACACTCCCGTTTCCACTGTCGCCCTGTGCGCGGGGGCTGGCGACTCACTACTGGGCGTACCGGCCGTCCTCGGTGCCGATGTCTACGTCACCTCAGACCTGCGACATCATCCGGCCTCCGAGTTCAGGGAGAATGCCAAGGTGGGCGGCGGGCCCGCCCTCATCGACGTCTCGCACTGGGCCAGCGAGTGGCTGTGGCTCGACACGGCGGCCGGACAGCTACGCGCGGCTCTCCCGGGCGTTACAGTCACTGTCAGCGACCTGCGCACGGATCCATGGGACTTTCTGGTGGTTCAATGACCATTGGCACACGCACTGCCGCAGCTTTGGGGAACGGATGAACGACTTATGGCACTAAAGGCATCGCCAGCCGAGCAGGAACTACTGCTCGATATTCAGGCCATCGACACCAAACTCCAGCAGCTCGACCACCAGGCGAAGAGCCTGCCCGAGCATGCATCGCTCCAGGAGCTCGCCGTCGAGAACTCCGAGCTGCTCGTGACACTCGCCGAGCAGAAGGGCGTGCTCGAAGATGCCCGGATCGAGCTCAAGCGGGTCGAATCGGATGTCGAAGTCGTCGAGGCTCGAATCAGCCGCGACTCGGCGCGACTGCAGGCCTCCTCGTCGGTGAAGGATGTTGCAGCTCTCGAGCAGGAGCTGACGGCTCTGAAGAAGCGCCAGTTCGATCTCGAGGAGATCGAGCTCACCGTCATGGAGAAGGTCGAACAGCAGGACGCCGTCGTTGGACACCTCGGTGAGCAGGCAGGAACGCTCCAGGGCCGGATGGCCGACCTCGAGGGCACCCGCGACGCCGCGATGCGACTCCTCGACGAGGCTCGCCAGAATGCGAACGCGAACCGCACCGCGATCGTCGGCAAGGTTTCTCCTGAGCTGCTCGCCCTCTACGAGAAGCAGCGTCAGCGCTACGGGAGCGGCGCATCCCTGCTCCGGGGCGGTATTTCGCTGGCGAGCGGCGTCAAACTCAACGAAAACGACATGGTCGCCATCCGTGCTGCGGCTCCAGACGACGTAATCATGTGCCCGGATTCGAGCGCGATCCTGGTCCGCACGGGGGAGTCCGGCCTCTGATGCCGGCTCGCGAACTCATCGTCGAAGCAGACGGCGGATCCCGCGGCAACCCCGGAGTCGCGGGCAGCGGCTCGATCGTGATTGATGCGAATACGGGTGAAGTGCTGGCCGAGGTCGGAACCTACGTCGGAATCGCCTCCAACAACGTCGCCGAATATCGCGGTCTCATCGCGGGCATCCGCAGGGCGCTCGAGATCGACCCGAATGCGAACCTCCACGTGCGAATGGACTCCAAACTGGTCATCGAGCAGATGAGTGGCCGTTGGAAGATCAAGCACCCCGACATGGCAGACCTGGCAGCCGAAGCCCGTCAGCTGCTCACCGGCACGCCCGTGAGCTTCGAGTGGATGCCTCGGTCCGAGAACTCCCGCGCCGACCGGATCGCGAACGAGGTCATGGACAAGAAGCTGTCGTTCGTTCGCGGCGTCGATGGGCACGAAAAGCGAGCGGTTCGCTTCGAATAGCGCTTCCAGTAGCCTTGGGGATGCAAACGGGTCGATGAGACGGTCGCGTTGTCCTTCGCAAGGAGGGCACCGAGGAACGTCCGGGCTCCATAGAGCAGGGCGGTGGGTAACACCCACCCGGAGCAATCCGCGAGAAAGTGCAACAGAAAGCAGACCGCCAGGGGCATCCGTGCCTCGGGTAAGGGTGAAACGGTGGTGTAAGAGACCACCAGCAGCCCGAGTGATCGGGCTGGCTGGGTAAACCTCGCCCGGAGCAAGGTCAGACAGGAAGCGTTACGGGCTGCTCGCTCAGTTTCCGGGTAGACCGCTAGAGGTGTGCGGCAACGTACATCGTAGATAGATGACCGTCGATGGCACCTTCGGGTGCCGGGACAGAACCCGGCGTACGGTCGGCCCGTTTGCCTCCCTCTCGCCATTCTTCTCAATTTCGCTAGTGTCGAGGGATGACTATCGGCGTGCGCCCCGCTCAAGTCGAGGATGTCCACGGCATCGCCGAGGTGCACGTGAAGGCGTGGCAGGAAACCTACGCGCACCTGGTGCCGAGCGAGGTACTCGCCACGATGAGCGTCGATCAGCGTGAGCGTCGTTGGATTGAGATTCTGTCGCTCTCCGATAGCGTCACCTGGGTGGCGACTGACGGCGGAAGGATCGTTGGCTTCGCGACTTCCGGCCCGGGGCGCGACTCCGATTCGCCTCGCGAACTGGAGTTGCCGAGCATCTACGTGGTTGCCAGCCACTACGGCAGCGGCGCCGGACAGCGTTTACTCGACGCGGCACTAGGAGACCTGCCCGCATTCCTATGGGTTGCCGACGACAACCCACGTGCTCGAGCCTTCTACTCCCGCAACGGCTTCGTGCCCGACGGTACGACGAAGGTCGGTCCTGTCGCGGGTACGCCCGTCCTCGAGGTTCGTTTAGTTCGCTAGAGCTGCTGCCCCGGCAATCGAGGCGGTGAAGCCGGGGGTCGCGAACAGGTTGCCTGTCGGGTCGATCGCGAGTACGTCGATGTCCCAGGCGGAGGTCGAGGCGTTGAGCGTCTCGACGCCTCCGGCAACGATCGCCGTAGCCAGCACATCGGCCGTGACGATGTCGTTTGCGACAACGGTAACCTGGGCGAATCCGCCGCCACCCCAGATGTGATCGCCGCGCTCTGCGCTTCCGGACGTCGCTACCGCGCGCCGCGAACCGCCGAGGTGCACCGAGGTGAGCAGTTGTGTCCTGTCGAACGGATCGGCGATGCCAACGGTTGCCGCCTGCCCGGAAGTCAGGACGTCACCCCCCGCATTGAGGATCCAGCCGCCGCGGTCGGCCAGGATAAGACCCGCGGCTTCGATCGCCATGCCCTTGACAATGCCGGAGAGGTCAATCACGCCGTCCGGCCGATGTGGAGTGAAGGCTCCTGCCGTGAGCGAACGCCACTCGAGTGCCCTGGCATAGGCATCCAGAATCTGGGGACTCGCATCCTGGAGCAGCAGGGCACCGGTCGCGATCTGGGTCAGCTCGCTACCAGGCAGGTACAGACTGAACCGCTCGTTGCGCTCCGCGAAGACCGCTTCGATCTCGGGCACACGAAGCGGAGGCTCGATGGAGACGACCGTGCCCATGGTCTCGAATACGTAGATCATGCCTTCGCCTTGTCGAGCGCCGATTGCAGCGAACTGAGGTATCCGTCGCTTGTATAGGTGGCTCCGCTGACGGTCGACACTTTTGCCGACTGGGCCTTCAGGACTTCCGATCTCAGTATCGGCGCGGCGTAGTTGCTGATTTGCACCGAACGCCCACCGTAATTGGTGAGCTGGAGCGCCTTGACTTCGGTGATCTTGCCGCTCGCGATCGTCACCTGAACCTGGACGGGTCCGAACTGGGTATTTGCCGTACTCCCGGTGAACGTGCCGTCGGTCAGAGCGGTCGATGAGCCGGAGGCCGTCGAACCAGTCGATCCCGACGAACCCGAACCAGACGTTGCTGTGCCAGTGTCGGTCGATGTCGATCCGGTCGTTGCCGTCGTATCCTGCGCCGACTGTGCCGAGGCGCCAAGCTCCCAGCCGAGCAAAAGCACGCCCGCCGAGGCGAGAGCGCTGAGAACCACAGCACGAGTTCTCACCAGTCGAACCGTTCAAAATGGATTTGATGCAATGGCACGCCCACTGCGCGCGCTTCGGCGACAACCTGCTCGGCCCAGACACCGGGGCCGCAGACATAGACGTCGGACCGCAGGAGATCGGGGAAGATCGACCGGAGAGATACTCCACGCTGCCCGTCGCGCTCGCTTAGCCAGGACCGGCTGCCTCGACCGCGTCTCCCGAGAGAGGTGTAGAGGGTGGCCTGGCGTTGCTCGGCGAATACGGTCAACTCGTCGAGAAGATAGGTTTCGGCTTCGCTTGTGCCACGTAGGAGTATTGTCGCCTCACCCGGAGCGAGCCTCGAATGTTCCAATAGGGCTCGAATGGGCGTAATACCGATTCCCGCCGCAACCACGGCCAACTTGGGAGCTGTGCGCCCGGCGTCAGTGAAGAGGCCGTAGGGGCCTTCGAGCCACACCCGGGTGCCAGACCGGAGCCGCGCGATTTGAGTCGTTCCCCGGCCGAGCTCGCGCACGGTAATTCGAAGCTCCGTGCCCGTTGGCACGGCCGACAGCGAGATCGGATGTGAGTGCCACCACGTTCGCGCCGACCAGAACCGCCAGACGAAGTATTGGCCTCCGCCCGAACCCAGCGAGGTGAGATTGCGACCCGTCAGGTAGATGGAGACGACATCATCCGAGACCCTCTCGATCCGCGAGATGCGGAGGTCGTGTCGAACGCTCCGGATAACCGGAATGACGAAGCGGTAGATTCCGATTGCCCCGAAGGCCACAACGTACAGCGCAATCCAATATCCACGCTGAAAGGTGCCAACCGCGAGTAATCCGCCCACGCTGAGCTCATGGGGGAGAGCAACAAGTACTGCGACATACGCCAACAGGTGGATGAGATGCCAGAACTCGTAGCGGAAATGGCGTCGCACCGTGACGACGGAGGTGACCACAACGGCAATCAGTAAACCAAAACCGATGAATGCGAGCGGCAGGTCCGGGATCGACCACATTGGCGCGATCTCGTCGAAGGCGCTCAGTTTGGACGTCATCCCGTACCCGACCAGGAGCAGAACGACATGCGCGATGATGAGGTACAACACCGGTTTACCCAGCGACCGGTGAAGTGCCATCGCGCGGTCGTTGCCCACCGCCCGATCAATCAGGGGCAGGCGCGCAGCGAGCACGATCATGACAAGGATGAGGTCGGTGCCAACCAGGCCCGCGATAATCCCAAGACTCGTCACGGCTTGGGCGGGCGTGCTGAACTGGTTCGCCCCGCCGTATCCGAGAAATAGCGCAATGGATGCCGCCGCCGATGTCCAGCAGGCCGCAACGAGAAGATCAGCCAGCCGAGACCGACGCGCGAATTTCACCTCGTGACTGCGCGCGCGTGATGAGCCCGTTGGTCGGGCCCTGAACGCGTTGGGTCGAGATGGGGCGTCGATTGCCATGGCTCCTGCCGTGCACTGTGATGTCAGCGTAGTTCGAGTAGTTCGGACCCAATCAGCATCAATGACTCAGCTATGACTCCGCCGAGCGTCGGGTGCGTGCAGGATATGAGTCCACACAGGTCGCGATTCAGGTTGGGCGAGCTACCTCGGACTAAATGATCCCGCTCGCGCCGAGCAGATGACCGATGAGGAACGTCGCGGCAAGCGCGAGCGCGCCCCCGATGACAACGCGAATTGTGGCTCGCAGCGGGCGACTGCCACCGATCTTCGCGCCGACGGCTCCGGTGACCGCGAGCGCGACGAGGACGGCCGCGAAGGTGATCGGGATGCGCACCGTTGGCTCGATGAGCAGGATTGCCAACAGCGGAAGGATGCCGCCGATGGTGAAAGAGACCGCGGACGCGAGCGCGGCGTGCCACGGGCTCACCACGTCACCCTCGTCGAGGTGGAGCTTGGCTTCGAGGTGCGCGCCGAGAGCATCGCGTTCCGTGAGTTCTGCTGCGACCTTTTTCGCCGTCGTGGCCGACAGTCCCTTGTGTTCGTACAGTCGGGCGAGCTCCGCTAGCTCGGCATCTGGCTGATCGCGGAGCGCTCGCTGCTCCTTCGCGATGAGCGCACGCTGGGTGTCGCGCTGGCTGCTGACGGACACGTACTCGCCGAGTGCCATCGAAATGGCCCCGCCGACCAGTCCCGCGAGCCCGGCAGCCAGAATCGGAGCATTGTTGGATGTCGCGCCCGCGACTCCAACGACGATGGCCGCCACGGACACGATGCCGTCGTTCGCGCCCAGAACGCCGGCACGAAGCCAGTTCAGCCTGCTAGCAAGGCCCTCCTCGCGGCGCGCGCGAAGACCGGGAATCAGGTCAACGATCGACGTCATATCGCCACTTAACCACTCGGTGACGCAAGTTTCCAGCAAGGATAGGCGACCCTATCCTTCGGTTTCTACTGCGGATCCGAGACGAAACGGTAGCCCATTCCGGCCTCGGTGACGAAGTAGCGCGGGACCGACGGCACGGGCTCCAGCTTCTTGCGCAGCTGGGCCAGATACAGCCGCAGGTAGCCCGTATCGGTCGTGTACTGGGGCCCCCAGACCTCGCGCAACAGTGTCTCGCGAGTGACCAGCCGGTCACGATTGTGCAGGAGCACCCCGAGCATGTGCCACTCCGTCGGCGTCAGGCGCACGGGTTCGCCTGCCCTGGTGACGACGTGCGAAGCGAGATCTACGATGACATCGCCGAAGCTGACGGATGGTTCATCCGACGCCGAAGGGGTGCGGCGGGACAGCGCGCGAATCCGGGCGAGCAGCTCGTCGGCGGCGAACGGCTTGGTAACGTAGTCATCCGCTCCCGCGTCGAGGGCGTCGACCTTGTCAAAGGACTCGCTGCGTCCGGAGACGACCAGGATTGGGATCTGCGACCACGCTCGCAGCGCCTCGATGACTTCGATGCCGGTAAGGCCGGGCATCCCGAGGTCGAGAACGACGAGGTCGGGATGGTGTTCAATCGCGGCGTTGAGGGCGCTCCGCCCATCCGATGCCGTGAGAATCTCGTAACCGCGGGCAGTCAGAGTGATCCGCAGGGCGCGGAGGATCTGCGGGTCGTCGTCCGCGATCAGTATCTTCACTGCGTCACCGTCACTGTGCCGCCCTCACTATGCGATCGCCAGCTCGACGACCATCGTGAGGCCGCCACCGGGGTTGTCTTCGGCTTCCAGTGTGCCGCCCATACCCTCGACAAAGCCCTTCGCGAGCGCGAGTCCGAGTCCGACTCCCGCGGTGTTATCGGTGTCGCCGAGCCGCTGGAACGGCAGGAAGACCTCGTCCCGACGCGACTCGGGGATGCCCGGACCCGCGTCAGTCACCCGAAGCTGCACCCGGCCGGCGAACTCGCTGGTCGAGACCAGGGGCGCGGTTCCGGGCGGTGAAAACCGGAGCGCGTTCGCCAGCAGGTTGACCAAAACGCGCTGCAGGAGGGTCGGGTCGGCGGACACCGGATGAATGTCGCCGAGCTCCAGGCGCACGGCGTCCGCGCCGAGATGCAGCTCGTCGAGGGCATCGCCCACGATCTCATCGAGCGCGACGCTCTCAAGTGAGACGCCGAGCACTCCGGCCTGCAACCGGCTGACATCGAGCAGATCTGTGACTAGCGTGGCGAGATCGCCGAGGCTCTCATCAGCGGTCTCGAGTAACTCGGCACGATCCGACTTGCCCAGCGAGACCTCGCTGGACCGAAGTGACGTAATGGCTGCTGTTGCCGCCGCGAGAGGCCTCCTGAGGTCGTGTCCGACGGCGGCCAGCAGCGCGCTCCGCATACGGTCCGCCGCGGCGAGTGGGCGCATCCCCGCGGCCTCGGCGGTGAGTCGACGGCGCTCGAGCGCCGACTCCAGCTGGGACGCGAAGGCCTCAAGAATTTTTCGGTCGGATGCCGCGAGCGGCTTTCCGCGCAGGGACAGGATCGCCGTCTCGCCGAGCGGCACGCTCGTCTCCTCGTCATCCGCCGTCTTCGCGCTCTCGTCGGCAGACGCATAGATGGCGTTGCCACGCTCGAGCAGGGAAACGCTCGCCATTCCAAACGCCTCGCGAAGTCGGCTGACGAGCGCCTCGATGGCGTCGGTACCGCCGATCACGCCGCTTGCCACGGCGAGGAGGACTTCCGATTCCGCGGCCGACCGGTTGGCCGCGCGAGACCGCCGGGCCGCCTGGTCGACGACGACGCTCACGAGGACCGCAACGATCAGGAAGATGATCAGCGAAACAAGGTGCGACGGTTCCGCGATGCGGATGACGTAGAGCGGTGGTTCGAAGAAGAAGTCGAGAAAGAATCCGGCGCCGATTGCGGCCAGGAGGGCCGGCCAGATTCCCCCAACCAGGGCGACGATGACAACGAAGAGCTGGTAGACGAGCACCTCGGCCGTGAGGGCGGCCGAGCTACGCGTCAGAGTGAGCGGCCAGGTGATGAGGGGCAGGCCGGCGACCGTCAGCACGACGCCGATCACGCGCCGACGCAGCGAGAGCGCCCCGCCCACGGCGGGGAGCCGTCGTTTTCCGGCCTGCGCGTGGGAGACGATGTGAACGTCGATGTCACCGGCCAGCCGGATGACGCTGGCGCCGATACCTGCGCCGCCGACGAGAGACTCGAGGCGGGTTCGCCTGCTCACGCCGATCACCAGCTGGGTGGCGTTGACGCTGCGGGCAAAGTCGACGAGGGCGGGCGGGATCTGGTCGGCGACGACGTGGTGGTAGCTGCCGCCGAGTGTGACGGCGAGGGCGCGCTGGGAATCCAGTGTCGACGCGTTGCCTTCGGTCAGGCCATCGGCGCTGGTCACGTGTACGGCGAACAGCTGGCCACCGCCGGACCGCGCCGCAATGCGCGCACCCCTGCGCAGCAGCGTGTCGCCCTCCGGTCCACCCGTGAGTGCGACGACGATACGCTCGCGCGCCTCCCATGGCTCGGCGATACCCTTCTCGATCCGGTAGGCCTGCAGCGCGACATCCACTTCGTCCGCCAGCCACAGCAGCGCGAGCTCTCGAAGCGCGGTGAGGTTTCCGAGTCGGAAATAGTTGCTCAGTGCCGCGTCCACTCGCGCCGCGGGGTACACGAGACCGTTGGCGAGTCGCTCACGGAGGGCCCCGGGCGCAAGGTCGACGAGCTCCAACTGATCGGCGCGCCGCAGCACGTCGTCCGGAATGGTCTCCTGCTGCGGTACGCCCGTGATCTGCCGGACCACATCGTTGAGGGACTCGATGTGCTGCACGTTAACCGCGGACAGGACGTCGACTCCGGCGTCGAGAATCTCGTCGACATCCTGCCAGCGCTTCTCGTTTGGCGAGCCTGGAGCATTCGTGTGAGCGAGTTCGTCGACGAGTGCGACCTCGGGATGTCGCGCGAGCAGGGCATCCACATCCAGCTCGTCGAGTGAAGCTCCGCGATGGCTGACCGTGCGCCGCGGGAGTTGCTCCATGCCTTCGAGAAGCACGGAGGTCGCCGCCCGGCCGTGGGTTTCCACGAGGGCCGCGACAACATCCTTGCCGGCATCGCGGAGACGTTTGCCCTCTTCGACCATGGCAAACGTCTTGCCCACGCCGGGTGCGGCGCCGAGCAGAACCCGCAGCCGTCCGCGCGCCATTCGCAGTCCCGCTTTCTTGACCTAAGGAGCAGGCTACTTCTTCTGGGTTTTGGTCTTCGCGGCGGCCGTGACCTTGTCGACGGCGAGGGCGGCAGCGCCAAGGATTCCGGCGTTGTTGCGAAGGGTTGCCGGGACGATCCTGGTGCGCAGCTTGAGCAGCGGCAAGAAGTCCTGGTAGCTCTTCGAAACGCCGCCACCCACAACAAACAGGTCGGGGGAGAACAGGAACTCGAGAGCGCCGTAGTACTTCTGCAGCCGTGCCGCCCAGCGGCGGTAGTTGAGACGGCCGCGCTCCTTGGCGGAATACGATGCGCGCTTTTCGGCGTCGCGTCCATCGATCTCGATGTGGCCGAGTTCCGCGTTGGGAACCAGGACGCCGTTGTAGATGAGCGCACTGCCGATCCCGGTTCCGAGTGTCGTCATGAGGACCAGGCCACCGACATCCTTCGCCGCGCCGTAACGAACCTCGCCCACGCCTGCGGCATCGGCGTCGTTGACGAAGCGGATGTCACGTCCCAGCGCCTTTTCGAATAGCTTCTCCGCGTCGAAGTTGATCCACTTCTTCGACACATTTGCTGCGGACATCGTCTTTCCGGCGATCACGATTGCCGGAAAGCAGACCCCGACAGGAATCGACTCTGCGACCTTCAGCTGATCGATGATCTGCACCACGACCTTGACAATGTCGTTCGGTTCGCCCCCCTTGGGAGTATCCAGCTTGATGCGATCGCTCAGCAACGTGCCTGTCACCGTGTCGACGAGGGCGCCCTTGATTCCGGTACCGCCGATGTCAATGCCAACTGCGTGGGCCATGTGGGTTCCTTTTCGGTCTGTGCTGGGACGGGCGGATTCAGGGGAGAGTCAGGATGTCGGCACCGCGCTCGGTCACGACGATGGTGTGTTCGAATTGCGCCGTGAGGCTTGTGTCGCGGGTCGCGACGGTCCAGCCATCCGGCCACATGTCCCACTCGTAGCTGCCGAGCGTGAGCATGGGCTCGATCGTGAAGATCATCCCGACTGTCATGGTGTCGGAATAACCCGGTGCGGCGTCATAGTGGGGGATGACCAGGCCGGAGTGAAATGCTTCGCCGACGCCATGACCGGTGTAGTCACGAACCACGCCGTAGTCGAACCGTTTGGCGTAGGACTCGATGGCGCGGCCGATAACGTTGATCTCACGCCCGGGAGCCACCGCCTTGATCCCGCGATTCATTGCCTCGCGGGTGCGTTCGACCAGGTCGGTAGCTTCCCGGCTCGCCTCGCCCACGATGAAGGTCTTGCTGAGGTCGCCGTGCACGCCGTTCTTGAACGCCGTGATGTCGATGTTGATGATGTCGCCATCCTCGAGCACGGTGTCGTCGGGGATGCCGTGGCAGATGATCTCGTTGATCGAGGTGCAGATCGACTTGGGATAG
This sequence comes from Galbitalea sp., assembly GCA_036271795.1. Lineage (GTDB taxonomy): Bacteria > Actinomycetota > Actinomycetes > Actinomycetales > Microbacteriaceae > Galbitalea. The sequence continues at coordinate 15,277 of DATAZY010000019.1, forward strand.
CCGCGATAGCCAAGGGTGGACGGATACGCTCCGTGTTCGATCAGGTAGGCGTGTCCGATCGCATCCAGCTCGTTCGTGGTGACGCCGGGTCGGACGGCCAAGCCGACGGCCTCGACGGCCCGTGCGGCGATGCGTCCTGACTCGCGGACTAGCTCGATCTCCGCCGTGTTGTAGACGTTCGTGCCCTCGTATTCGCGAGGACCCGTCCTGCCGACGTACTCGGGACGAGGGATCTCTTTCGGAACTGTGCGCGCCGACGAGATTCGCCCGGCCCGCAGGTGTCCGCTTGAATCCCGAGGCATAGACTCGATTTTATCTTTACTTCCGAGGAGCAGACGTTGACCGAGTGGTTCTACAACATCAAGACCGGTGAAGTTGAGGAAGGTCGCCAGTCCATCGCCAGTGATCTGGACGGTCCGTTTGCAAGTAAAGAGGAAGCCGCGAACGCACCCGCCATCATCGCGGAACGCTCACGCAAGTGGGCGGAGGATGACGCGAAGAACAGTTAGTCGTTCGGGTCGGTGTTCGAGTAACTGACCAGACCAACGGTGTTGCCCTCTGAGTCTGTAATAAACGCTAACCATTCGTCCGTTCCGGCAGGGCCAAGCGTGTTATCGGTGTGCTGGAAGATCACATGTGGGTCGGTGTCGATAGTGACGCCGCGCTTGCTGAGTTCGTCAACGGTGAATTCGACTTCGTCAACAGCCAGATAGAACAGTCCGGTCGGCGCGGTCGGATCGAGCACGAGCCGGGTCCCATCGAGCATGAAGAATGCAAGGCCAGGCGGATCGAATTTTGCCGCAGCCTTGACCCCGAAGAGATCTTCGTAGAAAGCGATGGCGCGATCGAGATCATCGACGTGTTGCGCAACTTGAACGAGTTCCATCGCTCCAGTCTGCCGTGACTTTAGTCGTGAAATGAATACTTCTCGCCGGGGTATTCCCCAGACTCGACGTCGGCGCGATAGGCCTGCACGGCGTCGCCCAGCGTCTTGCGAAGGTTTGCGTACTGCTTGACGAAGGACGGGATGCGGCCCTTCGTGAACCCTGCCCAGTCGGTCCAGACGAGGAGCTGCCCGTCCGTATGCGGTCCGGCACCGACGCTGATTGTCGGAATGCGAAGTTCGGCCGTGACCTGTTTCGCGGCCTCCGCGGGCACCATCTCGAGCACGACAGCGAAAGCGCCGGCATCCTCGACCGCATGCGCATCCGCGAGAAGTTGCGTGACCTGGTCGCCGCGACCCTGGATAACGTGGCCACCGAGGCCGTGTTCGCTCTGCGGTGTGAACCCGATGTGACCCATGACCGGGATGCCCGCCGACACGATGCGCCGGATCTGCTCGGCCGAGCGAACGCCACCCTCCAGCTTGACCGCGTGAACACCGGTTTCCTTCATGAAGCGGAACGCCGTGTGCAGGGCTTCGTCCGGTCCGGTCTCGTACGAGCCGAACGGCATGTCGCCGATGACGAACGCCCGCTTGACCGCACCGGCAACGGCCCGAGCCAGTGGGATCAGTTCGTCAACGGTGACGGGCAGCGTCGTGTCGTAGCCCAGCACGTTGTTCGCGGCGGAGTCGCCGACGAGCAGAAAGTCGATGCCGGCCTCGTCGAAGATGGATGCGGTGAGCATGTCGTAGCTCGTCAGTCCCGTGATCTTGATGCCGGTTTCTTTCGCGTTCTGGAAGTGCCGGGTACGGACTCGCTTGGGCGCCGAAGCTGACTGCTCTGCCATGCTCTGAGTCTACCGAGACGCGACGTCATAGGCCCCACGAGGCGAAGCTGAGCCAGCGTCTTCCCCAATCGCACGGCCGTCCCATTGCTGCGCGATGCGCCGGAACCGGCGCTCGTGGGCCCAGAGTGCGGCGGCGCTTACCGACCCGGCCGGTAGGTGATGGGCAGGCGCCGGTCGCGACCGAAGGCCATGCCACTGATCTTGGGGCCGATGGCACCCTGGCGGCGTTTCCACTCTGAGCGATCGACGAGGCGCGTCACGAAGTCGACGGTTTCGGCATCGAAGCCGAGGGCGACGACATCCTCGCGGCCGAGATTTCTCGCGACGTAGGCGTCCAGGATGGCGTCGAGGATCTCATACGGCGGCAACGTGTCCTGGTCGACCTGACCCGGCCTCAGTTCGGCGCTCGGCGGCTTCTCGATTGAGTTCACCGGGATCGGGGGCGTCTCGCCACGCCCGGCCGCGAGCTCGTTGCGCCAGCGGGCCAGCTCCCAGACGAGCATCTTCGGTACGTCCTTGATCGGGGCGAATCCGCCCGCGGAATCGCCGTAGATGGTCGA
>DATAZY010000020.1:0-32631 GCA_036271795.1 Galbitalea sp.
CCCGCCCAGCCCGCGACGGATCGCATCCGCAGCATCCACCGAAATCCCACCCGACACCACCGCATCAACGATCGGCGATACCTGTCCGGGTTTGACACCGTCGGACGAACCACGGTCATCGACCATCGACTGCCCCAACCGCGCCAGCTTTGTCGCGTCCTCGATCGAAGCCCCCGTTATCGACTGGATAAAAACCGCCGGAGTCGCCGACCCCCTCCGCCTCGCCAACCCCTCAAAACCCAAAGCGTGATCCGACCGCCGAGCAATCTCCGCCGCAAGAGCGATTTTGTAGGCCTGAAGGGTGCGTTCGTGATCACGAACCACACCCATCCCGGCAACGACGGAGGCGTCATCGAGCATCGAAATATCCGCCACCGAGTCCCCAAGCGCGGCGACAGCAGCAGCCGACTCCAGCAGGCTCGAAGCCATGCTCGGAGCCAGGGTTGCGGTCGAATCGGACATAACCCAATTCTCCCAGAACTAGAACACAGATTCGAAAGTCACGCAAGATCTGTGGAAAAGTTCGAGCGAAGAATTTCCCCAACAAAACACGGCAGACTGGAAGCGTGAGTCTTCCGCCACCGCTTCCGCCTATCGGCGAGCGTGATCCGGGGGATGCCTGGGTCGAGGGCCCGGACGGGCAGCGATTCTGGGGACGGTTCGGGGCTGCGGGTCTTGTCGTGTGGGATCCGGCAGTCGGCATCCTGATGCAGCACCGGGTCGCGTGGAGCCACTTTGGTGGCACCTGGGGAGTCCCGGGCGGCGCGCGCAAGGCGGGGGAGTCGGCCGAGGCGGCCGCTCTTCGCGAGGCGCACGAGGAGGCGAACGTGCCGAGCGAGTCGCTGCACATCCTGCACACGAGCGTTCTCGATCTCGGCTTCTGGTCATACACCACGGTCATCGCTCAGGCACTCGAGCCCTTCGATGCGGTCGTCGGCGACCACGAGAGTCACGAACTGCGCTGGGTTTCGGTCGCTGAGGTGGATGACCTTCCGCTGCATCCCGGTTTCGCCGCAGCGTGGCCCGAGCTGAAGACGTGGCTGCGGTAAGCTTTTCGAGTTGTCTGGACCGAGCTTCTTCGGGCCGACGGCAAGCCACGGGCTGTGGCGCAGCTTGGTAGCGCACTTGACTGGGGGTCAAGGGGTCGCAAGTTCAAATCTTGTCAGCCCGACGGGCAGAGAAAATGGGTCGCGAGAGCGGCCCATTTTTTGTGCCACGAGGCGTGCCAAGCGGGGTCCCCGCCGCGCCGGTTCCGGCGCATCGCGCATTCGCAATACCCGAAGCCAACGCGTGACCGTGCGATGTGACGGCCGTGCCGGTGGGGCGCAGCCTTGTCAGTGGAGGAGCAAGGCTCTTCCACGTCGGGTCCGCTCAAGGGGCGGAACCTAGCTCATTTCGATGAACACGGTTTCGGCCGGAAGTCAGCGCGATCGCGGCGCGAACGAATAGCGGTACTTGCGCTGGCTCGCCCAAATTGTGTCGACAATTTGGGCGCCCTGTGAGGCGTCAAATTCAACTTCGCTCAGGATCGCCATTGCTGCTCCTCGATCACCGCGATCGATGGCGGAATCAAAAGGGTCGATTAGTCCCGCAGCAAACAGGCGCTCGTTCGTTGTCATACCGAAATAGCGCGGTCGAGGCGAGCTCATGGCGCCGATCGTACGGTCCGCGTGCCTCCGGTGTGTACTCTCTCGACCACTTCATAAATCTGGCATATTAACGCGAGCGAGCCGAGGGACTCTCGCAGATTTCGCCCAGCCCAGCGGAATCACGCGGAGGCACGGCGGTGATCCGGGATCGGGCTTGTCGTGCCCGGGAGCGCGAACGATCCGACCCGTCGCTAGCTCTCGGCGCGTGGCTCGCTTGTCGTTTTGACCCGTCCCGCGTCGATCTGAACGAGGATCGAAGTGTCGGAGTTGTCAGGCGGCGACTCCACCGAATACAGCCCATCCAACGTGACGCGGACTTTTCCGGCCATTGTGCCCAAAACCTCAAGCACGGGAGCAAATCCTCCGCGTGCCGGAATATCGAATTGAGCCGTAATCGGGCCGCTGACAAAGCCAATTAGCTCGATAGGTTTCGGCGAGATAGCTCTGAGAAGGACTGCGCCGGTTTCCAATGGCGCTCGGGCCTCCGGCGCAAAAGTTAGCTCCCGGGCGTCACCTTTGATTGAGACGGTCGTGGTCGCAAAATCTCGAACTGCTCCGACTGCGCTGATCGAGTTTCGGTGTTTATCCGTAATGTCGAACGAGTGGAGCATTACGAGTGTGTTCACCTGGTCCAGCTTCGCGAGAGCGGCTGCTCTGTTGTAGGGCTGCTGTGCTTCCAAACGGGCCAATAATTGATCGGGAATTGACCCAACTCGGTCAGCCCATTTCTGGAACTTCGCATTGTCGTCGTACAAGGGGAAATGCACCGCTCGCTGCGCATCTTCGGTTGCGGGACTACGACCCTCGAAATTCGCCATTTCCCAAGTGGCCGCGTCGAGAGCGCTCCGTAGGTTGTGGATTGCGTCCCCAAAGATTGTCGCCAGGGCCTCCAGCGGTGGCGCGACGTGAACCTCGACGGTGATCGATAGCTCATTTTCAGAGACTTGCGTGGCTTTCGAATGGAGGGGTCGAAGTGACTCCCACTCCTCGATTCGCTGCTGTAGTTCCATGATGTGCGCGTACGCTCGCCCGAGTTTAACTTCGGGCCAAATCGCGATATTGCCGCCAGGCACGAGCACGAGCACGAGCACGAATTCGGATTCGGATTCGGATTCGGATTCGGATTCGTTAACCATGCGCGTCATTGGTCGGGAGGGGTGAGGGCGGGGGCCTTGGGTTCGCGCCGACGGTATCTCGCCCACGCCACCAGCGCATAGGCCAGAAGCGTCCAGCCGAAACTCACCGCTGCGATGACATAAAAGGTTCTGCTCAAGGCCGGATCGTCGGAGCCAACACCGATGAGCACAGAGCCGAAGCCCGTGAGCAGAATTAGCCACTGCACGACTCGCCAGATTACATTTCCGAGCACGCCGACTCGCCTCCGATTGGGAACATTCACATGAAAGCGCGACGCCGCTTGAACGCGGCAACGTCGGCATCGGTCAGCAGGAACCATTCGCCGTTCGTGCGTTCGCTCGCGAAGCGCTGGTGCCAGTACCGCTCAATGCCTTCGGGATCGTCGGTCTCGATCTCATGGACCACTTCGAGCTTCTCGGGGAGTTGCAGAGCGACTTCGTAAGAGCGTCGTCCAACATGCGCGCTGAAGCCGATCTTGTAGTGCTTGCCACTCCTCATCATGTAGACGGTGCCAGTGATCCCGAGCGCGATCTGCTGCGGTGTCGGTGGAGCCTCGACGCTCTTCATTAGCGGGCGCACCATGTCGTAGACCTCGCTGAACTCTTCGGTCGCGAGTGAGAAGTCGAGTAGCAAAGCGAGCTGTGTATCTCGGCTGCCGAGCCGCTCGTCAAAGGTATTGGCCGCGGCGAATGAATCATCCTGCCGCCGCCTCATGCTGCGCTCGGCGGACGTTGGATAATGGCCCAATTCGATCGCGAACTCGGCGAGCATACGGATCAAGTCCGCATCTGTGTGAACTTGCACAGCCCACGAATTTGGCTCGAATCCGGCCTCGACTAGGGCGTCACCCCAACGAGCCCAGTACCGCCCGCGCCATGCGCTCTCTTTGATCCCGGTGGCGACAAAAAACTTATCGCGCCCAACCGGGACGCCGTTGTTAGCAGCGGCCTCACGTCGAATAGCCGCGAGTATTTCGTCCTTCGAGGGCACGAGCTAAATCTAGCGGTGTCCACTGATCGCGCCTACGCCTCGCGATCTGAACCGTCGTGAGGGAATGGCTCGGGATCGAGGCGCACCTGCCGGTAAATTGCCCCTTCGATCGGCAAGGAGAATCGGCGTCTGTAGCGGTTGTGCCAGGTGATCAGACCGCCATAGTAGAACGCTGCCGATGGTGTGTGCTGCTCCCTTGATTGGGTGTGTTCCGCTCGTGCCAATCCCATGAGGTCTGTTTGCCTGAAATCTCGAACCGGAGTGATTCCCCGGGACGAATGCGGCGAGCCTTCCGAACGTAGCGAATCCTATCTGTGTTGAACCGCGCCCAAACGCGCCTAGCGTCGTCGGGCCCGCTCGAGCGAATCTCGATGATATCGGCAGCGGTCCATTCAGCAGGTGCCCATTTCCACGAGGGTCCCCTCGTTATCCGCGATTCGAGCACGGTGCGCAGTAATCGCTTGCCAGCCTGCGAAGGCAGCCGACCCCAGAGCGATCACCGCCGCCGCGATCGAGACGACGAGCGCCCAATCCGCGGTGCTCACGGTTCGGGCACCGGAGCGAGAAGCGGGGCGATTGCTTCGATGTAGTCACGGATCGCCGTATCGAATTCAGACCACCCTTGAATCAGCCGCACGAGCGCGCGGTTTCTTGCTTCGCCCGTGTTGTTGAGCACGCCCGCGGCATCGTCACCAAGGAATGCGATTAGTGGCTTGCGCTTCTCCTCCAGTTCGCGGGCGGCGTCCACAGTTGCTTTGTGCGACACACTCACGTAGAGCGTTGCGAACGCGATGACCTGGCGAGTCTGCGCCGCCCCGACCATTTCCGAATAGCTCTCTGAAGTGGGGGCGTTGTCCGTCCCAATGCCGAGCTGAAGACGACCATAACCAAATTGCGCCGAGGCCCATTGGTAGCTCGATTCGGCTACCTCTATCGCTGCCTTGCGGGCGATCGAGAGCCGGGACTCTTGCTGCTCGGCCTTCCATCGACGCAGTGCGCTTCGATTTGCGATATTCGCACCGAGCAGAGTGCCGAGGATTCCAGCGAGCGGTGCGATCACGATGACGCCAAATTTCAGTATCCACGCACCGATCGCTGCCCAATCCCATGCCATGCGCCAAGGGTACTGGTCGGACACAGACCGCGAGAGACGAGTTGGAACATGGTGGCACGGGGCGGCACGGGCGACCCGTGAATAAGGGACCGGGCGAGACTACCGGGCATACATAGGGACGCGTCGCCAAGGCTGGGGGTCAAGGGGTCGCAAGTTCAAATCTTGTCAGCCCAACGTAATTGGAAGTGGCCGCTCATTTATGGGCGGACACTTCCAATTGCACGAGGGATGTCACGCGGGGCCCCCATCGCGCCGGTTCCGGCGCATTGCGAACCCAGATGGTTCTCGGCAGCGGGTGAACGCAATGTGACGGCCGTGCCGATGGGACGCAGCCCTATCAGCGGAAGACCAAGGCTCTTCCGCGTCGGATCGGCGCAAGGGGCGGGATGTTGAACACATGCGCGGTGGCGGAATTCTCATCGCGTCGTTCGGGGTCGTCTGGCTGACCGTTGTCTTGGTCATTTGGTTCGCAGGCACGCGGTCCTGACTGTCGCTAGGTGGGCGCTCGCGAGCCCGTCGACGTTAGTCGGATAGCTTGACTGGCTGCTTGAGTTGTGGGGCCTTGGACCGGTTGTACGCGACGAGGCCTGAGATCAACAGCGCGACGCCGAGCAGCATCCCAATGACCGCAGCGTGGCTCTCCCAGATGAAGGCCGGGATCGAACCAGCGGCGATGACACCACCCAGCCAGAGGTTGTAGAGCGCTCGTCTGCGGAGCGGCCACCTCGGGAACATGCAGCGAGCCTATCGGCGAGGCGCCTATTGCGCGACGGATGTCAGGCGGGACCCACTACCGCACTGGCTCCAAAAAGGGCGACCGCGTTTCTTGCGAGTCGGGCAGCCGGTCCCGCGGACTGCGCTAAGTTTCCCTCATGAGCGAAGACGTCGTCCCCACAGTTGCGGCTGTGCCGAACATCGAGTACCCCGCATACTCGCGTCCGCCGGCACCGCCCGAGAGGCCCGGACGAACGCTGGGGATTATCGGATTCGTGCTCTCGTTTTTTGGGTTCATCGATATCGCGGGCTTAATCATTTCTATCGTCGCGATGGCGCAGTCAAAGCGTTCCGGTCACAAGAACGGCTTCGCGCTTGCCGGCATCATCATCTCGGCCGTTGGGATTCTGTTCACGGCGGGAGTCATTGCGCTCGTCGTGCCAGCGCTTATCAACGCTGGCCAGGAATGCGCTCGACTTGGAAATGGCACGCACGTCATTGGGAACTCCACCTACACGTGCACTCCCACGTCGTTCGACGTCTATGCCAACTCGTAGGCGGCCGTCGGAAGATCTTTCCGACCACGAGGGTAGATCTGCGCCTATTTGCTCGCGCTGCGCCCTCGTCGACGCAGCCCGAGCACAATCAGGACGATGCCGACGATCGCCACGACCGCCCCGATGTAGAGCCACATCCGGTCACCCGTCATAACACTGCCCGGGATCAGACTCGAACCCTGCCCGGCAAAAACGACGCCAACGAGCAGCAGGATCACTCCTACGACGACCAGGGTTATTCGCCCTACACGGCTATTCACGTTCCTCAACTTACCCTCGACGCCTTTCACTGCGTCGATTCCGCGGTGAACCGGCTCAATTTCAGGAGCGGTGCAGCGAGGATCAGCAGCAGGATGCCGAGAGCGGCGACGCCGAGCATCGCCCCGCGCAATCCCGCCTGCTGCGCGATGAAGCCGACGTACACGGGTCCGAGCAGAAAGCCGACATACGACACCATCGCGACCAGGGAGGTTGCGCGGCCGCGGTGTGACTCCGCCAGGTTGCGGGAGACGATGCTGAGCAGGGTCGGGTAGAGGGCGCCGGTGCCCGCGGCCGCGATCGCGAGTCCGAGAACGGCTATTGGGATCGAGTCCGCGACGGAAATGACCGTGGCACCGATCGCGGCCGCTGTCGCGCCGACAAGCAGGACGGTGCGCGATCGCTCGGGACGGATCGCGCCGATTGAGAATCGCGTGACCGCCACTACTCCGGCGAAGACTGCGGGAGCGAGCGCGCTCGATGCCGGACTCGCGTGTAACACATCGTGGAACACCAAAGCGCTCCAACTCTGGTGGGCATTCTCGCTGGCGAACGCGAGCGCGCCGAGGATTCCGATCAAGAGTAGTGGCGCCAATGGACCGCGCACTTTCGCGCCATCGGTGTCCCCAGAATGCTCTCTGCTGTAAGCGCTCACCGGTGGCCAGTCGGCCCGGGCTATGACGATACCCGCCGCAACGGAGAGTACGGTGACGATTACGAATGCCAGTGGAGTCGGAATGTCAAGCGCGGCTAGCATTCCCGTCCCGAGGCTCGACAACACGACGAAGCTGGAAAATACGCCGTTCGCGCGGGCTATGACGGGTCGGCCCGAGGCCTGTTCGGCGCGACCGGCCATGGAGCTGATCGCGACGTCGGTTGCTCCGCTGGCTGCGCCGACCACGGTAAGGCCGATGCAAAGGAGTGTGAGATTCGACGCCAACGTCACGCTGGCCGCCCCGAACACGCCGAGGGCGATCACGGCGATCGTCGGCGCGCGTGATCTCCAGCGATCAATCGCGTGTCCCGCGAAGAGCATGGCGGGAAGCGCCCCGGCGCCGATAAGGAGGAGCGCGATTCCCAACTGGGCGTCGTCGACACCGGCCTGCTCTTTGATACGCGGAATCGACGCGCCCCAGGTGCCCCAGAAAGCCCCGAATACGGCGAACCCTGCGAACGCCGGGATCGCCGAAATCCGCGTAGCGAGCCGGTTGTCGGAGGTCTTCTGTTTAACGATATACAGATAGTATGGCGCCATGGCGTCGACGGACAAGAGCAGGCGCACCACCATGGTGGATGTTGCACGCGGAGCAGACGTCTCTGTGATGACGGTGTCGTTCGCATTCAATCGGCCCGATCGCGTGGCGACGAAAACGCGAGCGAGGGTGCTGGCCGTCGCATCCGAGCTCGGATACGCCGGCCCGGACCCGAACGCCCGATCACTGCGACGAGGCAGCACTCGCACACTGGGCGTTGTTTTGGGCGAGCACCTGACCTACGCGTTCGAGGATCCGCAGGCGACATCGTTCCTGGCCGGCGTCGCAGAGGTGTGCGTCGAGCGCGGATTCGGCCTCACCATCGTCCCGATTGTTGGTTCAGAGGAAGACACCGCGAGGGTCGCGGCGACGGCCGTTGACGCCTTCATCGTCTGGGCGACAACCGACGACGATCCGGTGCTCGACGCGGTTCGCAAGACGCGACGTCCCGTGGTCATTCATGGCGGTCCTTCGGTGCATGGCGTTCCGGTTGTGGGCATCGACAACCGGGCGGCTGCGCACGCGATCGCGCTGATTGCCTTCGCTGCGTCCGAACACCCCGGTGTCCTGAGTTTCCCCCTCGACCGCGAAAGGGCATCCTTTGTGGCAAATGGGATCGATCCCGCTGCCGCATCCTTTCCGATCACACGCGAACGGCTGGAGGGCTTCAGGGACGCAGCCAACGAACTCGCTATTCCGTGGGCGGATGTCACCGTTGCGGTCGCGAGCGTCAACAGTGCGGTCGACGGCGAGCAGCTCGCCGCGAAGCTCCTGTCGAAACGATCCATCGATGCGATCGCCGCGATGAGCGATCAGCAGGCCATCGGTGTACTTCGGGCCGCCCGAAGCAGGGGCCTCGCCGTGCCGTCGGATCTTGCCGTCACGGGTTGGGACGATTCGCGGGAAGCGTCGGACTGGTCGATCACCACGGTCGCCCAGTCGCTTCGAGCTCAAGGCGTCGCGTGCGCAATTGCGGCGCTGGACGGGCAAACGGAGTCGCGGGTCAGCGACTGGTCGATCGTCGAGCGGGGCTCGGCCCTCCGTCCCACAGAACAAGAGCCTGGCCGGTGAGTCTCGGAAGTCGCGCAACGACACCGACGGAGGTCCCGGCCAGAAAGTCGAACGCAATAACGTGATCTTGCCCGACGCAATAGAGACGTCCGTCGGCTCCGAACCGCAACCCACGGGGCTTCGCGAAACCTAGCCCGGACTCAGGTTCAAACACTCGGACCAACAATCCGGTGGACCGGTCGTACTCGCGGACGGTGCAGATCGCGTTCGGTGCTCCGAAAGGCCACTCACTGCTGACCAGAATGTTGCCGTTCGGCGCGACGACCAGATCGAGTGGACTCAGTTCCTCGTCGTCCACCAGGCGGGATGTCCGCAGGGACCCTCCATCCTCGAATACGGCGATCGTGTTCTCGCCCTCGCCGGAGGGGCCAACGCCAGAAGCCAGATAGAGCTCACCGCTGGCCCCGAAGGCGAAACCTCGAGGAAATGGAACGACCTCGTCAGGAAGAATCGCTTCTCCCGCACGGTCGAGACGCGCTGGCAGGGCAAGGATCGTCCGCCGATGCCGCAACCCGAGGTAGTACCGACCGTCTGGCCCGAATAGCGCCCCGCCAGGGTCAAGCCCCTCGATGCGCCCCGAGTCGAGAACAACATCCCCGCGTCGATCAAGCGCGAGCACCCGGTTGTCACCGCTGTTGACATAAACGAGTTCCCCGGTCGGGTCCCAGGTAAGGCCGCGAGGGTCGGATATCCGACCATCCCGACTGAATGGCCCAAGCAACGTGCCGTCAGCGGCGAACTGCAGGACCGCCCCGTAGCCGTGACCGTTGGATCCACGGGCGCTCGTGACAAGGACCGAGGTCATGGGAGATTACTCATCGCATACCAACCAATCCATCGGAAGCGACAGTGCGCTTCGAGCGGCTGGTTGTCAAAGTCGCTCATGGCGTGTGCACGAGGCTTATGGATCGAGCGGTCGTTCATCGTTGTCGACGGGTGCACAGAACGGTAGCGTTTTGCCGTGCTGAACCAGGTGGCGGACGGTGTGCAGATCCACGTGAGCGAGTGGTGCGAGAGCAGCAGCGTCGTCGTCGACGGCGGGGCCGGCGCGCTTCTCGTCGACCCCGGGATCCTTGGCAACGAAATGACATGCCTCGCCAAAGACCTGGCCGATTCGGGGCGGACCGTCGTCGCCGGCTTCTCGACGCATCCTCACTGGGATCACATGCTCTGGCACGCCAGTTTCGGTGCGCCACCCCGTTACGCCACCGCGCTTGCCGCAACGACTGCCCGAGATCGTCTGGCGGGTGGGATCGATGCGCGCCGGTTCGGCATCCCCGAGGACACACCGCTCGACCTGCTCGGCGACATCACGGGCCTTCCCGCCATCGCGACGGAGATTCCGTGGGATGGCCTGGTCGCCCTGATCATCGAACACAGGGCGCACACGCCGGGCCACGCGGCGCTGTTCATCCCGGACCGAGGGGTTCTCATCGCTGGCGACATGCTTTCTGATGTCTTCATTCCGATGCTCGACCTGAGGGATGCCGCTGACCCGATCGGGGATTACCTCGCCGCGCTGGCGCTGTTCGAGGCCTTCGCAGAGGATGTCGATGTCGTCGTTCCGGGTCACGGATCCGTCGCCAGATCTGGTGAGTTGCGGGAGCGAATCGATCAAGACCGGGCGTACGTGCTCGCGTTGCGTGACGGCCGCGATTCTGGCGACCCTCGGATCGGTCCATCGCCCAAGCCCGGCTGGGAGTGGGTGCGCGACGTGCACGAGCGACAAGTCCAGGCTCTGAATATCGAATCGAAGGAGAAACGAATATGAGTTCAATCGTGGTTCAGGCATTCATGACGATCGACGGCGTCGTTCAGGGGCCGGGTGGTGCGGAAGAGGACCGCGAGGGCGGATTCGAGCTCGGCGGTTGGCAGTTTGAGTATCCGGGTGGAGAGGAAATTATCGAGGAGTGGGAGAACAAGACAGAAGCATTGCTACTCGGTCGTAAAACCTACGAGATCTTCGCGGGCGCGTGGGGCACGTGGAGCGAGGACGCTGAGGGCTTTACGGGGGAGTTGACCAAGCGGTATAACCGCATCCCCAAATACGTCGCTTCGCGCACGCTGAAGGAGGTCGGCTGGAAGAACTCACAACTCCTCGGCCCGGATGTGCCCGCTGCGGTGGCGAAGCTCCGCACGCAACCGGGCGGCGAGATCCGGGTGTGGGGGAGCGGCAACCTGATCAGGACGCTCGCCGAGCACGACCTGGTCGACGAATACCGCCTCATCGTCTACCCACTCGTTCTGGGCACCGGCAAGAAACTGTTCCCCGACGGGTTCCCGTTCACGAGGCTCGCGCTGACGTCGAGTCAGGCCCTGTCCTCTGGCGCGATCGTCAACATCTATCGACGCTCCGAGGTCGCATAGGCAATCCCGGATCGACCCGATGCGCCCTTTGTGAATCCTGAGAGACTCATCACAATCGCGGCCCCAGTGTCACATTTTGGTCGACTGTTCAGTGTTAATGAGTGACATAGGGAGGATCGTGCCAACGAGACTGACACTCACCGATCGGGCGGCTCACTACGTCGCGAACAGCACTGTTGGAGGCCGCAGGCTGGCCGCCTTCATCGCCGAACTGCGGCGACGCCGATTCCCTCTCCACTGGTCGAACTTCTTTGGAGTGGTCTCGCTCGCGTGCGTCGTCGTGCTGTTCGTAAGTGGTCTCTTCCTCATGTTCTTCTATTCGCCATCGAGCAGCCTGGTGACCTATCACGGAACGTATGCTCCCCTGCGTGACGTCACGATGTCGAAGGCGTTTCGTTCGACCCTGGACATTTCGTTCGACGTACGCGGCGGTCTGCTGATGCGCCAGGTCCATCACTGGGCGGCTTTGCTCCTGCCAGCATCGCTCATCCTGCAGACGCTGGTCACCTTCTTTACCGGCGGATTCCGTCGCCCGCGGCTGGTCGGCTGGGTTCTGCTGTTCCTGATCACTTTCGTTGCGCTGGTCGGCGGCTGGAGTGGATACGCTCTGCCGGACGACGTACTATCCGACACCGGGCTGCGTATCGTCGAGGGTATCGTCCTGGGCATTCCGGTCGTGGGCACCTGGGCCTCGGCTCTCCTGTTCGGCGGCGAATTTCCTGGCCAGATCATCGAGCACCTGTATCCGATACACGTGGCCGTCGTTCCCGTGGTTCTGGCCGGATTGCTCGCGCTGCGTATCCGAGCCGGATTCGTGCACGGGCCCGCTCAATCGGCCGCTCCCGGGCACACAGAAGACAACGTGGTCGGAGTTCCGGTACTGCCCAACGCGGCGACTCGAGCGCTGGGCCTCTTCTTCATTGTCGTGGGGCTGCTCGTGGCGATCTCGTCGACCATCACGATCTCCCCGGTGTGGCTGTATGGGCCCTCGGCCGCCGGCGAGGCATCCGCGGGAAGCCAGCCCGACTGGTACACGGGATTCCTGGATGGCGCGCTCCGGCTCGTTCCGCCGGGGTTGGGATTCGTCTGGCTGGGTCACACCTGGGCACTGGACATTCTGATTCCTCTCGCGGTGGTCACAATCTTTCTGCTCGGCATCCTGCTGTATCCCTTTTTCGAACGGTGGATTTCGAGCGACAACCGCGAGCACAACATCCTCGAACGCCCGAGGCACACTGCGACGCGCACCGCGATCGGAGTGGCTGGATTGACGTTTTATGGCGCACTGTGGGGAGCCGGCAGCGCGGACCTGGTTGCAACTCAGTTTTCTCTGAGCCTCGAATCCGTGCTCGCGTTTTACCAGATCCTGGTCGTCCTTGGCCCCGTCCTCGCATTCACCGTGAGTCGAAGGATCTGCCTTGCGCTGCAGAAGAAGGACAGGGAGATACTCCTTCACGGTTACGAGACGGGCCGAGTTGTACGGTTGCCGGGTGGCGAATACGTCGAGGTTCACCAGGATGTCGATCCGTCGGAGCGTTGGCGGCTCGACAATCCCGACGACTACAGGCCGATTCTTCTGCGACCCGATGCGAAAGGGCGCATTGGGCTGACCCGCCGCCTCCGCGCTCGGCTCTCCCAATTCTTCTTTGAAGACCGCATTGCTCCGATCCCGCATCCAGAGCTTCCGCAGTTGAGCGACGATAGTCCGCGGGCGGAGCGTGTCTCCTGATCTGTTCACGGGGGTGAGGGCGAGGATGGTGGGATGCCGATCGACCGTCTCATGCTGATCCACAGTCCGGAGTTCCAGGCGATGGCCGAGCGGGTTCTTCGAGCCACGGAGCTTACTTCTCGCCTCAATGTGCTGCCCTTCGAGGATGAGGTCGGCAAAGCGGAGCTGTTCGAGCAGATCCTCGGCCGCCCACTGCCGGAACGCACCACCATTTACCCGCCGTTCTACACGGACCATGGCCTGCACCTGGACCTCGCACCTCGCGTGTTCATCAACCAGGGCTGCACGTTCCTGGACTACGCCGGCATCCGGCTGGCCGAACGGGTGATGGTCGGCCCCAAAGTCACGTTCATCACCAGCGGTCATCCGGTCGACCCGGAGGAACGGCGGCTCTACCTCACCGGTGCGTCCATCGATGTGGCGGAGAACGTGTGGATCGGCGCGGGCGCGACAATTCTTCCGGGCGTCAGCATTGGGCGAGACGCCGTCATCGCCGCCGGCGCGATCGTAGCGGGCGATGTCCCAGCGGCGACCCTGGTGGCAGGACCCAGGGCCACGGTGCGTCGGGAATGGTGATGTTTCCCCCCGATTGATCAAGCTGATCGTCGCCTGTCAACCCGGTGCACCAGCCGTCACGGTCTGCTTATTCTGACGGTTAGTGACGAGCGGTCCGGCCAGTTTCGGGCCACGTGTGGAAGGAACGACAAATGGCACAACAAGCAACCCAGACCCGCAGCGACACGATCGAATACGGTCACGCGCCGATTCCTGCAGCGGAAGCCGACCTGCCGGACTTCGGCATCCCGGAAGCGTCCCCGGCGACACGCGGTCGCACCGAGGATCACGCATCGTTCGAGGCACACGACTTCGGCGGTACCAGGGATCGGTGATCCGGTGGTGCTCGGTCTTACGACGAGCACAGGGCGGGCACTCGGTGCCACTTCCCTCCACCTTCAATATACCTGCCGCCGGGGGGCTTGCCGCAAGCCCCCTGAAGTGTCGGAGAATCGTGGATCGTGACTCTGACTACCAGCGCGTTCGACCTGCCCACCCGTCTCGCCGCCAAAGGCACCCCCAAGCTGATAGCCGCCGACGAGGAGCATTTCGCTGCGATCGCCCAGAGCCTCGAGCAATCGATCACCGAGCTGTCCGAAAGCCTCGAAGCCGAACGGCTGCGGCCGGGTGGAAGCGGTCAGCAGGCTCTGGAGCGGGACCTCGAGATCCATCGGATGACCGCTCGCCTGCGAGCCCTGAGGCGGTTTGGTTTGGATCTGTGCCTCGGTCGCGTCGTCGCCACCGAAGAGGCCGATCCGGTCTACATAGGGCGATTCGGCCTCACCGACAGCACCGGACGTCGACTCCTGGTCGACTGGCGCTCGCCGGCCGCTGAGCCGTTCTTCGGTGCGACCTTTGCGAATCCGATGGGCCTTGCTACCCGACGCCGATATCGCTGGACCGCCGGGCGCATCAGCGACTACTGGGACGAGGTGTTCACCCCCGACGGATTCGAAGGGAACGCCGCACTCGACGACGAGTCGGCATTCATCGCGAGCCTCGGGAGCAGCCGCTCGCCACGCATGCGCGACGTCCTCAGCACCATCCAGGCGGACCAGGATGCGATCATCCGCGCGGGCTCCCGCGGCGCTCTCGTCGTCGACGGTGGTCCGGGTACGGGAAAGACGGTCGTCGCCCTCCATCGCGCCGCCTATCTCCTGTACTCGGATCCACGTCTCGCGCCGGGTCGAGGCGGTGTACTTTTCGTTGGTCCGCACCAGGCCTACCTGGCGTACGTGGACGATGTCCTGCCGAGCCTCGGAGAGGAGAGCGTCCAGATCTGCACCCTTCGCGACCTCGTCATCGAAGGTGAAGCGACTCTCCCCGAGACCAACGCAGAAGTGGCGCGGCTGAAGTCATCCGCGGCCATGGTGACAGCTATGGAGGCCGCCGTCCGCTACTACGAACAGCCGCCAAAGGTGGGCATCACGGTCGAGACCCCGTGGGCGGACGTCTGGCTGAGCCCCGCGGAGTGGGCCGAGGCGTTCGACTCGGCGGATCCAGGAACCCCGCACAACGAGGCACGCGACGTGGTCTGGGAGGCACTCCTCGACATCCTCATCGACCAGTTCGACGAGGAGGAGGATCCGATTCAGCTGGTGCGCAGATCGCTTCTGCAGAACGAGGAACTGACCGGGATGTTTGCGAAGGCGTGGCCGCTGCTCGACCCCATCGGCATCGTCGGGGACCTCTGGTCGGTGCCGGCTTACCTGCGCATCTGTGCGCCCTGGCTCATTCCGGGAGAGGTCAACTTGCTTCAGCGAGCGGATGCCCGGGCCTGGACCGTGTCCGACTTGCCCTTTCTGGACGCCGCGCGCTTGCGAGTGGGTGACCCGGAAGCAGCGCGTCGCGCGCGTCGCCGTGCCGCCACGGCAGCGGCCGATCGTGAACAGATGGATCGGGTCGTCGACGAACTGATCGCCGCCGACGACTCCGAGCTGTTGCTGATGACGATGCTGCGTGGGCGGGATGTCCAGAACAGCCTTGTCGATGAGGCCGCGCTGCCCAGCATCGACCCGGACCTGCTCGCTGGGCCGTTTGCTCACATCATCGTGGATGAGGCCCAGGAGCTGACCGACGCCGAGTGGCAGATGCTGTTGAGTCGCTGTCCGTCCCGTAGTTTCACGATCGTCGGCGACCGCGCCCAGGCGCGGCACGGTTTCACCGAAACCTGGCAGGAACGCCTCGAACGAGTCGGACTTGCGGGCATCGAACTGGCGTCACTGAGCATCAACTACCGAACGCCGGAGGAGGTGATGGTCGAAGCCGAGCCGGTGATCCGCGCCGTCCTTCCGGATGCGAACGTGCCGACGTCCATTCGCAGCACAGGAGTTCCCGTCTTGCGCGGGTCGATCTCGGAACTGGAGTCGATTCTCGAGGCCTGGCTCACCGCGCATTCAGAAGGCATCGCGTGCGTCATCGCCACGGGTCCGGCTATCGCGTTCCCCGCGAACTCCCGGGTCCGTTCACTCGCGCCGGAATTCTGCAAGGGTCTCGAATTCGACCTGGTCGTCCTCGTCGATCCGGAATCGTTCGGGACCGGGATCGAGGGGGCCGTCGATCGCTATGTCGCGATGACCCGCGCTACCCAGCAGCTGGTCATCCTGACGACCGTCCCCTAACGGGGATCGGGCCATGGCGACGAGTGGTGCTCGTGCACGATCATCCACTCGCCGTCGATTTTTCGCAGCACCGTCGTCAGTCGACACCTCACATCGACGACATCGAGGAGCGCGTGGGCGACGGCAAGTGAGTTGTCGACCGTCAGTTCGAGCTCGCGCAGGTGGAATGATTCGACACCACCCGGACTGTAGGTGAAGAACAGGTCCCAGGTTTCCTGGTACGCGGCGAGTCCTCTGGCCTGGATCGGCTCCGGCACATCGAACATGAGGATGTCGGGGGAGTGGTTTGCCAGCGTCCCCGACATATCGCGATTTTGCACCGCCGTTTCCCAGCGCGTAATTACTTCTCGAACGAGATCCGTGTCGGTTGCCATGGTGTTCATACAACCGCATTCGACCGCACACCAACACGATTTTTGTCCCCCATTTGAGGCATAGGCGAACGCGGATCGGTCAGCTACCGTCGAAGTAGAGCGATTTGCGTCTGGGGCCGCATCCGCTCGCTACCCCCAAATTGTTGTGCATGTTTGCTTTTTGCATCCTTGGGGGGATCACAATGGGCCGGAATTTAAGGGCCGTTCTAACGCTGGTCGCAGCTGCGGTCATCATCACTACTCTGAGCGGGGCGAGTCTTCCCGTACCGGTGGCCTCCGTGGTCCCGGTGCACGAAGTCGCGTGGGTCGCACCGCGATTCCATGTGGAGGCGCCGGTTCTCTCGGACGTCCAGCTGATCAAGGATGCCGCGCCGGAGCGCGCGCTCCTGGCCCAGGAAGCTGCCGAGGCTGCGGCCAAAGCGGCCGCGGCGGCAGCTGCAGCAGCCGCGCAGGCGGCCGCGGCAGCCAAGGAGGCAGCGGCTGTCGCAGCGCGGGCCCACACGGTGAACGTGTGGACGGCCGGGTTCCAGGACCAGGTCAACGCCTGCCGCGGCGGAGTTGACATGACCGCCCACTACGGGATGCGCATCGTGGGCGAGCACTGGTCCTGTGGTGGAAGCTCGTTCCCGACATATGCGGGCGCAATCGTGCGCTTCACCGGTCTGGATGCGGGAACCTACCGTGTCATCGGGCTGGTCGCGACGCTGGACGCGTACACCGCTCACACGAGCCAGGTGCCGCACAACTACGCGATGCTCTACCAAACCTGCCGCGGTGGCGACAGCCACTACACCGAGTTCATCGCACTCCAGCCAATCGGCTAGAGGCCGGAAGTACGCGCCCCGAGCCCGTGAGGCTACGCGGCGCGGGTTCCGGTGAGGGCGAACGTACCGAAGAAGCCGGCGCGTGCGGATCCCGTCAGGGAGTCGCCATCGACTTCGATCGTGCACTGGCCGGTCACGCGAACAGGTTGAGTGAGCGCGACGCTGAAGGTTGCGGTATCGCCGTCAACCGAGACATCCTGCAGCGGGACGGAGTCCGACCCACGGCGGGCCACACCGCTGCTCTCGTCCGGAAACTCCAGGGAGATCGCTTGCGCGCCCATGGGAGTTACGATCGACACGTTCCACGTACCAACGATGCTCATGCGTCATTTCCTGCCCGGCCAGCTTCGATAGTTGGCACGAGCACAATCCTGCCTTGTAGTGGACGCCATTTGTTCGCTGCAGCGCCGCGAACGCCTGTCGAATTTCTGCATCGCCGTACATCGACCAGATAAGTCGACCAATCGACGAGTGTATATTCGGCTCCGACGACAACGAGGTGCTCATGACAGCGCAGGCTGCGACCTACGATTTCGAACAGTCCGACGTGGTACCGGCCACACCGACCGCGGTCTATGACGCGTGGATGTCGAGCACCGGCCACACGGCTATGACGGGCGGGGCGGCGGTCGTCGACCCCCGCATCGGCGGTGAGTTCACCGCGTGGGATGACTACATCCACGGTCGAACGCTCGAACTCGATCTCGGCAGCCGTATCCTGCAGTCCTGGCGCACCTCGGAATTCGCGGATGGCGATGCCGACTCCCACATCGAGGTGCTCTTCGAGGCCGTGGACGGCGGAACCCTCGTGCGGGTGCGCCACAGCGACGTACCCGTCGACCACCGCGGCTACGAAGACGGGGGCTGGCGCGACCACTACTTCGAACCGATGAAGGCGTACTTCGCCGAGCTCAGCGCGTAGCTCGCGCTAGGGCCGGATGCGGCCGTCGTGTAGTTCGAGAACGCGATCTGCCCTGTCCATGAGTGCGGGGTCGTGCGTTGTGAGGATGGCCGCGACGCCGTGATTACGAACCACGTTGACCAGGAGATCCATCATGGAGTTGGCCGTCACCGTATCGAGCTGGCCCGTCGGCTCATCCGCCAGCAGAACGGCAGGGTTGCGTGCAAGCGCACGCGCGATTCCAACGCGCTGCTGTTGGCCGCCTGACAGTTCCGCTGGGCGCTGGGCGGCGTGTCCAGTGAGCCCAACCGAGTCGAGCAGTTCCGCAACGCGCGCCCCGCGTGCGGCGCCCTCCATGCCGGCCAGTCGCAGCGGAACCTCGACGTTTTCGGCGGCGGACAGCATCGGTAGCAGGCCGAAATTCTGAAACACGAACCCGAGTTGGCTGCGCCTGATTTCGACGAGAGCCGCCTCGCTCTGAGCGGTGAGCTCAAGCTCGTCGAGATAGACGGAACCCGTGGTCGGCTGGTCGAGTGCTCCAAGCAGATTGAGCAGGGTCGTCTTGCCCGCGCCGGAACGTCCGCGGATGACCACGAGCTCCCCGTGCGACAGGTCGAAGGACACGTTGTCGCAGGCCCGCACGCTGGCGGAGCCCTTGCCGAACACTCTCGTGAGCTCGCGTGCTCGCAGCACGGGTCCGGCGTGCCTACTCATCCGCGTCATCCTCGTCCACGACCTCTGGCGATGGCAGTGCGATATTCGCGCCGGGGAATACGCCGACGTGATCGGTTTCAAGAGCAAGGCGCACCCGCTCCCGCAGGTCCAGGCTCGTGACGTATTCCTGCGGCAGCTGCAGGCGACCGAGGGAGTCGATGACGGTGTACGACTCAGCCGTCTTCATCACGGCGCCGCCGCTGGCGGAGCGCCGCAGCACCTCGCTGGAGGTGCGACCGTCGCGGATCTGCACCGTCCGGCTCACGTGGTCGGACACGGTGGGATCGTGCGTCACGATGAGCGTCGTCACCCCGAGTTCCGCGCTCACGCGTCGCATCGCTTCGAGAACATCGACCGATGTTGCCTCATCGAGCTCGCCCGTCGGCTCGTCGGCCAGCAGCACGGCCGGCGAATTGGCCAGGGCGATGGCTATTGCTGCCCGCTGCTGCTCGCCGCCGGATACTTCGCCGACACTGCGGTCGGCGAGCGCATCCACTTCGAGGAGCCTGAGGAGGTTGGTCGTCCGGCTTGCGCGCACGGACTTCGCGACCCCGGCAAGGACCATCGGAAGCGCGACGTTCTCGCGGATGCTGAGATACGGCACGAGGTTTCGGGTGGTCTGTTGCCAGACGAATCCGACGCCGTAACGGAGATAGTCGAGACGGGCGGCCCGACTCAGCTTCGTGAGATCCCGGCCCGCGACTCGGGCAGAACCCGCGGTGGGCCGGTCCAGCCCGGAGAGGATGCCGAGCAGTGTCGACTTTCCGGAGCCGGATTCCCCGACGATGGCGACCAGTTCGCCAGAGGCGACGCGCAGGTTGAGGCCCTGGAGGGCCTGCACCTCGACGCCCTCGGACGAGTAGATGCGCACCAGATCCGCGCACTCGATCGAGGCATCCTCGTTCCCTCGTTCAGCCTGCATGCCTAATCCTCTCCCGATGTTCGAAGTATGGCGGCCGCCCGTGCTCGCCGTGCGGTACCAATAGCTACCAGCGTTGCGAGTGCCGCAGCGACCAGGAAACCGCCGACTGTCGCTGCAATCGCGATCGGATCGAGGACGATCGCGGGGTCCGTAACACTCCCGGTGAAACCGGCGAGATCGACGGCTCCGAGCAGCAGCGGCGGAAGAACGAGACCGACCGCGAGTCCGGCGACGCCGCCGAGCACAACGAGCGGTCCGAGCTCCCAACCGACCAGCCCGCCGGCCTGACGTCCGGCGAAGCCGAGGGCACGGAGGCGGGCGAGCAGCCGAATCCTGGCCGGGGTATTGATGAGCAGGGTCAGGACGAGGGCGATGCCGCACATCAGGGCCGAAAGACCCAGCGCGAGCGCGGTGATCCCCTCGAACCCGGAGACAACGGGTGCGGTCCTGGACGCCCGAACGAGCGCTGCGCCATCGACGATGGTCGCGTTCGAGCCAACGATCCGTCGAATCGACGCCCGCGTTGTCGCGGTGTCCGCGCCGGGCCCCAGCTGGAGCAGGACCGCCAGCGGCTGCTCGGTAAACCCGGCGCCTCGGGGAATGGCGGCTCGATCGAGCAGGATCCATGGCGGGTCACTGACGAACGTCGGCGAGGGGCCGACCAGAGGCTGCAGGTTCGCCGCGATGTTGGAGTTGCCCTGGATGGAGGCGGTCGATGGAGGCTTCTGCTGGAAGCCACCCGCGATCGCGGTTGTGCGCCCATTGCTGATCGCGCCGAGGCCGGCGAATTGACGCAGGGATGGTGGCAGCGTCGCCTGGACGTCCGCCAGCTGCTTAGCGTTCACGGTAAACAGCGCGACGGCGTCGCTGACTCGCGTGATCGAGACACCGCCAGCGGAGTCAATGGACACCACATGCTCGACCCCGGGGAGTCTCGCCAGCCGGCCCGGAGCATCCGTCTGGAGCGGCTGCGCCGAAATACTGACATCCGCCCCGACCCTCTGCAGGACGGCGTCGCCGATGCCCTCGCGCTCAGTGGCGAGGATCGTGAACGAGAAAATGGTGACGCTCACTCCGGCGACGACGGCGAAGACGGAGAGGAATCGCGCGGGTGATCGCGCGGCCGTTGCCCACCCCACGTACCCGACGACTCCGCGTCGACGGCGCAGCAGAGTCCCGATCCAGCGGAGTGCGAACGGATATCCGCGCAGGAGCGCGAGACACCCGACCGAGACGACGAGAATCGGGGTGAGGGTCAGCAGGGGATCGACACCCACCGCGGTCGAGTCCGGATCGAGTCCGCGCTGTAGAAGCAATACGACACTCAGCGCTGCCAAAAGGAGCACCACGATTTCGGTCACCCAGCGAACCGGATTTTGTGCGGCGCGCGGTGCCACGGTGTCGCGCCTCGCCCCGACCCGCACCGCTGCGGCAACCATGGGGAGCAGGGCGCACCCGACAACGGTCAGAACGAGGAGCGCGTTCACCGGGCCCGGCGTAAGCCAGGCGGCTAAGGCCCCACCGGCAACGGCGGCCGGTACCGTCGATAGGGCGATCTCGGCGGCCACGGTTCCGCGAAGACGTCGCTCGGATGCCCCGCGAGCACGAATCAGCGAAATGACCACACGCCGGCGGTCGACCAGCAGGATGACCCCGAGCAGGACCACTGCGCATCCGGTTCCGAGTGGTCCGGTGCCGACGACACTGAGCACCGCGGCTGCGGGACTCGCACGAGCAAGAAAGTCATCCGTCACGGATGTCAGGTTCGTCGTGAACCTCAGCTGCGACTGTGAGCCCAGGGACCCGACGCTGCGCGGAACCGACAGGAAGCGCTGGAGGTCGCCGACTGTCGGGGAGACGTTGTCGCCGGTGAGTGCACCACCGCTGACCGAGAACCATGGAAAGACGGATATTCCGGCGAAGGCGGCTCCCGCGGTCGTCCATGACTTCGCGTTCATCCAGATCACGGCGTCGTATGTGGTGTGATCGCCATCGGTTGATGGGGTCGCACCGGCCTGCGCGCGCGCGCCGTCCAGTTGCCAGTAGTCGGAGCTTTCGTCGCGGGGCTTGAGAGTGCCGACGAGCTTGACCGTCTCCGGTTCGTGGTTAGCCCCGCTGAGAGTCTGGGTCTCGCCGATCGACCAGTGCAGGAGCTTGGCGGCCTTGGCCGCGATGGCGACTTGCAGGATGCCAGTTCCCGGAAAGTCCTTCGACGGCGCGGGCCAGGTGCCCGCAACGAGTACGGCGTCGGACTGCAGTAGTGGATTCGCTTCGAGCGTCATCAGGTAGGAACTTCCGGCGGGTGGATCGGGTGGACCGCTCGCGGAGATTCCTTGTCCACCCGATCCGCCGTCCTGGCCGACGTAGCGCCCGGGCGCCGTGATGGCGCGCACCGACGCCGGCATCTCTGCGCGGACTCGGGTGAGCGTCGACGGCATTGAATCCCAGACCGGTTTCAGGTTTGGGGCGGGCGGCTGGCCATATCCAATGACGTAACCGCTGCTTGCATCGATCACTGACTGGAGATCCCGCGTTGAAGCGCTCGCGGCGGTCATCCGGTACTGCAGGTCGGACGTGAGGATGTTCGTCGTGGCACGCGGCCAGGCGACCAGCGCGGTGCACAGCACGAAGATGACAATTCCCAGCGCGACGAGTCCGCCCCGGATCCCACGCGCACTTCGCAGCGGAAGGTTACCTCCGGTCAGTCCAGCTCTCATGGCTTTGCCATCCGTGCCGTCCTTCGAACCTCGTTCGCGTATCGGGCCACGATCACGATGCACATGACAATCAGACCGGCCGCCAGTGCCGCCGGGGGAACGGGATCGAAACGGAGGAGGAGCGGCAGCACGGCGGGTGCCTCCGGCGTGGATGACCGTGCCAGGGTCCCTACGGTAAGGAGAAGTAACCCGGTGCCCGCGACGACACCGACGAGGATGCCGAACACGATGACAACGCCGATCTCGACCCTGCGCATACGGGATTGGTCCCGACCGCTCACCCCGAGCGCCCTGAGGATGCCCACTTCGGTTCGTCGGCGTCGCACGATGGCGGCGAGAGACGCGAAGAGGGTGACGATCGCGAATGCGGCGCTTCCCGCGGCCCCGATCCACAGTCCGGTCACGGCGCCGCTCACGAAGCTCCGGCTCACCGATCCGGCGGCCGTCGTGACGCGCGCCGAGCTGGCGTCACCGGTCTCTCGCGCTATCGTGCTCACCGGCGACCCGGCGATCCACAGTTCGTGGAGCGCGGGCACCTGCTCCGACGACCGCAGCCAGCCGTTGTCGATCGAAGGCAGGTCGCCAATGAGCGAGGCCTCCGTCGTCACGCCCGGCACGAGCGGCACGATGCCGCTCACTTGCGCGCTGAAGGATGCCCACTCGCCTTCGACGTCGAGATGGTCGCCGACGCGCAACTGGTCTGCAAGCGCGAGCGCCTGGCTCACGACGATGGGAACCGTAGTCGATCCAGCCGGCATCAGGCGCAGTGTGGTGCTTGCGCCGCCGGGGAGGCTGGATCGCGAGAATCCGATCGAATCACGGGGACCCGCCGACCCGCCTCCCTCATTGAACGCCGCCGTCTGGGCCGTCCAGGTGCTCGCGTTCTGGATCGGCACGGCAACCTCGCCCGAGGCGGTTCGGGCAACGAGGGACCCGATGCCATATTGGAATCCGCGAATCTGGCGTCTCGCGGTGATGTCGGCGTCGACCGCGACGATTCGCCATGGTCCGGCGGGCGGAACTGTGACCGTTTGGGTGACCAATCCACTGGCCTTTGGTCCAGAGGCCTGCGGTGGCAGGACCACCGGGGCGAGATCACCGAGAGCATCCGCGAGCCAGAGCGTCGTCACAACGGAGCCGGAGCCGCCGTTCGTGCTCGCGGTGGCGACCGTGAGAGTAATCGTGGGGGTGCCAGCAGGCAGTTGAACCCCGCCGAGCGGGTCCCGTTTCGGGGTGAGATCGCGGACCAGCGAGGCGACATCGATGACCGACGAGCCGGGGCCGATCACGGGGGCAGCCCGCTGGGCTGCCAGGCCGATCGCGGTCACGTTCACGTCGCCGAGCGTCGCGGACTCCCGCAGTACAGGTGTGACCGCCGTGACTCCGTCGAGTTTCGAGTAAGCGCGGGAATCGAGAACCATCGACGGATCGGTAGCGAGAACCGGTCCGCCGAAGGTCGCGCGCACGTCAGAGCCGGTGGTGAGCCGGACGGAGTCGCCGAGGAATCCGTTCCAGGTCGACGCATAGCCCGCGGCCATAGTCGCGGTGGCGATGCTAATGACGAGGAGCGCGATCGGGCCGGCGAACAGCCGGGGGTTTCGATGAAGCGTCCGCGCCGGCAACACGCGGCTGAGTTCCGGATTTCTGGCCGCTCTCCGCTGCAGTGCCCCGGTGACCGGGAAAAAGAGGACGAGGCTCAGCACTGCGGCCGTGCAGAGCAGGAGCGCCGGCGCGAGGATGGCAGCCACATCCTGTGCCCGTCCGACGACGGGCGTTCCGTATTGCAGGAATCGCCAGACGGCGATCGCGGACACGATCACAAGCAGAACTGCGAGACTGAGCGACGTCGCCGCGACGGCACGACCCGAGCTCGGGCGCGGCGCTCCGTTCGCGGCGCGCGCGGCGAATGCGGCGCTGACTGCACCGATGAGGATGCTCGCCACGATGACCGCGATCGGCGCAAGAAGGATCTCGACCGGGCCGGTGGGCGGCCCGAGGAGGTAGGCAAGCGCGACCTGGGCGACCGCTGCTCCAACAGCGGCAGCGACGACGGCGCGAGGTATGCCTTCGGCGATGTCGGCGAGCACCACGGTGCGCACCGAACCACCACGGGCCCGAAGCAGACGCGTCTCGTTCTCGCGCGTCGTGCTCAATAATCGGGCGCACAAGAGCAGCGCAACGAGCCCGGCGAGCGACAGCACGGTCAGCGGGATCGGGAGCACGGTGTTCACGGCCGCGATCGCGACGCGCATCTCGGCAACGGTTTGCGCGGCATGACCGGACAACTGGGCACTCGGAGAGTGAGTCGATCCGGACGCATCGACCTTTGCCTCGATGTGCGAGAAGCCGTAGGCGAGATCGCCCAGCTCGGCCGGAACGATGGTGCGCGCATCCGGGGTGATCGTCCAGGCGATAGTCGACGCGGTCCGGCCCGTTGCTGCGATGCGGTGCCGAGTTACCAGAACCGGTGCCGATCGAAACGTGTCGTGGATGACCCGGCGAACCCCGGCGTCCTGTACGGCGGTGTCTTTTGCGGGCGGAGCGGACACTACGACGGATGTGTCGACGACCGCGCTCGAGACGAGCGTGGAGCGCGCGGCCACCAGCGGGCCGCGAACTCCGAGGGCGACCAGCGAACTCAGAGTGGCGGAGAGCAGGAAGACTGTTACGGCGGTTGCGCCCAGCACGCTTCTGCGCGCCGCAGACCGCCTCGCGAGCAGCGACCGAGCGGTTGGCACGATGGCCCTTCGCTCTGGTTGCATCCGAACATGCTAACCGGGGTCGCGGAAAGGCGAGCCGCGCTCACAGGTGAGCCGGGGTTTCTGGCACAATCCGAACGTGGCTTCCTTTCAGCGAAGTGTGAGGATTGTCGTCGCGTCGTTTTCGCGGTCACGATTATTCCGTCGGTTCGGACCATCGATCATGCCGGGTCTCGAGCGCGCGTGGGCGAAGATGTCTGGCGGCCGATATCCGCTGAGCGGTGTGTTGGTTCCGTCGCTGATTCTGCATACGACGGGTGCAAAGTCCGGGCTCGAGCGGGACAGTCCGCTCATGTACTGTCCGGAACCCGGGGGAGCGATGCTCGTCACCGGCAGTAACTTCGCGCGCGACACTCATCCGGCCTGGACCGCCAACCTGGCCGCCCATCCGGATGCGGCCGTCACGGTCAGGGGCAAGCGGATCGCGGTGCACTCGGCACGCATCTCTGATGAGGATCTCGATGCGACCTGGGCTTACATCGAGCGGCAGTGGCCGGGATACCGCGGTTACGAACGGTCATCCGGCCGAACGCTGCGGATCTTCCGGCTGACGCCGACCTAGCCCTTCCCGCCGTGGCAGGCTTGAGCGGGTGAGATACATCATCATCGGTGCGGGCGCCATCGGCGGAGTGCTGGGAGCACGACTCGCCCAGCACAGCACAGAGAATCGTCCGCTCCTCATCGCCCGTGGGGAGCACGGCGGGGCAATCGCCCGGAACGGCCTGCGGCTGCGGACATCCGACGAAGACACTCTCGTGCCAGTCGATTCCGCGGCGGGGCCCGACGGTGTGATCTTGCGCAGCGACGACGTTCTGGTGCTCGCGACCAAGACCCAGCAGGCGCAGACCGCCCTCGAACAGTGGGTGGATGCGTCGGTATTCGACGACCAGGGAGTGCGCCTCGGGACGGCGGGAGAACTGCTGCCTGTACTTATCGCGCTGAACGGGGTCGAGAGCGAGCGGATCGCCCTGCGGCTATTTGCGCGCGTGTTCGGGGTCTGCGTCTGGTTGCCGGCCGTGCATCTGGTGCCCGGCGAGGTCATCCTTCGAATCGGGCCGACGAGCGGCATGTTCATCATCGGTCGTTATGGCGCCACATCCGATGGAGCGGACGAAGCACTGCTCGCGACGATCGCCGAGGACTGGACCGCGAGCAGCTTCACCGTCCACATCGTCGAGGATGTGATGCGCTGGAAGTACAACAAGCTGCTGAGCAACCTGGGCAACGCCGTCCAGGCTCTTCTCGGAGCAATCGACGCCGAAGGCGCCGCGATCGCTGATCGACTCCAGGCCGAGGCCGAGGCGATCTATCGCGCGACCGGTATCCAGTGGGCCAGCGAGGATGAGGAAGCCGCCTGGCGCGGCGACGTTTTCCGGATTCGCCCGGTTCCCGGGACGCCGGAACAACTCGGCGGCTCCTCCTGGCAGTCGCTGGCTCGTGGATCCTCGATCGAGTCCGATTACCTCAACGGTGAGATCGCACTCGTTGCCCGGCTCCACGGGATGTCAGCGCCGCTCAACGCGACCGTTCAGCGTCTCGCGCGCGAGGCTGCGGCATCCGGTTCCGGGCTCGGGTCGCTCACCGCGGCGCAGTTGGCAACGCTGCTCGGCTGACTCCGAACCAGCATTTGTGCCTGTTGGGTCAGCTTGCGGGCTCCCAGCCGATCGCGGGAGCGATGTGCTCGGCAACCGTCCGCAGCAGATGCGTGTTGTACTCGACGCCGAGCTGGTTGGGGACGGTGAGCAGCACGGTGTCGGCCTCGCGGACCGCGGCATCCTGCAGTAACTCCGCGACGATCGCATCCGGTGCCCCGACGTAGCTCTTGCCGAATCGCGCGATCGTGGTGGCATCGAGATAGCCGACCTGATCCTCCTGCTCGTCGGATCCACGCGCGCCAAAGTAGGCGCGATCCTCATCGGTGGTGATTGGGAGGATGCTGCGGCTCACGGATACCCGCGGCTCACGCTCCCAGCTGGCGGCCTTCCAGGCGTCGCGGAACTGCTGGATCTGCTCGGCCTGGAGATCACCGAAGGGAACACCGGTGTCTTCGGTCAGCAGCGTCGAGCTCATCAGATTCATGCCCTTCTCCGCAGTCCACACACCCGTCGCGCGGGTTCCCGCTCCCCACCAGATTCGATCCGCCAGTCCGGGGGATTGCGGCATGACGGGCAGTGCGGCAGAAGACCCGGTCATTTGCGGGTTGCCCGGCGCGACACCCGCGCCCTGGATGGCCGCGAGGAACAGTTCCGTGTGTGCTCGCGCGAGCGCGGCGTCATCCATTCCCTCCGGCGGGACGAAACCGAACGACTCAGATCCGCGCAGCGCCGTCTCGGGCGAACCCCGGCTCACGCCGAGCTGGAGTCGCCCGGAACTGATCAGGTCTGCGGCCGCGGCTTCCTCGGCCATATACAGCGGATTCTCGTAGCGCATGTCGATCACGGCGGTTCCGATCTCGATGCGACTCGTGCGCGCGGCAATTGCCGACAAAAGCGGGAACGGTGATGCGAGCTGCCTGGCGAAGTGATGGACGCGGAAGAATGCGCCATCGAGACCGAGCTCGTCCGCGGCAACGGCGAGGTCGATGGACTGCAGCAGGGCATCCTGCGCGGTTCGAGTCTGAGATCCGGGCACCGGCTGCCAGTGGCCGAAGGACAGGAATCCGATCTTCTTCTTCACGTGCGATCTAACCTCCGGAGGACCTGCAGCCATTCCCAACGCCAGGGATCCTCAATGCAGATGTATGAATTCATCCCAGGCGCGACGCCGATCTGAGCGGCTGTCGTCCTCGACCCGATCCGGACTGTCGAAGACCAGGCTGGCGCGGCGAGACGCGTCGTGCCGCGGCCAAGCGCTATCCACCGCTCCATCGATCGCGAAGCGCAGCCAATAGTCCTGCATTCTTCGGCTGACCGCAGCAAGCGCGCGGGATCCGCCCAGAATGGTCGTCAGCCGGCCGACGGACGTGCGCGTGCGATCGAAGACGGTCAGGAGATCCGCCCCGTGCGTTGCGTCAATGCCGAGCATGCGCAGCAGTCGGGGCGCATAGTCGAGGCGGTACAGCCAGGTCGGGGCGATTGACGAGTGTCCGGCCGCGATTTGATAGGTCGGCAGCCAGAACGCAAAGTCGCCACCGAAGTCCAGGCGTCCGCGACGCTTCGGCATCCGGTAGACAGTGCGCAGCTGCCGGGCCGCCTCGGGTGACGATTCGGCGAGAAGGCCGTCGATGCGCGAGTCCGAAGTCGCAAGGATGAAGCGTCGCCCGAAGAACACAGAACCCTCCCGACCGTTGCTGCCGATGATCAGGGGTACCGGATGCCCGCGGCCGGCCCGCAACGCCTCAACCGGATGCTGCGGCAGATACTCGCCGTCGATGACCGGGCTAAACGCCTGGTCGCCCGGATATTCGTCGGGCACGCGCTCGAATAGGAGCCGGGCGGCCGTGACGAGCGACTCGGTGCTGCTGGTGCGGAGTGCCTCCGCTTCGCCGCCGGGCGTGACGCCCAGAATCTCCATGAATTCCCGCGCCCATGCCCCTGTCAGCTCCGGTCGGTACACGGCGTTGCTCGGCGGGCTCTGCACGATTGCGCGAGCAAAGAGTCCCTTCGCCGCGGGCAGCGTAAGCAGCGTGGTGACGGCATTCGCACCGGAACTCTCGCCGTAGACGGTCACATTGGCCGGGTCACCGCCAAACGCCGCGATGTTGTCGCGCACCCACTCCAAAGCTGCGACCTGGTCGCGGAGGCCCAGGTTGTTGTCGAAACCGTACCCGCCGAAATCGAGGTACCCGAACGCGTTGAGGCGATAGTTGAAGGTCACGTGGACGATGCCCCGTCGCGCGAAATTGACGCCGCGAAAAGCGGAATCCCGCGGCGACCCGACGCTGTAGCCGCCACCGTGGATGTAAACCATGACGGGGAGGCCGTTCGCCACATCGGCGGGCGCGATGACGTTGATCGTCAGGCAGTCTTCACTTCTGGGAGTGTTAGCGGCCGCGCCCGAGAACGGTCCCTTCCGATCCTGCGGTGCGCTCGCCCCGAAGGCGGATGCGTCGCGCACGCCGGTCCACGGCGCTGCGGGCGCTGGCGCACGGAAACGCAGCTCGTCGACCGGGGCAGCGGCGAACGGGATGCCTCGCCAGGTTCGGACATCCCTATCCACGAATCCGCGAACGACGCCGCCCGCTGTCGGGATCTCGAGCGCGTCCGCCATGCTCAGAGCCTAGGCGCGGAGGCGGGGAATTTGCCCTACTTGGCCGGCCGAAATGCTGAGCCCGGATGCTCGCGGCGCAGTCGCGGGGTCGGAGTACCGGTCAGCATCTCCCGCAGCGTGCCGGTGCGTGGATGCGGCGGAATCGCGCCGCGCTCGCGAAGCAGTGGCATCACGTCGTCGATGAATTCTCGGTAGGTGGAGAGGCTTCCGAACGTGTGTTCAATGAGGAATCCGTCGACATCGGTCACTTCCGCGATGCGCACGATCTCGTCGGTTACCTGCGCGGGAGTGCCCGTCACCTTTGTTCCGCCGAGGGTCTCGGCCAGTGCATCGAGGACGCCACCGACCGTCATCCCGGAGTTTTGGTACATCGCGAGCGTCGACTGGCCGACCTCGGTTGTCAGCTCGTCGAGCGACGTCTCCGGGTCGAGCCCGAGCAGGTTCACTCCGCTCCAGCCGAGGAACAGCGCCGCCATGGCGTCGCGACTCGGGGCCGCCGTAAGCGAGGCGCGCAGGGATGCCGCGTCCTCGTCCGTGTCGGCGACTACGACCGAGATGCTGTTGATGATCTTCACAGAGTCGCCGGGGCGACCGCGACCCTCGACCTCCCGCCGGATCGTTCGGACCAGCGCCGCCGCCTTGTCGAGATCGCGCTCCTGGATGAAGAAACACTCCGCGACCCTCGCCGCGAACTGGACACCGCGAGCGGATGCGCCGGCCTGGAACAGGGTGGGCGTGCGTTGCGGCGACGGGCTGACCGGAAAGTAGCCGTCGAGAGAATAGAAGTCGCCGTCGTGGGTGACCCGGTGCACCTTGCTCAGGTCCGTGAACACGCGGGCCTGCTTGTCGACGATGAACGGGTCATCCGACCATCCGCCCTCCCAGAGCTTCAGGGTGAGGTCGACGAATTCCTCGGCGCGATCGTAGCGACGATCGTGTGGAGTCACGTCGTTCGCCCCGAGGAGTTTGACCAGAGCGGTTTGCATGTCGGAGGTCACAACGTTCCAGCCGATGCGCCCCTTGGTTAGGTGATCGAGGGAGGCGAAGCGCCTGGCGAGCAGGTACGGCTGCTCCGACGTCGTGGATGCCGTGACGACGAACCCGAGACGGTCGACGGTCGCCGCGAGACCGCTGACCAGAGTCAGCGGATCGTGAACCGGAAACTGTACGGCCTCGCGCACGACGACATCCGGAATCGTGTCTTCGTGCATCGGGTACCCGAGGGCGTCGGCGAAAAACAGGAAATCGAACCCCGCAGAGTCCAGTTCGCGGGCGAGCGCCTGCCAGTACTCGAGCGTTGCAAACGCCGCGGGGTTGCTGCGCTCGTGCGACCACGCGTTGCTGATGAAGCTCGGGGTAAATTCCTCGAACGCTCCGAGAATCAGTTGCTTGTCGATGCGCGACAGCCTAGTGGCTCGGGGCAACTACGCCTTGAACGCCGAACCGAAGACCGCGGGCATCCGCAGCCAGGACGGCTTCTTCGCGTAGTTGACCAGCAGTTTGCCAGTCTTCGCCGCGGATCGCGCTGTGACGAACCACGGTGGCTTCGGGAACATCGCGGCTTCACCCCCCGCGAACGAGCGAGGGAACGGACGGAAGGGACCGTAAGTGACGGTGCGCTCTGCCCCATCAATGAGTAGTGCGTTGTGCACCACGCCGATGCCGCTCTGCACGTCGGTCAGGCTCGCTCCAGGGAATCCGCCCCACGGTGCTCCCGGAGTGAGATAGCCGAAGGCCGTCCAGGTGTTGATTGCGATGGTGCCGTAACGCAGCTTCGCAATCTGTTCCATGAAGGCCGGGCCGAGCTTTTTCCGCGTGGACGGATCGATGAGGACGTTGGCGCCGAGCGTGCCCAGGAAGTCGCTATTCACCGTGTCCACGGCTTTACTGAAGAACTCGATGCCCGTGCCCGAAACCTCGACGACTCCGAGAACGGGGGAGAAGTACTCCGTCGTCTGCAGGGTGGATGCGTCGTCGTCGGCAGCGATATCGACCAGCAGTCTCGTGTCGCTCCCATGGTGCTCCGAGTTCGGGTAGGACTTCATGGCTGCGCTCACCCGATCATCGCTGCCCGGATACCAGGCGGGTCGTACCGGCGCCCGGTCGAGTGCGGCGCGTAGCTCCGCGACAAAGGCATCGCGCTGCGCCCAGTCGCTCGAGAGTACGACGATCTGGCCCGCGATGCAGTTGTAACCGCCGTTGTGCAATCGCTGCGTTGCGACGTGCTCGGCCTGGAAGGTCAGGTCCGCCTTCGACCAGTTGCCAGGCACGACGATGATCGGTGAGACGCCTCCGAGTTCGCTCGTGATCGGCTTTTTCAGTAGGGGAGTGCCCGCCTTTTTCCGATCGCGGCCCTCCTGGCCGGGGCCCCAGACGACGACGTCGTGCGTTGCCGCGCTTCCGGTGATGTGAACATGAGAGATTCCGGCGTGGTGTGCGAGGTAGCTGCCGACCTCGCCTCCGCCCTGGACGATCTCGAGGAGGCCGGCCTCGATCAGCGGCGCCAGGCCCTTGCGGTAGGCGGCTTCCATCCCGGCGAGAACCGGGTTGAGTTTGAGCAACGAGATCCGGTTGTTCGCGAACAGCTCATAGAACACGTCGAGCGGCGGAATCGAGGTGACGTTTCCCGCGCCGAGGACCAGTCCGACCCCATCGGTCTCAGTTGGATTAAGTTCGCCGAGTCCCGCGCTCGCCTTCACGGTGTCCGCGCTGACTCCCGGGGACATCCAGACCTCGGTGCGGAATCCGCTGAAGAGGATGGATTCCTGGGTGGTGCTCGGAAGCACGGGAACCGAGACGCGATTGCCCGGCGCGCGGCCGAATTTCTTGCCCGCGAGTGGACTCTTGCCGTGAGCGATCGCCAACAGGGTCTGGCGCAGCATCGCGGCGGCAGCCAGGACGGCGTAGGGGCCAGAGGTCCACTCCTCGCCGACGTAGCGCGAGTCGGTATCGAGGCCCTTGATCCGGGACGCGGCATCCACCCATTCCGCCGCCGAGTCGGCCACGGAGGCGTGAACGCGGCCGAGCAGCTCGGCACGATCGGCAACGGACATGGCGGCGAAGGACTTCTCATTGCCGGCGAGCTTCGCGATGATCGCGTCGAGATTCTTCTTCGCGCCGGCGTCGAGCTGTGCGTTCGCACCCGGTGCGGTCGCGGATGGGGCTTTCGGGTCCGTGATCGTCATGGGATCTCCTT
>DATAZY010000021.1:0-37627 GCA_036271795.1 Galbitalea sp.
TCACGTGTTACTCACCCGTTCGCCACTGATCCAGAGGAGCAAGCTCCTCTTTCACCGTTCGACTTGCATGTGTTAAGCACGCCGCCAGCGTTCATCCTGAGCCAGGATCAAACTCTCCGTAAATGTTTGATTGCACGAGCATCTGCCCTTCGACAAGCTCAGGGACCAACGCTCGGCACATCTAGTGCAACCTGCCGCCGGAATGGGCGGACAAGGTTGCAAGTTTGAAACTGACAAGAACAAACCAAACCGAATAAATTCGGACTGACTTGCTTTGTTTTGTTTATATCTATTCCAAAGGAATCCGTCGCGGTAGTTCAGCCTAGAAAAGACTGCCTATGCCGCTACGGGTTTTTGGCATTTGACATTGTGCACGCTGTTGAGTTCTCAAGGATCGGGCGCGCCTACTTCTCACCTTGCGGATCGAATTTAGGGCAACTGCTCTAACCTACCACCAAGAAGGCCACTGTCAACTTGACGCGCCGCGGAAAAACTTCCCGGCGCGACCTGCCGAGAGCGTTCTCGATGGGTCTTGCTTTCGCCTACCTGACCACTTCCCATCGGATGCAATAACGCAGCCGAAGGATGTGAATTTCGAGGCTTTGGTTGTGTCTCTCTAGAAGAGAAGACTTGTCCCTCTTGAGGCCGACCAGTTCTTCGACTTAGTCGCACCTTTGGGGTGACAGGTGTCTACTTTACGGGGCAAATGGGGGGTGGGCAAACCGGAGGCATCCCGGGCGTGTCGCGCCGGTTGAGAGACAAGCCATTGGCCTATTTGCAGTACTCAGATACCCACTGTGGAACGCCGGAATTGCCAACGGCGTCCTGCATCGTCGACACATCCGACGCGTCATCGAGGGTCTGCGTCTTGGTAACGGAAGACAGGATGGACGCCGCCGTTGACTCGATCTCCTTTGTGCCGGTCTTGATGCCCTTGGGAGCGATCTTCAGGAGAGCTGTCCACTGGTCGACATAGGCCTGCATTGGCGGCAGCGAGTCGGGCACCGTATTGGCCGGCGCCGGCCAACCGTAGGTGTCGCTGGTCAGAGTCCCCGGGTTGGACGCCAGCTTGGAACACCACGGCTGCGAGCTCGCCACAATCGAATCGTGAGCAGCCGCGTCTGTCGCGAGTTTGTTGAGCACCACCGCACCGACACCAAGGCCAATGGATAGCACGACAGCAATCGCAACGGCCGCCTTGGCGATGCCTGCGCCGAATCCCCGGGAGCGGGATCCGAGAACCAAGGCGACGATGGCCGTGATCATCCCGATCGGAGGCAGTACGAAAGCGAGAATGAACGCCGCCCAATCCAGAGGCGTGTTGCTCGAGCGACGAGGCTGCGGCTCGCGGCGCTCAAGTCCAAGGGCCGCCACGCCAGATCCTGCCGTCGCTGGGACTGCCGCAGTCGGAGCTGCGATAGTCGGGGCTGCTGCGCTCGGTGTGAACCCGGATGGCGGGAACGCTGTCGCGCCTCCCGGGTCCTGCGGCAGTGACTCCGGCTGCTGAAGAGCCGGCGGTGTGGCGTAATACGAGGGTGGCGCTTGGGGTGCGTCCGCTGGGACAGAGTCGAACTGCCGTGTCTCGGTCGGCTCCGCTGCGGGCGGTTCGACCAAAGGCGCGCTCATGAAACTCGGCCGAGGAAGAAGCGGTGGTTGCGGGGCAGACAGCGGCTCGGGCGGGGGCGTCGACGCCCAGGTCGGAGGCGCCTGCGGTACAGAGGGCTGCGGCGCAGGAACCGACGGCACCGCCTGCGCAGGAACGGCACCCCACGACGGCGACTCCGCCGGCGCGCCCCACGACGGGGGTTGTGCGACGGGAGGCTGGGTCACCGGTGGCTGGGCGGAAACCGGCGGCGCCGAAACCTGCTGTGGGGGGACGAGCGGGTTGAGCGGTGGCAGCGGCGCGGAGGGAACGGCGGCGGAAGGCTGTTGCCCGGATGCGGGAGGCGCGGCCTGCGACCACGGGGCCGGAGCCGCTGCGGGCGAAGCAGGCGGAGCGGCCGGGGGCGCGCCCCATCCCGTTGTCGGATCCTGGTACGTTGGCGTGCTCGGGATGGGCGGAGCAAGCGGCGGCACGGCCTGCGCGGGGTCATCCGGCAGCGGTGCGAGCGGCGCGGACTGCTGGTGCGATTCGCGCAACCAGTCGAATGCATCCGGTGCCGGCGGCGTTGCAGGAGACGGTACGTCGCCTGCATTGTTCTCGTCGCTCACGAAAGTCCCTTCAATTTCTCAATACATAAAGATCGGTCGCTCTCACAGGGTAGACCGATCGGATCACGCTGGCCCGGTCGACCGCGCAGACTTGCGAATTCCGGCGAGCGTCTTCTTGCCACGGCGGAGGATCCAGAACCCGCCGGCAAGCCCGCTCTCTCCCAGCGTCTGAGACTCCGACGAGACCGACGCGTTGTTCAGGTATACGCCACCCTGGCCGATTGCCCGGCGCGCCTCCGCGAGACTACCGACCAGACCTGAGTCGACCAGTACCTGTGTCACGAGAGACTCGGCCGACGCATCCGCACCGGGAAGTTCGGCGATTGCCGCCTCGAGAGCAGACGAGTCAAGCGCGGCGAGATCGCCCTGGCCAAAGAGTGCGTCGGCTGCGGCGATGGATGCCGCAACCGCGGATTCGCCATGAACCAGCGCCGTGACTTCGAGGGCGAGGACGCGCTGCGCCTCACGCCTAAACGGCTCAGCGGCGACGGCGGCGGCGAGCTCCTCGATGCGGGCCCGCGAGAGGAACGTGAACACCTTGAGGCGATCGATCACGTCGGCGTCTTCGGTGTTCAGCCAGAACTGATACATCGAATATGGGCTGGTCAGCTTGTCGTCGAGCCAGATCGCATTGCCCTCGCTCTTGCCGAACTTGCGACCATCGGAGTTGGTAATAAGGGGTGTGCCAATTGCGTGAACAGTTGCCCCTTCACTGCGCTTAATCAGGTCGACTCCGCTGGTGAGGTTGCCCCACTGGTCGGAACCGCCGGTCTGGAGAACGCAGCCGTAGTCGAGGTAGAGCTGTCGGAAATCGAGGCCCTGCAGAATCTGGTAGCTGAACTCGGTGTAGCTGATTCCCTCGTCGGAGTTCAAGCGTGCGCTTACCGCGTCCTTCTTGAGCATCGTTCCGACGCGGTAGTGCTTACCAATCTCGCGAAGAAAGTCGATGGCCGAGAGCGGCTCTGTCCAATCCAGGTTGTTGACGATGCGAGCGGCATTGTCGCCCTCGAAGCTCAGGAATCGCGAGACCTGCGACTGGATGTACCCGACCCACTCGGCGACGGTCTCGCGGGTGTTCAACGTACGCTCGGCGGTTGGACGAGGGTCGCCGATGAGGCCCGTGGAGCCGCCAACCAGGCCAAGCGGTTTGTGGCCTGCGAGCTGCAGCCTGCGCATCAAAAGCAACTGCACGAGATTTCCCAGGTGAAGACTCGTCGCCGTTGGATCGAACCCGCAGTAATAGGTGATCGGATCGCCTGCGAGGAGCGCGCTCAGTTCGTCGGCGTTGGTCGACACGTGGACGAGACCGCGCCACTGCAGCTCGGCCCAGATGTCCGGGAATGACGCGTCGTTGCTCTGCGAGGCAAGGGCGTCGGATGTTGCTGCTGGCACGCTTTCAAGGGTATCTGTTGCCGCGACCTCCAAAATGCAGGAGGCTCGGTCGAGTGAATGCCTACATGGATCATCAGCATCGGCTGTGGAGCGGGTTGCTCGGCACGACCATCGTGTCGTGGAGCGGACCGAGGTATCCGTTCGACTGGACCGACGACAACGACGCTGAGTCAGGAATATTTACTCGCTCCGATGCCGAATTCGAGCAGCTTCGCCATCTCATAATCAAGACGGCGGACGGCGGTGTCCTCTCGATAAAGAGCCAGCAGGACAACATCATCTTCTACCTTGAGATCGCGCGCGATGCCCCTCCCGTACCCCGAGAGCGGGATCAGGAAGCCGACTTTTCCGGTATGCCGATTGGAACAATCGAGGCGGTCGCTCTGGAGGGTATTACCGGCGAGTTGGTTCTCAAGGACGGCACTGTGTACACGGGAGATCCCGTGCTCCAGGTTGTTGAGGCAACTCTGACGATCGACGGGAAGACCGTGGCAATTATCGCTGGCGAGCACCAGCCAGACTGGGATGACGGTCTCCACCCGTACTGGGCGGACGAATCAGTCCTCGTGTTTGATCGAGCGGAGAAGGTCAACTCCCTCGAATGGCGAGGACATCGAGACGATCGAGTCAGGATACCGTTGGCCGACGATTAGTCGATCGCTTCGGCGCGCTGGCCTTGTACGGGGACACGGTTGGATCGCCGGGGATCCAAAAGCGCCACGGATATGCAGTCGTGCCACCGGCACCGGATACGCCCGTGCGAGGTCCCTGCTCATACGAGACATTGGATGAGGCGAGCTCGAGCGTGATGTCCTCTTGCCCCAGATCGGCGCCGTTGTCGGCCAGGACGATGCCGAGCGCAACGACCAGGCGCGCGGGTCCCCGAGCGAGGTCGACGTCGGCGCGGCTAGTCGTTCGGCGTTCCCGCGCGATCTCGAGGCCATCAACGATCTCCCCCGCGCGAAGCAGCACGGCAGTCGCGATCCCGTCTGGCGAACAGACCACATTCGCGCAGACGTGCATCCCGTAGGTGAAGTACGTGTAAAGGTGTCCGGGTTCGCCGTACATCACAGCGTTGCGCGCCGTCTTGCCCCGAAATGCATGCGAGCCCGGATCGACCTCGCCGAGGTACGCCTCCACCTCCGTGAGTCGCACGCTGACCCCGCGCCCGCGGACGATCGCGCCGAGAAGTAGCGGAGCGACCTCAACGGATGGTCGCGAAAGAAACGCGCGATCAAGCACGCGCGGCGCCCGCGCTAGCCAAAAATGTTGATGTGGAAAATGATCGCAAGCACGATCGCCGCGATGACGCATGCGCCGGCGATCGTGAGGGTCACCGTCCACACGATCTTCTGGAGACGGGTTGACGGCTGCTTGGGCTGGTCTTTTTGCAGGGTCATTGCTGTGCCTTCTGTAGGTCGCGCACTCGTTGGTTGAGTGCGGACAGCTGTTCCTTTACACGTGCTGGCGCGGTTCCGCCGGGGCTTGAGCGCGCGGCAAGCGCAGCATCAACGCTAAGTGCTGCGCGAAGTCCCGGTTTCAAGCGCGGAGAAATCGCGGCGTACTGCTCGTCCGTCGGTTCGTCGAGTTCGAGCCCGCTGTCCTCGCAGAATCGAACCAGAGCACCGCTGATTTCGTGCGCGTCGCGGAAGGGAACGCCGTCGCGAACCAGCCAGTCCGCAACGTCCGTCGCCAGGGCGAAACCGGCAGGAGCCAACGCGGCCATCCGCTCGGTGTCGAACTCGAGAGTCGCGACCATTCCGGTGAACGCCGGAAGCAGCACCTCGAGCGTCTGCACCGAATCGAAGACGGGTTCCTTGTCCTCCTGCAGGTCGCGGTCGTATGCGAGCGGAAGTCCCTTGAGCGTTGCCAGTAGGCCGGTGAGATTGCCGATCAGGCGTCCCGACTTGCCGCGAGCCAGCTCAGCGATGTCCGGGTTCTTCTTCTGCGGCATGATCGACGACCCCGTCGAATAGCCGTCGGCAAGGCGAACGAATCCGAACTCCTTGGTCGCCCACAGGATGATGTCCTCGGCGAAACGCGAAAGGTCGATTCCCAGCTGGGCCGCAATGAACGCGAACTCGCTGGCGACATCCCGACTCGCCGTCGCGTCGAGCGAGTTCTCACTCGGATGTCCGAGCCCGAGTTCGCGCGCGACCAGTTCCGTGTCGAGCCCAAAGCCATTGCCCGCGAGCGCGCCAGCACCGTACGGCGAAGCGGATGCGCGCACCCGCCAGTCCCTGAGCCGTTCGAGGTTGCGAACCATCGGCCACGCGTAGGCCAGAAGATGATGAGCCAAAAGGATCGGCTGCGCGTGCTGCATGTGGGTTCGGCCGGGCATTGGGGCGTCGCCCGCAGAC
Organism: Galbitalea sp.; assembly: GCA_036271795.1. Lineage (GTDB taxonomy): Bacteria > Actinomycetota > Actinomycetes > Actinomycetales > Microbacteriaceae > Galbitalea. The sequence goes on from DATAZY010000021.1 coordinate 5,964, forward strand.
CCGGCCTGGGTCGCGATCGCGGTGATGAGTTCGATAACCAATGCCGAAATGCGGGCAGAGTGATCGAGCAGATATAGCCGGATGAGAGTAGCGATCTGATCGTTGCGACTGCGCCCCGCGCGCAACTTGCCGCCGAGTTCCGGCTCGGCGATCTCAACGAGGCCGCGTTCCAGGGCGAAGTGAACGTCCTCGTCCGAGTCAAGCGGGACAAAGCGGCCCGCCTCGATCTGCGACAGTAGCTCGTCGAGAGCCGCGAGCATCCGGTCGAGTTCCTCATCGGTCAGATAGCCCGCCTCCGCGAGCGCCTTCGCGTGAGCGCGGGAACCGGCGACGTCATAGGGGTAGAGCTGCCAGTCGAAATGGGTCGAGCGGCTGAGGGCGATCAACTCCGGCGATGGACCCTCCGCAAAGCGGGCTCCCCAGAGGGACCCCTCAGCACTCTTGCCGCCCGACTTCGTCATTTGCTCTGCAGGTCCCGGCGAGCGGAAATCTTCGACGGAAGCGACCAGATCTCGATGAAGCCCTTAGATAGAGACTGGTCGAAGCTGTCGCCGGTGTCGTAGGTCGCGAGGCTGAAGTCGTACAGGCTCTGGTCGCTCTTGCGGCCGGTGACGACCGCACGACCGCCCTGCAGCTTGAGGCGGATGTCGCCGGACACGTACCGTTGGGTGTCGTCGATGAAGACATCCAGCGAGCGCTTGAGGCCCGAATACCAAAGCCCGTCGTAGACCAGGTTCGCCCACTCGGCCTCGACACCACGCTTGTACCGGCCGAGGTCGCGCTCGAGGGTCAAACTCTCGAGCTCCTCGTGCGCGGCGATCAGCGCGATTGCGCCGGGCGCCTCGTAGACCTCGCGACTCTTGATGCCGACCAGCCGATCCTCGACGACGTCGATGCGTCCGACGCCGTGCTTGCCCGCGACCTCGTTCATGATCTCGACGATCTTCAGCGGGCTGTAAGCGACATCATCGATCGCGGTCGGGATGCCGGCCGTGAACGTGATCGTAATCTCGTCGGCCTCGCGGTCGACGCCGGGATCCTGGGTGTACTCGTACAGGTCCTCGATCGGGGCATTCCACGGGTCCTCGAGGAAGCCGGTCTCAACCGCGCGACCCCAGACGTTCTTATCGATCGAGTATGGGTTCTTGGCGCTCTGTCGGATGGGGAGGTTGTGCTCATTGGCGTAGACGATCGCCTTGTCACGCGTGAGCGCGAGGTCACGCACGGGCGCGATGCTCCTCAGCTCTGGAGCGAGTGCCGCGACGGCCGACTCGAACCGCACCTGGTCGTTGCCCTTCCCGGTGCATCCGTGCGCAACGGAGTCGGCGCCCATTTCCTTGGCGACTCGCGCGAGATGCTTCGCGATGACCGGTCGGCTGAGCGCCGAGACGAGCGGATAGCGCTTCTGATAGAGAGCGTTTGCCTTGAGCGCCGGCATCAGGTAGTCGGTTGCGAACTCGTTCCTGGCATCGACGACGACGGCTTCGACCGCGCCACAGTCGAGCGCGCGCTGGCGGATGTCCTCCATGTCTTCGCCGCCCTGACCGACATCGACGGCGAGGGCAACGACATCCTTGCCCGTCGCGTCGTGCAGCCAGCCGATGCCGACCGACGTGTCGAGGCCGCCAGAATAGGCGAGGACAACGCGCTCTGTCATGAAGTTTCTCCTTGTTGTGTGCTTGAAAGTTTACGGGTGCGAAATAGTCCCGCCGCAGCGCGGAAGTGGCGGCGTGTACGTCACTTCCGCGCCATCGCGCGCTGCAGTGACGGCGGCGCGCTAGCGAGCACGGAGCAGCCAGACCATAAGAGCCTTCTGGGCATGGAGTCGGTTCTCGGCTTCGTCCCAGATCACACTCTGCGGTCCGTCGATGACCTCGGCCGTCACCTCGTAGCCACGGTCAGCGGGGAGGCAGTGCAGGAAGATGGCGTCCGGCTTGGCGAGCGCCATCATGTCCGGCGTCACCTTGTAGTCGCCAAAGATCGCGACACGATGCGCCTTCTCGTCTTCCTTGCCCATCGACACCCAGGTGTCCGTAACGACGACGTCCACTCCGGCGACCGCCTTGAGCGGGTCGGTATAGAGCGTGACCGAACCACCCGTCTCGAGCGCGATTCTGTCGGCGTCGGCGACCACGGTATCCAGCGGCACGTACTCCGCCGGCGACGCAACCCGCACGTGCATGCCCGCGGTTGCGCCGGCCAGTAGGTAACTGTGCACCATGTTGTCTGCACCGTCACCGACGAACGCGACCGTGAGCCCCTTGAGCTGGCCCTTGTGCTCGCGGATTGTCAGCAGGTCCGCCAGCAACTGGCAGGGGTGGAAGTCGTCGCTCAGCGCGTTGATCACGGGGACGGTCGTGTTCAGCGCCATCTGCTCGAGTCCGGACTGCGCATAGGTGCGCCAGACGATCGCCGAGACCATCCGCTCGAGAACCCTGGCCGTGTCCGACGGCGTTTCCTTGCCGCCGAGCTGGCTGTTCGCGGTCGAGATGATCAGCGGGCTGCCGCCGAGGTCGGCGATACCAACGGCGAAGCTGACGCGCGTTCTTGTGGAGGACTTGTCGAAGATGACCGCCACCGTCTGCGGGCCGGCAAGCGGCCTCGTCTGGTACCGATCCTTCTTCAGCTGCTCGGCCAGGTCGAGGATCTCGAGCTGCTCAGCGTGTGTCAGGTCGTCATCGCGGAGAAAGTGTCTGGTCATTGAACCGCCTCCAGTGCCTCGGTGAAAATGGTCTCGAATTCCGCGATCTCCGCGTCGCCAACAATCAACGGCGGCGCGATGCGGATGCTCGTCTCATTCGCCGCGTTGACGATCAACCCTCGCTCGAACGCGGCGGCGACGAGTTCGTTGGCGACGGGCTTCGTCAGGCCAACGCCGAGAAGAAGCCCCGCGCCGCGAAGCTCGCCGATCAGGGGCGAGCCCGCACCGTCGATCGCCATCCGGATCTTCGCGCCCTTCAGGATCGCCGCTTCGACGAGACCCGCTCGTTCGATCTCAGCAAGAACGGCGTTCGCCGCGGTGGTTGCGAGCGGATTGCCGCCGAACGTGCTGCCGTGCTGACCGCGCTCAAAAAGGTCGGATGCCGCACCGAACGTCACCAGGGCCCCGATCGGCACCCCGCCCGCTATCCCCTTCGCAACGGCGATCGCATCCGGAACAATGCCGCTCTTCTGGAAGGCGAACCACAAGCCGGTGCGGCCGGCTCCCGTCTGAATCTCATCGATGATCAGCAGCGCACCGTATTTGCTCGTGAGTTCGCGCGCCCGTTCCAGATAACCGACTGGCAATTCGACGACTCCGGCCTCGCCCTGGATCGGCTCGACGAAAAGAGCTGCGACGCTGTCGTCGATCGCTGCCTCAAGCGCGTCGATGGTTGCCTCGATGTGCTCCACGCCGGGCAGGAGCGGAAGAAACGCCTGCTGGAGGGCGGGTTTTCCGGTAAGGGACAGCGAGCCCATGGTTCGACCGTGGAAAGCGTTCTTGAGCGCGAGGATCTTCGTGCGCCCGTGATTGAGGCGCGCGAGCTTGATTGCTGCCTCGATCGCTTCAGCTCCCGAGTTGCCGAAGTACACGCGGCCGCGATCCCCGGCGCCACTCAGTCGCCGCAGTCTCTCCGCAAGCTCGACCTGGGATGGCGAAGCGAAGTAATTGGAGATGTGCGCGAGCGTTCCGATCTGCCTGCTCACCGCATCCACGAGGACCGGATGGGCGTGCCCCAGCGAATTGACCGCGATCCCGGCGAGAAAATCGAGGTATCTCTTGCCCTCGGAGTCCCAGACGTAGCAGCCATCACCACGAACCAGCACGGCCATGGGCGGAGGGGCAGAGCCCATCATGGCTGCGCCGAAGCGGGAGTTCCATGCGTCGAATGATCCATCGACCGAATTAGTCATTACGGCACCACCTCGGTTCCGATTCCGGATGTTGTGAAGATCTCGAGCAGGATCGAGTGCGGGATGCGGCCGTCGATGATCGCTGCCTTTTCGACGCCGGCATCCACGGCCTCCAGGCAGGCCGACATCTTCGGGATCATGCCCGATTCGAGGCCCGGAAGAAGTTCGGCGAGGCGTGTCGTCGTGACGTGCGTGACGAGCGACTCGCGATTCGGCCAGTCGCTGTACAGGCCGGCAACGTCGGTCAGGATGACCAGCTTGGCCGCTCCCAGCGCTGCCGCGAGCGAGGCTGCCGCCGAATCCGCATTGACATTGAGCACCTGGCCCTCATTGTCGAGGTCGGGAGCGACAGAGGAAACAACCGGAATGAACCCATCGTCGAGCAGTTCCAGGATGACGGCAGGATCCACCTCGACGACATCGCCGACCAGGCCGAGATCGACGCTCTCGCCATCGATCACGGCGTCGCGCTTCCGGCCGCCGAACAGCTCCTGTGATTCCCCGGAAAGTCCAATCCCGTACTCCCCGTGCTCGTTGATCAACTCCACGAGCTCGCGATTGACTTCGGTGTCGAGCACCTCACGGACAACGGCCATGACCTCGGGGGTTGTTACCCGCAGGCCGCCGCGAAACTCACTAGGGATCCCGCGTGCGCTCAGCGCCGCCGAAATCTGGGGGCCGCCGCCGTGCACGACCACGGGACGAACCCCAGCGTGCCGAAGGTAGACCATGTCCTCTGCGAACGCCCGCTTGAGACTGTCATCCACCATGGCATTCCCGCCGAATTTCACCACAACGGTTTTGCCCGCGAACCGCTGCAGCCAGGGCAGCGACTCGATCAGTACCGCGGCCTTTGCGGCGGCATCCAGTTCGGAGAGCGGTGCGGTCACGAGCTGTACGCGCTGTTCTCGTGGACGTAGTCATTCGTCAGGTCGTTGGTCAGGATGGTCGCCGTCTCCGCGCCCGCCTTGAGATCGATGAGCACGTGCACCCGACGGGAACGCAGGTCGACGAGGTCGCGGGGCTCCCCCGGCTCGCCCGACCGACAGACCATGATGCCGTTCATCGACACGTCGACCTCATACGGATCGAATGGTGCCGCCGTCGTTCCGATTGCTGCGAGCACTCTCCCCCAGTTTGGATCGTTACCGAACACGGCAGCCTTGAACAGATTGTTCCTGGCGACCGCGCGCCCCACCTCGACGGCGTCGTCCTCGGTGACCGCGTTCACCGTCTCGATGACGATGTCGTGACTTGCGCCCTCCGCGTCTTCCTGCAGCTGGGCCGCGAGATCGGCGCATACCCGTCGAATTGCCTCCGCGAACTCGCTGGGGTCCGGGACGACGCCGGATGCCCCGCTCGCGAGAAGCGTGACCTGGTCGTTGGTCGACATACAGCCGTCGGAGTCGAGTCGATCGAAGGTGACGCGAGTCGCCGCGCGGAGTGCCGAATCCAGGCCGGCGGAGTCAATATCCGCGTCCGTTGTAATGACGACGAGCATGGTGGCGAGGCCCGGCGCAAGCATCCCGGCACCCTTGGCCATGCCGCCAACCGACCAGCCACCACCCTCGACGATCGACCGCTTCGGTTTGGTATCCGTTGTCATGATGGCGAGCGACGCGTCGATGCCGCCGTCCGCGGTCAATTCGGCCGACTCGACTCCCGCGACAATCTTGTCGAGTGGTAGCTGGTCGCCGATCAGGCCGGTGGAGCAGACGAGAACATCTCCCGCGGAGACGCCGAGCTTCGCGGCGACCGCCTCCGCCGTCGAGTGCGTGACCTGAAACCCCTGGGCTCCGGTGTAGCAGTTCGCTCCACCCGAGTTGAGAATTATTGCCTCGGCAACACCATCCGAGGCAACCTGCTGAGACCAGATAATCGGATTGGCCTTCGCCCGGTTGCTCGTGAAGACGACCGCCGCCGCCTTGCGCGGTCCGACGTTCTGGACGATGGCGACATCCTTGCCGCCGCTCTTCTTCAGACCAACCTCGAGGCCCGCCGCAACGAAACCCTTCGCATGCGTTACGCTCACGGCGCGACTCCATTCATAGTGAGACCGAGTGACTCGGGCAGGCCGAGCGCGATGTTTGCGGACTGGATGGCGGCCCCAGCCGTTCCCTTCACAAGGTTGTCGAGCGCTGTGACGGTGACGATGCGGCCCGCCGCCTCATCCACAGCGATACCGATGAGCGCCGTATTCGCACCGATCGTGTCCGCCGTTCGTGGGAACTCCCCTTCGGGAAGCACATGGACGAACGCCTCGTTCGCGTATGCATCTTCAAACGCCTCTCGCACGCCGGATGCCGTCGCACCGGGAGCAAGCTTGGCCGTCGATGTTGCGAGGATGCCGCGCGACATCGGAACCAGCATCGGCGTGAACGACACGGTGACTCCGGCTCCCCCGGCCCGGCTGAGATTCTGCTGGATCTCGGGCGTGTGCCGATGAATCCCACCAACCGAGTACGCCGAAGCGGAACCGAGGATCTCACTCGCGATCAGGTCGGGCTTCGCCGATTTGCCCGCGCCAGACGTGCCGACGGCGAGGATGGCGACGAGATCATCCGCCTCGGCCACTCCCGCGCGAATCGCCGGAGCGAGACCCAGTGTGATTGCCGTGACGTTGCATCCCGGTACCGCAATCCGCTTTGCCCCGACGAGATCCTGCCGCCCCGTGCCGCCGCTCGCGAGGACCAGCTCGGGCAGACCGTACGGCCACGCGCCGAAGTACTCGCCGCCATAAAACTTCGCCCACGCCACCTCGTCCGTCAGTCGATGATCGGCGCCGCAGTCGATGACCAGGGTGTCGACCCCGAGTTGAGCAGTTAGCTCGCCGGACTTGCCGTGAGGGAGCGCCAGGAAGACCACATCGTGGCCGGCGAGGTTTTCGGCTGTTGTGTCGACGAGTTCGAGGCGCGCAAGGGAACGCAGGTGGGGTTGCACGCTCGACAGCGGCTGTCCCGAATTGGTGAACGCGGTGACCGTGGCGACGTCGAACTCTGGGTGCGCCGCGAGGAGTCGCAGAACCTCTCCACCGGCGTATCCACTTGCGCCGGCAACGGCGACGGAATAGGTCATGGCTTTAGCCTTATCAATCGAATCGGACGAGGAGTCTGATACGGCGACGCTACCGGCTGGCTGCCATAGGAGGCAGCGGGCGTGCTGGCAGAGACCAGCGGCGGGCGTCGCCTACGATCGGCGCGCGCGGATAACCCGACGACGAAGGTCGTTGGATGCAGTACCGCGGATGTCCACGGTCGTCAGCCTAGCGCGCGCAGCTTTCCTGCGCGAATCGGTGGATTATTGCGTTCTCCTCGACCACCGAGGATGTCCAATGCATGGCGGCGGAGACTATTCCCGAACGGTCGCTCCGTGCCGCTGCGTCGCGAGAGTAACCGCGGCATTCTTAGCGTCTGAGGCCTCGGCCGCGGTGAGCGTGCGGTCGGGCGCGCGGAACCGGAGCGCGAACGTCAGCGACTTTTCGCCCTCCGGAACACCGCTTCCGCGATAGTCGTCGGTGAGGCTGGCGTGCTCAAGCAGCTCCCCTGCGCCCTCGATAATCGTTGCCAGAACATCCCCGGCAGGTACATCTGCCCGGACGATGAGTGAGAGATCCTGTGTCGCGGCCGGCATGCTCACGATGGGTTCCGGCGACGCCTCGACGCGGGCGAGCTCGAGGAGAACATCCAGGTCCAGCTCGGCGACAGCGACCACGCGCGGCAGATCGAGTTCGTCCGCGAGAGAAGGCAGAAGCTCGCCCGCGAAGCCGACCGATCGATCGCCTACCCACAGTTCGGCCGTTCGACCGGGGTGCAGAGCGTGATGAACCCCGGCGGCAAAGTGGATGTCCACGGCAAGCGCCAGCCCGATCTGGGCAACGGAGGCCAGCGCATCTGAGAGACCGGATGAGACGGCGGCGAGACCGGGCTGCTTCTCGATGGAATTGCCGGTAAACAGCGTTGCGACGTGCCACGGCTGCGGCGGGATGCTGGCGTTGAGTTCGGAGAGCCCGTCGTCGCCGGGATGCGCCGGGCCGATCGGAATCGAGTCTGTCGCGTATGTCTCGCCGGCGACGGGCTGAAAGACCACTCCGATTTCGAACAGGCTCAGGCTGGTGAGCCCGCGAGACAGGTTGCGTCGGGCGATCTCGAGCATCCCCGGAATGAGAGTCGTGCGCAGGTAGGGTGCCTCCGCGTCGAGCGGATTGAGGAGCTTCATGGCGGGAACTTCGCCGGCGACTGTCGCGCCGAACTCGTCGACCTGCGAGCGCGATTCGAACGGATAGGAGATGATCTCCGTCGAGCCGCCCGCCGCGAGAGCGGAGGCGAGCAGCCGCCGCAACTGCTGGGAGCGCGTCAAACCGCGCCCCGGCGGGGCGACGGGCAGGATCGAGGGGATGCGGTCGTAACCGATGATCCGCGCGACCTCCTCGGCGAGCGTCGCCTGATCGATGAGATCCGGGCGCCAGCTCGGCGGCGCAACAATCAGCGAGTGGTTGCCCGCCTCGACGTGCGCGCCGATTTTCTCAAGTGACGTGAGGATCTCGGCATCCGTGTACTCGACGCCGATCAGACCGGGGATGAATCCGTCGCGCAATGAGATGGGCTCGACCGGCGTGGACTCGTCGAGCGTCGAGCCGAGGGCGTCGGCCTTCCCGCCCGCGAGCTCAACCAACAACTCAACCACTCGCGCAGCCGCGGGTGCGGCGACCTTCGGGTCGACGGCCCGCTCGAACCGCTTGGATGCCTCGCTCGGCAGCTTGTGGCGGCGGGCGGTGCGCGCGATCGACACCGGATCGAAGTTGGCTGCTTCGATCAGGACCCGCGTCGTGCTCGCGGAAATCTCGGTGGATGCGCCACCCATCACCCCGGCGAGACCGATCGGCCCGGAATCGTCGGTAATGAGCAGGTCCTCCGCGTCGAGCGTGCGAGTCTGGTCGTCAAGCGTGACCAGCTTCTCGCCCGCGGTCGCGCGCCGCACTGTCAGACCGCCGGCAACCTTTTCCAGGTCATAGCCGTGGATGGGCTGGCCGAGCTCCAACATCACATAGTTCGTGATGTCGACGACCAGGGAAATCGACCGGATGCCGGCAAGCGCGAGACGGGAGATCATCCAGGCGGGCGTCGGACGGCCCGGATCAATGCCGGTCACCACGCGAGTCACGAAGACGCTTGCACCCGTGCGGCCCCGGATGGGCGATTGGTCGTCGATGACGACCGGGAATCTCGGTACGACGGACTCCCCGCCTGCTCGATCACCGATGTAATCGGTCAGCGACGGTCGCAGGGCCGGATCGGTGAACTCGGCGCCCGTCGAGTTTGAATACTCGCGCGCGACGCCTCGGATCGAGAATGCGTAGCCGCGATCGGGTGTGACGTTGATCTCGACCGCGAAATCATCGAGACCGAGCAGGGCGGCGGCATCCTCGCCCGGCTTCGGATCGAGGCCAAGAGCCGCGAGTCGGAGAATCCCGTCGTGCTCGTCGCCCAATCCGAGCTCGCGCGCGGAGGCGATCATCCCGTCCGAGACGTGACCGTAGGTCTTTCGGGCCGATATTGGGAACGGCCCAGGCAGCACAGCGCCGGGCAGCGAAACGACGACCTTGTCACCGACCTCGAAGTTGTGCGCCCCACACACGATGCCGCGCGGCTCCGACTCCCCAACGTCGACGTTGCACCAATTGATGGTCTTGCCGTTCGTCTGCGGCTCGGGCGTGAACTCAACCACCTGGCCGACGACCACGGGACCGCTGACACCGAAGGTGTGAACGTCTTCTTCCTCGAAGCCAACCGCAACGAGCGAGGCAAGGATGTCGTCCGCCGTTGCCGCGGCAGGCACCTCAACATACTGGCGCAGCCAGCTCACCGGAATGCGCATCAGCCCACCAGTCCGAACGCCTGCGAGAACCGGACATCGCCCTCGACCATGTCACGCATGTCGTTCAGTCCGTTGCGAAACTGCAGCGTGCGCTCGATGCCCATACCGAAGGCGAAGCCCTGATACTCGTCCGGGTCGATGCCTGCCGCACGAAGCACGTTGCTGTTCACCATGCCGCAGCCACCCCACTCGACCCAGCGCGCGCCGCCCTTAGCGTTCGGCTGCCAGACATCCATCTCGGCACTCGGCTCGGTAAACGGGAAATAGTTGGGGCGAAGTCGGATCTTGGCGTCGGTTCCGAACATCGCGCGGGCGAGGTGGTCGAGCGTGCCGCGCAGGTTGGCCATCGTGAGACCCCGGTCGATCGCGAGGCCCTCGAGCTGGTGAAAGACCGGCGTGTGGGTCGGGTCGAGCTCATCAGTTCGGTACACCCGGCCCGGTGCGACGACGTACACGGGAAGTGGCCGGTCCAGCAGCGAGCGGATCTGCACGGGACTGGTCTGCGTGCGCAGAACCAGGTGCGAGCCGAGCGGTTCCACGAAGAAGGTGTCCTGCATCGCGCGAGCCGGGTGATCCTCGTCGAAGTTCAGGGCGTCAAAGTTGAACCACTCGTGCTCGAGCTCCGGGCCCTCCGCGATCTCCCATCCCATCGCAATGAAGATGTCGCCCATCTGCTCCATGAGCAGGCTGAGCGGATGCCGCGCGCCAGCCCGCCAGCGGGTGGCAACGGCCGTCACGTCGACGGCCTCGCTGGCCAGACGCGCGGCCTCTTCGACCGCAACCAGCTCGGCCTCACGCGCCGCAACCGCCGCGTTGACCTGTCCGCGCGCCTGTCCGACAATTTTGCCGAGACTCGCCTTCTGATCGTTCGGAACGTCCTTCAGCGAAGCGTTCATCCGGGCCAGCGTCGATGACTCGCCCGTAAACTCGGTGCGCGCCGCCCTCAGTTCGGCCGACGTGGATGCCGCGGACACCGCGCTGAGCGCGGCCGCAACAGCGTCGGCAGCCGCCGATTCCGTGATGAGGGTGGGTTCTGACACGAGACCCAACTTTACCGGGCGCCAGCTACGTCCTTTGCGCGAAGGCACTCTCGTAAAGGCAGACCGACGCGGCCGTCGCCAGGTTCATCGACTCCGCTGCGCCGTAAATCGGCACGGTGATTGCGCGATCGGCCAGCTCGAAGTTGGCGTCGGTAAGTCCGCGCGCCTCGTTGCCGAACAGCCAGGCGGTCGGCTTTTCAAGGAGGCCCTCGCGACGCGCTGCCAGGAGATCCTCGCCCTTGATGTCCGCGGCGATAACCTGCATACCTGCGCTGTGCGCCCGCTCGATCACGTCCTCGAGGCTGGCGCCCGTCGCGACCGGAAGGTGAAAGAGCGATCCCGTCGTGGCCCGAACCACCTTGGGGTTATATAGGTCGACGCTTCGCCCGGTCAGGATCACTCCGTCGGCGCCCGCTGAGTCGGCGGCCCGGATGATCGTTCCAGCGTTTCCCGGGTCCCGCACCTCCTCGAGGATCGCGATCAGCGCCGGCGTTCCCGACAGCAGGTCCCTAACCGAGGTCGGGAACTGCTTGCACGCGGCAACGATGCCCTGCGGAGTTACGGTGTCCGCCATCGAATCGAGGACTTCTTCGGTGACGAACTGAACGTCGACCTCTGCCGCGGCCGCGGCCGCAGCGATGTCCGCATACCGGTCGAGAGCCGTCGGAGTGCCGTACAGCTCAACGACAAGCTCGGGACGAAATCGCAGCGCTTCGGCAACGGCCTGCGGGCCCTCGAGAAGGAAAAGCCCCGTGTGCTGCCGCGCGTCCCGCTTCGCGAGTTTGGCGACCCCACGCACCCGCGGGGATCGCGGATTGTCGATCATGCGTTCAGTGTATTTCGGGCGATATGACAAAACGCCCCGGCGCGCACAACGAGGTGCGCACCGGGACGTTTCTAACAGGCAAACGACTATGCGTGGTGCTCTACGCCGCGTTAACTTTCGGCGCCGATGTGTCAGCCGGAAGAGCGGCCTTCGCGGTCGCGACGATCGAGGCGAACGTTGCGGGCTCGTTGACCGCGAGGTCGGCGAGGATGCGGCGGTCGACCTCAATGCCGGCCAGGTTCAGACCCTGGATGAGGCGGTTGTAGGTGAGGCCGTTTGCACGCGATGCCGCGTTGATCCGCTGGATCCATAGACGACGGAAGTCGCCCTTCTTCTGGCGGCGGTCGCGGTACGCGTAGACGAGGGAGTGGGTGACCTGCTCCTTGGCCTTGCGGTATAGGCGCGAACGCTGGCCGCGATAGCCCTCGGCCCGCTCGAGTGTGGTGCGACGCTTCTTGGCGGCGTTAACCGCTCTCTTTACTCTTGCCATGATCTAGTTCCGTCTCTGCTGCTTGCGCGTTCTTGTTTGCGGGTCTCTATTTGCCGAGAAGGCGCTTGATGTTCTTGGCGTCTTGCGGTGCAAGCACGACCTCGCGGTTCAGGCGGCGAGTTACCTCGCTCGATTTGTGCTCGAGGTGGTGGCGCATACCGGCGCCCTGCTTCATAACCTTGCCGGAGCCGGTGATCTTGAAGCGCTTCGCGGCACCCTTGTGGGTCTTCTGCTTAGGCATTTGTCTCGTCCTTTGTTGGAGCAGCTGCGGGTTTCGCGGCGGCCGTGGATCTGGGTGTTGCGGTCTTCGGTGCGCTCGCACGCGGTGTTGGTGGCTTCGGGGAAGCTGCTGTCTTCGGAGAAACTGCCTTGGGTGCCGCCTCGGCCTCCGGAGCTTCTGCTTTCGGAGCTTCTGCTTTCGGAGCCTCCACTGCGGGAGCCTCAGTTGCTGGAGCCTCAGCCGCCGGAGCCTCTGCCTTCGGGGCAGCTGCCTTGGGGGCTTCCGCAACCGGCGCGGATGCAGCAGGTGCCGCATCCGTTCTCGCCGGCTTATTCGCCGCCTGTCGTGCCTGGGCCTCGGCCTTCGCCTCCGCCTTGTTCTTGAGCGGGCCGATGACCATCACCATGTTTCGTCCGTCGATGGTTGGTGTTGACTCGACGGAGCCGAACTCCGCCACATCTTCGGCAAATTTTTGGAGGAGACGGAAGCCCTGCTCGGGGCGGGACTGCTCGCGGCCACGGAACAGGATCATTGCTTTGACCTTGTCACCGGACTGCAGGAAGCCCTCGGCGCGCTTGCGCTTCGTCTCGTAGTCGTGCGTGTCGATCTTGAGGCGAAAACGAACCTCTTTGAGGATCGTGTTCGCCTGATTGCGTCGCGCCTCTTTCGCCTTCTGCGCCGTTTCGTACTTGAACTTGCCGAAGTCCATGATCTTCGCGACGGGCGGCTTGGAGTTGGGAGCAATCTCAACCAAATCCAGATCGGCCTCTGCAGCCAAACGAAGAGCGTCTTCGATACGGACTACTCCGACCTGTTCGCCGTTGGGGCCAACAAGACGGACCTCCGGAACGCGGATTCGGTCATTGGTACGCGGATCGCTGATGCGTGTCTCCTTCTCGTTTTCGTGCGGCTCTGCGCACGCGACGGATGCCGCATGGCAACGCAAGAAGGAAATTCCACGACTTTGCGTTTTCACAAACACTGTTGTCGCGACACCCTTGCTATCCATCCACGCCTTATTCGACGCTGACGAACGGGGTGCAACAACCCGGTAGCCTGTTAGAGGCGGCCAACGGGTGGGAGAATCTCCACTTTCGTACTGAGCGCAATGCACTCAGAGCCGGAACAACGATAGCAGAGGTACACAGCATGAGCGAGCCCGATACCGTTGACAGCATCGAAGAGGCCCGCGACATCGCGAATGTTCCGGCCATCGAGGTCATCAATACGGTGGCAGTTCACCTGTTGAGCGCCGCCGCAGTAAAGCTCGGCCTGGCCGACGATCCGGATCACCAGCTCGACCTGGACGAGGCGCGCAAGCTGATCATCGCTCTCGCCGGGCTTGTGACCGCGGCCGCCCCCGAGATCGGTGACCAGCACGCGCGCCCACTCAGAGATGGACTCCGTTCGCTCCAGCTCGCTTTCCGCGAGGCGTCGGCCTTCCCCGATGCCCCCGGCCAGGGTCCCGGCGAGAAGTACACCGGCGCCGTCAACTAGCAGGTCAGAACCAGCGCTCCAGGATCTGGGCGACCGCATCCTCATCGTGGTCCGCGCCGACCTCGGTCGCCGCGAGCTTGACCTCGGGTTCCGCGTTGCCCATCGCGACCGAGCGACCGGCCCAGCGGAACATCTCGAGGTCGTTAGGCATGTCGCCGAATGCGATCGCCTCGGACGGCTGGATGCCCCAACCCCGCGCCAGTTCGTCGATCACTCCACCCTTGGACACACCGGCCCGCGAGATCTCGATGAGGCCCTCGATTCCCGAACGCGTGACCTCGATCTCGTCCCGGAATCCGGTTGAGAACGCATCCCAGGTCGGGACGAACTGGTCACCCATCGCGCGCACGAGCCCTTTCACGACGCCGCCGTCACAGATTTCTGCGAGCGTCCCCCGCGGCATCGCGTAGCCCTCGCGAAAACCAATCTCTCCTCGGATGCCGACATCCGGCATCCCCTCGACCGCGACGAGAAAATCCAGACCGGTTTCGCGAACCGTCTCCACCGCGCGCTGGAACACTCGTCCGTCGAGCAGGTGTGCGTCGATGACCCGGTCGGTCGCCAGGTCGAGCACGATGGCGCCGTTGTAGCAGAGGGCGATCGAATGCGCGAGGGCTTCCCGGATAGGAGCGAGCAGCCGCACCGGACGACCCGTCGCGACCACAACCCGAGCGCCCGCGGCGGTAGCCCGTTCGAGTGCGGCGGCGTTGCGCACAGAGACGGTGTGGTCCTTGCCGAGCAGTGTGCCGTCGAGGTCGACCAGGACCAGGCGCGGGGGTCCGTCAGGCGCGGGCAAGCTTCACCGTCATCGAATCGACCCTCTCCGCAATGAGTTCGCTCTCCGACCACCGTTCCTGCTCTCGACCGAGCAACTCGGCGAGGGCGATCTCATCCAGGCCCTCGACGAGCGAAAGCTGAACGAGCAGTTCCGGACCGGCGAGGCGAGCATCCGGGTCACCGGGGGCGAGCTGGATGGCGACGATCGCATCTTCGCCGTCGGCCGCTTCCATGAATGCCGCGAGAACCGCTTCGTCGAGATAGCTGGGCTGCCACTTTTTGGCCTGGCCCAACGCCCACAGGGCCGGACGACGAATGGCGAACTCGGTTGGCGAGGTTGCATCCAGCACGACCAGGTCGGTTCCCTCGCTCGCTGCCGCAAGCGCAACCCGGACGCCGTCGGCGGGGATCGGTCGGGCGCTGGGATTCCACTGTGCCATCGCCTGGACCGACGTGAATGCGGGCAGCACGGAACGACCGTCTGGCCCCGCTACGGTGATGATCGACAGCTCCTGGGTTTTATCGATGAGGTGGCCGCCCGGCGCGACTCCTGTGTCGCCGGTGTGCGCGACCAGCGGAATCAGTAGTCGCGAGACGCGAACCTCGGCGACCACTTCTGCCTCCCCCAGCTCGCGACTGCGGAAGCGCTTGATCGCCTCGAGCAGCTTGGGCGGTGCGGAACCGTCGTCGTCGGAACTGTGGGCGTGATCAAAGGATCGCCCCTCCCAGGGAACTCCCGCGGAGTCGCTGTCCGGCATCAGTCCCTCGCCGCGGCCAGGGCTTCCGGCAGCGTGAACGCACCGGCATAGAGCGCCTTGCCGACGATCGCGCCCTCGACCCCGAGAGGAACAAGGGAGCGCAGATCGACGAGGTCCTGCAGGCTCGAAACACCGCCGGAAGCGATCACCGGCTTGTCGGTGTGCTCGCACATCGAACGAAGAAGTTCGAGGTTTGGGCCGTTCAGCATCCCGTCCTTGTTGACATCGGTGACGACGTAGCGGGAGCACCCCGCGGCCTCAAGCCGGTCGAGGACCTCCCACAGATCGCCGCCGTCGCGAGTCCAGCCGCGCGCCGCGAGTGTGGTGCCGCGAACGTCCAGCCCGACCGCGATCTGGTCGCCGTGCGAGCGGATGACCGCATCGGCCCATTCCGGATCTTCGAGCGCGGCCGTGCCGAGGTTGACCCTGCGGCAGCCGGTCGCGAGCGCGGCCGCGAGCGACGCATCATCCCGGATTCCGCCCGACAGTTCGATTCCGACCGAGGACGGGGTATTGGCGACCACTCGTTTCAGAAGCTCATAGTTATTGCCCCGGCCGAACGCGGCATCGAGATCGACGAGGTGGATCCACTCGGCACCCTGCTCGACCCAGTCGTTGGCCGCGACCATGGGGTCGCCGTAGCTCGTTTCAGAGCCTGCAGCCCCCTGCGTCAGCCGAACAGCCTTGCCGTCGGCGACATCCACGGCAGGCAAAAGCGTCAGAGCTGGTGTGGTCATGGCAACTTTCTCAGTTCAGAGGCTGGCGAGCCAGTTTCGGAGCAGGCGGATGCCCGGCTCGCCCGACTTCTCCGGGTGAAACTGGGTCGCGCTCAAAGGTCCATTCTCCACTGCGGCGAGAAACCGGCCACCGTGCTCCGCCCAGGTGAGCTTCGCCTGTTTCAGCGGCGGGGTCGGATCGAGCGACCAGTCCTGGGCGGCGAAGGAGTGCACGAAATAGAACCGCTCGTCGCCGATCCCATCGAAGAGGATCGAGTCGTCGGGAGCATCGACTGTGTTCCAGCCCATGTGCGGCAGGATGGGCGCCTCGAGTTCGCGAACCACGCCAGGCCATTCGCCAAGACCCGGTGTCTCGTTGCCGCGCTCGACGCCGTTATCGAAGAGCACCTGCATTCCGACGCAGACACCGAGTACCGGTCGGCTACCGGCGAGCCGACGGTCGATCAGTTCCGCACCCCTCACCGCGTTGAGCTGGGTCATGACCGCCTCGAAAGCTCCGACTCCCGGCACGACGAGACCGTCGGCTGCGGCGACCCGTGCGCGGTCGGCTGTCAGTTCCACGCGCGCGCCCGCCAGCTCGAGCGCCTTGGCTGCCGAGTGGACGTTGCCGGAGCCGTAGTCGAGAACTACGACGGATGGTTTCGCGCCGATAGACGGACACATACGTCAGAGCGCGCCCTTGGTCGAGGGCACGCCACTCACGCGAGGATCGAGCGCGACGGCAAATCGGAACGCACGCGCAAATGCTTTGAACTCGGCTTCGGCGATGTGGTGAGGGTCTCGCCCGGCGAGCACGGTCAGGTGCACCGTGATTGCGGCATTCATGGTGATCGCTTCAAAGACGTGCCGCACCATCGAGCCCGTGAAGTGTCCGCCGATGAGGTGGTGTTCGAATCCGACCGGCTCCCCGGCGTGAACGAAGTATGGGCGACCGGAAATGTCGATGACGGCCTGGGCGAGGGCGTCATCCAGCGGGACGAGCGCGTCGCCGAACCGCGAGATGCCCACCTTGTCGCCGAGAGCGTCGGCGATTGCCTTACCCAGCACGATTCCTGTGTCTTCGACTGTGTGGTGGATGTCGATGGACGTGTCACCCGACGCCTTCACAGTCAGGTCGACGAGGGAGTGCTTCGCGAACGCGGTGAGCATGTGATCGAAGAACGGGACGGAGGTGTCGATCGAGGACTTTCCGGTTCCATCGAGATTCAGCGTGAGGTCGACATTCGACTCACTCGTCTCCCGGGTCAGGTGCACCGTGCGGTCGCTGGTCATGCTCCGATCCTACCGAGCGCGGCGGCTCCGTCTGCCGCGGTGAGAGAGCCAAGGACGTCCAGGAACTCGGTTGTCTCGGACTCGGTGCCCGCGGTCACACGGAGGTGGTTCTCGAGCCCGACATCGCGGATGATGATGTCATTTTCGAGCAGCGCCTCGAACAGCGCGTGAGGGTTGGCCACGCCCCCGAAGAGCACGAAGTTCGCCCAACTCTCGTGCACCGGATATCCCAGCCTGGGAAGTTCGACCAGCAGCCGGTCGCGCTGCGCTTTGATGTCGTCCACCATGGCCAGCATCTCCCGCGTGTGAGCGAGGGCGGCGATTGCGGCCGCCTGCGTAAATGCGGACAGGTGATACGGCAGACGCACGAGACGCATCGCGTCGGTCACTGCAGGATCGGCGGCGAGGTACCCGACCCGTGCTCCGGCGAACGCGAAGGCCTTGCTCATCGTTCGCGTGACAACAAGTCGCGGACGACCGGGCAGGAGCGTGAGAGCGGTGGGAATTGCGGCCGGCGCGAACTCGGCATACGCCTCGTCGACCAGTACCATGCCGTGCGTCGCTTCGTACGCCGCGATGACGGTCTCGAGCTGCAGTGGTGTGCCGGTCGGGTTGTTCGGTGAGCAGAGGAACACGATCTCGGGCTTCTCGCGCTCGATCGTCGCGACGACGGTCTCGGGCGAGATGCGGAATTCCTCGTCTCGGTCGGCCCCGATCCACCTGGTTCCGGTTCCGGAAGCAATGATCGAGTGCATCGAATAGGTGGGCCGGAATCCGAGCACGCTGCGCCCGGGACCGCCGAAAGCCTGCATGAACTGCTGCAGGATCTCGTTGGAGCCGTTCGCCGCCCAGATATTCGCCGGCGACAGCCCGTGGCCGAGATAATTCGCGAAGCCCACTCGGAGAGCTGCGAACTCGCGGTCGGGGTATCGATTCACCGTGCGGATGGCGTCGGCGAGGGCGGCCTGGATGTCGACCGCGACATCCTCGGGAATCGGGTGGGTGTTCTCGTTGACGTTGAGCTGGATGCGCACGTGCTCCTGCGGTGCACCGTACGGGGTGTGGCCGCGGAGATCATCCCGGATCGGCAGATCAGCCAGCGTGATGGGCGCGTTTGAAGTCACTGCCCAAGCTTAAACGGCGCGAGGCGTTGCTCGGTCCAGTGGTCGTACTGTTCACTGCTCGTACTGCTCAGTGGTCGTCTACTGCTCAGTGGTCGTCTACTGCTCAGTGGTCGTCTACTGCTCAGTGGTCGTACTGCGCGGGAATTGCGAGCTGCTCGCCGGGCTGGATGTCGGCCGACGACAGACGGTTGACCGACATGATGTCGGCGACGACGTCGCGCGGATCGGCACTCGGTGCGATCTGCTTCGCAAGACTCCAGAGCGTCTCGCCACCAACGACCGTCACCCTGGCGAGCGGCGTCGACGAGTTGGTTGCCGTCGCCTCGCCGGCATTGATGCCGAGCACGAGTGCGGCGACGACCAGCGGCGCGGCGACGAGAGTGAGGAGAACCGTGCGACCGCGCGCTGTCATCCGCAGACGAGTTCGACGGGTCGGCGCCGAATAGCCGGCGAAACCGCCGAAAGTCGTCGCACTCATGCCCACTGCACTCATGCCCTCACCCTTCATATCCACTGGTTCTCGCATCCGGTACTCGGCGCTCGGCCGGGAGCGCTGGGCACCGGATGCGAAGCTTTGTACCGAACATATCTTCGATTATTCGAATATGCAACCCGATATTCGAACATGTCTGCCGTGAATTTGCCGACACATTCGAACAGTTGTTTCTTTTGGAGCCCCAAACGGATACAGTTTCGATTGTCGCGAGAACAGACAACCAGCGGCCACTGACATTTATTTGGTTATCTGCATGAGGAGAGCAATCGTGGATGAAGCAGCAGACGACGCAGTCGTACGCCCCTCGACCCGACGACGCACGAGCCTGAGCGACAAGCAACAGGCCATTCTCGAGGCCATCCAGGTGTCCCTCGACGCGCGTGGTTATCCGCCGAGTATGCGCGAGATCGGCGACGCGGTCGGTCTGTCGTCGCTATCGAGCGTGACCCACCAGCTCAACCAGCTCGAACTCAGTGGCTACCTGCGACGCGATCCGAACCGCCCGCGCGCCATGGAGATTCTCATCGATCTTCCCCGCTCCGAGGACGCGACCGTCGCGAGTCCCTCATTCGGCGACGCCGTCATGGTTCCTCTCGTCGGTCGGATTGCCGCCGGTGTTCCGATCACGGCAGAGCAGCACGTCGAAGAGGTATTCCCGCTCCCCCGCCAGATCGTGGGCAAGGGCGACCTGTTCATGCTGAAGGTCGTTGGTGAATCGATGATCGACGCCGCAATCTGCGACGGCGATTGGGTGGTTGTTCACCCCCAACAGCACGCGGAGAACGGCGACATCGTCGCGGCCATGCTCGACGAGGAGGCCACCGTCAAGGTGTTCCGCCAGCGTGATGGTCACACCTGGCTGCTGCCGCGCAATTCGAGCTTCGAGCCCATCCTGGGCGACTTTGCGACCATCCTCGGCAAGGTCACGGCGGTACTGCGCAGCGTGTAGCTTTGCGCCGGTCGGTCGAACCGCCAGACTGATGCCATGACACTGGCCCAGGCGCTGCTCGGTTTCGCGCTGGTTGCCGGTGTGGTGACGATCATTCCCGGTCTCGATACTGCGCTCGTGCTGCGTGCGGCGCTGACCCAGAGCAAACTGCACGCGTGGGCGTCCGCCGTCGGGATCGGGACGGGCGCGCTCGTCTGGGGAGTCGCCGCAGCCGTGGGCGCGTCGGCGCTGCTCGCAGCTTCGGAACTCGCGTTCACCATCCTGAAGCTCGCGGGCGCCGGCTACATGGTGTTTCTCGGCATCCGGCTCATTGTGCTGAGCTTCCGTAAAGGCATCCACGAGTTGCCTGCGCTCGAGCGGCCGGGTGGGTCAATTCGGGCGGCCTTTCTTCGCGGCCTGCTGAACAACCTGCTCAACCCGAAGGTCGGCGTGTTTTACGTCGCGACTATCCCGCAGTTCCTGGCCGTCGGGATTGCCCCGCTCTGGATGGGTCTGCTCCTGGCCCTCGTCCACGACGCGGAGTCGGTCATCTGGTTCGCCGCACTCATCTATGGAGCGCAGGCATTGCGACGCTGGCTCAACTCCCCGCGCGTCGAGCGCATCATCGACCGTGCTACCGGCTCGGTTCTGATCGCGTTTGGCGCCGTCGTCGCATCCGAGTCCCGTTTCTAACCCACTGCCTGTTAACCCACTGAGGTGAGGCAAATCGACTCCGCCCGCGAGCGACGGTCGATTTGCCTCACCTCGAATGACAGTGCGGCCGGGTAGTGCGGCTGAGGATCCTTAGGCGTCGACCTTGGCGCGCACGGCGCGGGTCGCCTCGAGGATGTTCCTCAGCGACTCGACGGTCTCCGTGTAACCGCGGGTCTTCAGACCACAGTCCGGGTTGACCCAGACCTGCTTCTCGGGGATGGACGCCAGCGCAATCTCAAGGAGCTCCGTGACCTCCTTGACGGAGGGAACGCGGGGCGAGTGGATGTCGTAGACACCCGGCCCGATCCCGCGGGCGAAACCGCTGCGCTTGATGTCGGGCACGACATCCATCTTCGAACGGGCCGCTTCGATCGACGTGACGTCCGCGTCGAGCCCGTTGATCGCGTCGATGACGACACCGAACTCCGAGTAGCAGAGGTGAGTGTGGATCTGGGTCTTGTCCTCAACACCGGCGGTCGCGAGGCGGAACGAACCGACCGACCAGTCGAGGTAATCGGCCTGGTCCTTCTTCTTGAGCGGCAGCAGCTCGCGTAGCGCCGGCTCGTCGACCTGAATGACCTTGATGCCCGCGGCCTCGAGGTCGGCGATCTCGTCACGAAGGGCGAGAGCAACCTGGTTCGCGGTCTCACGCAGCGGCTGGTCGTCGCGCACGAAGCTCCAGGCGAGGATCGTCACCGGTCCGGTGAGCATTCCCTTGACCGGCTTCTCGGTGAGACTTTGCGTGAAAGTCGACCAGCCCACGGTGATCGGCGCCGGACGGGACACGTCGCCCCACAGAAGTGACGGACGCGTACAACGGCTTCCGTACGACTGCACCCAGCCGTTCTGGGTCACGGCGAAACCGTCGAAGTTCTCGGCGAAGTACTGGACCATGTCGTTGCGCTCCGGCTCGCCGTGCACGAGCACGTCGAGACCGATCTCCTCCTGGAGGGCGACGACTCGCTTGATCTCATCCTCCATGGCGCCGACGTACTCGCCCTCGGTGACCTCACCCTTGGCAAAGCGGGCACGCTCGCGGCGAATGTCGCCGGTCTGCGGGAACGACCCGATCGTCGTGGTCGGCAACGGCGGCAGGTTCAGCGCGGCATCCTGAGCGGCGAGACGACCCGCGTACGCACTGCGGTTGAAGTCCGAATCCGTGAGCTCCGCCGTGCGAAGACGCACCGCACCATCGCGCACGCCGGGGGCGCCGCGACGGTCGGCCAGTGCAGCCGTTGCCGCATCCAGCTCGGCCTGGATCTTTGCCTTGCCGTGGTCGAGACCCGCTGCGAGGGTCGCAACCTGGCCGACCTTCTGGTCCGCGAACGCGAGCCAGGTCTTCAGGCGCGGGTCGAGGTCGGGCTCATCCTCGACATCGTGGGGCGTGTGGAACAGGCTCGTGGATGACGACACCGCGACGTTGGGACTGACGGCCTTCAGCGCCTCCAGCTTCTCCCACGCAGCGACGAGGTCGCCGCGCCAGATGTTGTGACCGTCGATGACGCCACCGACCAGTACCTTGTCGGTCGACAGCGACGTCGGCAGTGAACCCCGCACGAGGTCGAGACCGATGGCTTCGATCGGCGTGCCCGCAAGCACCGGCAGGGCGTCGTCGAGGCTACCGTAGGGGGCAGCAACAAAGATCTGCGGGCGGGCAGGAACTGCGGACAGAAGGTCATACGCCTTCTTGGTCGCGGCCAGCACCTGGGCGCGAGGCACCTCGATGCTCTCGCTCACCAGGCCCGGCTCATCCAGCTGGACCCATTCCGCGCCGGCGCCGGTGAGAGCGGCCAGCAACTCCGCGTAAACGGGAAGCAGGTCGTCGAGACGGTCGAGCGGCTGGTAACCCGCTGGTGCGCTCGCACTGGGCTTGCTGAGAAGCAGGAAGGTGACCGGTCCGACGATGACGGGACGAGTGCGGAAGCCCGCGGTCAGCGCCTCGGCGACCTCGCGCACGAGGCGATCGGAGGCGAAGGAGAACTTCGTCTCTGGCCCGATCTCGGGCACGAGGTAGTGGTAGTTGGAGTCGAACCACTTGGTCATCTCGGCGGGCACGTTGTCGCCCTCACCGCGCGCAATGGTGAAGTAGCCCGCGAGGTCCACCGAGCCATCCGCAACGACGAGAGACTCGAAGCGCGTCGGTACGGCGCCGACAGTGACGGCCGCGTCGAGCATCTGGTCGTAGTACGAGAACGCCTCGGGGATCGAGGAATCCTTCCTGCCGAGGCCGAGCGTTGCCAGGCGCTCGCGGGTCACCGAGCGTAGCTCGGCGGCAGCCGTCTCGAGTTCGTCGGCCGTAATCTTGCCGGCCCAGAAGGCCTCGACCGCTTTCTTCAGTTCGCGACGACGACCGATTCTGGGATATCCCAGGATCGTGCCGGTCGGAAAGGCTGGGGACGTGCTCATGCGTGCTCCTTGGTTGGTGTTGTGGTCAAGATACCGACGGCGTCAAGAACGTCGAGGACAGCTTTGTGTTTGTTGTAGGTACAGAGGTGCAGGCCGGACGCGCCGCCTGCCAGCAGTTCGCGCCCGAGTGTTGTAGCGTGATCGATTCCGACGGCGTACTGGTGCTCGGGGGTCTCGGCAGCGATAAGCCTCGCGAGAAGATTCTCCGGCATTTTCTCCTCGGTGAGCTCGATCATGCGGTGCAGCCTGGCCGGGGAGACGACCGGCATAATGCCGGGAAGGATGCGCATCGTGACACCCGCCGCGCGCGCCAGTTCGACGAATCGCAGGTACTCGTCGGCATAGAAGAACAATTGTGTGATCGCCAGGTTCGCTCCCGCGGCCTGCTTGGCGAGCAGTGTGTCCAGATCCTGCTGGATCGAACGCGACCGCGGATGCCCGTTCGGAAACGCCGCAACCGCGATGGTGACCTTCTCGCCGCGTGAGATGCGCTTGGCCCCCGGGAAACCGCGGACATCCAGCTGCGAGTAGGGTTCGCGCTCCTCCTGGACCAGGTGGATGAGCTGCACCAGTTCGCCCGCGCTCTTCAGGTCGCCGAGAAAGTCTTCGCCCTCGACAGAACCGATCGGCGGGTCGCCACGCACGGCGAGAAAACTGTTCACACCGGCCGCGAGAAATTCGCGGATGACCGTCGAAGCATCCGAGTACGTCCAGCCGACGCAGGTCAGGTGCGCCATCGGCTGCACGGGAGTCGTCATGAGCTGGCGCAGCACGCCGAGTGACGCCTCACGGGATGACCCGCTTGCGCCGTAGGTTACCGAGATGAACTCCGGACTCGCGGCGACGAGGTGACGGAGCGTTTCGTACATCTCGACTTCCGACGCGGCAGACCGCGGCGGATACATCTCGAATGAGTACGTGGTCAAGCCTGAGCCCTCCGGATATCGTTACGCCTAATCCATAGGCGCGCGCTTTAAATTAGCCCGGTGGGGCGGATGCCGGGCTCGGCTGTCGCTCCGGACGCGCCGAAATGCCACGTCTTTGCCTACAAGAGTACCAAGTTCACCCGGCAACCGCCGACCGTGTTACGAAGCGTGTACCGCTCGGTACGGCTTGAGGGATTCAACGCTCTGCGGGTGCACCAACGCCGTCACGAGGGTGCCGTTTTCCCCGTACTCGGTTGACAGCACCCTCCCAACGTCGTGCAGCTTCGAAATGATGTCGCCGCGATCATAAGGCACGAGGAGAGAGACCTCTACCTCGGGCTGCGGTATGAGGTCGCTAATCCGCACCAGCAGCTCGTCGATTCCCTCCCCCGTCCTGGCCGACACGAAAACCGCACCCGGCTCGAGCCCACGAAGCACGAGCCGTTGATCCTCATCCGCGAGGTCGGACTTGTTGAAAACCACGACCTCGGGGGTGCCACGCGCTTCGATCTCGCCCAGGACATCCCGAACGGTCGCCAACTGCGCCGCCGGATCCGGATGGGAGGCGTCGACGACGTGCACGATGACGTCGGCCTCACCGATTTCCTCGAGCGTCGAGCGGAAGGCCTCGACCAGCTGGTGCGGCAAATTGCTGACGAATCCCACCGTGTCAGTGAATGTGTACGACCGTCGATCCGGCGTCATCGACTTGCGCACGGTCGCGTCGAGCGTGGCGAACAACGCGTTCTCGACCAAAACCCCCGCGCTCGTGATGCGGTTCAGCAAACTCGACTTGCCCGCGTTGGTGTAGCCCGCGATCGCGACACTCGGAACCGAGAAGCGGTCACGATTGGCGCGTTTCGCCGCCCGCGCCGGCGCGAATCCCTTGATCTGCTTACGCAGCCGCGCCATGCGGGTGTGGATGCGGCGACGGTCGAGCTCGATTTTCGTTTCACCCGGCCCTCGGCTGCCCATTCCGTTTCCGCTGCCGACCTGGCCACCGGCCTGCCGAGACATCGATTCACCCCAACCACGCAGTCGTGGCAAAAGGTATTCCAACTGAGCCAGTTCGACCTGCGCCCTGCCCTCGCGGCTCTTCGCGTGCTGGCTGAAAATGTCGAGGATGACTGCCGTGCGATCGATGACCTTGACCTTCACGACATCCTCCAGCGCACGTCGCTGACTGGGCGCCAGTTCGGTGTCGGCGACCACAGTGTCTGCGCCAAGCGCCTGCACAATGCCGCGCAGCTCCTCTGCCTTGCCGCGGCCCAGGTAGGTGCTGGGGTCCGGATGCGGACGCTGCTGCAGAAGCCCGTCGAGCACGCGCGCACCCGCGGTCTCCGCCAGCGAGGCCAGCTCCCGGAGGGAGTTGTCCGCGTCGCTCAGAGTTCCGCTCTGGTACACCCCGATCAGAACTACGTTCTCGAGTCGAAGCTGCCGATACTCGACCTCGGTGACATCCGTAAGCTCCGTGCTGAGCCCCTGGACGCGGCGAAGCGCAGCGCGATCCTCACGATCGAACTGGTCGCCATCGCGGCCGTCGTCATTGTGCGAGTCAGTCTGCCCGGAAGCACCCTGCAGGGCATCCGCGCGGCCGGCGCCGAACGTCACTGAGCGCGCCGCACGGGCGTCGTCGTGGGCGAGCACGCGGCTGATCGCCGCCTCGTTTTCGTCAATCTCAGTCATTTCCACCAACTGTAGTCTTCGGTTTTTCGGTAAGTTTCTTCAATGAGCAATGAGCAATACTTCGCAGCTCAGCCTGCGAGTGAGCTCAATCTGCGCCCGTTCCATGCTCGGCTGGTCGGCCAGGTCTATGAGCTGACGACTGCGAGCGGGATCTTCAGCCCCGAGCGAATCGACGCCGGCACCGAGGTTTTACTGGCCAACGTGCCAACGCCGCCACCGGGCGGAAACCTGCTCGATCTGGGCTGCGGCTGGGGGCCGATTGCGCTCAGCCTCGCCATCCATTCGCCCCATGCGACGGTGTGGGCGGTCGATGTGAATGAACGCGCGCTAGACCTCGTGCGACGGAATGCCCGCTCGCTCGGTCTCGACAACATCAACGCATGTACACCAGATGATGTTCCCACGGATGTGCCGTTTCTCACAATCTGGTCGAATCCGCCGATTCGTGTCGGCAAGAACGAGCTGCACGGACTGCTCGAACACTGGTTGCCCAGGCTCGAGCCCGGCAGCGACGCCTGGCTGGTGGTTCAGCGCAACCTCGGCTCGGACTCGTTGCAGCGCTGGCTCGAGGCGACCTATCCGGACGACTTCACCTTCACGCGAGCCGCGACCAACAAGGGCTACCGCGTCTTGCGGGCACGGCGTCGCTAGATGGTCAGGTCGCCGGAGTAGACGAGTTCGGCCGGGCCGCTGAGCGACACGTGCTCGCCGTCCTCGGTCGGGAACATCCGCACACCCACGGTGCCGCCCGCAACCTGCACGCTCCACTGGTTCGGTGCTCCAGCTCCGGCCCAATGCCTCGTGGCCAGGGCGGCCGCGACGGCACCGGTACCACAGGAGAGCGTCTCGCCACTGCCGCGCTCGTGAACGCGCATCCGGATCCTGCCGACGCCGTCTTTGACTAGCGGCTCAAGTGGGACGACAAACTCGACGTTGGCACCCTCCGCAGGCTCCGGATCGAGGATCGGGATGTAGCTGAGGTCGGCGGAGTCGAGCTCGTCGTCGCTCGCGAGCGCAACCACCACATGCGGGTTGCCGACGTTGATCCCGAGTCCGGGCCGGGGGACGGGGAGTTCTCGCGCTCGAACGGTCGGTTCTGTTCCATCCAGACGCCACCGTCCAAGGTCGGCCTGAAAGCCCGACTTGTTCCGCTGCACGTCACGCACGCCCCCGCGGGTTCCGATCGCGAGAGTGTTGCCGTCGGTGAGCGTCGTGTGGCCGTGATCGATCAGGTACTTGGCGAAAACGCGGATGCCGTTGCCGCACATCTCTGCGACGCTTCCGTCAGCGTTGTGGTAGTCCATGAACCACTCGGCCGCCTCATCCTCTGCAAGGGATTTCGCGCCCTCCGGGATGTTGCTCGACCTGACGGCACGCAGGACGCCGTCGGCGCCGATCCCGAAGTGTCGATCGCAGATCGCCGCAATCTGGTCGAGCGTGAGATCGATCTCGCCATCCGGGTCGGCGAAGAGCACGAAGTCGTTTCCCGTGCCCTGGCCCTTGGTGAAGTGAATCGTTGTACTCACGGCTCAATCGTATCCAGCACCGCATCGACAAGCTGCGCGTCGTCGGCCTCGAACCAGTGTGCACCGGCATATCGGCGGAACCAGCCGACCTGTCGCCGCGCATAGCGACGGGTCAGCGCTGCGGCCTGTTCGATCGCGGCGGCTTCGGTCAGAGTGCCGTCCAGTTGCGCCAGCGCCTGCGCATAGCCGATCGCGCGAGCGGCGGTGACACCCAGCCCGTTGCGGTCCAGAGCCCGGACCTCGTGGAGGAGCCCGTCCGTCCACATCTTCGCCACGCGGGCATCCAGCCTCGGGACGAGCGTTTCGCGGGACGACTGCAGGCCGAGTATCGTCACCGGTCGCCATCGCGCGGAATCGTCAGGAAGCCCTGCGCCGAACGGCCCTCCCGTGAGCTCGATGACCTCGAGGGCGCGAACGAGACGGCGGCCATTGTGCGGTCCGATCGACGCGGCGGCCGCAGCGTCCAGCTCAGAAAGTCGCTGGTAGAGGATGCCAGGACCGCTGGTCGCGAGCTCCGCCTCGAGTGCACCTCGGATCTCGGCGTCGGTGCCAGGGAACGTGAAGTTCCAGAGCACGCTCGAGACGTAAAGCCCGGACCCGCCGACCAGCAGTGGCACTGCTCCCCGCGCGAGGATGTCGTCGATGGCGGCACGGGCCAGAACCTGATAGTCCGCGACGCTCGACTCGTCGCTGATGTCGAGCACGTCGAGCAGATGGTGCGGAATGCCGCGACGCTCCGCGACGGGCAGCTTCGCTGTGCCGATGTCCATGCCGCGATAGAGCTGCATCGCATCGGCATTGACGACCTCTGCGGCAATCCCTCGCTGAACCAGACGCTCCGCAAGGTCAAGAGACAGCCCGGACTTGCCTGTGCCGGTCGCGCCGACGATGGCGACGATCAACTAGCGAAGACCGTCGGTCGGGTCGTAAATCGGAGTGGTGGCAACACGCAGGGTGGGTAGCCCGAGCGAAACCTTCGCCGCACCCTCTAGCGCGCTCGACGCGTGCGACGGCACCGCGCAACTCTCGGCTTCCGCACGATCCCACGCGTCGCCAGCGCGGGTCCGGCGGATCTGCAGTGGGGAGCCATCCTGGGAATCGGCGAGCAGGTAGAAGGGCTTTGCGTCCGAGACCGTCACGGTCACCACATCCCCCGGTCTCGGGAGATCACTGTGCGGCGGCACCTCGAAGTGCACCAGCCGGGAGTCTTCCGCCCGGCCCGACAACCGGTGCGTTGCGGCATCCTTGCGAGCTTCTGCGCCGACGAGCACCTGGACGTCTGCGCCGACGAGCTTCGTGTTTTCTTCCCAGGAGATCTCGTCCTGCAAGGCGGCGAGGCGCTCGTAGCGCTCCTGCACGATTTCCTTGGGAACCTGGTCGGGCAGGGTTGCGGCGGGAGTGCCGGGGCGAATCGAGTACTGGAACGTGAACGCGGATGCGAACCGGGCCTCGCCGACGATGCGAAGCGTCTCCTGAAAGTCGTCTTCGCTCTCACCGGGAAAACCGACGATGATGTCGGTTGTGATCGCCGCGCTCGGTATTTTGGCGCGAACACGATCCAAAATCCCGAGGAACTTCTCGGACCGGTAGCTCCGCTTCATCGCCTTGAGAATCGCATCGGAGCCGGACTGCAGCGGCATGTGCAGCTGCGGCATCACGGCGGGGGTCTCGGCCATCGCGTCGATGACGTCGTCGGTGAAGGCGGCGGGGTGTGGGCTCGTGAAACGGATGCGCTCGAGGCCGTCGATCTCTCCGGCCGCGCGCAGCAGCTTTCCGAACGCCCGCCGATCGCCGAATTCGACTCCATAGGAGTTCACGTTCTGCCCGAGCAGCGTCACCTCGATCGCACCGTCGTCGACGAGCGCCCGAATTTCGGCGAGCACGTCGCCGGGGCGACGATCCTTTTCCTTACCTCGCAGCGACGGGACGATACAGAACGTGCAGGTGTTGTTGCAGCCGACCGAGACGGAGACCCAGCCGCTGTAGGTGGACTCACGGCGAGTTGGCAGCGTCGAGGGGAACACATCCAGCGACTCGAGGATTTCGAGCTGCGCCTCGCCATTGTGACGCGCCCGCTCAAGCAGCGTCGGGAGGGAACCCATGTTGTGGGTTCCGAAGACGACATCCACCCATGGGGCCTTTTCGAGGAT
This sequence comes from Galbitalea sp., assembly GCA_036271795.1. Classification (GTDB taxonomy): domain Bacteria; phylum Actinomycetota; class Actinomycetes; order Actinomycetales; family Microbacteriaceae; genus Galbitalea. Next base: position 35,305 of record DATAZY010000021.1, read on the forward strand.
GACGGACTTGTCTTTCTGGGCCAGACAGCCGCCGACGGCGATCTGCATGCCGTCGTGTTCGCGCTTGATGGATGCCAGGATCCCGAGGTTTCCGTACAGCTTGTTGTCCGCGTTCTCGCGTACTGCGCACGTGTTGATGACGACGACGTCGGCCTGGCCGCTCTCCGCGCGGATGTAACCTGCCGCTTCGAGCGAGCCGCTGAGGCGTTCGGAGTCGTGCACGTTCATCTGGCAGCCGTAGGTGCGCACCTCGTAGGTGCGCCCAGTCGCGCTGGCAAATGTTGGAGTCTCGGCGAGCAGGGTCATATCGTCGACAAGTCTAAAGCGACGCCGATGAGTGTGCGGTTAGCGGAACCGGGGTCCCTCGGCGCTTCGTGACTGGGGTGCCAGTGCGGATGCCACTGCCGACGCAACGACACTGCCCGAGTAGCCTTTCCGCATCAGGAACGCGCCCAGCCTGCGACGCGCCGTTTCCGCATCAAGCGACCGGAGCTGTGGCGCGCGCTTCATTGCGATTGCCCGGGCGCGCGTGAGTTCGTCGTCTCCGTCGGGGTCGTACGCCTCGGCCAGGGCCTCTTCGATGGCGGATTGGTCCAGCTTGCGGCGACGGAGCTCTGAGGTGATGGCCGATCGGCCGAGACCCTTGCGTTCGCGCAGCTGCATCACGAGCGTTTGGGCAAGCTCGCGATCGTTGAGCAGTCCCACCCGTTCGAGACGGGTCACCTCGAACGCGACATCGCCCGCTTCGAGATCGCGGCTGCGCAGCAGATCGGTCATTTCGGACGACGAGAGTCCCTTGCGAGTCAGTGCGTGCATGCTGACCTTGTGCGCCCGCGCGGAACGTTCGCCGGCCGTCTCCACCGCTTCCGCATCCGGCTCGTCGCGCTTGGTGATCTCGTTCATGCGCTCCTGGAGCTGCTGAGGGGTGAGACGCTCCAGTTCACCGGTCGGGAAGTTGTGCAGTCGCTTGGGCGGCAAATCAGGCTGCGTGATCGGTTCGGAGGGTGGTTGCACTCCGGGCAGGTAGCTCACCCGCGCGAGGCGCACCTCACCCTCCGAACCGATCGCGTCAGTCATTGCGAACTACTCGCCGACAGCTTTGAGGGAACCAGCACTGAGAGACGACTCGAACTCGGACTCCGGTGGAAACTCTTCCTCGGCCACCGGACTGCCAGCAGCGGACATCGGCACGACCTCGATGGGCTTCGGTCCCGCAGGCTCCTTGGCTGCCTTGGCGTCCTTATTTTGAATCTGCAGAGCGTTTTGGGCCTGCAGCGCATCCGCCGCCGCGGTCGCCTGCGCGGCCTTGGCTTCCGCTCCAACTCCGAGCTTGAACATGATCTTCTGCTCGATGTCGAGCGCGATCGCGGGATTCTCGAGCAGGAACTTGCGCGAATTCTCCTTGCCCTGGCCGAGCTGGTCACCGTCGTAGGTGTACCAGGCGCCCGACTTGCGAACGATCTCGTGATCGACACCGAAGTCGATCAGACTGCCCTCGCGGGAGATGCCCGTGCCGTACAGGATGTCGAACTCTGCCTGCTTGAAGGGCGGCGCCATCTTGTTCTTGACGACCTTGACGCGGGTTCGGTTGCCGACGGCATCCGTTCCGTCTTTCAGGGTCTCGATGCGGCGGATGTCCAATCGCACCGAGGCGTAGAACTTGAGTGCCTTGCCTCCCGCGGTGGTCTCGGGGCTTCCGAAGAAGACGCCGATCTTCTCGCGCAGCTGGTTGATGAAGATCATCGTGGTGTTGGTCTGGCTGAGCCCACCGGTGAGCTTGCGGAGGGCCTGGGACATGAGTCGCGCCTGAAGGCCGACGTGCGAGTCGCCCATCTCGCCCTCGATCTCAGCGCGGGGCACAAGGGCCGCCACGGAGTCGATCACGATGAGGTCGATGGAGCCGCTGCGCACCAGCATGTCGGCGATCTCGAGCGCCTGCTCACCCGTATCGGGCTGAGACACGAGAAGCGAGTCGATGTCGACGCCCAGTTTGGCCGCGTATTCGGGATCGAGCGCGTGCTCGGCATCGATGAACGCTGCGATGCCACCACCGCGCTGCGCATTAGCGATCGCATGCAGGGTCAGCGTGGTCTTACCCGAGGACTCCGGACCATAGATCTCCACGATTCGACCGCGTGGGAGTCCGCCGATACCAAGCGCAACATCCAGCGCAATGGAACCAGTAGGGATCACCTCGACAGGAGCGCGGTCGTCACTGCCGAGGCGCATGACGGACCCTTTGCCGAACTGGCGGTCGATCTGGGCAAGTGCTGTTTCGAGCGATTTCTCGCGATCTGCTGCTGATGGCATGCTGTCTTCTCTT
>DATAZY010000022.1:0-60298 GCA_036271795.1 Galbitalea sp.
GCCGGAAAGTCGACCATTTCGGAAGAACTGGTCGACCTACTTGCACCATCCGCGGTGCTGCTGCCGCTGGACGGATTCCACCTGGCGCAGTCGCGACTGGTCGAGCTGGGACGCCGAGACCGGATGGGCGCTCCCGACACCTTCGATGTCGAGAGTTTCCGCGCGACCCTCATCGCTATTCGTCGCGGATTCGGAGATACAGGAGACTCGGTGCTCGCTCCGGAGTTCGACCGCGACCGGGAAAATCCGGTTCCGGAGGCGATTGACATAACTCCTTGGTTTCAGTGTGTCATTCTCGAGGGCAACTATCTCCTGCTCGACTCGGGCGGCTGGGAGCGAACCGCGGCCATGCTCGACATCACATTCTTCGTCGACCTCGATCACGACGTCCGTCTTGAGCGCCTGGTCGCACGGCACAAGAGATACGGCAAGAGTCCCGCCAAAGCCCGAGCCTGGGCACTCGGGCCCGACGAGGACAACGCGCTCCTGATCGAGGCAACGGCCCCGCGGGCCGACTACCGGATCGCCCTCGGTTAGCCAGATCAGCCTCGGATAGACTGCTGGTATGCCCACGATCGTTGTCGAAGTCATGCCGAAGGCCGAACTTCTCGATCCGCAGGGCAAGGCGGTAGCCGGTGCGCTCACCCGGCTCGGCAAGACCGAATTCTCGGGAGTCCGCATCGGCAAGCGCTTCGAGATCACCGTCGACCGACCCGTGGATGACGCGCTTCTCGCCGAAGTCCGCGAGCTCGCCGTCGATATGTTCTCGAACTCAGTCATCGAAGATGTCGTCAGCGTTAGCGCTCTTCGAGAGCCTCAGGCAACGAGTTGAGGATCGGTGTCGTCACGTTTCCCGGATCACTCGATGACCGGGATGCCCAGCGCGCCGTCCGGATCGCGGGTGCAACGCCGGTCGCGCTGTGGCACGGCGCTCACGACCTCGAGGGTGTCGACGCGATCATCCTGCCCGGCGGGTTCAGCTACGGCGACTATCTTCGCGCCGGCGCGATCGCCAGCCACTCGCCGATCATGGCCGAGGTAATCGACGCCGCAAACAAGGGGATGCCCGTGCTCGGCATCTGCAACGGTTTCCAGACCCTCGCGGAGGCTCGGCTCGTGCCCGGCGCGCACACCAGGAACGCGCACCAGCAGTTCATTCGTCGGGACCAGAAGCTTCGCGTCGAGAACGCCGGCACCGCCTGGACGAACGCCTTCGAAACCAACGACGAGATCATCATCCCGATGAAGAACGCGGACGGTCGTTTCGTGGCTGATGCCGAAACCCTCAAGCGGATCGAAGGCGAGGGCCAGGTCGTCTTTCGCTACCTCGAGGTCAATCCAAACGGATCACTGGGCGACATCGCCGGTGTCTCGAACGAGCGCGGCAACGTCGTCGGACTGATGCCGCACCCGGAACACGCGACCGAGCCTGGGTTCGGTCCGGACACGGCGGAGGCCATGGCCTCCGGCACGGATGGGCTCCGGTTCTTCGCCAGCGTGATGTCGACGCTCGGCGCAATTGCCTAGACGCTAGTTTCCGCCCGGCGTGTTTCGCACGACGGGGACGGGAGCCGTGAATTCGCTCGCGCGCTTCTCGCCGTCGTCGCCGGTGAACAGCCCGATTTGATCGGTCTTTGGTGCATCCTTCTTTCGCGGCTTGTCCTCGTCGTCCGTGATCGAGACGCGCGTGCGCGGCATGGTCTGCGGGTTCTGCTGCTGCACCCAGTCCACCATCGCCTCGCGCACGAAGCAGCGCAGGTCAAACAGTGTTGGTGAATCCTTCGCGCTGACCAGGATGCGCACGTGCACGAAACCGCCGACGGCATCCGTGACCTGAAGTACCTGGGTGCGACCATCCCAGTTCGACGTCGTCTTGAGGATGACGCCGAGTTGAGTGCGCATCGCGGCGGTGCTGACGCGCCAGTCCAGGTCGAAGTCGATCTCGCCGAGCAACTGGCTGCTGGTGCGGGTCCAGTTCTCGAACGGGTTGCTGGTGAAGTAGGTCGACGGGACGACGAGCCGCCGGTCATCCCACACGTGCACGACGACGTAGGTGAGCGTGATCTCCTCGATCCGTCCCCATTCGGTGTTGACGACAACGACATCGTCGACCCGGATGGCGTCGCTGAACGCGAGCTGCACTCCGGCGAAGACATTGCCGAGCGTCGACTGGGCGGCGAGGCCCGCGATGATGCTGACGACTCCGGCGGAAGCCAGCACGCTTGTGCCCAGCGCCTGGACACCCGGGAAGGTGAGCAGAACGGATGCGACGCCAACGATCACGATGATGACGACGAGCAACCGTCGCACGATGAGGATCTGGGTCTGCGCGCGCCGAGCGACCCGATTGTCTGGAACCGCGATTTCGTAGCGCGTGACGGCGAGGCTGAGGCCGTATCCCAGAAGGGCTGCGACAAGCCACGTTGAAATCGCGATGGTGACGATCAGAAAGGCGTGGTTCACGTCGGCTTGCCAGGTCAGGAAGGAGATTTTGCCCCAGTCGTCATCGGGCGCCGTGACCGCGATCGCGATCCACACCGCCACGTCCAGAACGAGAAGCCGATACGGATGCCGCGCCTTGGCGAGCAGCATCTGCGCGCCCGAGCGTCGCCTGCTCGCCGCGCGGGTAACCAACGCGGTGATCACAATGACAGCGAGCGCGACGATCAGTGCAATCGCAACGGCCGCGCCAAGCCCTAGCCAGGATTTCCATTCGAACATTCGGGTGCTCCTTCAGTTCCGCTTCTTTACGTTACCGACGAACCGTCGACGGACAGACGATCGGCAAGAAATCAAGGAGCGGCCTCGGTGGCCGCTAGACCGGGGTCATCACGAACAGCACGTCGTCGCTGTTCACCAGATCATCGAGTTCCAACACTCGCTCCAGGTCGTGGCCGGCTCGCATCGCGTTCTCGACCTGGGTCGCATTCTGCGGTGCGAGCCTGCCCTGCATGAATCCGCCAAGGGCGCGGACAGCGCACGCCGCAACGATCCCCTCTGGGGTGCCGCCGATGCCGAGCGCGAGGTGGATTTCGCCGGATGCCGCACTCACCGCTGCCGATATGTCTCCCTCGCCGATGAGTCGCACGGTAGCGCCCGTCGACCATATTTCCGCGATCAGCTTTGCGTGCCGTGGTTTGTCGAGCACCGCGACGACGAGGCCCGCCTGCGGGCGTCCGACCGCATCCGCGAGCGCTCGCACGTTCTCGGCAACCGGTCTGCGGATGTCAACGACGTCCCGGCCGGCAGCCGAGCAGATCAACTTGTCCATATAGAACACGTCGACGGGATCGAACATGGTGCCGCTCGGGGCGAGTGCGATCACGGCAATCGAACCGGGCAGTCCTTCTGCAACGAGACGAGTGCCGTCCAGCGGATCGACCGCGATGTCGTACGCGCGGCCGCCGGCTCCAAGCCGCTCGCCGTTCGCGAGCATCGGGGCGGCATCCTTTTCACCTTCGCCGATGACAACAGTGCCGTCGAATGGAGCGTAAAGCAGCACGGAACGCATCGCGGCCACGGCAGCTTCGTCGGCGCCATCCTTATCGTGATGCGCCCACTGCGACCTCGCGGCCACGGCAGCCGCGTCGGTCGCGCGGACCAGTGCCAGGATCAGATCGGTCGAATACCCCTCGCCGCCTAATACGATCGTCGACTCCGCCATCGGGCAGTTAGCCTAGTGCTACAGGGGGATCGGCTGGTCTGTGGCGGCGAGCGCGACTCTTTGAGATAGCCGCGGGTCGGTCTTTGGCCGATCGTGAACCAGTTCGACTCGACGCAAGGATCCTCCTATGACCATGGCTTCAACCGGCCGCCCAACTGTTCCTTTCATTGCGACGCTGATCGGGATTTCCCTTGTCGTCGGCGCGCTCGCCGGCTGGGGAGCCTCCGCACTGACAGTTGCGAAGACCGCAACCACCGCCAGTGAGCATCTGGGCTGTGTCGACGTGAGCACCAAATCGCTCACTCTGATCTCCCCGAGCCAGAGCTGCGGGGTCGGCCTCATTCCCGTCGTCTGGCAGACCACCGCGGCGAAGAATGGCAAGACGGGTCCCTCGGGCGCAAAAGGCGCGACCGGTGCCACTGGCGCGACTGGAGGGGTCGGCGCCGCAGGGCCAAAGGGCGACACGGGTTCGGCGGATGGAACTGGGCCAACAGGAGCCACGGGCCCGGCAGGAGTAGCGGGCAACACCGGGCCGGCCGGACCAACCGGAAACACCGGACCCGTGGGAGCCACAGGCGCGACCGGGCTGGCCGCATGGTCAGCGGTTACCACCTGGCAACCAACCGGTACCTACGCTCCCGGGCCGCCGGCCTCGGTCGTGACCTACCAGGGCGGTGCGTACGTTGCCGTCAGTTCGAGCATCGGGCAGGTCCCCTCTCCCGTGTCCAGCTACTGGGTACAGATCGCAGCGGCCGGAGAGATCGGAGAAACTGGGGCGCCTGGCCCTCAGGGAGACGCCGGCCCCCAGGGGGACGCCGGGCCACAGGGAGATGCCGGACCGCAGGGCACAGCCGGGCCCCAGGGGCCTGCTGGCGCCACCGGGAGCACAGGACTCACGGGCGCGCGTGGTCCCGCCGGCACGCCAGGTGACAACACCTTTTCCGAACAGTTCGGTACCAACCCCAATTTGGGCACGGCGGATGGGACGAGCCAGGCAGGGTGTACAACCGGAGAGGTTCTTCTCACCGCCGGCAATGTCAGCAACGGTTTGGTCGCCAACGGCCGCCTCCTGTCGATCAATGAATACCCGGCGCTCTACACGCTCCTCGGCACTCAGTTCGGTGGCAACGGCACGACGGATTTCGCAATTCCGAACCTCACGCAACTTGCTCCGAACGGGTTGACTTACTCAATCTGTGCGACTGGCTACTACCCGACCCGGGATAACTAGCAGGTCAGCTGAGCGCGGAGATCGCCAAGTTAGAATTAGTTATCGCCCTCGATCCAGGAGCATCTCGCCACGTGACGACACCGCAAGCCTTCTCCGCTGACACCGTCGCGAACGCAGCTGCAACACCGGAGAAAGTGCAGCCGTACGCGGCCCTCGGGCTGAAGGCGGACGAGTACGCGAGCATTCGCGAGATCCTCGGGCGCCGACCGACGAGTGGCGAACTCGCCATGTTCTCGGTCATGTGGAGCGAGCATTGCTCGTACAAGTCGAGCAAGCCATACCTGCGCCAGTTCGGCACCAAGACCACCGAGAAGATGCGCAAGAACCTCATGGTCGGCATGGGCGAGAACGCGGGTGTTGTGGATGTCGGCAACGGCTGGGCCGTCACCTTCAAGATCGAAAGTCACAACCACCCGAGCTACATCGAGCCGTTCCAGGGCGCCGCCACGGGCGTCGGTGGCATCGTGCGCGACATCATCTCGATGGGGGCGCGCCCGGTTGCGGTCATGGATGCCCTGCGGTTCGGCGATATCGACGATCCGGATACGGCGCGCGTCGTGCACGGCGTCGTCTCGGGCATCAGCTTCTACGGCAATTGTCTCGGCCTGCCCAACATCGGCGGCGAGACCTACTTCGATTCCGTTTACCAGGCCAACCCGCTCGTCAATGCGCTCGCCGTCGGCGTCCTCCGCCACGAGGACCTGCACCTGGCGAATGCCCGAGGCGTCGGCAACAAGGTTGTTCTCTTCGGGGCGCGCACCGGCGGCGACGGAATCGGCGGAGCATCCATTCTCGCCAGCGACTCCTTCAGCGCGAGAGGACCGACGAAGCGACCAGCTGTCCAGGTCGGCGACCCGTTCGCCGAGAAAGTCCTGATCGAGTGCTGTCTGGAGCTTTTCGCACAGGACCTCGTCGAAGGCATCCAGGACCTCGGCGCTGCCGGCATCAGCTGCGCGACCAGCGAACTCGCCAGCAATGGCGATGGCGGAATGTTCATCGAGCTGGACAACGTCCTGCTGCGCGATCCGACTCTCACCGCCGAGGAGATCCTCATGTCGGAGAGCCAGGAGCGGATGATGGCGATCGTTACGCCCGCAAAGCTCGCGGGCTTCATCAAGGTCGTCGAAAAGTGGGATGTCGAGACGAGCGTTCTAGGCGAAGTCACCGACACCGGGCGCCTCATCATCAATTGGCACGGCGAGGAGATCGTCAACGTCGAACCACGTACGGTCGCCGTCGATGGTCCCGTCTATGACCGGCCGGTCGCCTACCCCAGCTGGATCGACGCGCTGAACGCGAGCTCCGCGTCCAGTCTGCCGCGACCAACGAATGCCTCTGAGCTTAAGGACCAGATCTTCCGCCTCCTGGGCAGCCCGAACCTCGCCGACAAGCGCTGGATCACCAACCAGTACGACTCGTACGTCATGGGCAACACGGCACTGAGCTTTCCGGACGACGGCGGCATGGTGCGCGTCGACGAGGAGTCCGGTCTCGGTTTCGCGGTCGCGACGGACGCCAATGGCCGCTATTGCCAGCTCGATCCGTACGAGGGCGCCCGGCTCGCCCTCGCAGAAGCGTTTCGCAACGTCGCCGTGACGGGCGCGACCCCGGTCGCCGTGAGCGACTGCCTCAACTTCGGTTCGCCGGAAAATCCCGAGGTTATGTGGCAGTTCAGCCGCGCGGTCGCCGGTGTGGCCGATGGCTGCATGGAACTGGAGATCCCGGTCACCGGCGGCAACGTCAGCTTCTACAACCAGACCGGGGACGTTCCGATCCACCCGACTCCGGTCATCGCGGTTCTCGGGGTCATCGACGACGTCGCCAAACGCATCCCATCAGGCTGGCAGGACGAGGGCAACAACGTCTACCTGCTCGGCACCACCGCAACCGAGCTCGACGGATCGGCGTGGTCGGAGGTCATCCACGAACACCTGGGCGGTCGCCCACCGGTTGTCGATCTTGCCCAGGAGCAGAAGCTGGCCGACCTCATCCGCTTCGGCAACGAGCAGAACATCATCTCCAGCGCTCATGACCTGGCCGACGGCGGGCTGGCGCAGGCTCTCATCGAGAGCACGCTCCGCTTCGGGATTGGCGCCCGGATCTGGCTCGGCGAGCTGCTTGAACGGGACGGGATCGACCTCGCAACCGCGCTGTTCAGCGAATCCACCGCGCGCGTCATTGTCTCTGTGCCGCGCGAGGACGACGTTCGATTTACGGGACTGTGCGAGGGCCGCGGCTATCCGATGCTACGCATCGGCGTCACCGATTCACGCGACACCTTCGAGCTGCAGGATGTCTTCACCGCGAGCCTCGACGAACTGCGGGAAGTACATCGCTCCCCGCTCACCCGTCGCTTCGGCGCGACGGTCGGCGCGTAATCGGATTGAGTGCCCCAAGCACTCAATCCGATCGCAATCTCCTGTTGGACAGATGATGCCGACGGCGCGCAGGCTGGAAGCATGGAATACACACATCTCGGCCGTTCGGGCCTGACCGTCTCTCGCCTCTGCCTCGGGACCATGAACTTCGGCCCTCAGACCAGCGAAATCGACTCCCACTCGATCATGGACTCGGCGCACGACAACGGCATCAACTTCTTCGATACTGCCAACCGCTACGGGACGACCCCGGGTGAGACCGAGCAGATTCTCGGACGATACTTCGCCAAGGGGGGCACGCGACGTGAGAAGACGGTGCTCGCGACCAAACTCTATGGCGAGATGGGGGACTGGCCGAACGAGGGCAAGCTGTCGGCGCTCAATATCAGACGGGCACTGGATGCAAGCCTCCAGCGCCTGCAGACCGACTACGTCGATCTCTACCAGTTCCACCACATCGATCGGGAGACCCCGTGGGATGAGATCTGGCAGGCCATCGACGTCGCGATTGCCCAGGGCAAGATCCTGTACGCGGGCAGCAGCAACTTTGCCGGCTGGCACATCGCCACCGCGCAGGAGGCCGCACGCAGGCGCAACTCGGTGGGGCTCGTGAGCGAGCAGTCCCTCTACAACCTGATCACGCGTGACCTCGAGGTCGAGGTCCTCCCCGCCGCACAGGCGAATGGGCTGGGCGTCATCCCGTGGTCGCCGCTGCACGGCGGACTGCTCGGAGGCGTCCTGAGGAAGCAGAACGAGGGCAAACGTCGCCTGGAGGGCCGGGCCGCGGAGTCGCTCGAAAAAATTCGCGGACAAATCGAACAGTATGAGGCCTTCGCTGCTGAGCTCGGTCACGCACCGGGAGACGTCGCGCTGGCCTGGCTGCTTCATCAGCCCGCCGTCACCGCGCCAATCGTTGGACCGCGAACCCAGGAACAGCTGGACTCGGCAATCCGCGCGCTCGACGTGAAGCTCGACGCTTCCGCGCTTGCGAAGCTTGACGAAATATTCCCGGGCAAGAAGGCTGCCCCGGAAAATTACGCCTGGTAGCGCGATCTCACTCGACGCAATTCTCCCGACAGAAAGATAACCATGAAAACACGTACCATCGGCGACGTCACCGTCTCCGCAATCGGTTTCGGCGGAATGCCCGTCTCCATCGAGGGTCGGCCGGATGAAGCTCGCGCGATCGCGACCATCCACGCCGCCCTGGATGCCGGAATCACGTTCATTGATACGGCCGACGCCTACCGGTGGCCGGGCGAGGGTATTTCGCACAACGAGCTCCTCATCGCCAAGGCACTGAAGAGCTATCCGGGCGACACCTCCAACGTGCTGGTCGCGACCAAGGGCGGCCACCTGCGCGAGGAGCCGGTCGAGGACGCGTGGCAGCTGAACGGACATCCCGATTACATCAAGAAGGCGGCCGAGGCGTCGCTCAAGGCGCTCGGCGTCGACGTGATCGGTCTCTACCAATTTCACCGACCGGACCCGACCGCGGATTACGCCGACTCGGTCGGCGCGATTCGCGACCTTCTCGACGAGGGCAAGATCAGGATGGCAGGGATCTCCAACGCCAATCCCGAGCAGATCTCTCTCTCCCAGAAAATTCTCGGAGGCCGTCTGGTCTCCGTGCAGAACCAGTTCTCGCCGGCGTTCCGCTCAAGCGAGCCGGAGCTTAACCTGTGCGACGAACTCGGGATCGCCTTCCTTCCATGGAGTCCGCTTGGCGGCATCGGTCGCGCCGGTGGACTGGGCGGAAAGTTCAAGCCATTTCAGCAGATCGCGGACGCGCATGGTGTGAGCCCACAGGTCATTTGCCTGGCCTGGGAACTCGCTAAGTCCTCAGTCGTGATCCCGATTCCCGGCTCGTCACGACCCGAGACGATCATCGACTCGGCTCAGGCTCCCGACATCGAACTGACTGCCGACGAGATCGCGACACTCGACGCGGCCTGAGGTCGCACTCTCGACACCAGTTGACCGAGGAACGCAGTGGCGGCGGGGCTTGGTTCGTCCGCCACTGCGAGCGCAGCCGTCCACTGCGGCGAACCCAGCCCCAGTGGAGTCGCCCGCAGTTTGTCCGGTCGCTTGAGTCCGAACGGTGCGGGAACGACGGCAACGCCGAGCCCGAGCCCGACGAGATCGAGAAGCGAGTGGACATCGTTGACCTCCATAGAAGGCCGGTAATCCAGCCCGGCCGACGCGAAAGCGCGTTCGGCAAGCACACGGCATCCCCACCCGCTCTGAAAGCCCACCAATTGTTCCGCGACCAGATCGCCAACGCTGCAGGTATCCGTCGAAAGTCCGCGGTCTGCATGGGACAGAACGATGAGCCCATGGGTGGCCAGGGGGACCAGCCGAACACCCTGCGACGGCAAACCGGTGTCGACAACGAGTGCGACATCCGTCTGGCCGGTGGCAACGGCTTCGACGAGCTCGGCAGACCCGGCGAAGCGCAGACGGATGTCGACGCCAGCATTGGCTTTGCGAAAGCGCGCAAGCTCCGTCGGAATGTCCACGGGGCCGACGCACTGTTCAGCCCCAACGCTCAGTGTCCCCCGAAGCAAACCCCGGACTGCCGCGACTGCGTTTTGCGCGGCGGCCGCACTCGCGAGTGTTCGAAGGGAGTCGGCGAGAAGCGCCTTACCAGCGGCTGTGAGTTCCACGCGACGAGTGCTACGCACGAACAGCGGCGCCCCGAGTTCGACCTCAAGCGCGCGAATGGATGCCGAAAGTCCGGACTGCGAGATCAGCAGGTTCTGCGCCGCTCGCGTAAAGTGACGCTCCTCAGCTACCGCGACGAAGTGCTCGAGTTGTCGCAGTTCCATGAAGCAATCCTACGGCGGGGTCTCAATCGACGATCGTGAGTGTCACGTCCATGTTCCCGCGCGTGGCGTTGGAGTACGGGCACGCCTGGTCGGCGAGGTCGATGACTTGCTGCCTCTGTTCCGCTGGCACGTTCGGCAGGTAGATGACCAGCTCTCCGGAGAGCCCGAATCCGTACTCCGAGATCTTGCCGATGCTGACGCTGGCCGAGATCGCGGAGTCCGTTGTGTCGATCTTGAGCCGACGCCCGACGCCAAGGACCGCGTTCAGAAAGCAGGCCGCGTAGCCAGCGGCGAAGAGCTGCTCCGGGTTGGTGCCCTCGCCGCTCCCGCCCATCTCCTTGGGAGTCCGGACATCCATATCGATGCGGTTGTCTTCGCTCAGGACGTGGCCGTTGCGGCCATTTCCGGTTGCGTGGGCGATGGCGGTGTAGAGGGCTTCCATCCCTCTAGCAAATCAGAACCGCTGCGCGGGATGCTGGGAGCCACCCACTTGCTTCATCGTCACGAGCCGGGTTCGAACCGAACGCCCGTGGCCGCTTCCGCCTGTCGCCAGAACTCTTCGCCGAACTCTTCACTCGCGCTGGAGGCCACCGGTTCTAGCAGTACCGGGGCTCCGCTGACACTGCGCCGCGGTCCGTAGAATTCGCCACCCCGCGCCAGCGGGTCAGTGGCTGCGCGAACGACAGGCCACGCGCCGCGGTCCTTGCCCTGCGAAATGATCGCCGAGAGGTAGTCCAGCGGCGTGAATCGATCATTGATGCCGGGGCGACGAGAAGACAACAGATCGACGGCCGAGCCGGGGTGCGCGAGTAGTGACTCGATCGGGCTTCCGGATGCCGCCAGCTTGCGTTGCAGCTCGAGGGCGAACGCGTGCATGGCGTGCTTCGAGTAGGCGTATGCCCTGAAGAAGTTGTACCTGCCGCTCGTGGATTGCAGGTTCGAAGGATCGAGCTTCACGATTCTGGTCGCCATGCTGCCGAGGCTGATGATGCGGGCGGTCGGCGGGAGCGCGGGGAAAACCAATGCAGTAAGCGCGTACGGGCCGAACGCATTTGATCCGACAACAAACTCCAGACCGTCCTCAGTGAGTACCCGCTTGCTCGACCCGCTGGTCGCGCCAGCGTTGTTGATGAGAACGTCGACAGGACCCAGCTTGCGGATACTCTCCGCGGCCTCTCGGATCGAGCCAAGCGATGACAGGTCGAGCTTCACGAACTCGACCTGCGCACCCGGGATGCGCTCGCGAATCGACGCGGCAGCGGTATCCGCCTTGTCCCTGGACCGGGACGCCATGATCACTCGCGCGCCGGCGCCCGCCAGCTGCTCGCTGACGAAGTACCCGATGCCCGCATTGCCGCCGGTGACCACGATGGTCTCGCCCGCCTGCGACGGAAGGTGAACGGGATCCCAGGACGAATTCGAAGCCATGGTCTGACGATACCGGGCGGCGGCACCGCTGGTTCACCGCTAAGACCGAGCTGTCTACCGGGAGCGCACTTCGGCTGATAAGGTCGCTGCACGATGAGAAAAGCTCCAATTGTCCTGGTCGCGCTGTTGACCCTTTTCGCGGTCGCGGGCTGCTCGACCTTAGCTCCGCCGCGAACGCGGCAACGGACAGCAACGTTCTCGCCAATCATCTTCACCGGCAGCGCGGCCGGTGACAAGGACATCACCGTACCCATCACCGCGCACTCGGCAACATTCACTGTGGCGTGCAGCGGGGGCAGCTTCTTCAGCCTTGACGGCGCGCTGAATCCCAACGGCGGCGGCGTCGGTGGCGCGTGCGGCGGCGGGACGCACCGCTACGAAATGTCGCTGGGAACACTCAGAACGCTCCACCTGGAGATCGAACTGCCGAAGGGCGGCACCTTTGTGGTCGAGACGCGATGGTCGTCCGACCAGTTTGCCGTGGACAAGGAGCTTGCAGGCCAATGCGCCGCGATGGTGACCGTCGGTTCCGATGTGTTCAACGCCGAAGACGGGTACACGCGCGGCACGTTGTCGCTCCAAGAGTGGCAGCAGAAGGTATCGGCTGCCGCGGGCGTCCTGCACTCGCTCGACACGGCGAAAGCGAACATCCTTAGCACTCAGCTAAAGACGCTCCATTCGGCGCTCAGTGTCCCGGGAGTTGCGCCCGGCGCGTTTGGGAGCGGCGATGCGTCTGACTACAACGCGGCCATGAGCATCGTTCAGCAGGTGTGCGCCGATAACGGCGTCGCAACGTACGTGAATGCCGACTACGGCGGCTAGCGCCTACTGCTGCTGAGTTTGGGTCGCGACCGAACCCGTGCGCGCGATCTGCTCGTGGTGGTGGATGACCTCCGCGACCAGGAAATTCAGGAACTTTTCGGCGAACGCGGGGTCAAGCTGCGACTCTTCGGCGAGCACCCGCAGTCGCGCAATCTGCACCCGTTCGCGCTCCGGATCGGATGGGGGCAGCCCGCCGACGGCCTTGATGCGACCGACCTGCTGGGTGAACTTGAATCGCTCCGCCAGCATGTGAACGATGGCGGCATCGATGTTGTCGATGCTGAGTCGGATGGCCGTCAGCTCGCCCATCACATCGGGGGCCGAGCCGTCAGAGTTCGTCGGTTCCATGGGTCGAATCTACCGGCTCCCTGACTAGCGTTCACGGTACTCGACCGGGCGATCGCCCCACTTCGCGAGACGGGACTCGAGACCGTCGCGAACGACCGGCCACTCGTTGATCAGAATCGAATAGAGCGCAGTATCGCGCCACGTACCGTCCGCGCGGAGCTCGTCCCTGCGCACTATGGCCTCAAGCTTCGCGCCGAGTTTGATGACTGCGGCGCGTGAACGCTCGTTCAGAACGTCCGTCTGGATCTTGATCCTGCCGAAACCTGCGTCGAAGCCGAGTCCGAGCAGCAGTAACTTCGCCTCTGCGTTCACCTGAGTCCCCCAAACTCTCGGGTCGTAGGCGGTCCAGCCAATGTGGGCATGTTCCCGCTCAAGTTCGAAGTCACCCAGAGTGGTCGAGCCAACCACGACTCCGTCGAGCGGTCCGCCGTTCACGCAAACCAAATAGTTGTTGCGGGTGCCCCACGGAAACTCCGTGTACGCCCACCCAACGAATTCATCCAAAGTTGCACGATATGCATCCGGGCCACCCCCGTAGCCCTGCGCAAACACCTCGGAACGCCCGATTGCCGCGTACAGCGCCGGGAGATCGCTGGGACTCATCGGCAGGAGACGGATATAACGGCCCTCGATCACAGCGAGGTCAGGTCGCTTTGCGGTCATCCACCAATCGTGCCACGAAGCGCCCGGCGCAGTTTTGGCACTAGCGTTCGCGGTACTCGACCGGGCGATCGCCCCACTTCGCGAGACGGGACTCGAGACCGTCGCGAACGACCGGCCACTCGTCGATCAGGATTGAGAACACGACGGTGTCGCGCCAGGTACCATCGGCGCGACGCATGTCGCGACGGACGACGCCCTCGCGAACACCGCCGATCCCGGCAATGGCTGCCTGCGAGCGCTCGTTGAGGACATCCGTCTGGATCTTGACCCGACCGAACCCGGAGTCGAACGCCCGGCCGAGCAGCAGGAGTTTCGCCTCCGCGTTGACCTGGCTGCCCCAGACACGCGGGTCGTAGGCGGTGTGGCCGATGTGGGTGTGCTCACGCGCCTCATCAAAGTCCTGCATTGTCGATGTCCCCAGCGCGACACCGTCGAGCTCTCCACCGACCGCGCGAATCAGGTACGGGTTCTGGTCCCAGCGGTAGTAGTCGATCGCCCAGGGTACGAAGTCTTCGACGCGCTCGCGATAGCCCTCCGGCCCGCGTCCGTAGCCTTCGGCGAATACGACGGGCCGACCGATGGCCGCGTGAAGTTCCGGAAGCAGTGCCGGAGTGAGCGGCTCGATTCGAATAAATTTGCCGGGGAGGATGCCGGGGATTGGTCGCGTTGCGGTCATTCGCATATCTTGCCATTGGTCCGCGGACGGAGGCGGCTGGCGGCGGCGAAAAGCACGGCGTGCCACGATGGTTTCATGACAAGCACAACGGACTTTGAGATCGCTGCACATTCCTTTCTCGACCTTGTTGCCGAGGTCAAGGTTTCGCAGTGGAGCGAACCGGCCCTGGGCGTCTGGGATGTCCGCAGCCTGGTCGGCCACACCGGACGGGCAATCACTGTGGTTGAGCAGTATCTCCTGGCCGATCCCGCCCCCGAGGTGACGGCCCCGGACGCCGAGGCCTACTACGTCGAAGTGTTCGGCTCTTACACCGACAACGATGCGATCGCCGCGCGTGGGGTCGAGGCCGGCAAGGCGCTAACCGAGAACTCGGGCGCGGAGTTCGAAGCCGCGCTTGGACGTGCTCTCGCGCTCATCGGGCAGAACGGACCTGGGCGAATCGTAGCGATTGGTCCAATCGGGATTCCATTGGGGGAATACCTCAGAACCCGCGTCTTCGAACTGGTCGTGCACGGGATGGACATCGCGAAGGCGACTAACCAGCCGCACGGCATCCCGTCCGATGTTGTCGCCAACGTGGCCGATCTCGCCGCACGAGTCGCGGTGCGTAAAGGTAACGGTGAGGACATCCTGTTCGCCATGACCGGACGACGTCCGCTGCCACCGCGATACAGCATCCTGTAGGCGCGATTAGAGCATCGGTTACTCATACTCAGCACACAGCCTCAGCAATACCCTGTCGGGCATGACCTTCTACACTTCCCCGACGCCCGCCAGCTCTCCGCCAGCGGCACCAAAACCCGTCAGTTTCGTTTCGCGTCCACTAGTCAAGCTTGTGGCATACCTCGTCTCGTGGTTCGTCTTCTCGCTGAGCTTCGCCCTTCTCGGCTACTCCGTCATCGGCGTCATGTCTGTCGGAGGCACGTGTGCCAGTGGCAATACGCCGTACGTGATCGCGACCCAATGCCCTGAGAGTGCAACGGTCTTTCTGCCGTGGGTGATTTTCACCGGCCTTATCGCCGTGGGCATCGCCGTTGTGCTGGCCAACGGCATCGGCATCCAGCTGCGAGTCTGGGCCTGGCCGATCCTGTTTGGCGTGCTCGGCGGGCTGTTCCTGCTTGCCGGTCAGGTCGTTGGCTACCTGCTCGGAGCGATGTTCATCATCATGGCGCTCGTGCCCCTGGTCATCGAGCTGCGGGCCAGTATCCAGCGGGTATTCCTCGGCAGCTTCAACATCTTTGGACAGCAGTTCAAGGAGGGCCCGAAGGCTCAGCCGTCGTTCTCGTCGCGCAAGATGCCGAACCCTCCGGATGCCGTCAAGCCGGGCATTGGCGACTGGGCCATCGACATCCTCGGGTTCATCGTTCCCGCCGTCGCCGGACTGTACGTCGCAACGGTGTGGGTCGCAGCGCTCGCGGCCAGCAACGGCTGACTCGGGTTGACCTCAGTCGAGCAGGTCGTGACGCACGACGATGGCGTCGCGATCTGCTCCGACTCCGATTGCTGAGATCCGGGAACCGCTGATCGCCTCGACCGCCAGCACGTAGTCCCGGGCGGCCTGCGGCAGCTCCTCGAAGACCCTTGCGCCCGAGATGTCTTCTGTCCAGCCGGGGAAGTTTTCGTAGATCGGTACCGCATGGTGGAAGTCGCTCTGCGACACCGGTATCTCTTCGACCCGAACGCCATCAACCTCGTAGGCGACGCAGACGGGAATTTCCGCCAGCCCGGTCAGGACATCGAGTTTCGTCATGACGAAGTCGGTGATGCCGTTGATGCGCGCGGCGTATCGCGCCACGGGAGCGTCGTACCAGCCGGTTCGACGGGGCCGCCCGGTGGTCGTGCCGAACTCGAAGCCTTTCGCCCGCAGCCACTCGCCCGAGTCGTCATTCAGCTCCGTCGGGAAGGGGCCCGCGCCAACTCGGGTCGTGTAGGCCTTCACGATTCCAATCACTCGTTCGATCCGACCAGGGCCGATTCCCGAACCCGTCGCGGCACCGCCAGCGGTCGAGTTGGATGACGTGACGAACGGGTACGTACCGTGGTCGACATCCAGCATGGTCGCCTGCCCGCCCTCGAAGACGACCGTCTTGCCCGCGTCCAGTGCCTGGTTGAGCAGGAGGCCGGTGTCGGCCACCATCGGACGCAGCCTGTCCGCGTAAGCCAGCAGGTCGCCCACCACTTCGTCGACCGTGATCGCACGCCGGTTGTAGATCTTCACCAGCAGGTGGTTCTTCTGGTGCAGCGCGCCCTCGACCTTCTGACGCAGGATGTTCTCGTCGAACAGGTCCTGGATCCGGATGCCGACCCGGTTGATCTTGTCCGCGTAGGCAGGACCGATTCCGCGACCGGTGGTGCCGATCTGGCGGCTCCCCAGGAAGCGCTCGGTGACCTTATCGAGCGTGCGGTGGTACTGCGTGATGACGTGCGCGTTGGCACTCACCACGAGCTTCGACACATCGACACCTCGGGCGGTCAGCGCGTCGAGTTCCTCGAACAGCACCTCGATGTCGATGACCACACCGTTAGCGATCACGGGGACGACACCCTCGGTGAGAATGCCGCTCGGCAGGAGGTGCAGCGCGTACTTCTCATCGCCGACGACGACCGTGTGGCCGGCGTTGTTGCCGCCGTTGAACTTGACGACGTAGTCGATGCGACTACCGAGGAGGTCGGTGGCTTTGCCTTTACCTTCGTCCCCCCACTGGGCACCGATGATGACGACAGCTGGCATAGCCCATCTCCGTAACTGATTGGCGGGGATTACACCCCATTCTACCTATCAGTTGTGCTGGGTAATCCATGCGTGCATCGCGACCGCTGCGGCGGCCGACGCGTTCATGCTGCGCGTCGATCCGTACTGTGTGATCTCGACCACCGCATCCGCTGCCTCGATAGCCCCCTCACTAAGTCCGGGGCCCTCCTGCCCGAACAGAAGGATGCACGCGGCTGGCAGCGGGAACGATTCGATTGGCACCGAGCCGGGCACATTGTCGATCGCGATGATGGGCAGCTCCTTGACGCGCGCCCACTGCACGAATTCCTCGACCGTGGCGTGATGAAGGATGTGCTGGTACCGGTCGGTGACCATTGCACCCCGCTTGTTCCAGCGCTTGCGACCGATGATGTGGACTGTCTCGGCAGCGAAGGCGTTCGCGGTTCGAACGATCGAGCCGATGTTCATGTCGTGCTGCCAGTTCTCGATCGCGACCGCGAATGGATGTCGGTGGCGGTCGAGATCCGCGACGATCGACCGCATGGTCCAGTAGCGATACTTGTCGATCACATTGCGCGAGTCGCCGCGCTCGAGCAGCTCCCGGTCGTAGCGGTCGTCGTTCGGCCACTCGCCGGGCCACGGGCCGACGCCGTTGGTCGACAGCTCGTGGCTGGGGTTCGGCGTCGCGTCGGTCACCACTCGAGGCTATCCGCTGTTAATCTTGCGGGCATGCCCCTGCCGTTGTGGACCCCGTCGGGCGATAACCTCGTGATCCTCGGTGACAACCTGGCGGTCGCCGCGGAACTGCCCGACGCATCATTTCGGCTCATCTACCTTGACCCGCCGTTCAACACCGGTCGGACCCAAAGCAGGCAGAAGCTCACGACGACGCGGTCGGCGAGCGGGTCCCGCGTCGGATTCAAGGGTCAGACCTATGACACGGTCAAGGGCACGCTGTACTCCTACAATGATGAGTTCGCCGACTACTGGGAATTCCTCGAACCTCGGCTCGAGCAGGCCTGGCGGATCCTGGATGACCGGGGCACGCTCTATCTGCACCTCGACTACCGCGAGGTGCACTACGCCAAGGTCGCTCTCGACGCGATGTTCGGACGGGACTGCTTTCTCAATGAGATCATCTGGGCCTACGACTACGGAGCAAAATCCACGGGGCGCTGGCCCGCCAAACACGACACGATCCTCGTCTACGTGAAGAATCCGAAGAACTACTTCTTCGACAGCACAACCGTCGACCGTGAGCCCTACATGGCGCCCGGTCTCGTGAGTGCCGCAAAGGTCGCGCGCGGCAAGCTGCCCACGGACGTGTGGTGGCACACCATCGTGACGACGAACGGCAAGGAGCGAACGGGGTATGCGACTCAAAAACCGGAGGGCATCCTGCGCAGAATTGTGCAGGCGTCGAGCGCAGAAGGGGACTGGGTGCTCGACTTCTTCGCGGGCAGCGGGACCACCGCATCCGTCGCCAGCCAGCTCGGCCGACGCTTTGTCGTCGTCGACCAGAATCCGGATGCCGTCGCGATAATGCGTTCCCGTCTTGGCGAACAAGCGCGCTACCTGCCTTAGATACCATGGGCGCATGACCGATCGCAGCAATATAGAGTGCTGGCTGACCGATATGGATGGCGTTCTCGTGCACGAGAATTCCCCCGTGGCCGGCGCCGCGGAGCTGTTGCAGCAGTGGCGTTCCCAGGACAAGCCATACCTGGTGCTCACCAATAACTCGATCTTCACCCCCCGCGACCTCAGCGCGCGGCTCAAGGCATCCGGCCTGGTCGTACCAGAAGAAAGCATCTGGACATCGGCACTTGCAACTGCGGATTTCCTTGCGGACCAGATGCCGGGTGGCTCCGCTTTCGTGATTGGGGAATCCGGGATGACCACCGCCCTCTATGAGGCGGGCTTCGTCATGACGGAAAACGCGCCCGACTATGTGGTCATCGGCGAGACGCGCAATTACTCGTTCGAAGCCATCACCAAGGCCATCCGACTGATTGTGGACGGCTCACGATTCATCGTGACCAATCCGGATGCGACGGGCCCCAGCGCCGACGGACCGATGCCCGCGACGGGAGCGGTCGCGGCACTGATCAGCAAGGCCACCGGCAAGGAACCGTACGTTGTCGGCAAACCCAACCCCATGATGTTCCGCTCCGCGATGAACAAGATTGGCGCCCACTCCGAAAACACCGGGATGATCGGCGACCGCATGGACACCGACATCGTCGCCGGAATCGAGGCCGGGCTCCACACCGTGCTGGTGCTTACAGGAATCAGCGATCGCGCCGAGGTGGAACGCTATCCGTTCCGGCCTGATGAGATTCTCGAAAGCGTCGCAGACCTGCTGGATGCGCCGTCCACCGATTCCGGGAACTAGGGCGAGCGCGGAACCGAAAGATCCCCGGGCAGATTTCCCCCCGACACTCGGTCTACGAAGCAGTAATAGGTGCGGTCGCCGGAGAGCCAGCTGGTTGTGTTCGGCGGATAGCTGAAACTCACCTGGAGGTCTGTGACACTTGCGGCTACGGCATAGTTGATCGCCGTCGAATCGCTGCACAGCGGCGTGATTTCCTGTTCGAACTGTGACGCGGTCGGATACTTCGTCTCAGACGAGTCGGGCAAACTGCCCTTGAACACCATCTCGGCGTCGTGGTCGGTGGTGCAAGCGACGACGGTGAATGTCACGGCCCACGCCGAACTGAACGGTTGGATGCATTCGCCACCTTGCAGGGCGTTCCACTGCTGGACACCCGGAGCGGCAGGACCCCCGCTGGCCGCGCTCGTTGGAGTAGCGGATGGCGCGTTCGTCCCCTTCGACGCGGTCGTTGCGGTCGCTGGGGTCCCGAGATGCTCACCGAGGAAGAACAAACCAACGAGGATGAGTGCCGCGATGAGGCCCGCAGCGACGCCCATCAGAACCTTCTGAGTTGTGGACAGCGGCGCGCGCGGCTCTACCAGGTCGGATTCGATCGGGGTCGTCGCTGGCGGAACCTGGATTGTTTTCAGGACACCCACTTCTTCGTAGTCCTGAAACTGGTGGTCGCCGAACAGCGAGTCGATTGCGGATGTCGATTCCGGCGGATGTTCGGAGATCGGGGTCGTCACGGGCGCAGCGGGGGATGTCGCGGCGGCGGGCTGCCACGGCTGGACCGTGTAGGCCTCGGTGGGTTGCTCGACCGGCGCCGGCGGCGGATCGGTCTGCTGGGTGGATGCAAACTCGTTCCAGCTCAGCGGCTTCGTTGGTTCTGAAACATACGGCTGAGTTGGCGGCGGGTTCACGAGCGGTGGCGGCACTGCGGCCGGCGGAGCTACCGGCGGCGGAGTCGGGACGGCGGGAGTGGCCGCCGGCGGCTGGGCGGCGCTACCTCCCGGCCGCAGCCCCCAGTTGAATCCTCCGTCGGTCGCGGGAGAGGGAACAGGAGCGGTGGCGGGTGTGGGAGCCGGAGGGACCGGCGGGACCGGGGCCGAGGATGGCGGCTGAACCGGTTGGGCGGGAACCTGCCGCGTCGGGTTGAACTGGCTTGCGAGCCAGTCGCTGCCGTCTTCCGGATTTTCGGTGTCGCTCACGGGGCCAGCCCAAGATCGGCAAGTCCGATCGCGTAAAGGTACGGATACCCCGCGGCCTCGATGACCTGCTGAGCCCCGGTGTCTCGGTCGACGACGACCGCTACTGCAGCGATCTCTGCCCCGACATTTCTGAGTGCCTCGATCGCCTTGAGCGGTGAACCACCGGTCGTCGAAGTGTCCTCGAGAACAACGACGCGCTTGCCTTCAAGCTCAGGTCCCTCGACCTGCTTGCCACGACCGTGATCTTTCGGCTCCTTGCGGACCACAAAAGCGTTGTATGGATGCCCCATCGCGACGCCCTGGTGCAGGACGGCAGCCGCAATGGGGTCGGCGCCCATCGTGAGGCCGCCAACGGCGTAGACATCCGAAATCGACGAAATCAACTCGACCATGACCGTCCCGATCAGGGGAGCGACGCGGGCATCGAGACTGACCTTGCGCAGATCGATGTAGTAGCTGGCCTTTTTTCCGCTCGTCAGCGTGAAGTCGCCGTGAAATACCGCCTCATCGGAGATGTGCTGGATGAGCTGATCGCGGGCCGATGTCACCCACTCAGAATAGCGTGGGGCGCCCCCGCCTATTCGGACGGAAGATTCAGCTTCTCGATCTGCACCGAACTGTGGCTCGGTGTGGGCATCGTCTGTTGTGGAACGTGCGCGGCTGTGGCCATCAGGATGGCGCTGGCGATACCGACGACAATGGCAGCGCCGACGGCAACAACGATCGCGGTGCGATTGTCGCGGCGGTCAGCGGCTTCAGTTCCGGGGTCGTTGAAGTCGTCGGGTTTCATTACACGCAAACCTTACGACCGGAGTTCTCCGATGACCACTGCCCAATAAGAGGGGTTAAGCCCTGGTTGACCGTGGTGTGGGAGCTAGCCGCTAGCGTTGTAAACATGCGCGTAGCGACCTGGAACGTGAACTCCATCCGCAGTCGAGTTGGCCGCGTCGTCGACTGGCTGGTCCGCGAAGATATCGACGTACTCGGCATGCAGGAGATCAAGGCCAAACCGGATCAGTTCCCGTACGATGCCTTTTCGGAAGCGGGCTACGAGATTGAACTGCACGGGCTCAACCAGTGGAACGGTGTTGCATTCGCGAGCAGGCTTCCGATGTCCGATGTCACCGTCGGCTTCCCGTTCGCCCCGGGCTTCGGAAAGGTGGATGACGCCGGCGATCTCCCGCAGGAAGCACGCGCTCTCGGCGTGACTGTGGATGACGTGCGACTGTGGAGCCTCTACGTGCCGAACGGCCGCGAGCTCGACAATCCGCACTATCCCTACAAGCTCGAGTGGCTGGCGAAACTTGCTGATGCCACGAAGTCGTGGCTCGCCGCCGATCCGAAACTCACGTTCGCACTCATGGGCGACTTCAATATCGCGCCGCTCGACATCGACGTCTGGGACATCGCCGCTTTCGAGGGAAGGACTCACGTGAGCCAGCCAGAACGCGACGCCTTCACCGCGCTGCTGGACGCCGGCCTCACCGATGTGCTGCGCTCCCGGGGAGTCGAGGGCTACACCTACTGGGACTACCAACAGCTGCGCTTCCCCCGCAACGAGGGCATGCGAATCGACTTCGTGCTGGGCTCGAAGTCGTTCACCGAACTGGTCACCGACGCAAAGATCGAACGCAACGAGCGCAAGGGCGATGCGCCGAGTGACCATGTGCCGCTCGTCGTCGACCTCGACATCGCCCTCGACGAGGACGACGACGACCGCCCGATGATTTTCTAACCAAACTTGGCTCGGTGCTGTGGTGCCGGGTGGAGCGATGCTCCACTCCACGCTCTTCTAGCGGAGTCCGCGGTAGTGGATGCGCTGCTCCGGTGTGAGGTGCTCGGTCGCGTAAGACAGTGACGTGCGCGACAGGCTCGCGGCGTGGGCATCCAGATAGGACAGAAGCAGTGCGGGATCGACGCGCTTGCCAACTTCGCGAAGCATCCAGCCGACCGCCTTCTGGATGAGGTCCTGCCGGTCGGGCGCCAGAATTGTCGCGATCTCGAGCGCGGTGGTCGCGTCACCGCGCTTGATGAACCCGAAGGTCGAGAGCATCGCCACGCGACGCTCCCAGATCGACTCGCTTGCCGCGAGCTCAAACAGCAGGTCGCGTGGACGCTCAAACAGATACTCGCCGAGGATAAACTCCGCCGAACAGTCGACGAGGTCCCAGTTGTTGGCCCGGCCACGTCGAACAGCGGCCAGGTAGAAGTTGGCGACCTCGCCCGGCTGCGTCTTGTACCGCACGACGAGAATCAGCAATGCGATAAATCGGTGCTCGTGCACGCCGCTGTCGAGCAGTAGGTTGACCTGGTCGAGTGGCAGGCCAGTGAACGGTTTCATGATGCGACGCGTCGTCGGCACGGTCAGCCCGAGGAAAACGTCCCCTTCGCCGTATTCGCCTGCACCGGTCTTGAAGAAGCGACTGAGGCCAGGCACCTTCTCGGGGTCCGCAACTGAGGCCAGCGCCGCAATCACCTCTGCCGCGGTGCCTTCCATGCCCGAATTCTACGCAAGCGCAGCAATGCCGCGCGTCAGACGCCGTCAGGCACAACTTTTCCGCGACAGACGCAACCAAACGCTCCGATACCCCGAATACCCTTGAAGAGACGCACAAATGCGCCATAAACCAGCAGCGGATCGGAGGGTAGCCATGTCACAACTGATGTCGAACAACGTCATTGTCGGAGAACCCGAGGTCGTCGAGGACTCCGAGAACTGGCTCAGCCTCAAGTCCGCCGTTGCGGCGCTCCGGCTGCTGCAAGTTCAGGATGGCAGCATCCCGAACGCCAGGTCGCACGCGAAGGCCCGCACTCTTGTCGAGGCGATTCGCGCCGGCATCCTGAGTTTTCGTAACGAACTCCCGCACGACGCCGAATACCTCGCGGCTTCTGCTGCAGACTTCGAGCGCTGGTCGAAGGAGGGCTTCGGTGTTCCGGACTTCCTCGACTCACTGACCGCCTTCCAGCCCCAACGGCACAGGGTCGACGGTCTTCGTCACCTGGTCGTGTTCCCGATGTACACGCAGAACGGCTCATCCGACCGCCTCGTGGAGGCTGTTCTCTTCGAGGTCCGCTGGCCGTCCTTCGTCGCCGAGCTCGAGGCTGGCGACTACTCGAACAAACTCTTCGTCCCCATCCGATTCATCGACTTCACGGATGGCTACGACACCAACTCGGCGGTGCTGTTTCCGGAAACAGTGGCGATGCGCGAAATCCCCGCGTTTACCTGGGGAGCCATATTCGCGGATCGGGAGGCGGCACGATTCCGTCGAGTTGTGCGTGCGGCGTCTGAGATCACGAAACTGGGTCTACCCGACAGCGCCGCACGCCTCCTCGACAACCAGCCGTTGGCCGAGGAGACGTTCGTGATGTGGGACCTCATCCACGACCGCACCCACATGCGCGGCGACCTGCCGTTCGACCCGTTCATGATCAAGCAGCGGATGCCGTACTTCCTGTATTCCCTCGAGGAGCTGCGCTGCGACCTGACGGCGTTCCGTGAGGCGACGAAGATCTTCCGCGACGCGGAAACCGATCCGGATCTGCGCGATCACGCGGAGATGGTCCAGTACGCGATCATCTTCGATCGCATCTTTCGATTCCCGCTGACCGGTTCGCGAGTGCGCAACTACGACGGGCTCGGCGGCCAGCTGCTGTTCGCCTGGCTGCACCAGCACCACGTGCTGAACTGGACCGACACCCAGCTGACCATCGACTGGGACGAGGTCCCGGATGTCGTGATCGCACTGTCGGACCAGATCAACGACCTCTACTGGCGCAGCATCGATCGTCCGAAGATGGCCCACTGGCTGGCCGCATACGACATGGTTGCGGAGACGCTCACGCCGAACCCCGCGTCGAAGTGGGCCGTTCGCGATCTGCCGCTTGAGGGGCCGGCAAAGTTGTTGACGGATGCCGTGCTGGATGACGAGTTCCCGCTCTCGATGTTCTACGAGGCCCTGGCCAAGAAAATGACCGGTGTGATCGAGTCCACGTCGGGCATCACGTCTAAAATCGCCGCGTGAGTGTTGTTGTCGTCACCGGCGCAACCGGTGACGCGGGGCGAGCAATCTGCGCGACCCTGACGGCGGCGGGAGTTGCGGTTGTCGCTGTCGGATCGGATGCCGAGCGACTCGAGTCGGTCGCTGCCTCCTTCCGGTTCGTGTGCGATCTCACGGATGCGACGGCGACCCTCTCGCTCGCGACACGCGTCCGCGAACAGGTCGGTGGGCCCGACGGCCTGGTGCACCTAGTCGGTGGCTGGCGTGCCGGGCACGAGACCGTGGACTGGGACTGGCTGGAGCCCCGGCTACTCACCACGCTTCGCCTGACGACGCTCGCCTTCCACGACGATCTCAGCACATCACCGGCTGGCCGGCTCGTGACCATCGGTTCGACCGCCGCCGCCAAACCGACCTGGGGCGGCGCGAACTACGCGACACTCAAGACGGCGGCGGATGCCTGGGTTGCGGCAATCGCATCCGGCTGGCGCAAAGCGGGTACCGCTGCGGCGGTCACGCTTCTGGTCAGTTCCATAGGAGGCGATGGCACACCAGCGGAATCCCTGGCCGCGCGGGTCGCAACCCTGTGGGACGAAGGCGCCGACATCCTAAACGGGGCACGCGTCGATTTGACGGCTCGCGAGTAGGTATCCGAACGTCTTCTTGTTCCCTGGGGTGAGGTGGGCCGCAAGGTGTCGCAACATTGTGTCGCGTGACTCAAGAGTTAGGCACCAATTACTCATAGTCAGGGCTTCTCGGTCGTTCCATGATTTGGGGTAAGGCCCCTCTCCGCGTCTGGAGCGTCGGGTCCTAGACGACAAGAAAGGATGCCCATCATGGGTCTCTTCAAAGATTTCAAGGACATGAAAGACATGGTCTCGGCGGCACCCGGCATGATCGACTCCGCCCAGGAACTCGCCGCCAACGCACAGGCTCAGGCG
Source organism: Galbitalea sp. (assembly GCA_036271795.1). Taxonomy (GTDB): domain Bacteria; phylum Actinomycetota; class Actinomycetes; order Actinomycetales; family Microbacteriaceae; genus Galbitalea. Next base: position 25,279 of record DATAZY010000022.1, read on the forward strand.
GCGGCGTCACAGGCCCAGTTCGGTGCTCCGGGTGGGGCTCAGGCCTACGTGAACAACCTCAACACGGGCATCAACGGCGAGCCGAGTGCAGACGCGCTGAAGCCCATCAACGGTGTCACGCTCGAGGCCTACACGGCCATCATCAAGGAGCTTGGCGCTCGCGGAAACGACCAGAGCCTGCTTCCCGAGATCGCCCAATCGCACGGCGTCAAGCCGGCCGACTGGGAGAAGGCCAAGGAAGGCTGGGGCGCCCGTATCAAGGACGACCGCGCCCTCGGCTCGAAGTTCAACACCCTCTACACCTCGGCCTAGATCATGGGCTTCTTCGGTGATCTAAACAAGCTCCGCATCCAGGGCGAAGAGATGCGGGAGAAGCAGGACGTCAAGGGTGACATGGCGAATGCCAAGGCAAAGATGGATGCCATGAACGCGGCGTACAAGGCCTCGGCACCGCAGGAGGTCGACCCTGCGAGCGAGGCTCGTCGAGTCGACGCAACGGCGACCGTCCAATCCGCGAGCCAGACCGGGATGATGGTCAACATGAACCAGGGCGTCCAGGTGAATCTCCTGGTCATGGTGAACGACATCCCGACGCCGGTGACGACGCTGCTCATGGTTCCCTACCTGAACCTCGCCCGGCTTCAACCCGGCGCCCAGTTGTCGGTCTCAATCGATCCGCAGATTCCCGCCTCGGTTCGAATCGACTGGAGCAAGTAGCTCCGTACCCAAACCAAGATGCCGTCCCGGGGCCGAACACCCGGGACGGCATCTTTGTATCTCGATACGCGAGACTAGAGCCATGAAGCTGCACGACTCGAACTACCGCGGATTCGCGAGCGACAACTACGCCGGCGCACATCCAGAGATTCTCGCCGCAATCGCGGAGGCCAATGGCGGCCACCAGATTGCCTACGGCGAAGACGACTACACCGCGGAACTGCAGAAGTCGATGCGCTCGCAGTTCGGCGAACAGGCGGAGACCTTTCCGGTGTTCAACGGCACCGGCGCCAATGTCACGGCTCTGACCAGCGTCATGCCGAGGTGGGGTGCAGTGATCTCGACCAGCACTGCGCACATTCATACCGACGAGGGCGGTGCTCCCGAGCGGATCAGCGGGCTCAAGCTGTTCACCGTGGACAGCCCGGACGGCAAGCTCACCCCGGCACTCATTGAGACCCAGGCCTGGGGCTGGGGCGACGAGCACCGCGCTCAACCGGCCGCGGTCAGCATCGCCCAGACGACCGAAGTCGGAACGCTGTATTCGGTCGCCGAGATTCGCGCCATCGCCGACTTCGCCCACGCGCACAACATGGTGCTGCACATGGACGGTGCGCGCATCTCGAACGCGGCCGCCGCACTCGGGGTCCGGCTGCGGGACTTCACGGTGGATGCCGGCGTGGACATCCTGAGCTTCGGTGGAACCAAGAACGGGATGCTCTACGGCGAGGCCATCGTGGTGCTGGATCCATCGAAGAGCGACGGGCTCATTTTCCTGCGCAAGCTCAACATGCAGCTCGCGTCGAAGATGCGGTTCGTGAGCGCGCAACTGCTCGCTCTCCTGAACGACGACCTGCACCTGCGCTCGGCCGCGCACGCCAATGCGATGGCCGCGAAGCTGCGGTCCGCGCTGGAGGGGGGTATTGCGGCCGGGTCGATCAAGGGACTCTCGTTCAGCCAGTCGACGGACGCAAACGCCGTATTTGCCGTACTCGACAACGCGCCGGCCGACCGCATCCGCGAGCGCGTTCGCTTCTATGACTGGGATCGCGCGTGCGGCGAGGTGCGGTGGATGACCGCCTTCGACACGACCGAAGCCGACGTCGACAACTTCGTGTCGGTCATCACCGAGGAGCTCGCGCGGTAACCCTCCGTCGGTAAGCGAACAGGATGACGAGCAGCCCCCCGGCAAGGAGTGAGAACGCCAGGTAGAGCCCGCCCCCAATTTCGACTCCGGTCGTCTGCAGGACCGATCGCTTCGCCGAGATAGTGGTCTGCGCGCTCAAGAACTCTGGACTCCCGCTCGGGTCGATGCCGGACATCACGACCGTGTGGAGTCCGAGCAGCGCCGGGAGAGTCACCCGTGTGCTGACCGCGCCCGCGCTGTCCGCTACCACGGTGCCCAGGAAGGTCGGCGTCGAGTAGATGCCGACCGTGACGGGAGCACCGGGCGCGAATCCAGTGCCCGTCACCGTCAGGACGTCGCCCTGGGTCGATTGGCCGGGAACTCCTCCGACGGTTCCGGAGCCCTGCGGCACGGATCCCGGCAGAGTGACCGGATCCGCGGCAGCGACCGTGATCGTCGCGGCGTAGTCGGTGTTCGGGCTCACGCCGTTCCCCACACTAAACGTGACCGGGTACGAGCCAACGGCGTCGGGCGCCGCGGAACCACCCAGGGTCGCGGTGCCGTCGCCGTTGTCAGTGAGCGTGATGCCATCCGGAAGTGCGCCGACCTCCGAGATGATAGTGGTCACCGGCACGCCCGGTGTCGAAGTCAGCGTGACGGATGATGTGACGCCAGCCACGAAGGTCGAGTCCAGGTTCGTCGGAAGTGTTGGAGAAATCGCAACCGTCAGCGTGAAGTTCTGGGTGATCTGAACAGGCACCCGATTGGACGCCGTGAAGGTCAGCGGGTAGACGCCCGGAACGGTGGACGTGCCGCTCAGGGTGCCGGTTCCGTCGCCGTTGTCCACGAAGGTCACGCCCGTTGGCAGTGCCCCTGCGACATTCAGCGACGTTGCCGTCGGGAAGTCGTGCGATGTGACGATGGTGAAGCTGTCCAGCGAGCCGTTCTGGAAAGTCGCCCCGGCGGCGTTGGTGAATGCCGGCGACTCCCGCACAACGAGGTCGAAGACCTGAGGGCGACCGAGGCCGTCGAATCCGAATGGCGCCCCCGAGAACGTGATCGCGTAGTCACCGCCAGATCCAATGGCGGGCGTGCCGCCCAGCGTGGCGGTGCCATCGCCATTGTCGACAAAGGTCATCCCGGCCGGCAGCGGTCCGAGTTCACTCAGCGATGTCGTCGCCGGGTAGCCGGCGCCAGTCGTGACCGTGAATGCGGAGGCCGTGCCAACATCCAGCGTCTCGGAGTCAGCGCTCGTGACGATGGGAGCTTCGAGGACGGTGATGGTCACCGTTTCCTGCGTGCTGAGGCCAAGCCCGCCGTCGGACCCCGACGTTACGAGCAGCGAGTAGGTTCCGCCGGAACCGACATCCGGTACCCCGATGAAGGTCCCCATTCCGTCCCCATTGTCTCTGAACTCGATGCCAGCCGGCAGCACGCCAGCGATGAACATGAATTGCTGAGCCGGGTATCCCGCCGCCGCACCCACGGTGAAGGTCGACAGGTTGCCCACGTCGAAAGTCGCCGTTGTCGGGCCGCTGAACGAAGGTGCCTCGTTCACGACGAGGTCGAAGGTCTGCGACGTGCTCATCGCGTCACCGCCGACCGCAGCGGCCGTCACGGTGAAGTGGTAGTCGCCGCCTGTTCCGGCGTCGGGCGTTCCAGAGAGCGTAGCCGTGCCGTCACCGTTGTCGTCGAGTCGAACTCCGACCGGCAGTGGTCCGGTCTCGGTTATTGCAGTGTTTGTTGGGAATCCGGCCAGGGTCGTGATGTCGAAGGAGCCGAAGTCACCGACATTGAACGACGTCGCAGGCGCCGAGAGGAAGCTGGGCGCAGCGTTGACCGTCAGGGTGAAGGTTTGCCCTGCGTCGGGAGCGAAGGTGTTCGTCGCCGACAGTGAGATTGTGTACGTTCCGCCGTTGCCCGCGGTGGGAAGTCCCGAGAGCGTTGCCGTGCCATCACCGTTGTCGTGGAACGCGAGGAAGGACGGGATCGGGGTGGCCGTTATGGTCGCGGTTGGCGCTCCGCTCGTCGTGAAGATGATTGTCCCGACGGTCCCCGCGTCAAAGGTTGCGGCAGGGGCCGAGGTAAACGCGGGCGCGGTACCCACCCGCACCGTGGCCGCTGTGGTCGTGGCTGATGTCAGCGAGTTCGTGAACACCGCGCGGTACTGGCTTCCACTGTCGCCGAGGCCGGCCACGAAGACGTAGTCGACGGATGTCGCCCCCGTGATGTTCTGGAAGCTCCCACCACCGAGTGTCTCTCGCTGCCATTGCACGATCGGTACGGGATACCCGTCGGCCGCTACGCTCAGCGTGATCGTACTGCCGGGAGTCACGGTGGTGTCCTGCGGGTTGGTCGTGACAGTGGGGGCCTGCTCGATCAGGATGGAAACCGTCTGCTGCGCATCCGTCGTTACACCGTTGGATGCCGTGAAAGTTGCTGTGACGGTCGTGCCGGCGGCAGCTGCGGGCGCTGCGCCGGACAGAGTGGCCGTGCCGTCGCCGTTGTCGTGAAGCGACAACCAGGAGGCGATCGTGCTCATGCTGATGCCCGCGGTCGGCAGGGCCGTCGTGCCGATTGTGAGGGTGTCGGCAGCGCCGACAACGAACGTCGTTGAGTTGGCAGTCGTGAAACTCGGGGCGAGCCGAACGGTGAGCGTCGCCGTGGTCGACGCCGCACCGACTGAGTTCGTGAATACCGCACGGTACTGGTGTCCAGCGTCCGCTGCCGCCGCACTGAACGAGTACGTGGTGGATGTGGCTCCGACGATATTGACGAATGTCCCCGTGCCGTCGGTGCGCTGCCACTGGACCGTGGGAGACGGTGTTGCCGCCGCCGCCGCCGTCCAGCTGACGGAGTCGCCCGGCGCAACAATCTTGTCCGCAATGCTGGTGGTGATCACCGGACCGGAAGTGACTGTCAGTACCAGCGACTGGCTCGGGGCCGTACCGATACCGTTCTCGGCAACAAGCGATACCGTGTAGGTGCCGTTGGTACCGACCGCCGGAGTACCAGCGATCGTCGCGGTGCCATTCGCATTTGCGGTAAAGGTAACGCCGGTCGGTAGCGCAGAGCCGACCGTCTCGGAGATTGTTACAGCCGGGTACCCGGCTGTCGTCACGGTGTATGACCCGGCTACGCCCTCAGAGAAGGTGTCGGTCGCTGCACTCGTGAACCTGGGTGTCGCGTCAACCGTGAGAGTCAGCGAAGCGGTCGCGTTACCGACGGCGTTGAGCGCTTTGAACACGGGGTGGTAGACACCGCCGCTGCCAGAAGTCGGCGTGCCACTTAGTTCGCCGGACGAGGACAATGTGAGCCCGCCGGGCAGGGTGCCGGACGAAAGTGACACGGTGGGAGTAGGCACGCCCGCGATTGTCGACGTGAGGTCGAAGGCGGTTCCAACGGTCGCAGTTGCGGTCGGCGCCACGCTAATGGTCGGCACGACTTCCTTTGTGAAGGTGACCACGGGTTCCCCGCTGCTCGGGTCGGAGCCCTGGCCCCAGCCGTCGGTCACCGCCCCGGCATTGACGTGAACGGTCACTGTTCCGGATGTGGTCAACGGTCCCACAGCGACAAGGTAGTTCCCGGAGCTACCGGACACCGCCACGCTCGTGATACCACCGGCCGTGCCGGAGACCACAATGTTCGAGGCCGAGAGTCCGGCCGCGGCGGATCCGGCCGCCGAGCCGTCCACGGTGTAGGCGACGTTGAAGTTCACGGTCGTGTTACTCAGACTCGCGACGCTGGTACTGGCCGTCGTCACGGTCGGAGTCGGGGGCGTCGGAACGGCGCCGCCGGTCGGAGTGGTGCGGATCATGGTGAGCGCGGCGGTGAGGGTGTGGGAATCGTAGTTTCCCGGGGTCATGATCAGTGCCTGAACGTGGGTGATCTTCGTGAAGTCGACGCTGCCGCTGAAGCAAACGCTGTTGTCCGCACAGCTGAAGTTCAGCACGATATTGAACGGAGATACGCTCTGGATGCCCGTGCTGTATGTGCCGGTATGACCCGAGGAGTCCGTCAGCACAATTCCGATCGTCGCTGCGTCGTTATAGTCGTCCGCGGGCGAGCGAAGGATGCTGTTGAACTCGAGAAAGAACTGGGTGTTGTTGCCGTTGGACGTCAGATCCGTCGCGGAGGGCAGCGCATAGTCGAGCTGAATACCGCCGCTGTCCGCGTAAGGAGCCGTCGCGGTAATGTTGCCGACGCCCCCCGACTGGCTGAACGATGACGAACCGTTGAGTGGCGTCACGGTGCGAGTGCCAAGGATGCCTCCGGAGAAGTCGTCAATGACGACCGGCACGCCCGCGGCTGCGGCTGCGGGGGCAGCTGTCGCAACGCCGCCAATCGCCACCAGCAGGAGTGCGAGGACCGCAAACACGAACCTCATTGGACGCGAAGTTATTGAGCGCGTGCGAAGCATCTGGAAATCCCCCGGGTTGGATTCACCCGGTGTGGGACCGGGTCGACTCATCCTAGGGGCGATCGGGGTTGTAAATCTTGGGTTAAATTGCCCCCTTTCTGGGCGATATTTCGCACCGGAAGCCGTGCTGCCCCTAGGCTCTGGCCATGGCCATCACCGAAGCTCCACGCACAAGCGCGACCACCGTTGAACCTGGCGGTATCGAAGCTATCCCGTCCTCAAAACGTCACGGCTCGCCGTGGCAGTTGCTCGCTACCTGGAGCGCCCCCAACCTCGAGTTCGCCACCGTCTTTGTCGGTGTCATCGCCGTCGCCTTCTTCGGACTGGGGTTCTGGCAAGCGATCGCCGCAATCGTGATCGGCAACGCGCTCGGTGGCGCGACCCAGGGCGTCCTGTCAACCTGGGGACCGCGCGAGGGACTCGCCCAACTCGTGCTCAGCCGCACCGCGTTTGGCACCCGCGGTAACATCCTTCCGGCCGCGATCAATTCCCTGGTCGCCGGCATCGGATGGTTCGCCGTCAACTCGGTTTCCGGTGCATTTGCGCTGTCACTGCTGATCCCCGCGTTGCCGACATGGGCGTCGCTGATCATCATCGTGATCCTCGAAATCGTCCTCGCCTTCGTCGGTCACGACCTCGTGCAGGTCTTCGAACGGTATGCGAGCGTGGTCCTCGGAGTCATCTTCCTCATCGCCGTCATCGCGGTGTTCGCTTCGGCACACAAGGCCGTCAGCGGCGGCGGCGCGCAGACGTTCAGCTTCGGCGGGTTCACCCTCACCGCGGCAGCCGCTTTCGGCTACGCGGCCGGCTGGAACCCGTACGCATCCGACTACAGCCGGTATCTGCCAAAGGCAACCAGCGGCAAGAAGATCTTCTGGGCCGCCGGCCTCGGCAACTTCGTTTCCTGCACCGTGTTGATGGCTGCCGGCGCGGCCGCCGCGACGCTCGCCGGATACAACCCGGACAATCCCACCGACTCGTTCGTCGCCGCGTCCGTGATGCCGTTCTGGGTCCGGGAGATCACCCTGGTCGCGATTGCGGTTGGCGCCATCGCCGCCAACGCGCTCAACGTGTACTCGGGCGCGATGTCCTTCCTCGCCGTCGGCATCAAGATCCCGTTCGGTTTGCGCAGGGCAATCGTCGCCCTCGGCTTCGGCATTATCGGCTTCTTCGTTGCGCTCTCCGCGCTCAAGGATGCCGGGACGAGCTACACGAACTTCCTGTTGGTCATTGCCTACTGGATCGCACCGTGGCTCGGCGTCGTATTCGTCGACCGCCTGTTGCGTCGGGGCACCGCGATCACGGACTTCGTCCCGGACAAGGCAAAATACCGCAACTGGGCGGGCTTCATAGCGTTCATCGTTGCGGTTGTCGTGTCGATCTGGCTGTTCTCCGACCAGACGTTCTACAGCGGGGTCGTCGTCAAGGCGACGACGCCCGACACAAAGTACGCCATCTCAGCGATCGGGGATCTCACGGCCCTGGTCGGATTCGTGCTTGCGGGAGTGCTGTACTTCGTCCTGTTCAAGGCCTTCAAGCCGAAGCTCGGTGGCCCACTCGCGAGTGAGCCCGACCTCGTCGTCGGGATCGATGCGGCGGAGAAAGTCGCCTGATCGTGTCCGATCAAACCCTCTACGTCACCGACGAAGAGAAGTTGTCCGTCGCCCTCGGCGAGGCCCTCAAGGGCCTCGCCGAGGGCGGCATCCCGATTGGGGCGGCACTCTTCGACGAGGAGGGTCGACTTCTGGGCAGCGGACATAACCAGCGCGTGCAGGGTGACAATCCCGCGCTGCACGGCGAGACCGCGGCGTTCCTGAACGCGGGTCGACAGAAAAGCTATCGCAAGACCACGATGGTGACGACGCTCTCGCCGTGCTGGTACTGCTCTGGGCTGGTCCGCCAGTTCGGTATCGGCCGCGTTGTCGTGGGAGACACGGTCAATTTCTTCGGCGGTCAGGACTGGCTCGTCGAGAACGGTACGGAAGTCACCACCCTCAACGATCCAGAGCTCATCAAGATCATGGGCGACTTCATCACCGCCAACCCAGAACTCTGGAACGAGGACATCGGCGAGGAATGACTCACCTCTCCTAATTCAGGAGCTTTCTGGGGCAAAGTTGTCTGTGGGCCGAAATGTGCCCTCGTCCATGACCATTTCCCTCATCCGTCACACAGACTCCTGAATTGCGAGAGCGACCTCCTGAATTAGGTGAGGGTCAGGGGCGCAGGAGCACCTTCGTGGCGCGACGCTCGTCCATGGCCGCGTAGGCTTCTGCGACCTCGGCCAGGGGCAATTCGAGGTCGAAGACGCGACCGGGGTTGATGCGGCGGTCCAGCACCTCGGGCAGAAGCTCCTGGATGTAGTTGCGCACGGGCGCGACGCCGCCGTTGACTCCGACGTTGCGATTGAACAGCGTGCGAATCGGCAACTCCGCGCCGCCGTTCGGCACGCCGACGTAGCCGACCATGCCGCCGGGGCGTACGGACTTGATGGCCTGGTCCATCGACTCTGCGGTACCAACGCACTCGAGCACGATGTCGGGACCGATTCCGCCGAACATCTCGCGGATGTGCTTGATCCCCGCCTCCCCACGCTCCTCGACGGCATCCGTCGCGCCGAATTCGAACGCGATAGCCTGACGGTCTGAATGCCGGGACATGGCGACGACCCTGGAGGCGCCTAGCCGCTTGCTCGCGAGGACCGCGCACAGGCCGACGGCGCCATCCCCGACGACCGCGACCGTGCTGCCGTGCGTCACACCGCCCGACAGCGCCGCGTGGTGACCGGTACCCATGACGTCAGCGAGAGTGAGCAAGCTCGGAATGAGAGCCGGGTCTGGCTGGCCGGGAGTCGCGACGAGCGACCCATCCGCGTGGGGGACCCGGACGCGCTCGCCCTGACCGCCATCCGCGAAGTGTCCGGAGCGGTCATCCGCACCCCACCAGCCACCGTTGAGGCAGGATGTGCTCACGCCGTTCTCACAGTTGCTGCATGTCATGTCGCAGTCGTAGAACGGGGCGATGACGAAGTCGCCGACCCTAATCTTCCTGACGTCGTCGCCGACGGCTTCGACGACTCCGACGAACTCGTGGCCGATCCGGTGGGCGCCCTCCTGCTTCACCACGCCGCGGTAGGGCCACAGGTCCGACCCGCAGACGCAGGCCGCGACCACGCGAACGATCGCATCGATCCCGGTCGACAGGACCGGGTCAGGTACTTCTTCGAGCCGGATGTCGCGTTCACCATAGATCAGGGTTGCAAGCATGGGTTAACCCTAGGCTCCGACCACTCTCCGTGTTTGCCCCCGTGCGGAACGTTCGCCCCCGTTCGCGCGGCAGCAAACGTTCCGCACGGGGGCAAAAGGAAAATGGGCTAGAGGGCGCGCATCGAATTGTTGCGGGGATCGTGGGTGACCTCCGCAAGACCGAGCGCTTCGAGAAGCGGCGGCATGTACATCCCGAAACGACCGCGGTAGCCCTTTCGGGTTCCGTACCAGCCGCCGACAGGGTTACTCTCTGAGCGACCCCACGCCTCGACCGTGCCCTCCGCTGCGGGCTTCAGTTCGTCGGATGCGCCTAACGGCACCCAGTCAGCCTGCTCCTTGAGCCAGGAGTGCAGGTCGTCGACCGCCCGAGCCTGGTAAGTGAGTTTCGTCGAGCCAACCTGGCAGACGATGACCGGTGGGTCGGTGGAGTCGTCCCGGTACATCGTGTACTCGGAACTTCCGGGCGGGGTCGTGAGGTTCCACGGGTCTTCCTTTGTGCCTGCGCTCATGCGCGCAGCCTATTCCCGCGCGGAGCGACGCGCTAGGCGTCCATGCGGGTGACCGTCAGCCCGTCATCCTTGAAGTCGACCTTCACCGTGTCGCCATCCGCGATATCGCCGGCGAGCAGGGCGCGCGCGAGCTTGTCATCGATTTCGTGCTGCATGAGCCGACGCAGCGGTCGCGCCCCGTAGATCGGGTCGAACCCGCGCTCGGCGAGCCAGGCACGTGCGTCCGGTGTCACTGCGAGTTCGAGGCGACGATCGGCGAGGCGCTTGGCCAGGCGATCGACGTACAACGAAACAATCTGGCCGAGATCGTCGGTGGTCAGCGGCGCGAAGACGACGATGTCGTCGAGGCGGTTGATGAACTCCGGCTTGAAGGCCTGGCGCACGAGATCCTGCACCGCGCTCTCGCGGTCCTCCCAGTCGATGGCCTGGTCGGTGAGGATCTGGCTGCCGAGATTGGAGGTCAGGATGAGGATGGTGTTGCGGAAGTCAACGGTGCGACCCTGGCCATCCGTCAGCCGGCCGTCATCCAGAACCTGCAGCAGCACGTCGAAGACCTCTGGATGCGCCTTCTCGATCTCGTCGAGCAGCACGACGGAGTACGGTCGACGACGGACAGCTTCTGTGAGCTGGCCGCCCTGCTCGAATCCGATGTATCCGGGTGGGGCTCCGACCAGGCGGGACACCGCGAATTTCTCACCGTACTCGCTCATGTCAATGCGAACGAGGGCCTTCTCGTCATCGAAGAGGTACTCGGCGAGCGCCTTGGCGAGCTCGGTCTTGCCGACGCCGGTCGGGCCGAGGAACATGAACGATCCGGTCGGACGCGACGCATCGGAGATGCCGGCCCGTGACCTGCGGACGGCCTCACTCACGGCGCGAACCGCTGGTTTCTGGCCAATGAGCCTGCGTCCGAGTTCTGACTCGAGCGAAAGCAGCTTCTCGGTCTCGCCCTGCTTGAGGCGTGCGACCGGGATGCCCGTCCACGCCGCGACTACGGCGGCGATGTCCTCGTCCGTGACCTGGTCGTTGACCATCCGCGGGCCCAATTGCTCGACCGACTCCGCCGCGGCGATGGCCTTCTCGATGGACGGGATCGTCTCGTAGTTGAGCTTTGAGGCGTCCTGGTAGCGCTGGTCGCGCATGGCTCGATCGAGGTCGATGCGCGCGTCGTTCAGACGGTTGCGCAGGTCACCGACGGAGTGCAGCGACGACTTCTCCGCCTTCCATCGCATCTCCAGTGCGCCAAGCGCCTCCTGGCGCTCGGCGAGGTCGGCGCGCAACTTCTCGAGACGGACCTTTGATGCCTCATCTTTCTCTTTTTTGAGGGCGAGCTCCTCGATCCGCAGCCGATCGACGGCGCGCTTCAGCTCGTCAATCTCGACCGGGGAGGAGTCGATCTCCATCTTGAGCCGGGACGCAGCCTCATCGACGAGGTCGATCGCCTTGTCCGGCAGCTGGCGCGCGGAGATGTAGCGGTTCGAGAGCGACGCTGCGGCGACGAGCGCGGAGTCGGCGATCGTCACCTTGTGATGCGCCTCGTAGCGCTCCTTCAGCCCGCGCAGGATGGCGATGGTGTCCTCCACGCTCGGCTCACCGACGAACACCTGCTGGAAGCGGCGCTCGAGTGCGGCATCCTTCTCGATGTATTCGCGATACTCGTTGAGAGTCGTCGCGCCGATCATCCGCAGCTCGCCGCGGGCAAGCATGGGCTTGAGCATGTTCGCGGCGGCGACCGAACCCTCTCCACCGCCGGCTCCGATGAGCGTGTGTAGCTCATCAATGAATGTGATGATCTGGCCCTCAGAGTCGTTGATCTCCTTGAGCACGGCCTTGAGTCGCTCCTCGAACTCGCCGCGATACTTCGCGCCCGCGACCAGGGCGGCAAGGTCGAGCGAGACGAGCTGCTTGCCTTTGAGCGAGTCGGCGACGTCGCCCGCGACGATTCGCTGGGCGAGACCTTCAACAACGGCGGTCTTGCCGACGCCGGGTTCGCCGATGAGCACGGGGTTGTTCTTGGTGCGTCGTGTCAGCACCTGGCTGACGCGGCGGATCTCGGCATCACGACCGATGACCGGGTCGAGCTTGCCGCTCTTGGCAATCTCGGTCAGGTTGATACCGTATTGCTCCAGCGCAGACTTCTGTTTCTCATCGGGTGCCGCGGGTGCGCCCTGCATGTTGGCCATTCGTTCTCCTGAACGCCTAGTTGGTGGCCGAGCCGTAGTGGCTCAGCCTGTCTGATGATTTGGTCGACGCGGTTACGGTGAACTTTGCGTTGCGTGAAACTTGCGTGGTTGGTCCGACGGCCCGAACGAGTGCGCCGGTATAGCCCAGATGTGAATTCCACACCGTCCACAGTTGTCCGCCGGGTTTCAATACCCGTCGTGCCTCTGCGAACATCTCGCGCGCCGAGTCGACCGACACCGCACCGCCGTCGTGGAATGGCGGGTTCAGCACGACCAGATCGACGGATGCGTCGGGATGGGTACCGAGTCCGCGCTCTCGCACGACCTCGATATCCACCCCATTTGCCGTCGCGGTCGCCTGCGCTGATTCGATAGCGTCAGCCGAAAGATCGGATGCGATCACTCGAGCCTGCGGCGACCGGCGCTTGAGCGCGGCGGCGAGGATGCCCGTGCCGCAGCCAAAGTCGATCGCCGTCTCGAAGGCGGGAAGTTTGTCGAATGCAGCGAGCATCGCACGTGTGCCGATATCGACCGATGCTCCGGCGAAGACGCTGCCAACCGAAACGACCCACAGGCCGAGCTCGCTGTCGTGTGTTCGCGCTGGCTCGACGGGTGATACCGCGAGGGGTCCGCGCGCGGTCAGCGCCCGGGACTTCTGGCGGGCCAGAGAAACATCGAGAGTGGAGAAACTGCGCAGCAGAACCTCGTTCATCCCGCGGGTCATGTACTTAAGGCGCCCGGCACCAACCAGCACGACCTCGGGCCCGGCGAAGGAAGCGACGGCGCGCGCGATGCGATCGAGCGCGCCGAGTGATTTGGGTAGGCGAAGCAGGACAAGCTGGGCGTCCGAGAGGAGCCCGGCATCCAGCGCCTCGGTCGACGCGTCCGAGTCATCCGAAACGCGCACCACGGCGGCGCCGAGTTCGCGAACACCGGCGGCCAGGGCGGCAGATCCGATCACAACGACAGCCGCGCCGGGGATGAGCACCGCCGCCTCATCAAGCAGAAGCCGGTCGGCAGCGTCGAGCGCGTTACTGCTTTCAACCGGGATCGTCATCGTCATCGACTCACTCCCGGCCGAGGGGTCGCCACACGACGACCTGCGTGTTGCGCTGGGCGCGGGTTCCGGTGCGCAGCGGCACGACGTCTCCCGACCCGCCGGCGGCGAAGACCCGGCGACCCGGCCTGTTCAGAAGTTCGTCGGCGAGTGCGGCCTCAAGCTCACGCACTCGAACCTGTAATGCAGAGACCTGGTTCTCGAGCTCCAGCATCCGACGGATGCCCTCGAGATTGAGACCCTCCGCGCTGAGCCTCGCGATCTCCCGCAGCTGCACGACATCCCGCATCGAGTAACGGCGGGACTTGCCCGCCGTGCGCGTCGGACTCACGAGGCCAAGGCGGTCGTATTGCCGGAGCGTCTGAGGATGCATCGCCGCCAGTTCCGCAGCGACCGCGATAGCGAAGATGGGGCTCTGCTCGTCCATCAGCGGAGGCCTCCCGCCTGTTCAAGGAGCTCGGTACGCGGGTTGTCCTTCGGCATCGACTCGGCGAAGGCCTCGAGGTTCTTCTTTGCGGCATCGCTCAGGTGGCTCGGCACCGCGACGTGGACGGATGCGAGCAGATCACCCGTTCCCTTCGGTGTTGAGACGCCGCGTCCCTTGACGCGCAGCACGCGACCGCTTGGAGTTCCCGCGGCGACACGAAGTCGTACGGGTTCGCCACCGAGCGTCGGCACCTCGACCGTTGCCCCCAGCGTCGCTTCGACGAAGGTCACCGGGACGTCCACGCGCAGGTTCAGACCGTCGCGCTCGAAGACCGGATGCTTGCGTACCGTCACCGTAAGTACGAGATCGCCCGCCTCACCGCCGTCGGGACTGGGTTCGCCCTTTCCCTTCAGCCGGATCTTCTGCCCGTCGCTCACTCCGGCGGGAATCTTGACCTTGATCGACTTACCGCCGGACGGCTGCAGGGTGATCGTGTCGCCATTGATGGCCGTGAGAAAGTCGAGCGTCGTGTTGGCGACCAGGTCGCGCCCACGTGTCGGGCCGCCGAACCCCTGGTAGCCGCCGGAGGTGCGACCGAAACCGCCGCCGCCGAACATCCCGCCGAGCAGGTCCTCGAACCCGCCCTGCTGGGCGCCGCCGCGACGACCACCGCCACCACCGCCGAACATGCTGCCGAAGACATCCTCGAACCCGCCCGGCGCTCCGCCTGCGCCCGACGTGAATCGTGCGCCGGAACCCATCGCGCGAACCTGGTCGTATTCCGCGCGCTGCTCGGGGTCCGAAAGAACGGAATATGCTTCGCTGATTTCCTTGAAGCGCGCCTCGGCCTTGGCGTCGCCCGCGTTGGAGTCGGGGTGGTACTGCCGCGCGAGCTTGCGGTACGTCTTCTTCAGCTCGGCGTCCGAGACATCCTTTGCGACGCCAAGAACCTTGTAGAAGTCCTTGTCGAACCAATCCTGGCTTGCCACTCGGCCCCCTACTGGCCCTCAGGCACCGCGACGGCAACCTTGGCCGCGCGAAGCAGCCGATCGCCGAGTGCGTAACCCGGCTCGATCACGTCGGCGACCGTGTTGACGGTCACGCCGGCGGTCGGCAACTGGACGACAGCCTCGTGCAGGTGAGGATCGAAAGCCTCACCCTTTTCGCCGACGGAGCGAAGCCCGTAACGAGCGAAGGCGGCGTGGAGCTTCTGGGCGACGAGCTCGAGCGAACTACCGGCGAGGTCGCCGTGGGCTTCCGCCCGATAGAGGTCGTCGACCGCAGGAAGCATGGTGCGGATGACCTCGGCGACGACCTGGTCCCGGTTAGCGGCGCGGTCCCGCTCGACACGCTTGCGGAAGTTAACCAACTCCGCCTGCGCGCGAGCGAGATCGTTGCGCATGTCGGCCAGGAGGTCGCGTTCGCCCTCCTCGAGGAACGACAGTTCCTCCGGCGTCAGCAGCTCCGTCTCAACGTCGGCATCCTCGGCGTCGACGAGATCATCGACCGAAGACGCGTCCGCGGTGTCGCCGTCCTCGGAGAGATCGAACGACTCGGCGGATTCGTTCTTGTCGTCGTCGGGCTCCGGCGCGGAAGACTTCGAAGAGTTCTTGTCGGCCATCGGCTACTTCTTCGGGTCTGTGGTGGGCTCGTCCTCGACAACCTCGGCGTCGACGATGTCTTCGTCAGACGACTCCGGAGATTCAGACTGCTCACCCGACTCGTCACCTTCGGCTCCGCCTTCTGATGATGAGGATGACGCGTAGATCGACTCGCCCAGCTTGCTCTGCGACAGCACGAGCTTGTCGAAGGCGGACTTCACCGCTTCCTCGTCGTCGCCCTTGAGCGCGGTCTGAAGTGCGTCGACGTCGCCCTGCACCTCGGTCTTGACGTCCTCAGGGAGCTTCTCTTCGTTCTCCTTGATCAGCTTGTCGATCGAGTAGGCGAGCTGCTCCGCATTGTTGCGGGTCTCGGCCGCGTCGCGACGCGCCTTGTCCTCCGCTGCGTGCTCTTCTCCCTCGCGAACCATGCGCTCGATGTCTTCCTTCGCGAGCGACGAGCCGCCCGTGATGGTGATCGACTGCTCTTTGCCGGTGCCCTTGTCGCGAGCATGCACCTGCACGATGCCGTTCGCGTCGATGTCGAAGGTCACTTCGACCTGCGGGACTCCGCGCGGCGCCGGGGCGATGCCCTGAAGCTCGAAGGTTCCGAGCGGCTTGTTGTCGCGGGTGAACTCGCGCTCGCCCTGGAAGACCTGGA
Source organism: Galbitalea sp. (assembly GCA_036271795.1). Taxonomy (GTDB): domain Bacteria; phylum Actinomycetota; class Actinomycetes; order Actinomycetales; family Microbacteriaceae; genus Galbitalea. Next base: position 41,243 of record DATAZY010000022.1, read on the forward strand.
TCGCAACCGACGGCTGGTTGTCATCCGCCGTCGTGAAGGTTTCACTGCGCTTGGTCGGGATGGCCGTGTTGCGCTCGATGAGCTTGGTCATGATGCCGCCCTTGGTCTCGATGCCGAGGCTCAGCGGGGTGACGTCGATGAGCAGAACGTCCTTGCGCTCGCCCTTCAGCACACCGGCCTGGAGTGCGGCACCGACGGCGACGACCTCATCCGGGTTGACGCCCTTGTTTGGCTCCTTGCCACCGGTCAGCTTCTTGACGAGGTCCTGAACTGCAGGCATACGAGTCGAACCGCCGACGAGGACGACGTGCGAGACGTCGGCGACCTTGACACCGGCCTCCTTGATGACATCCTGGAACGGCTTGCGGGTGCGCTCGAGGAGGTCCTTGGTCAGGTCCTCGAATTTCGCCCGGGTCAGAGTCTCATCGAGGTTGGCCGGGCCGCTGTCGGTAAGGGAGAGATACGGGAGCTGGATGCTGGCCGACATAGATGACGACAGCTCCTTCTTCGCCTGCTCCGCGGCCTCCTTGAGACGCTGCAGCGCGATCTTGTCCTTGGAGACATCCACGCCGGTCGTCGCCTTGAACTGGGTCACGAGGTGATCGACAATGCGCTGGTCCCAGTCGTCACCACCGAGGCGGTTGTCGCCCGAGGTCGCGCGGACCTGAATTGTCGAGAAGTCGTCGTCCTTGCCCACCTCGAGAAGGGATACGTCGAAGGTTCCACCACCGAGGTCGAAGACCAGGATGAGCTCGTCTTCCTTGCCCTTGTCGAGGCCGTAGGCGAGAGCGGCCGCGGTCGGCTCGTTGATGATGCGAAGCACATTGAGACCGGCGATCTCGCCGGCATCCTTGGTGGCCTGGCGCTCTGCGTCATTGAAATATGCGGGGACCGTAACGACGGCATCCGTCACCGGCTCACCGAGGTATTGCTCGGCGTCGCGCTTGAGCTTGGCGAGGATGCGCGCGGAGATCTCCTGCGGCGTGTACTTCTTGCCGTCGATGTCGACGGTCCAGTCGGTGCCCATGTGGCGTTTGACCGACGAGATGGTGCGGTCGACGTTGGTGACGGCCTGGCGCTTGGCGGTTTCTCCGACCAGCGTCTCTCCGTCTTTGGTGAAGGCCACAACGGACGGCGTCGTACGGAAACCTTCTGCGTTTGCGATGACCGTGGGCTCTCCACCCTCGAGAACGGCGACCACGGAGTTCGTGGTACCGAGGTCAATTCCTACTGATCGAGCCATGTGCTCTGTACTCCTATATTTCGTGCGATCCCTGAGGCTCTCGAAGGGACGGGCGATTGTGCATCACGATCGCTTCGAGAGCCTCAGCGACCGAGTCGTGCGAGAACTTGAGTCCCGCTGTGTCAAGTTTGGTGGCTGTCGAATTCGTTGTCAAGTCGAAATAGCCAGAACTTGAGTCACATCGGCTCAACTAAAATCACCGCTCAGTTGTTCCCCATTGTTTGACTCGGGACGTTAGTGTTTCGCTCATGACCGACGCGTTACCCGATGAGGGTCTGGCCACTTCTCCCGCCGCAGCGCGGCTGATCGCCGTCGGCCTCTCGCTGCCAGAAGAAGCCGAGATCCCGCGGCGACGTATCGCCGCGTGGGCCTTTTGGGATTGGGCGGGGTCCGCATTCAACGCGATCATGACCACGTTCGTGTTCAGCGTCTATCTGACCTCGACGGGCTTCGGCAATCCCGATAAGACGACCGCCGCGATCGGCGTCACCGGGATTATCAGCGGTGCACTCGTCTTCCTGATCGCTCCCGTCACCGGTCAGCGCACGGATGGCACGGGACGACGCAAACTTCTGCTCGCCATCACGACCGGCATCGTCATCCTGTGCGTCGCCGGCACATTCCTCGTGAAACCGGAGCACGCCTACCTGCTGCTCGGCCTGGTGTTGCTCGCGGTGGGAACCCTGTTCTTCGAGCTTGCCACGGTCAACTACAACGCCATGCTGTCTCAAGTCTCCTCAGCCAAGACCGTGGGCCGGATCAGTGGCTTCGGCTGGTCGATGGGCTACTTCGGCGGAATTGTGCTGCTGCTCATCCTGTACTTCGGCTTCATCCACCCAGATGTCGGCCTGTTCGGGGTCACGGCCAAGAATGGGCTGGATGTCCGCGTCTCCATGCTGATTGCGGCGATCTGGATGCTCGGCTTCGCGATTCCCATCTTCGTCGCGGTACCGGAACCGCCCATCACCGTTCCGCGCGGGCCGCGCAGGAGCCTCGGCCAGCTTCTGCTTGGGATCGTCCGGTCGTACCGTGACATCGGTCTGACCATCGGTGGCCTGTGGAAGGTGAGCCGTTGGACGGTCGTCTTCATCGTTGCCAGCGCAATCTTCCGTGACGGGCTGACGGGTGTATTCACCTACGGCGGCGTGCTGGCAAGGGTGTCGTTTGGCTTTTCGGCAAGCGGCGTTATCATTTTCGCGATTGCGGCCAACGTCGTGGCGGGCGTCTCGACGGTGCTGATTGGCAGGCTCGACGACGTGATCGGGCCAAAGCGGGTGATGGTCGGCTCCATCGCCGGCACCATCATCGCCGGTCTCGCCGTGTTCATCTTCCACACCGGTGGCGCGACGATCTTCTGGATTTTCGGTCTGCTCATGTGCGTCTTCGTCGGTCCTGCCCAGTCGGCGAGCCGAAGCTTCCTGGCTCGCGTCATCCCAGCCGGCCACGAGGGCGAGGTGTTCGGTCTGTATCAGACGACCGGCCGTGCGGCGACCGTGCTCGCTCCGACCCTGTTCACACTGTTCGTCGCCCTGTACGGCAAAAGCATCTACGGAGTGATCGGAATCGTAATCGTCCTCGCCGTCGGCCTCGCCATCCTGATCCCGGTCAAGGAGAACGCGACCGCGCTGAAATAGCACTCCCGTTGGCAGAGATTGGCTGGCGTTCGTCGGTAGCTGCTGCAACGCTGATGGAATGACGACGCAAGCGCAGAAGGCAGAACTGCTCAGATCACTGCACGTGCCGGGCGATCCACTAATCGTGACCAACGTATGGGATGCCGTGACGGCGAGGATCGTCGCAGGAGTTCCCGGTGTGCGCGCGATCGCGAGCGCCAGCCACTCGGTTTCCTTCGCCCACGGCGTTCCCGACAGCGAAGGGCTCACGGTCGACGAGGCGCTGGCCGTAGCCCAACTCATTGTCGGCGCAGTCGACCTGCCGGTGACGGTCGACTTCGAGAAGGCCTACGCCAGGGATGCCACGGGAGTTGAGACCAACGTCGGCCGCTTGATCGAGACCGGCGCGGTCGGGCTCAATCTGGAAGACAGCATCGACGGAACGGGCCTGTTTCCGATCGAGGTCGCGGCAGGAAGAGTCGCGGCCGCCCGCCGCGCCGCCGACGGGAACGGGGTCCCGATCGTCATCAACGCCAGAGTGGATGCCCTGATTCGCGGAAGCGACTGGGCTGACATGGTCGCTCGCGCGAACGCCTACCTCGCGGCCGGCGCCGATTGCGCATTTGTTCTCGGGCTGAGCAGCGAGGAGGATGTCGCGCGCGCGCTCGACGCGGTCAACGGCAAGGTCTCTGTGATCGCCGGGGCGACATCCGTACCGCTGAAACGGCTCGCAGAACTCGGGGTCTCACGCGTGAGCTTCGGCCCGCGGATGCTGGGCCTCACCCTGTCGCATCTCCGCGAGGCCGCCGAGCAACTCACCGCGCGCGGCGAGTATCCGCCGGAGCTCGACTTCGAGTATTAGCCTGACGCTATGGCTGATCAGCGCCCGATCGGATACTGGCTGCGGCTCGTCGACAACCTGGTGGACGAACAGTTCGCGAGGACGCTTGACGAGCATGGCGTAACGCGGATGCAGTGGCAGCTGATGAACGTGCTCGCCCGGGGGACAGCGTCGGTGGAGCAGTTGGATGCCGCTGTCGCCCCGTTCCTCGCGGCGGACGGCGCAACCACTTCGCTCGATCACCTCTCGGAACTCATCGAGAGCGCGTGGCTGGATGCAACCCCGACCGGCTACGAGCTCACGGAACGTGGGCGCGCCGCACTCGATCGGCTCACGACTGTGGTCGCGACCCAACGGACACAAATGTCTGCTGGCCTCCCCGACGCGGACTACCTGACAACCGTCGCGACACTCCAACGAATGGCAACGAACCTGGGTTGGCAGGGCGACTCTTAGGGCTGGTGCTGGATTAGCAAAAACCAGATCAGTAGCAGAGTGACCAGGAACCCCGCCAGATAGTTGAGTACCAGAAACCGCTTCCAGCCCCGATTCGCGGACGCGGCTGCGACGTCCGGAATCAGCCAGTAGGGCGCGCAGTTCGCGCCATACAGCAGGCTGAGGATCGCGGCGAGCGGTCCTGGCCAGCCGGTGAACAGCAAAAGGATGCCCGCTACGAGATATCCGAGCACCGACAGGCGCACGGTCGCTCGTGCCCCGATCACCGTCGCGACCGATGCGATCCCGCCCGCTCGATCGGCGACCACGTCCTGAACCGCACCGAAGGCGTGCGAGGCGACGCCCCAGATGAAGAACGCCGCCAGCAGCCCCCAGAGCTGCGGGGTGAAGGCCGCGCCGGCCAGGACGAGACCATAGACGGCTGGCGAGACGAAGTGGGTGCTCGACGTCATCGAATCCAGGAACGGACGCTCCTTAAAGCGAAGACCGGGAACCGAATAGGCGATGACGGCGAAGACACTGATCGCCAGCACGAGCCAGGACAGGGGAGATCCCACGATCACCAGGAAGACGAGAAAGGGAACGTTCGTAGCGATCGCCGCGATGAGAGTGGTGCGATGCATGCGTCGATCCAGGACGCCGCCCTCGACGCCGCCTTTGCGTGGGTTCCTGAGGTCCGACTCGTAGTCGAAGACGTCGTTGATCCCGTACATCGCGAGGTTGTAGGGAATCAGGAAATAAAGCGTGCCGACAACGAATACCGCATCGGCCGACCCGGTCGTGATCAGGTAGGCGACCGCGAAGGGAAACGCCGTATTCACCCAGCTCAGCGGTCTGGATGACACCAACAGCGCTCTAAACACGCTCGCGCTTTCGACCAAGCAGCGTCCAGAGGCTCGGGAGCAGCACGGCGGCCGCGACCGTGTACGCGAAGTCTTCGAGCGGCGCCCTGCCGATGAAGATTCCGCTGATGAGCGCCCGGTCGTAGCCGACCAGACCGATGCCGATCATGACGTTGTCGAAAATTGCGGTGAGGACGAGGAGAATCCCGGCGGCAATGAGGACCGCGACCCACTTCGGTGCCCGGCGAGTGGCGAGCGTTGCCACCGCGATCAGGACGACGGCTCCGAGGAAGATTGCGTCGAGCGCCCAGTACGTCACCGTTCGGCCGTACTTCGACCGGCAAAGAAGCCATAGAGGTTCATCACGAGGTAGCAGAGCAGCAGGAGAAAGAACGGCTCCTCAAGCGGTAGCTGCGGCACCCACTGCCATCCAGTCGTGAACGTCGTCTCGCCGCGAAAGAAGATGCCGAGTCGAATGCCCTGCAGATCCCAGACGAGAAGGAACGCGAGCCCGACGGCGATGACGATGACCGCCCGCCGGGCCGACCGCCAGAAGAACAGCCGAAAGCGACGGTCGAGCGCAACCATGCCTGCCAGGGCGACCAGAAGCGCGCCCAGATAGAGGAAACTCATCCGCCACTCGTCGGTCTCTCGAGCGGCTCCGGCAACGGGGTGGTCGTCGTGTCTCCGTTCATCCGCTTGAGCAGGACTTCCGCGCTGATGAGGCACATCGGCAGGCCAACGCCAGGGATCGTCGACCCCCCGACGAAGAATAGGTTGCGTACCTTCTTGCTCTTGTTTCTGGCGCGAAAGAAGGCGCTCTGCGTCAGGATGTGCGCGGGGCCGAGTGCGGTGCCTCGCCAGGAGCCCAGCTCGGTCGCGAAGTCGGCTGGGCCCACGGTGCGCCGAACTGTAATCCTCGAGGCCAGGTCCGGGATGCCCGCCCACTCGCCGACCTGCTCGATGACGGCATCCGCAACGGCCTCAACCGCAGCGTCACCCTTGCCACCGATGCCGCCTTTGCCGAGACTCACATCGGCCGGAACTGGAACCAGCACAAACATGTTCTCGTGCCCATCCGGCGCAACTTCGGAATCCACCCCGCTCGGTTTGCAGATGTACAGCGACGCCGGCTCCGGGACGTGTTGATGGTTCCCGAAGATTGCGGCGAAACCCGAGCGCCAGTCCTTTGCAAACAGCAGCGTGTGGTGCTCGAGCTCTGGCAGTTCCCCGCGAACGCCGAGGTAGAGCAGCACGGCACTCGGGCCGGGCGCTGCCTTGTCCCAGTACGCCTGCGGATAGGTCTGCTGGCTCTCTTCGAGCAGGTCGGTCTCGGTGTGGTGCAGGTCGGCGGCGGAGACCACGATGTCGGCCTCGATTGTGAGCTTGTGCTCTCGGGCATCAACGTACTCGACCCCGGTCGCGACCTCGGCATCGACGATGATGCGGGTTGCCCGCGCGGACGGAATGATTGTGACACCCTCGGCCGCCGCGAGATCGGCGATGCTCTCGATCACGCGAGCAAATCCCCCGATCGGGTAGAGCACACCGCCGTCGAGGTCGAGGTGGCTCATCAGGTGGTACATGCTGGGTGCCCGGTACGGCGAGGTACCGAGGAAGAGCGCGGGGTAGCCCAGGATCTTGCGCAGGCGGTCATCCCGAACCGTTCGTGCCGCGAGCGACGACAGCGGCTGGAACAGCAGACGGACAAGGCGCGGAAGGTCACCGAGCACCTCACGGTTCAGCACCGGGCCGATCCTCTGGAACGAGGTATAGAGGAAGTAACGCATGGCCAGTTGGTATGTACGCGCCGCAGAATCGAGGTAGCGATCCAGGCGGCGACCGGCCTTGGGCTGGATACTCTCGAACAACTCGAGATTCTCATCACGGCTCGCCGAGATATCGACTGGTGCCCGCTGCCCCTCGAAGTACACGCGGTAGCCGGGGTCAAGTGTCAGCAGTTCAAGTTGCTCCTCGGCCGATGTTCCGAGCAGCTTGTAGAAGTGGTCGAAGACCTCTGGCATGAGATACCACGAAGGCCCGGTGTCGAAGCGGAACCCGCCTTTCTCCCAGTTTCCCGCGCGACCGCCGAGGCTGGAGTGCGCCTCCAGCAGCGTGACGGCGTGTCCGGCACGCGCGAGAAGTGCCGCGGAGGCCAGTCCGCCAATTCCCCCACCGACGATGACAACCCTGCTCATGCGGACGGCGTCCTTCGGAGCACGGCCGCGGCGGCTATGCGCGCCTTGGCCCGGCCGGGGACCCGCACCCGCGTGGCGACGAGACGCGCCGTCGGTGTCGCGCGCAGCCGTGCAGCGAGATCCGAGAACAGCGACTGTGCCAGCGATACGGCACGCCGGGAACTCGCCGGCAGCTTCGGGATGGCCTGAGCCGCCACCATCAGGTCGCCGTCTATGTCGTCGAGAAGCCTGTTCTTATCTGCCTCCGAGAAGGTGTCGAGGAGAACGCCGGGGAAGTAGTTGCGCCCGAGGTCCCGGGAGTCGCTGGCAAGGTCACGAAGGAAATTGATTTTCTGGAAGGCCGCTCCCAACGCTCGCGCGCCGGCCTCGAGTTCCGCGAGCTCGGCTGTCGAATGCTCGATGCCGTGCAGGAACACCTTCAGGCACATGAGACCCACCACCTCGGCGGACCCGTAGACGTAGCGATCGAAGCTGGCCTGATCGCGCTCGGTTTCGGTGAGATCGGATCTCATCGAATCGAAGAAGGGCTCGGTGAGTCCCCGGTCGAACCCGGTCTCGCGTGCGGTCATCCCGAAAGCGTGCGCGACCAGGTTTGAACTGTATCCGTGGTCCATCGCAAACTCGGTCTCGCGCTCGAGGTCATTCAGGACTCGTCCGGCCTCCGCGACCGTGAGACCCGCGGCTGCAGCCTCACCGTCGACAATCTCGTCGGCGAGGCGAACGAGCGCATAGATGTTTTCGATGTGCTGGCGCACACCCGGCTCCAGCAGGCGGGCCGCGAGCCCGAACGAGGTCGAGTAACGCCGGATGACCACGCTCGCCGTCTCCTCGGCGACCCGGTCGTAGAGCTTTGCCCGAGATCCGGCGCCCGCACTCACGTTGCGCGCCCGAGCATGGCGCACGTGACGCGCGCAGAAGCTGAATCACGGTTCTTGGCTAGGCTTATCGGGCGGTCGAGGATCCCGTCGATGCGCGCCTGCCAACTGTGATCGAGCGCCAGCAGGCCAGAACCGTCCATTGAGGCAGACTATCGCGACCATGTCCCGACTCCCTGAGCAGGTGGTGCTGCTCGACGACGACGGAAAAGTTGTCGGCGCAGCCGACAAGGCAACGGTCCACACGAACCAAACGCCCCTCCATCTCGCGTTCTCCTGTCACGTGTTCGACCGCGAGGGCAGGCTGCTCGTCACGCGCCGCGCACTGGGCAAGACGACCTGGGCCGGCGTCTGGACGAACTCGTTCTGCGGCCATCCCACGCCTGGCGAAAGCGTTGAGGACGCGATCGCGCGCCGCGCATCCGTGGAACTCGGCATCACGGTCAGCGATCTGACGCTGGTGCTGCCGGACTTTCGCTATCGCGCGATCGACGCATCCGGGATCGTCGAGAACGAGATCTGCCCGGTGTATCGCGCGATCTCGACCGACGCAGTGCAAGCCAACCCGGACGAGGTCTCAGAGTGGGAGTGGGTCGATCCGTCGTCACTCACCGCCGCGGCGAGCGCGGCCCCCTACGCCTTTAGTCCCTGGCTCGTCTGGCAGCTAGAGCAGCTCGGCACCTAACTTCCCCCTCGGATCGAATAGCCGTCGAGGAACGAGGCGGCGTTATCGAGACCACGGACGACTTAGCTCAGTGGGTCGTCCAACAGCGGCGCCTGCGTCGCCGGGATCTGCGTCAGGTGGAAGTTCAGGTGCGAGCGGGATGCGGTCGGCCCTCGCTGGCCCTGGTAGCGCGAGCTGTACTCGGCCGAGCCGTATGGCTTCTCGGCGGGGGACGTCAGGCGGATGAAGCACAGCTGGCCGATCTTCATTCCGGGCCAGAGCTTGATCGGCAGCGTCGCAACGTTGCTGAGCTCGAGCGTGACGTGACCGGAGAACCCGGGGTCGACGAATCCGGCGGTCGAATGCGTCAGGAGCCCGAGCCGGCCGAGCGAACTCTTGCCCTCAAGCCTCGCCGCGATGTCGTCGGGTAGCGTCACCAGCTCGTAGGTCGAACCGAGCACGAACTCACCAGGATGCAGGATGAACGGCTCGCCCTCCTGGATCTCGACCAGTCGAGTGAGCTCATCCTGGTCCTCGCGCGGATCGATGAACGGATACTTGTGGTTGTCGAACAGGCGGAAGTACTTGTCGAGCCGCACGTCGATACTCGAAGGCTGGATCATCCCCAGATCGAGCGGGTCGAGCCCGACGCGGCCGGATTCGAGCTGTTCCCTGATGTCGCGGTCACTCAGAAGCATGGCCACGACACTACCCGTTTGCGGGCAGGTAACATGATGGGTGCCGTTCCGACGGTCGCGCGAGTGTAGTTCAATGGCAGAACTCCAGCTTCCCAAGCTGGTAGTGCGGGTTCGATTCCCGTCACTCGCTCTCTCACCGAGTGCATTGAACCGAAAATCCTGTCACCTTTTGCGCGGAGCAAAGGGCTCCAATCATCCGCGTCCGCGGGACAGAATGGAGGAGACGGGGAGGTGGGGCATTGGCTATCGACGGAATAGACCAGAAGGTCGCGCCCAGCGGTACCGGGTGCGTGGATTGCGACGCGATCGGCGGATGGTGGGTGCACCTGCGGCGATGTGCGGAGTGCGGTCATATTGGCTGCTGCGACTCCTCCCTCGCAAAGCACGCGACCGCGCACGCGAAGTCATCCGGTCACCCCGTTATTAGATCGTTCGAGCCGGGCGAGGACTGGTTCTTCGACTACCGGACCGGTCAGTTCATCGACGGACCAAAGCTTGCTGCTCCGTTGAGTCATCCCCTCGATCAGAGCGTGCCCGGTCCCGCGGCGCGGGTGCCCGCCGATTGGGAAACGTTATTGGCAGCCGACAGCCAGGTGTGAGTTCTCTCCGTATCCGGCAGAACGCTTGAATTCACCGGCGATGTACGGAAGCGTGGCCAACTTGTTGCTGCACAGACGACTTGTTGCTGCACAGACGAAAGGAAGCGCGTTGCTCACTCTCACCGAAACAGCCACCATCGCGGTCAAGTCGATCGTCGACCGCAACCCCACCCTCGTCGAGGGCGGCCTCAGGATTGACAGCGGCCCCGATGGCGGCAACTCCTTCGGTGTCGCGCTCGTGCCGGAGGCCGAGCCAGGGGACACCACCATCGAGTCGGGAGGCGCCCGCGTCTTCCTCGAACCGAACGCGTCCCGCATCCTCGAGGACAAGGTTCTCGACGCCGAGGTCGGCCGGGATGGCGACGTTACTTTCGCCCTCGGGGCACAGGGGTAGCTCGGCGACGACTCAGTGGTAGAAGACCAGCCGCCACGCGTCGGGGTTGGGTTCGATGATGACGGCCGGCCACATCCACCTCACGCCATCCTGGAACCGGAGCTGCAGCAAGCGCCTCCAGCCTGGTGAGTCCTCGTCGGAGAGATGGCCGCATGGCCACGCCGCCCCGTCGGGCGCGAGCAGTTCGACGGCAACCGGCGAATACATGGTGTGTGCGCCGACCTCGGTCCACAGCGCGACCCAGACGTGCTGCACCTCGGCACGACGGCGCAACTCGTCGACGTGCGCGATGACACCCTGGTGGTGCGGCTGAACGGCGACTTCGATACCGACGGGATTGAGTAACCCGGCGTCAGGGAACGGCTGGTATCGAGTTCGGGACATGCGGGTGCCCTCTGGTTGAAGGGATTGGCTGAGCACAGAAAACGGCCAGCCTGGCTCGAGCCTGCGGTGACTGCTCGCTAAGCTATCGCCCCCCGTGGGTCGCCCACAATACAGACAGGTCGTGGTTTTTCGGAGTCAGGTTTGTCCGGCGACCGCCCGCCTAACGCCAGAACGCGGCGACCTCGGCAGCGACCCTGTGGCCGACCTCGCGACCGGCAATCGCCGCGGGTTTCCGGCTGGCCGGGTCGAGCGGGTTGGTACCGAATGCCCCAATCGACGCGGCATCCGCGTAGACCACGTGCACCCGGGCGGGCACGAGGGCATCCAGTTCGGTCTGAGGCACCGCCCTGCCCATTGGCGTCTCCTCTGTCGACGGCGTGATGATCAGCACCGGGTCCGAGCCAGCGGCGATGTCCGCGTTGGAACCGGAGCGCATGCCGCCATCCATGTACCGGTGACCGTCGAATTCGACGGTGGGCCAGATTCCGGGAACCGCGCAGCTCGCCATGACCGCATCGACAAGGTCGATTCCGGAGTCGCGATCGAAGATTCGAAGGTCGCCGGTTTCCGCGTCAACCGCCGTCAGGCGCAGTGACCGTTCTCCCCAGTTCTGAATCGCGAGGCGCGCTCGAATCACAGCCCTCCTTGCCGCCACGGACGGGGTATCGGCCGCAAGGGCTATTGCGCCAAGCCGGCGCCGAGCATCCTCCGGGGAGGTAGCCTGCGCCGCCGCACCCGCCATCATCGCACCGAAGGACGCAAGGTCAATCTGGACGAAGAGCTCTCCGGTCTCATCGTCGAGCTGAGCGTCGTAGAGCTCCTGAAGTGACGTCCCTCCCGCGATCTGCGCCGCAACTGCGGCTCCGGCGGAGGTGCCGACGAGCGCGGTGGGAGCGCTGAGGATGCTGGCAGCGGCCGCCGGCTCCGCATCCTGAATGCCGAGCAGAACGCCGGTCTCCCACGCAATCCCTGCCACGCCTCCGCCAGCCAGAACGAGTGCACCATTCGCCATGAGATCGACTCTACGTGTCGCGCCGGTAGCCTTGTACCCAATACCCTCCTCGACGATGAACGGATGGATGATGAACGACCTCATTCCTGTTCCGTCGCCCGGAGTGCCCGTCTACATCGGACTGGAAGGCGGCCCGCTGGTCGTCCTCGTCCACGACTACTTCGGGCGCCTGCCCGGACTGCTCGACATCGCGGATCTGCTGGCACGCGAGGGCTTCTTCGTCGCGGTTCCCGACCTGTTCAACGGCGTTGCCACCCGGTCCGCTGCGCAAGCCGAGGTCCTGATGAACGACCTGGATGTCGGCATCGCCCTTGCCGAACTCGACGACATCATCAGCGACGCCCGCGCGAACGGATCAGAGAAGATCGGCGTCGTGGGATTCTCGATGGGCGGCTGGTTGTCTCTGCTTCACGCCCAGGGTGGCGCCGCGGATGCGGTGGTCGCCTACTACGCGTCGCTCGGTCCCTCAGACCACGGCGTACTGCCCGCTCCGGTCCTGCTGCACTACGCGGAGACCGATGAGTGGGGCGACGGCGACGACCCGGAGAGTTTCATCGAACGACTGCAGGAACACGGCACCCCCGTCATCAACCATGTCTATCTCGGCACGGAGCACTCGTTTGCCAATTCGGAGATCGAGGCGACGTACAACCCACGCGCGGCGGAACTGGCGAACCAGCGGACGGTACGGTTTCTACTCAATCACCTCTATGTGAGATAACACAGCGTGAGATGACTCAGTGTTCGCTGACATCCCAGCGGTGATGCACCAGGTCGTGCACCAGGTACTTCGACATGCTTGAAATGGTGAAGCTCGCCCCATCGCTCCTGCGCCCCGGGCGCGACCACTGCTCGGCCCACAGCGACGCGAAGTCGTCGGCAAGGCCTCCCGCGTTCTCACCCAGCTGTGCTCCGACGGTTTCCGGGTCCTGCTCGTTGTAGGCATCCTCGACCGCGGTGGCATCCTGGTCCCAGTTCGGAAACAGTGGGTCATCCGACGCGACCATCAAACCGAGCCGCTCCCGGTAGACCTTCAGCACGTCGCGAACGTGCGCGGCATACTCCAGCGGCGACCAGGTCGAGTCATTCGGACGCATCCTGACGGTCGGGCGAACGAGCACCGCCCGCCACGACTCCGCGTTATCACGGATCGCCGGCGCGATATCTGCGTCAACGAAGTCGCGAGCATCGAATCCGCACTCCGGGCACGGCCGCTCGATGACCCAGGTCCAGTTCTTGGTGTCGGCAACAATTGGCATATCACCAGCTTGAACAGCGTTGGCGTCGGTACGCAGCACAATTACCGCCAATTTCGCGCCAGGCGGTGAATTGGCGGGCCCAGCATCCGCAAGAATGGAAGCCGGGAGGCACCACAATGACCAAGTCACCGAATCGTCTGCTCGGCCTCGTGCTCGGCGTCGTCTATCTGCTCGTCGGGATCTTCGGATTCTTCCTCACCAGCGACACCGGCTTTGCGTCGACAACGGGACCGAAGTTCATCGATCTGTTTCAGGTCAACCCGCTCTACAACCTGGTGCACGTCGCCATCGGCATTCTCCTGTTCGTGACGGCGCTGGTCGGAATTCGCTCGTCCAGAGTTACCAACCTGACGCTCGGTGCCATCTTCCTGCTCGGCGGTGTTGTCGGACTGCTGCTCGCGAGTCCCGGCAACTCGCTCAACGTCCTCGCGATCAATGGCGCGGACAACGTACTCAATTTCGCGACGGCTGTCGTTCTGCTCTGTGTTGCAATCGGTGCCGACAAGCCGGTCGGCCAGATCAAGACAGCCTGACGCGCTCGACCTATGCCTCGATGCCAGGAATGGCTACCGAGCCGGCCATAAACCGCAGGACGTTTTCGTCGACGATGATGTCGGACGGCCGCAGCGGCCGGGTCAGGTACAGCCCGTCCAGCTCGCTGATCCGGGACAGGGCCACATAGGTCTGCCCCGGTGCGAATGACCGCTGGCCCAGATCGACGATCGCGCGATCGTAGGTCTTGCCCTGGGACTTGTGAATGGTGACCGCCCAGGCAAGCCGCAGCGGAAATTGGGTGAACTCCGCGACGATGTCCTTCTTGAGCGACTTCGTGACGGCGGAATACGAATAGCGATACTTCTCCCACACCGCCGGCTGCACCTGGTGCGTCTCGCCATCCACCTCGACCCAGACCGTGCTGTCGATCTTCGTCACCGTGCCGATGCTGCCATTGACCCAGCGCTGGTCGGAGTCGTTGCGGAGGAACATGACCTGCGCGCCGACTTTGAGTTCGAGCGACTCGTCGGCGGGATACGACCGGCCACCGAACTCGCCACTCACCTCGGCTCGCGCGGTGAGCGCGCGTCCCGGCAGCTTCGCCAGCGCACTTGCGTTGATGCGCGTCACCGTGCTGTTGGTGGTCGCGAGCGTGATTGCGCCGTCAGTCGGAGCCGGCCTGGCCCCGGTGTCGTTGAGTCGCTTTGCGATTTCGGCGGTGACCCTCCCGTGCCGAACGGCGTTCAGCATGTACTTGAACTCATCCTCGTGCTGGCGGTGGATGACCGAGAGCTCGTAGATGCGAAGATCCGCCTCCCTCCACACCTTCGCATCGAAGAACCACATCGACCGGTACTGGTCTTCGAAGTAGGCGCGTTCGTCGGCGTCGCCGGGAACCGGAGCAAGCTGGTACGGGTCGCCGAACAAGACGACCTGGGCACCGCCGAAGGCCTCGTGCGGGCGCTGGCGGGCCTGCCGCATGCTGCGATCCACGGCGTCGAGCAGGTCCGCGTTGACCATCGAAACCTCGTCGATGACGATGGTGTCGAGCGTGCCAAGCAGCTTGCGCAGCTCACGCGACTGCTCGATCTCGTGATCCGCGATTACGCCGATCGGCAGCCGGAAGAGTGAGTGAATGGTCTGCCCACCGACGTTGAGCGCCGCCACCCCGGTTGGCGCACAGATGACGACCTGCTTCGAGGTGTGCCAGGACAGGTGGTTGAGCAGCGTTGACTTGCCGGTACCGGCGCGACCGGTGACGAAGATGTGATCCTGGCTGGTCTCGATTGCGTCGAAGACCGCCTGCTGCTCGGCGGAGAGCGTCAGCTCGGTCACGGTCACACTCTTCGCTCGTTCTTCGATGGGCGCTCCCAAGGCTACCCGCGGACCGGTCGACTGTGCCGGAGAATGGAACGGTGCGCCGCGCCCTGATGTCCTGGTTGATCGGATTCGTCCTGCTGATCGCGGCGTTCTTCGCGTCCGTAGTCGTCCTCAACGCGACCGTTTACAGCGCCCACGGGTTCGTGTCCAGCTATCTCGACGCGCTGAATCGGCACGATGCGACGACGGCACGCGAACTTCCCGGCGTGCGTGCGCCGAGTGGCGTCGCGACCAACCTGCTGACGGATGGGGCGCTCGGGTCGATTGCGGACATTCGGCTTGAGCACGACACTGCGGCGAGCGGGAGCGACATCCACAGCGTCGAGTACTCGTACAAACTGGGGACACGTCGCGAGAGCTCGACCTACTCGATCGTTCAGACCTCCTCTTATCTCGGCCTCTTTTCCCGTTGGGCGTTCGCGAAGTCGCCGCTCGCGACAGTCTCCGTGGCCGCGCCGCACGATCCACGATTCCGCGTGAACGCGACCGACGTCGTCTCGACGGCCAAACGCACCCAGTCGCAGCCCTACGTCGTCTTCACGCCGGGGCTATATTCGTTCGACCTGAAGACGACCTATCTCATCGCGACGCCCGTCTCTGTTCCGGTGACCGAGCCGGCCAGCGTGACGCCCGTCCGGGTCGAGGCGGAAGCCAACAAGATGTTCGTCACGGAGGTGAGCACCGAACTGCGCAAGTACTATCTCGCCTGTGCGACCCAGACCGTGCTCCTTCCGACGGCGTGCCCCTTTGGCAAGAGTTTTTCCAACCGTGTTGTCAGTACGCCGGCCTGGTCGATGGTGTCCGATCCGGCCGTGACCATTGTTCCGGACCAGACATCGGGCCGCTGGCTCGTTCCGAGCGCCGTGGGAGTCGCACACCTCGACGTCAAGGTGCAATCTCTCTACGACGGCTCGATCAGCACGTTCGATTCGGATGTCTCGTTTACGGTCTCGTACACGATCACGATCGACGCGAACAACCACCTGACGATCACGACGCAGAGCGGTTAACCTTCGGGCTGTCCCGCGCGCCTGGCCAGCATGTCGTTGTAGGCGTTCAGTTCTGCGTCACCGTCGCGCTCGGCCTTCCGGTCGTAGCGCTTCGACTCGCGGGCGTCGCTGCGCCCCCACATGAAGGCAACGAGAATCGCGAGCGCGAGCGTCGGGATCTCGCCGATGCTCCAGGCTATGCCGCCCGCAGTCTGCTGGTCGGAGAGTGCTGGGATGCTCGGGCCCCAACCCATCGCACCGTACCAATCTGCAGAGAGCAGCCCCGTGCTCGTGATGAGTGCCAACCCGAAGAACGCGTGGAAGGCCATCGTCCCGAGCAGGATGAGTAGCCGCATCGGATAGGGCGGACGCGCCGGACCGGGATCGACCCCGATGAGACTGGAGACAAACAGATAGCCAATGATCAGGAAGTGGAAGATCATCCACTCGTGCCCGACGTGATCGGTTGTCGCATAGCTGAACAGCGGCGTGTAGTAGAAGATCCAGAGCGACGACGCGAACAGGATGGCCGCGACGAGCGGACTGGCGAAGAAGCTGAACACCCGCGAATGCACAGCGAGCAGTATCCACTCCCGCGCTCCCCGGCTGCCGTCCTCGCGCCTGTTGATCGTGCGAAGCGCAAGCGTGATCGGGGCCGAGGGAACCAACAACACCGGGATGGCCATCGTCAGTACCATGTGGGCGATCATGTGTGCGCTGAACAAGTACTTCTCGTAGACGTTGACACCACCACTCGTGACGTACAGGAGCACGAGCATCCCGGCGATCCACAGCACCGTCCGGTGAATGGGCCAGCTGTCACCGCGCCGGTGCAGGCGCCAGACACCGGCGAGGTAGAAGAAAAGTCCGAATCCAACAAGCAGGATCCAAAGAAGGTCGGGGTTCAGCCCAGTTAAGTAGCGTTCGATGGTCGGGAACGCCGGGAGGTGCGACCCGGTAAGCAGCTCGGCCGGGGTGGGGTTATTCAGTTGCGATGCCGGCACCTCGATCTGCGGATCGGTGGTCACGGCAAGCGCGGAGGCCGTTCCTTCTGCGAGGCCCATGAACGCCAGCTCTCCGGCAACGAAGAACCAGAAATACTTCGCGGCACCGGTGACAGCGCCGGCAAGTCGACCGATGAGGAAGCGGCGCTGGAAAATGCCGAAGATACCCAGTGCGCCGAGCGCGAAGACCTTGACCAAGACGAGGATGCCGTACGGCGTGAGCAGGTTGGCCCAGGTCGCGACGCGGATCTGCGCGTTCACGTAGCCGGACAGGGCGACCACGATGAAGCAGATGAGTGCGAGGGTTGAGTAACGGGCGAGGACCGCCGCGATCCGCCCGTTGTCCAGGGTCTTTCGAACCAGGACCAGTGTCAGAAGACCGCCGACCCAGATTGCGGCGAATGAAATGTGCAGCCACAGTGATGTGGTCGCGGCGTCGTGGCTGGCCGTGTCGCCCGCATGCCCCTGCAGCGCCATCGGGATCATTGCCAGGATGGCGCCGATCGCCAGGAACGCGATTGCGGTCTGGTTCCGCACGGCAAAACACACAACCGTCATGGCGGCAGCGACGAGAGTCGTGGTCAGCCACGCCTGACCCTCGCCTACGGATGTGACGTAGTGCCACAGATTGTCGCCGTACTGGGCGTTGAAGGTGACCGGGCCCGGGTCGTCGGTCTGCAGGTGAAAAAAGCCCGTGGCGATGGACGCGACGGTCAGAACGGCGGCGGACGCGGCGGCGACATCCAGCGCCTTGCCGTATTCCGGCTTGTTTGAGGCGAACGCGAACGCGCTCAGCGCGAGACTTCCCATCAGGCCGGAAGCGCTCAGGTCGACGAGCATCGTCGCGATGGGCACGCAGTAACGGACGACGGCCCCTGGGTCGATCGCGATGGGCGCATTGGCGCCTCCGCCGTAAGCGAGGCTCGCCAAGAGTGCCGCGAACGCCACAACCAGTAGCGCCGCGGGCCCCACAGTTCGCGAGACTCGGATCACGTTGCCAGCCTAAGTGACCACGGCTGGGAGCTGACCGCTCCCGTACCTCCGTCGAATGTCGACCCGAGGAACGCAATAAGGGACGCCGACCCGCAGGCCTTCGTCCCTTATTGGTGTTGCGAAAACTACTTTGCGGCAGCCTTGAGCTTGCTGCCCGCCGTCAGCTTCACGCCGTAGCTTGCGGCGATCTGGATCGATGCGCCAGTCTGCGGGTTACGACCGGTGCGTGCGGCACGGTGAGTGCGATCAACAGAGAGCCAACCCGGAATCGTGACCTTGGTGCCCTCTTTGAGGGTGTGCGACAGCGTCGAAAACAGCGCGTCGATGACCGCGTTGACCGCGGCGGCATTCTGACCGGATTCTGCAGCGAGTGCCGCAACCAGCTCGGTACGGTTCAGTGACTTGTCAGCCATGATTTGTCCTCCTCGGACTTATTGCTCACGCAGCTGGCGTCTTTTGCCAGCGGCCTTGTTGCTCAGACAACTGGCGATAATTGCCAGCACTTACAAACTGTTCTGAGGACTTGCATCCATGTAGAACCGCCTTGAACCTACCAGCTTGACTTCGTTATGCCCGGCAACTCTCCACGGTGCGCCATATCCCGAAAACGGACACGGGAAACGCCGAATTGGCTGAGATAACCGCGCGGACGTCCGTCAATCGCGTCACGACCACGCAGACGAACCGGCGACGCGTCGCGCGGAAGCTTCTGCAGGCCGACACGGGCCGCCTCGCGGGACTCGTCGGTGCCGTTGACGTCGACGAGCGCCTTCTTCAGCTCGAGACGCTTTGCGGCATAACGCGCGACGATGACGGCGCGCTGGTCGTTCTTGGCAATCTTGCTTTTCTTCGCCATAATTAGCGCTCCTCGCGGAATTCAACGTGCTTGCGCACAACGGGGTCGTACTTCTTCAGCACGAGTCGGTCGGGGTCATTACGACGGTTCTTGCGGGTCACGTAGGTGTACCCGGTTCCCGCGGTGGAACGCAGCTTGATGATGGGGCGAATGTCTTGTGCCTTGGCCATTAGATTTTCTCCCCACGTGCAAGCAGGTCCTTGACGACCGACTCGATACCACGAGCGTCAATCGTCTTGATGCCCTTGGCGCTGAGCGTCA
>DATAZY010000023.1:0-62985 GCA_036271795.1 Galbitalea sp.
GATTGAGTTCACCGGGATCGGGGGCGTCTCGCCACGCCCGGCCGCGAGCTCGTTGCGCCAGCGGGCCAGCTCCCAGACGAGCATCTTCGGTACGTCCTTGATCGGGGCGAATCCGCCCGCGGAATCGCCGTAGATGGTCGAGTAGCCGACCGACAACTCGGTCTTGTTCCCGGTGGTCAGGACGAGGTGCCCGGCCATGTTTGACAGCGCCATCAGGATGACCCCTCGTGCCCGGGCCTGGACGTTCTCCGCGGCGGTTCCGGTCAATTTCAGCTGGTCTTCGAAGGGCAACACGAGGTCCGCGATGGCTTCGGTCGAGTAGTGAAAGCCGATGTTCGCGGCCAGGATGTCGGCATCCGAGACCGATCCTTCCGAGCTGTACCGGCTGGGCATGCTCACCGCGTAGACGCGGTCCGCCCCGATCGCGTCGGCGGCCAGGGTCGCACAAACGGCGGAGTCGATGCCGCCGGACACCCCCAGCACAACCGACGGGAAGCCGTTCTTCTCGACGTAGTCCCGCAGGCCGAGGACCAGGGCGCTCCAGAGCTGCTCACGGTCGTCGGATGGCGCCGCGATATCCGGGGACAGTGGCTTCTGCGCTGGCGCAGAGTCCGCGAGAACGACCCGGGAGACGTGATCGGGCAGGGGCGCATCGGAGGCAGGCGCCACATCCAGATCGGCAATGAGAAGGTGCGGCACCCACTGTGGCGCGCGCGCCAGAATCGCGCCCGCACCGTCGACGATGACGCTGTCGCCATCGAAGACCAGATCATCCTGACCGCCGACGATGTTGACATACGCCACGATCGTGTCGGTCTCGACGGCCCTGCGCGTTACCAGGGGGAGGCGCACTTCGTCCTTGTCCCGTTCGAACGGTGACGCATTGATGACGAGCAGCAGCCCGGCATCGGCTTCGAGCACGCGGGCGACCGGGCCGCCGTCGCGCCAGAGGTCTTCGCAGATGATGAGCGCGACATCCACACCCTTGATCCGCAGCACGAGCAGTTCGTCGCCCGGGATGAAGATGCGGTATTCGTCGAACACGGAGTAGTTCGGCAGGTGGTGCTTGACGTACTGCGCCTTGACGTGCCCGTGCTGCAGGACGCTCGCGCGGTTCTGGGCGATCGCGGTTGGCGAATTGCTCGTCCCGAGCAGCCGCGGCTCGTACGGACCATCCGGATGACCGACAACGACTACCAGGTCGCCGAGCCCATCGTCGAGCAGTCTCTTGGCCAGAGCAACGACGGCCGCGTGTGCGTCTCGCAGGAAACTCGGACGTGCCGCGAGATCCTCGATCGGGTACCCGCTGATCGCCATTTCCCCCACAGCAAGAATGTCCGCGCCCGCCGTAGAGGCTCGCTTCGCCGCATCGAGAACCTGCGCGGAATTGCCTGCCAGATCGCCGAGAACGGGGTTCGTCTGGGCGAGTGCCAAGCGAAGTTGGGGCATAGCCACTAGCCTAATAGCGCGGCAGAACCGCCTGAAAACCGCAGCAACATCGACATCCAGCGTCACCTCGAGGAGCCCCGTGGACAAGCAGCGCGACTTCGTTCTCCGCACAATCGAGGAGCGCGGCGTCAAATTCATCCGCCTGTGGTTCACCGATGTGGTTGGCAGCCTGAAGTCGGTTGCGATAGCTCCGGCGGAGGTCGAGGGCGCGTTTTCCGAGGGACTCGGATTCGACGGTTCCGCAATTGAGGGATTGACCCGGTCCTACGAGGCCGACGTGCTCGCGCATCCGGATCCGACGACGTTCCAGATTCTTCCGTGGCGGGGTGAAATCGATCCGACCGCCCGCATGTTCTGCGACATCACGACGCCGGACGGCCAGCCTGCGGTCGCCGACCCACGCAATGTCCTGAAGCGCACCCTCGCCAAGGCGGGCGAGCGCGGCTTCACGTTCTACACGCATCCCGAAATCGAGTTCTACCTGCTCAAGTCGAGCAAGTACGGCAAGAAGGGCCCGGAGCCCGTCGACTCCGCGGGTTACTTCGATAACGTGCCCGGAGGAACAGCGCACGACTTCCGTCGTCGGTCGGTCCGGATGCTGGAGGACCTCGGCATCTCGGTCGAATTCAGCCACCACGAGGCCGGTCCTGGCCAGAACGAGATCGACCTTCGCTACGCGGATGCGCTGACGACGGCCGACAACATCATGACCTTTCGCACGGTGGTCAAAGAGGTTGCGATCGAGCAGGGCGTCTACGCGACGTTCATGCCGAAACCCCTATCTGGTGAGCCGGGATCCGGGATGCACACACACATGTCGCTCTTCGAGGGCGACACCAACGCGTTCTTCGACGCGAGCGGCCAGTATCAGCTCTCGAAGATCGGTCGCCAGTTCATTGCCGGTCTGCTGCGGCACGCACCCGAAATCACCGCGGTGACCAACCAGTTCGTCAACTCGTACAAGCGCCTCTGGGGCGGTTCGGCGCAGAACAAGCTCGGCGAGGCGCCGAGCTTCGTGACCTGGGGCCACAACAATCGCTCGGCGCTGGTGCGCGTGCCGTTGTACAAGCCGGGTAAGGGCCAGAGCGCCCGGGTCGAGTACCGTGCCATCGATTCTGCGGCGAACCCGTACCTGGCTTACTCGCTGCTGCTGGCCGCCGGCCTCCGCGGTATCGAGGATGGCTACGAACTCCCGGCCGAGGCCGAAGACAACGTGTGGGAGCTGTCGGACAGTGAGCGAAAGGCGCTCGGCTACGACCAGCTTCCTGCGAGCCTCGATCACGCCGTATCCCTGATGGAAGGCTCCGAGCTCGTCGCCGAAACGCTGGGGGAGCAGGTGTTCAATTACGTGCTGCTCAACAAGCGCCGCGAGTGGAACGAGTACCGCGCACAGGTGACGCCCTTCGAGCTGGAGAGCAACTTAGAAGTCCTGTAGCCATGCCCCGCGAAGCAACGACGCTGACAGAACTCGCCAGACTCGGATTCACCGAGCTTGGCGACGCCGATGCGCTGGTCAGAGACCTCGACGGCGACCTCGTCCCGCTGTTCGCCCATGCCGCGGATGCCGATCAGGCGCTGCGACTTCTTGGCGAGCTCCGCGAGCGAGCCGGCAGCCAGCTTGGCCGGGTTCTTGCGAAGCCGGATGCCGCGGATCGACTGATTCGGATTCTCGGCGCGTCCCGCGGGATCGCCGAATTCTTCCTGCGTCATCCGGATGAACTCTCGGCGCTTCAGAACCCGCTTGAAACGCTGCCGGACTTCGACGGGCTGCGAGCGGATCTCATCGCCTCTGTTGCCGGGCTGACCGATGACGCGGCGTTCACCGCGCTTCGCGTCCGATATCGTCGCCACCTCGCCCAGCTTGCGGCCTGGGATCTCTCCAATCCGGACCCGCTTGCGGCGGTGTCGCAGGTCACGGGCATGCTCGCCGACCTCGCAGGCGCAGCGCTCGATGCTTCGCTCGACATCGCGCGCCGGAGTGTGAAGTTCGACGCCGCGGATGTCGCCAACACGCACCTCGCGATCATCGGAATGGGCAAGTCCGGAGCTCGCGAGCTCAACTACGTGAGCGACGTTGATGTCATCTTCGTCGCGGAGGCGACGGGTGATCTCGGCTCGGACCGCGCCGTGGAGATCGCGACGCGGCTGGCAATGCAGACGGCCCGCGGGATCCAGGAACTCGCCTCAGAGCCTTCGCTGTGGGAGGTGGACGCCAACCTTCGGCCGGAAGGCAAGGATGGCGCGCTCGTGCGCACGCTCGAATCCCACCTCGCCTACTACGACCGCTGGGCGAAGAGCTGGGAGTTCCAGGCCCTACTCAAGGCCAGACCACTCGCCGGGGATCTCGAGCTCGGCGCCCGGTACGTTGCCGCGATCGCGCCGCTGGTGTGGTCGAGCGCGTCGCGGGAGAACTTCGTCGAGTCCGTTCAGCGGATGCGCGAGCGCGTCACCGACAACATCCCGCCGGACGAACGCGACATCCAGTTGAAGCTCGGGCCGGGTGGGCTTCGCGATGTCGAATTCACCATCCAGCTGCTGCAGCTCGTTCACGGCCAGCACGATCCGGAGGTCCGCCAGCAGGCGACGCTGCCTGCACTGGTTGCCCTCGCGGCCCAGGGATATATCGGTCGCGTCGAGGCGTCGGAGTTCTCGCGCGATTACCGGTTCCTTCGTCTGCTCGAACACCGACTCCAGTTGTCAAGACTCACGCGCACTCACCTCATGCCGCGCGATCCGGAAGCCGTGCGTATCCTCGCGCGCGCGACGGGGCTCTATTCGAGCGCGGGCGAGCTCACCGAGGGCTGGCAGCGAACCAAGCACGAGGTGCGTAGCCTGCACGAGCGGCTGTTCTATCGGCCGCTGCTGAGCGCGGTCGCCGCGCTTCCCGGGGACGAGCTGACGCTGTCGAGCGAGCAGGCGGAGGCTCGGCTGGCGGCCATCGGGTTCCGCGATCCGGCCGGTGCGCTTCACCACATCGCTGCGCTCACCGGCGGTGTGTCGCGTCGGGCGACCATTCAGCGAACTCTGCTACCGGTCATGCTGGGATGGTTCGCAGAGGGCGCGGATCCTGACCACGGTCTCCTGGCCTTCCGCCGACTGAGCGACGATCTGGGCGAGGCGTACTGGTTCCTGCGGATGCTGCGCGACTCATCCGGAGCGGCTCGACGGCTCACGAACGTGCTGTCGGGCTCACGGTTCGTGAGCAACCTGCTTGAGCGGATACCCGACGGTGCGGCCTGGCTCGAAAACGAGGACGAGCTGCAGCCCAGAAGCCTCGCCATACTCCTCGAGGAGACGCACGCGACAATCGCCCGCCACGACGACGACATCGAGGCCGCCGCCCTCGCGCTGCGCACCGCCAGGCGACGGGAGGTGCTTCGGGTTGCGATCGCGGGCATCCTCGGCGTCGCCCCGATCGCACAGGTGAGCGTCGCGCTGAGTGACATCACCACGGCGCTGCTGACCGGGATGCTCGAGCTCGCTCGGCCGGAGCCGGAGGGTATGGAGTTCGCGATCATCGCCATGGGCCGCTACGGCGGACAGGAGCTCGGGTTCGGCTCCGACGCCGACATCATCTACGTCTATCGCGCGACGTCGGCGACCGGTGAGGCGGCGCAGACGCGCTCGGAGCAGATCGTTTCGACGCTGAATCGCCTCACGGAGGACCTGCGGCTCCCGCTCGATCTCGACATCGGACTTCGGCCGGAGGGCAAGAACGGCGCGGTTGTCCGCTCGCTCGACAGCTACCGCGCCTACTACGAACGGTGGTCGCTGACCTGGGAGGCGCAGGCACTTCTTCGTGCTCGCGGGGTCGCGGGCGATTCAGACCTCATCCGTGATTTCGAAGCACTCGCCGACACCGTCCGATATCCGGCGAAGATCGCAGAACAGGATGTCCGCGAGGTGCGGAGAATCAAGGCGCGCGTCGAATCGGAGCGACTGCCTCAGGCCGCGGACCCGGCGCGGCACCTGAAGCTCGGGCGCGGTTCGCTCAGCGATGTCGAGTGGTTTGTGCAGCTCTTACAGCTGCAGTATGGTGCGAGAATTCCGGGCCTGCGGACGACCTCGACGCTCGGGGCTCTCGCGGTTGCTGCCGAAAACAAACTGGTGTCGGATGCCGACGCGGGCCGTCTCCGGGACGCCTGGCTGATAGCGTCGCGTGCTCGCTCGGGCATGACCCTGTGGACGGCGAAGACCGCGGACGTGCTTCCCACCGATCGCCAGGCCCTCGAGGGTGTCGCGCGCCTGCTCGAATACCCGCCCGGCTCGGCGAGCCAACTCGAGGAGGACTACCTGCGGACGACCCGCCTGGCCCGGCAGGTCTTCGAGAAGCGCTTCTACGGGACACCCACGGCTGCTCCCACGACCGGGTAGCCTCACACGAAGCGGAGAACAATGAGCGGCGAAATAGTTTTGGTGACCGGCGGGTCGGGGTTTGTGGGCGCGCACTGCATCCTGCAGTTGCTGGACGCGGGCTATCGGGTGCGCACGACCGTGCGCTCCCTTTTGCGTGAGCCCGACGTGCGGGCGATGCTCAAGATCGGGGGAGCGGAGCCCAGCGACACGTTGGAGTTTGTTGCCGCCGACCTGCTGTCCGACGACGGCTGGCCGGCTGCGGCCAATGGGGTCGACTACGTGCTCCATGTCGCATCGCCATTCCCACCCAGCCAGCCGAAGAATGCGGATGACCTCATCATCCCCGCCCGTGAGGGCGCGCTGCGCGTCCTACGAGCGGCGCGAGACGCGAAGGTCAAGCGGGTCGTGCTGACGTCATCCTTTGCTGCCATCGGCTACAGCGCGCCGCCGGTTGGTCGCCCGTTCGATGAAACGGACTGGACCAACCCCAACGACAACGTCACGCCATACGTGAAGTCGAAGACGCTTGCCGAGCGGGCTGCCTGGGACTTCATCCAGACCGAGGGCGGCGGCCTCGAGCTCGCGGTCATCAACCCGGTCGGCATCTTCGGGCCCGCGCTGAGCAAGGATGTCTCGACGTCGATCCAGCTCGCCAGCCGACTGCTGGGCGGCGACATGCCGGGAATTCCGCAGATCGCATTCGGCATCGTCGATGTGCGGGATGTTGCGAGCATCCACCTTCTGGCGATGACCAGCCCGAAGGCCGCCGGTGAGCGCTTCCTGGCGATCGCGGGTCCGGCAATGTACATGCCGGAGGTGGCGCAGGTGCTCCGCGAACGGATGGGCGAGGTGGCGGCGAGAGTGCCTACGCGCATCCTGCCGAACTGGCTCGTGCGTGCCCTCGCTCTGGTGGTGCCGCCCCTGCGTGAGATCGTTCCCCAGCTCGGAAAGGCGAAGCAGGCCAGCAACGGCAAGGCGAAGTCCGTTCTCGGCTGGAATCCGCGCTCCAACGAGGAAGCCATCGTCGCAACGGCTCAGAGCCTGGTCGACCTCCATTTGCTGAAGTCCTGACCAACGGTTGGGCAAAGCAATAGGGCCACACCCCGAAGGATGCGGCCCTATTGCGCGACTGGCTAGACCGAGAAGTACAACTCATACTCGAACGGATGCGGACGCTGCGACGACGGGAT
The DNA here is from genome assembly GCA_036271795.1 of Galbitalea sp. Classification (GTDB taxonomy): domain Bacteria; phylum Actinomycetota; class Actinomycetes; order Actinomycetales; family Microbacteriaceae; genus Galbitalea. The sequence goes on from DATAZY010000023.1 coordinate 6,996, forward strand.
GATCTCCTTCTCGCGCTTGTACGCGATCCAGGTCTCGATCAGGTCAGGAGTGAACACGCCACCTGCGGTCAGGAAGTCGTGGTCGTTCTCGAGGGCGACCAGCACCTCGGCGAGCGAACCCGGCACCTGCGGGATGTTCTTCGCCTCCTCGGGCGGCAGTTCGTACAGGTCCTTGTCGACGGGTTCGTGCGGCTCGATCTTGTTCTTGATGCCGTCGAGGCCGGCCATCAGCTGCGCCGCAAACGCCAGGTACGGGTTGCCGGATGCGTCGGGTGCGCGGAACTCGATGCGCTTGGCCTTCGGGTTCGTTCCCGTGATCGGGATGCGGATGGACGCCGAACGGTTGCCCGCCGAGTACACCAGGTTGACCGGCGCCTCGAAGCCGGGCACCAGGCGGCGGTAGGAGTTGAGGGTCGGGTTCGTGAACGCAAGAACAGCGGGCGCGTGCTTGAGCAGGCCACCGATGTACCAGCGCGCGATGTCAGACAGTCCGCCGTACCCGCTCTCGTCGTAGAACAGCGGAGTTCCGCCATTCCAGAGCGACTGGTGAGTGTGCATACCGGAACCGTTGTCGCCGAAGAGCGGCTTGGGCATGAACGTCGCGGCCTTGCCCCACTCGAGCGCGGTGTTCTTGACGATGTATTTGAACTTGAGGAGGTCATCCGCGGCGTTCACCATGGTGTTGAAGCGGTAGTTGATCTCGGCCTGGCCACCGGTGCCGACCTCGTGGTGGGCGCGCTCCAGGATCAGGCCCGCGTCGATCAACTTGAGGCTGATGTCGTCACGCAGGTCGCCCTGCTTGTCGATCGGGCTCACCGGGAAGTAGCCACCCTTGTATGGCGTCTTGTTGGCGAGGTTGCCGCCCTCCTCGATGCGGCCAGAGTTCCAGGCGCCCTCGTCGGAGTCGACCGAGTAGTAGCTGATGTTCTGCTTTACCTCATAGCGGACGTCGTCGAAGATGTAGAACTCCGCCTCCGGGGCGAAGAACGCCGTGTCGGCGATGCCGGTGGAGGCGAGGTATTTCTCCGCCTTCTTGGCAACCTGGCGCGGATCCCGGTGGTAGATCTCACCATTGCGCGGGTTGTAGATGTCGAAGAGCATGATGAGCGTCTTCTCGACGCGGAACGGGTCGACATAGGCGGTCGTAACGTCCGGAATCAGCTGCATGTCGGATTCGTGGATGTTGGCGAAACCGCGAATGGATGAGCCGTCAAACAACTGTCCAACGGAGAAGAATTCCTCGTCGACGGTCGAAGCCGGGATGTTGAAGTGTTGCTGCACGCCGGGGAGGTCGGTGAAGCGGATATCAAGGAACTTGACGTCTTCGTCCTTGAGGAACTTCAGAACCTCGGAGGAATCTTTGAACATTGGGGCGACTCCAAATGAGCTGGTACGGGCAGGCTGCAGTCGCAGCCTCACTTGAGGTTACGGGTAGGGAGTTTCGCCATGGTGACGCAAGTGTTTCCGCGATGTTACGTACCTGAGGCCGCCGGTAGAGTTCTGAAGTGTCAGAATCGTCCTCCGCATCCGCCTACTGGCCCGGCAGGCGCCTCGGTTTACCTGAAGCGGGACCTCGATCGATCGGCCGATTTGGTCGCCGCCTCGGGGCGATCGTCATCGACTGGGGAATCGCGTATCTGCTGTCCTGGGCGTTTTTCCGCCCGGACACCTTCGGTTTCGCGACTCTTGGCATCTTCGGAGTGCTCCAGGTCGTGTTCCTCCTCATGGTGAACGGCAGCGTCGGCCACCTCATCTTCGGCCTCCGGCTGGTGCCGGTCGCTCCCGGTTATCTGGGCGTGTGGCGACCGTTTGTCCGCACCATCCTGCTGCTGATCGTCATTCCGGCCGTCATCTTCGACCGTGACCAGCGCGGGCTGCACGACAAGGCCGCGGGTACGGTACTCGTCAGGCGGTAGGCCGGTCCCAGACGACGGAATAGCGCCAGTACAGTCGTCGTCGGAATTTTGCGCCGGGAAGGCTTGCCTGCACGAAGCGCCTCATATTGGTCCAACTCTCGGTCGCGGCGGCCGTCGGACCCCCGTGGGTTGACCAGCCGCGCAGTACCCTTTCGAACCTGATCGGCACTCGGGTGAGCAGATGAATGAACCTGTCGTAGCCGGTCGAATCGAACGCCAGGCCGACGATCACCAGGCTGCCGCCGGGTGCGGTGAGATTGCGGAGGCGTTCCAGCCCGGCTCTCGCGTCCATGTGGTGCAGCGTCGCGCTGCACGCCACGAAGTCGTACGGCTCGTCGATGAGGTGCGTCGTGAGGACATTGCCCAGTTCGAAACGGAGACCCGGGGGAGCCGGATGCGCCGTGGATGCCTCGGTGACCAGCTCCGCGTGGGCATCCAGGCCGACGACGACAGGGATAAATTCGGCCAGTCGGGACGCCAGCATCCCATTGGCCGTACCGACGTCAATGGCAGAGCGTCGGGGGCGTTGCTTCGCGACCTTCTCGATGAACGGGAAGTATGCGATGTTGTGGTTCCAGTGGCGCCGACCGGCCATTACCTCGGCCGCTGGGCGCGCAACCGGTTCGGGTCGATGCCCTTCGGGATGCCTACTGGCGGTTTGCTCAGCGAGGCCAGGCGATTGCTCACGGCTAGTACCTCGGCCTTGCGCAGTGCCGGTTTGATCCGCTGGAGGCGCCCGGCGAGCTTGTAGAGCGGAATCGAGTCCGCATCCGGGCCGACGTAAAGGAAGGTGACCGGAACGTTGGGAAGGATGCGCGCTACGGTGCGGCGCTCTTCGTCGAGCATCCGCTGCGTGCGGGACTTCGGCCCTTCGCCGATCAGCGCGACGCCGCCTCGGCCGATCGCCCGGTAGACGGCATCCTGCGTTCTTGGGCTGACGTTGATTGGCATCTCGCTCGTCTGCCAGCCGCGACGCACCGAATTCTTCAGCACGGCCCCGACCGCACCGGCCTGTCCCTCGATCTGCGAGTATGCGGCGCGTTCTGCGCGGCGCCCGAGGATGATTAAAACGAGCAGGAGGCCCGCGAGCAACCCAACGATCGGGTAGGTGATCTCGGTGAGCAGGCTGCTGTCCGGGAGGACGAATCCGAGGATCACACCGGCGATGATCGGCGGCACGAACCCGAGCAGCAAGAACCAGATCGCCCGGTTGTCGTACTTCCGGGTCATCTGGAAGACATCCCACATCTGCTTGATGCGGTTCGGTTCTTTCACCTTTTTTACGGGCTCTTGGATGCGTGCCATCCGTCTAGGATACGGCCTGTGCGAACCCCAGACTGGCGTCGGCGAGCCCGGACAGTTCTGCCGGAATTTCGTGCCCCTTCGCGACCATCGACTGGGCCCACAGGCGCCCCGCGCGATAGCTTGACCGCACGAGCGGACCAGCCAGGACCCCGAGGAATCCGATCGCTTCCGCCTCCGCCTTGATGTCGATGAACTCCTCCGGCCGGACCCAGCGGTCAACCGGCAGATGCCGCGGCGTCGGTCGCAGGTACTGCGTGACCGTGATGATGTCGGTTCCGGCGTCCTGGAGGTCGTGCAGCGCCTGGCTGATCTCCGCGCGATCTTCGCCCATGCCCAGGATCAGGTTCGACTTGGTGATGAGTCCGAAGTCGCGGGCCTGTGTGATGACGTCGAGCGAGCGCTCGTACCGGAACGCCGGGCGGATGCGCTTGAAGATTCTGGGCACCGTTTCAACATTGTGGGCAAAGACCTCCGGACGCGAATCGAAGACGACCCGCAGTAGCTCGGGATTGCCCGAGAAGTCGGTGGCGAGGATCTCGACGCCGGTGCCCGGATTCTGCGCGTGGATCTGGCGCACGGTTTCGGCGTGCAGCCACGCGCCTTCGTCCGGCAGATCATCCCTGGCAACTCCCGTGACGGTGGCGTAGCGGAGGTTCATGGCGCGTACGGACTCGGCTACGCGACGTGGCTCGTCGGTGTCGTAGTCGGCGGGCTTGCCGGTGTCGATCTGGCAGAAGTCACAACGCCGGGTGCACTGTGAGCCCCCGATCAGGAAGGTCGCTTCGCGGTCTTCCCAGCATTCGTAGATATTGGGACATCCGGCCTCCTGGCAGACCGTGTGGAGGCCCTCGTCCTTCACCAGCGCCTGCAGTTGCTGGAATTCCGGTCCCATGTGCGCCGTGGTCTTGATCCACGCCGGCTTGCGTTCAATCGGGGTCTCGGCATTGCGAACCTCGAGGCGGAGCAGCTTGCGGCCATCGGTCGGGTGCGTCAACTGATCACCCCTGCCTGCTGGAAGTCGAGTGCCCAGGCGAGCTGTTCGGAAACCAGGGGGATGATGTCTGCGGGCGTGATCGTCCGGCCCAGCTCTCGCGAGATGCTTGTCACGCCGGCATCGGCGATTCCGCACGCGACGATCGAGTCGTAGGCGTCGAACGAGTTCGAGCAGTTGAGCGCGAAGCCGTGCATGGTGATCCCCTCGGAGACACGGATACCGATGGCGCCGATCTTGTCACCGGGATGCAGGTCATCCGACCGAAGCCAGACGCCTGACCTGCCCGGGACGCGTTGTGCTTCGATGTCCAGTTCCGCGAGGACGGCGAGCATCACCGATTCGAGCCGGCGCACGTAGGCGACGACGTCGATCGGGTCGGGCAGCCTCACGATGGGATAGCCGACCAGTTGCCCCGGCCCGTGCCAGGTGATTTTGCCTCCGCGATCGACATCGATGACAGGTGTGCCATCGACAGGCCGCTCGGAGTCCTCGGTGCGTTTCCCCGCGGTATATACCGACGGGTGCTCGAGGAGAAGGACAGTGTCAGGCGCCCGCCCTGCGACGACATCAGCGTGAAGTGACCGCTGAGTCTCCAGAGCGTCGAGATACGGCACGGAGTTGGCGCTTAGCCCCGTGACGACAATGTCGACCACAAGACCAGTGTAGGCAACTCCCACACAGGTCGCGAACGGGGTGGAAGATCCACAGGCGAGACGTCGAGTCGAAATCTCACCGAGTCGGTTAGAGAACATGGCTGGATGACAGACGGGACGCTCGCAGGCTACCGACTACTCCGCAGGCTGGGTTCGGGATCGCGGGCCGACGTCTTTCTGGCCTCCGGCTCAGACGGTACCGTCGCGCTCAAGGTCTTCGAAACCGGTGTCTCGCGGGAGAGCGTTGGCGCAGAGCTGGATGCGCTCGGGCGGGTCGATTCCCCTCACGTCGCGCGGCTGCTGGATCTGGCAAGCTCATCCGGCCCGCTGCCGACGCTGGTGTTCGAGCGAGTACCAGGAGGCAGCCTCGCCGCACTCCTCCGTGGCCGCGTCGACCTCGAGGCGGGCGAGGCGGTCACGCTTCTGGCGCCGATAGCGCATCTGCTTCCAGAGTTGCATCACGCTGGCGTCGTACACACCAGAATCGGAGCGGGATCCATCCACCTGGGCGAGAGCGGCGAGCCGGTGCTCCTCGGGCTTGGACACTGCGAGCTCTTCACGGCGAACGGCACTATCGCTGCGCTGGATGCCCGACCCACAGTTGCGGACGACCGGGACGCGTTCGCGGCTCTCGCGGTGTCCATTCTCGGACAGGTGCGAGACGCGGCCACCAATCGTCGCATCCGTGAACTCTCCGACTGGATCGAGAACGTGCCGCGCGTGCACGAGTTCCTGCCCGACCTCGAGTCCAGGCTGTTCGATCTCGCCGATGCGATGCCGATCCAATTCGGGGGAGACGAGGGCTTGGAATCCGCAGTTCCCATGCGAATCGGGATGCCGGTCCCCGAGATCCGGGAGCCGCGCGAGGTCGTCGAGCCGACTGCCAACCAGAGCAAAGCTTCACCGTGGGAGCCGCCGCCCTGGTTGCCGGCCGTCCTGCTCGAGAATCCCGTCGCGCAGGTTCGCGAGCGACTCGGCACCTTCGTGCGGGGCGTGCGCAAACCGTTCTGGATTGTTGCGGGCGGCATCGTCCTTGCGTTCGTGCTCGCCGCAACACTAATTCCAACGGGGGCGCCGCAGGCGTCGCCGAAAGGTGCGGGCGTTCGAGAGACTTCGATTCCCGAGCCCACCCCGTCGGCGCTACCGGACGACCCCGTGCTCGCCTTGCCCGTTCTGCTGCGGGCTCGGGAGGACTGCATCCGCGATCTGTCGATTCTCTGCCTCGACTCCGTCGACGAGTCATCCTCCGGCGCTTTCCTGCAGGATTCAGCAATAATCCAGCAGATCCAGCAGGGCGGCGAGATTCCGAAATCGGCGACTATCGATTCTTCGGCGCCGACGCTGGTCGAGCGGCTTGGTGACTCCGCGCTGGTGAGTCTCGGCGTGGGCGGGGACTCGGCGTCCGTCCTGCTGATCAAGGGAGCGTCGGGATGGCGGATCCGCGACGAACTGACCGGCGTCCAGGCGACGGCCACACCGACAGGCTAGATCCCGAGGTTGCCTTCGAAGCTGCTGTTCTCGAGACGATCCTTGACCGCGACCAGGAAGCGCGCAGCGTCGGCACCGTCCACGATCCTGTGGTCATAGGAGAGCGCGAGGTACACGGTCGAGCGGATGGCGATCGCGTCAAGCCCGTTGTCGCTCACGACCACCGGTTTCTTCGCGACGACGCCGGTTCCGAGAATCGCGGACTGGGGCAGGAACACGATTGGCGTGTCGAAGAGCGCTCCGCGCGATCCCGTGTTCGTGACGGTGAACGTGCCGCCAGCGAGTTCGTCGGGCTTGAGCCTGTTCTCGCGAGTGCGCTCGGCGAGGTCCGCAATCTGCTTTGCGAAGTCGGCGAGCGTCAGGCCCGCAGCGTCACGGATGACCGGAGTGAGGAGGCCGCGCTCCGTGTCAACGGCGATGCTGATGTTCTCGTGGTCGGGGTAGACGATCGAGTCGCCGTCGATCGTCGCGTTGACGATCGGGTAGGCGCGCAGTGCCTCGGCAGCAGCAAGGACGAAGAATGGCAAGAAGGACAGCTTGACGCCCGTTTCCCGCTGGAACTGGTCTTTGACGTCGTCACGGAAGTGCGCGACGCGCGTGACATCCACCTCAACGACCGAGGTGAGTTGGGCAGACGACTGCATTGAGATGACGGCGCGATCGGCGATCACCTTGCGGAGGCGAGACATTGGGACGGTCGTGCCGCGAAGCGGAGAGGTGGCGATCGGCTCTCGCTGCGGTGCCGGAGCCGGCGCAACCTTGCTGAGACTGGTTCCCGCGGCGAGGACATCCTGTTTGCGGATTCGACCGCCGACGCCGGTTCCGACGACACTCGCGAGGTCGATGCCGTTGTCGTGTGCGAGCTTGCGCACGATCGGAGTGACGTAGGCGGCGTTGGGGGCCGTTGACGTTACCGGTACAGAAGTTGAAGAAGGAGGAGTCGCCGGGGCCGGAGCCGCGGGAGTCTCAACTTCTGGTGCCGGAGTCTCGGCCACGGGAGCGGGAGCTTCTGCCGCGGGCGCGAGCTCCGGGGCGACCTCAGCTGGAGCAGGCTCAACCGCATCGGCGGGTGCCGGCGGAGTGGGGGCGGATGGCGTCGCCTCTTCCGGTGCCGGTGCGTCAGTTGACGGCACCTCGGCGACAGGCTCGGCAACTGGTGCCGGTGCTGCGGTCGGTGCAGCCTCGGCTGCGGGCTCCGGGGTTGCTGCGGCAGGCGCCGCCTCGGCCGGTGCGGGAGCAGCGGGTGCGCCGCCACCCGAGCCGTCTCCGATCGTGACGAGCGGGGTGCCGACCTCGACCGTGGCATCTTCGGCAACCAGGATCGCCTCGATAACCCCGGCGATTGGTGACGGGATCTCCGTGTCGACCTTGTCGGTCGAAACCTCGAGCAGTGGCTCATCCACTTCGACGCGATCGCCGACGTTCTTGAGCCAGCGGGTTACCGTGCCCTCGGTGACACTCTCGCCGAGTGCCGGGAGGTTGACGGATTCGCTCATCAGTGATGCTCCTTAGTGCCGAATGCTGCGTGTCTAGCTTAGTTCTGAGCCTTGTCAAGCACGCCTAGATGGCGTGCAGCGGCTTTCCGGCCAGTGCAAGGAACGCCTCGCCGAGCGCCTCGTTCTGTGTCGGGTGGGCGTGGATGAACGGGGCGATATCTTCTGGCGTTGCTTCCCAGTTGACGGCGAGCTGAGCTTCGCCGATCAGTTCGCCAACACGGGCGCCGATCATGTGGACGCCGACGACCGGGCCGTCGTTCACCCGCACGACCTTCACGGAGCCGGAGGTTCCGATGATGTGGCTCTTGCCGTTACCTGCCAGGTTGTAGTCGTACGCGGTGATCTTGTCGGCGCCGAACCTCTCAGCGGCCTTCGCCTCGGAGTATCCGATCGAGGCGACCTCCGGATCGCTGTAGGTGACCTTCGGGATGTTGATGTCCTCGACGATGATCGGGTTCAGTCCCGCGATCTCCTCTGCGACGAAGATGCCCTGCTGGAATCCGCGGTGGGCCAGTTGCAGGCCGGGGACGATGTCGCCGACGGCGAAGACGCCGGGGATGTTAGTAGCGAGACGCTCATTGGTGATCACGAAACCGCGATCCATGGTCACGCCCACCTCTTCGTATCCGAGGTTCGCGGTGCGCGGCCCGCGACCGACGGCAACGAGCAACAGTTCGGCCTCGAAAGTCTGGCCGTCTTCCAGCGTGACGACGACACCGGCGTCGTCCTGCGTCACGCTCGTGAAGCGCACGCCAAGGCTGAAGTTAATGCCGCGCTTACGGAACGCTCGCTCGAACTGCTTGCTGACCGATTCGTCTTCGTTCGGCACGAGATGGGGGAGTGCCTCGATGATCTGGACATCCGCACCCCACGACTTCCAGACGCTGGAGAACTCGACGCCAATGACGCCACCGCCCAGGACCGCGACCTTCTTGGGTACGAAATCGAGCTCGAGAGCCTGCTCAGAGGTGATAACCCGGCCGCCAATCTCGAGGCCGGGAAGCGAGCGGGAGTATGAACCGGTCGCAAGAATAACGTTCTTGCCGGTCAGCGTGGTCTCGCCGACCTGGACAGTCGTTGGCGACGTGAGCTTGCCCTCGCCCTCGATGACCGTGATGCCACGAGACTTGATCAGCCCCTGCAGGCCCTTGTACTTGCTGGCGACGATCCCTTCGCGGTAGGCGGTCACCGCGGCAATGTCGATACCGCCGAAGGTCGTTGTCACGCCGTACTTGGCGGACTCGCGCGAAACATCCGCAACCTCGGCAGAGTGCAGGAGCGCCTTAGTAGGGATGCAGCCGACGTGCAGGCAGGTACCACCCACCTTGTCCTTCTCGACCAGGGCCACAGAGAAGCCCAACTCACTCGCGCGCAGTGCGGCGGCATAGCCACCACTGCCCGCGCCCAGTACCACGATGTCAAAGTTCTGCTCAGACACGTAAAAGCTCCTTGATGCGCTCTCGAGTGAAACGCGGCCAACCGACGAGGTGTGCCAGCGGCCGATTGGGCGGGTCTGCCCGCCTCAAAAACCTTACTACGCGGCAGAAAATTCCCGGGCCAGCGCGACGAGCGCTCGAACCGTGACTCCGGTCGGCCCCTTGCCGACGAATCCGAACCCGCCACCCTTGTTCTCGGATGGGCCTGCGATGTCGATGTGTGCCCACGGGATCGTATTCCTGTTGTCACCCTCTCCGTTTGTTCCGACGAATTCCGACAGAAAGACTCCGCCGGCGAGCATCCCGGCCGCGGTATTGCCGGGCTTCGAGTTCGCGATGTCAGCAACGTCCGACGACAGGGTCGTTCGCACATCGGCGGGCAGGGGCATCGGCCAGAAGGTCTCGCCGACCCGTTTCGCGGTCGCCACCAGCTGGTCGACGAGCTGTTCGTCGCCCATGACGCCCGCGTAACGGTTGCCGAGCGCAATGACCTGGGCTCCGGTCAGCGTCGCGACATCGATGATGGCGTCGGGGTGCTCCTCGCTGGCGGCGACGATGCCGTCCGCGAGCACAAGTCGTCCCTCTGCGTCGGTATTCAGGACCTCAACGGTCTTGCCACCCTTCATGTGAAGGATGTCGTTGGGCTTGATCGCGCTGCCGGACGGCAGGTTTTCGGCGATGCACAGCCAGGCGGTGACTCTCAGGGGCAGCCGGAGCCGCGCGGCAGCAAGTGTGACGGCGAGAACCGTTGCGGCGCCGGTCATGTCGTACTTCATGCCGACCATGGACGCCGGGGGCTTGAGCGAGATGCCGCCGGAATCGAACGTGATTCCCTTGCCGACGAGCGCGAGATGTTTGGAGGAGCCTTGGGGCGAGTAGCTGACCTTCACCAGCCGTGGCGAGTGCACCGAACCCTGGCCAACACCAATGATTCCGCCGAAGTCCCCGGCCGCGAGTTCGGCTTCGCGCAGTACCTCTACCCCGACCGGTGCGCCATCCGACAACTCGATGGCCTCCTGCGCGAACGACTCGGGGTAGAGGTGCGACGGCGGCGCGTTGACCAGGTCGCGGACGGTGTGCATTGCGGTGGCAAGAATCGTCGCCTGCTCGGCCAGCGTCTTGGCGCCGGGATGAGTGCTGACGACGACGATTTCCGAGGCGGGCACTTTTGCTCCCTCGGCCGGGTCGGTGCGAAACGTGAGATAGGAGTAAGCGCCGATGGCAGCGCCCTCGAGTACGGCGAGAAGGTCATCCGAGGTCTCGGTCGGCAGTGCGAGCCCAACCGAGGTCGCTCCTCGAATCTGACGCGTCGCGGATCCTGCGGCGTAGCGAAGCTCATTGGCGCCGAGGTTAGGTCCAACGCCGACCAGTCCCAGGGAGCGGGCGGCAATGCCTGCCGCGGGAAGTCGTCGCACCTCGTCGACACCGCCCGTGATACCGATGGCGCGAAGAGACCCCGCCAGCTCGGCAAATTTCGGATCGTCGCTTAGGAGTAGCGGCCCGTCATCGGTCTTCCGCACGCCGAGAACGAGCACGTCAACCTTCACGTCCGGGGCGGATTTCGAGCTGACGCGGAGGGCTGGGACTGTCATTCGGCAATGGTAGCCGCGTGCAACAGCGCGGAGGGTTGGCGTGTTCGCTGTGGGCATGTCTGTGCTGCCGAGTGCCCGACTGAAGCCGCGGTTAGAGTTGGAGGGTGCGAAATCCCGAAGGCCTTTATGAGCTCATCACGGACCTCGCCGACGTGCCTGCGGGCCTCCCGTTGGTTGGTGCGCTGACCGGGTTTGCGGATGCCGGCGGTACCGTCTCGCAGCTCAGCGAACACCTGCTCGAGACTCTCGAATACTCCACCATCGCCGAGTTCGACAATGACGCTCTACTCGACTACCGGGCTCGCCGGCCCACCATCTACTTCGACCAGGACCACCTGGCCGATTACACGCCACTGCGCCTCGGCCTCTACCTCGCACACGATGAAGTTGGGCAGCCGTTCCTCCTTTTGACCGGGTACGAGCCCGACTTCCAGTGGGATGGCTTCACGGCCGCGATAATTCGCTTCATCGAGGAGCTCAAGGTCAAGTCGACTACCTGGGTTCACGCGATTCCGATGCCGGTGCCGCACACGCGACCCATCAGCGTCACCGTGAGCGGGAATCGTGCAGAGCTCATCGAAACCATGTCGATCTGGAAGCCGCGCACGCAGGCGCCGGCGAACGCGTTGCATCTGGTCGAGTATCGGCTGCAGGAACTCGGACATCCGATCGCCGGATTTGTGCTTCTCATTCCGCACTACCTCGCCGACACCGAGTTCCCGCTTGCGGCGGTGACGGCACTCGAGAGCGTGAGCGCGGCGACCGGCCTCATCTTCCCGACCGACGCACTGCGCGAGTCGGGCCGCGAGTTCCTGAGCAAAATCGAGGAGCAGGTCGGGAGCAATCCGGAGCTTGCGAAACTGGTCACGACGCTCGAGGAGCGTCACGACAGCTACCTGCAGGACAACCCGCTGCGCTCGCCGTTGACAGATATCGACGGCGAACTGCCCTCGGCGGACTCGATCGCCGCCGAGCTGCAAAACTTTCTTGCGATGCGACGAGACGACGACCGTCCGTCGATTTAGCCCCCTCGATACACTGGCGGCGTGAATTCGAGGCGCGCGTGGGTGGTCTTCGGATTCGCCAACTTCGCGTACATCGTTGCGGTGCTGCAGCGCTCATCCCTCGGGGTTGCCGGCGTTGCGGCGACTGACCGGTTCCAGGTGTCCGCGGCGCTGTTGTCGACCCTTGCCGTCATTCAGCTGATCGTGTACGCGGGCTTCCAGATTCCGGTCGGCGTCGTGCTCGACCGCGTTGGTCCGCGTCTGCTGTTGGCCACCGGTGCGGTGCTCATGCTGCTCGGACAGCTGACGCTCGCGATAGCACCGGCGATCGGCATCGCAATCATCGGACGAGTGTTGCTCGGCGCCGGCGACGCCATGACCTTCATTTCGGTTCTTCGGCTGCTGCCCAATTGGTTCGCGGGCCGACGGCTGCCCATTGTTTCGCAGTGGGTCGGCACACTGGGCCAGGTCGGACAGATCCTATCGGCGGTGCCGCTCACGCTCCTGCTCGGTGCACTTCACTGGACGTCGACATTCCTCATCCTGTCCGGGGCGTCCGCGCTCGCCCTCGCTGGCATTCTTCTCTTCGTTCGCAACGGCACATCGCCGATCACCCGGTCCATGCCGGCCGCAACCGCGACGCCCGTGTCCCCCCTTCGACACATCCGGGACAGTCTCGCGCGTCCGGGAACCCGCCTCGGATTCTGGTCGCACTTCGTGACGCAGTCGTCCGGGACGGTCTTCGCCCTGCTCTGGGGATTCCCGTTCCTGTCGGTCGCGCTCGGTTACGGCCCGGCGAATGCGTCGCTACTTCTCACGCTGATGGTGGTCAGCGCGATTGTGATCGGTCCGGTCCTCGGTCTGCTCACCGCGCGATTTCCGCTGCGCCGAAGCAGCATAGTTCTCGGCATCGTGCTCGGGATGGCGATCGCCTGGGGAATCGTGCTGGCCTGGCCCGGTCAGCCGCCATTGTGGAGTGTCATTGTCCTCGTCATCGTGATTGCCATCGGGGGCCCCGGTTCGCTCATCGGGTTCGACTTTGCGCGAACCTTCAACCCGCTACGCAGCCTCGGTTCGGCGAACGGCATCGTCAACGTCGGCGGCTTTCTGGCATCGTTCGTCATGATGTTCATCATCGGGCTCGTGCTCGACTGGTATGCGAGGGCGGTGGGCGGCTCATCCAGCCCCTCGAGCCTGTATTCGCTCGCCGGATTTCGGCTGGCATTTCTGGTGCAATACCTCGTCGTCGGTACCGGTGTTGTGTTCCTGATCATCGCGCGGCGGCAGACACGACGTCGATTGCATGAGCAGGAAGGAATAGAAGTGGCCCCGCTGTGGGTTGTATTGGTCAGGGCGTGGGGACGTCGACGGACGCGGACCCCGTAGCCCATCCACCGGCACGATGGCAAGAGCCGATTCGAAAACGTGTCTATAATTAACGCTGAAGACCCTGTCGGGGCCGAAAGAAACGCACGTTAGTAGCGCGAGACTGCCGGACTTGACAAGGGTCTTAGTTGTGCCCGTGTTTATTTGGGGCCCAAAGGAAAACGACCGTCTCGGTCGTTATTGTCAAAAATCTTGCGCCGCGTTGGCGGCGACTACGAACTACACATCTATCACCACTAATACCCCGGAAAGGTGTCCGCATGGCAACCCGGACCAAGAGCGCAACCGCAATCGAACCAGAAGAAGCCAGCGTCCCTCCCGCCGCTAAGCGCACCCTGCGCGGCAGGGCCGCCGCGAGGGCGGAAGCTGCTGCTGGCGCCGCAGTTGCCGACGTGGTCGCTCCCGCGAAGTCGGCTCGCGCCGCGAAGAATGCTCCCGCCGAAAAGGCCGCACCTGCCGCGAAGGCTACTTCCGCCAAGCCTCCCGCAGCGAAGGCTGCGCCGGCGAAGGGGCCGGCCGCGCGTCGCGGCTCCAAGGCCGTCGCAGGAGAAGACGTCGATGATGTCGTCGACGACGACGCCGACATCGTGATTGTTGACGATGACGACGATGTCGAGATCGACGTGGAGGCGCTCGTAGTCGAAGGCGACGCGGACGCGGACGCAGTGGTGGATGTCGCCAAGGACGTCGTTACCGACGGCGACGAGGTCGCTGCCGATGACGATGATGACGACGACGATGAGAAGGGAAAGTCCGACGAGGAATTGCCGCAGGGCGCTCTGGTTCTCTCCCTGGTCGATGATGAGGACGAAGTTCCCGTCTACTCGAGCGCCATCACCGGTGCAACGGCCGACCCGGTCAAGGACTACCTGAAGCAGATCGGCAAGGTCGCGCTGCTCAACGCCGCAGAAGAAGTCGAGCTCGCGATGCGCATCGAGGCCGGGCTCTTCGCCGAGGACAAACTCTCGCAGATGAGCGAGGCCGAGCGTCGCTCAACCCTTGGCCGCGAGCTGCTCTGGGTCGCGAAGGACGGCCAGCGCGCCAAGAGTCACCTGCTCGGTGCAAACCTGCGGCTCGTGGTTTCGTTGGCAAAGCGTTACACCGGCCGTGGAATGCAGTTCCTGGACCTGATCCAGGAGGGCAACCTGGGCCTCATCCGTGCAGTCGAGAAGTTCGACTACACAAAGGGATTCAAGTTCTCGACTTACGCGACGTGGTGGATTCGTCAGGCCATCACCCGCGCCATGGCAGACCAGGCTCGCACGATTCGGATCCCGGTGCACATGGTCGAGGTCATCAACAAGCTCGCCCGCGTGCAGCGCCAGATGCTCCAGGACCTCGGCCGCGAACCAACTCCCGAGGAACTGAGTCGCGAGCTCGACATGACCCCGGAGAAGGTCATCGAGGTGCAAAAGTACGGCCGCGAGCCGATTTCGCTGCACACACCGCTCGGTGAAGACGGAGACAGTGAGTTCGGTGACCTCATCGAGGACACCGAGGCCGTTGTCCCGGCCGATGCCGTCGGATTCACCATGCTGCAGAAGCAGCTGGAGAGCCTTCTCGATTCTCTCTCGGAGCGCGAGGCGGGCGTAATCCGTATGCGTTTCGGACTCGGCGACGGGATGCCCAAGACACTCGACCAGATCGGTGACACTTTCGGCGTAACGCGCGAGCGCATCCGCCAGATCGAGTCGAAGACGATGGCAAAGCTTCGCCACCCGTCCCGCTCGCAGTCGCTGCGCGATTACCTCGAGTAGGCCGTGCGCGCACTGCGCCCGCTGCTCACGCTGCGCTTGTTGATAGCGGTGTGGGCGGCCAAGCTTGCTGGCATCGCCATTCGGGCGCTGGGCCGACAGGGTACGCACACTCCGGGGCTGATCGCCCGCAAGCTGTACCCGGGAATCATTGGCGCGGTGCGCCATCCGGCCCGGGTGGTGGTCGTCACCGGCACGAACGGCAAGACGACGGTGTCCAACCTGCTTACGGAGGCGTTGCAGGGCGAAGGGTTGCGCGTCGCGAGCAATCGCATTGGGTCCAATCTTGCCGCGGGAATCGCGACGACACTGGTCGGCGCTGTCACCTGGACCGGCAAGTCGCGGATGGATGTCGCCGTCCTCGAGATGGATGAGCGCTCGGCGAAGCTCGTTCTGCCCGAGTTACTTCCCGATGTCCTGGTCTGCATGAATTTGACGCGCGACTCGATCAAGCGGAACGCGCATCCTGCCTACATCGCGTGGATCCTCTCCTCGGCGATGCCCTCGGCGACCAGCCTCGTGCTCAACGCGGACGACCTGATCGCGTCCTCGCTCGGCAGCGAAGCTAATCCGCGAACTTATTTCGCAGTCGATCGACTGCCGTCGGACGGGCACCGACCGAGTGGGGCTGCGGTGGATGTCGCGATCTGCCCGGTCTGCGACCACACGCTCGAGTGGGACTACTGGCGGTTCAACCACATCGGCAAGGCACACTGCCCCCACTGTGGGTTCCACTCGCCTGACGCGGACTATCGCGCCCACGACATCGACGCGGCGGCCGGCCGGGTCAGCCTTGAGCTCGACGGTGAGAGTCGCTCCGCCCGGCTGATCAATGACAACATCGTGAACGTCTACAACGAGATCGCTGTTGCCGCCGTCCTCGATCGTCTCGGCGTGCCGAAGGACCGGATCGTGGCGGCGTTCGATTACCTCGCGCCACCGACCACTCGCTTCGCTCTCGAGGTCATCGGGAAGGTCGCATTGGTTCGCCTTCTGACCAAGGGCCTCGTGGGTGTCGCGTGCTCACGAGCCTTTGAGTATCTGTCTTCCTTTGTCGGCAGAAAAGCCGTCGTGCTCAACATCGACGAGGTCAGCGAACGAGTGACCGAGGTCGAGAACACCGCCTGGACATATGACGCCGACTACGAATACCTCGCCGACGACTCGCTCGGCCAGGTCGTTGTCGGGGGAGTGCGGCGTTACGACCAGGCGCTGCGCCTGGCGATTGCCGGAGTGAACCCGACTCGAATCGTGACGGTGGAATCCGAGGTCGCGACTGCCGACCGCGTCGATGTTGAGGGCATGGACAACGTATTCAACCTGCACAGTGTCCACAACGCCGTGATCACCGGAACTCCGGTGCAGGGGCGGCTGCGAGCTCGACTCGAAGCGGTGAAAGAGGCCACATCGTGAGCCACGCCCTGAGCATCGAAATGCTCTTCCCCGAAATCGCAAACCTGCACGGCGACAATTTCAACGTCACCTACCTGGCGCAGTGTCGTCCCGACGCCCGTGTGATTCGCACGAGCCTCACCGATACTCCCGCATTCGTTGCAGGTGAGGTCGATCTGGTTTACCTCGGCCCGCTGACCGAGCGGGGACAGCTCAAGGCAGTCGAGCGCCTCACCCCGCACAAGCAGCGGATCGAGGCCTTGATCGAGTCGGGCACCACATTCCTGTTCACCCACAACGCGCTCGAGGTGCTTGGCACCCGCATCCGCAACGATGAGATGAATTACGACGTGCCGGGCGTCGGCGTGTTTGAACTCGAATCAACGCTCGCGATGTTCGGGCGCTACAACGGCAAGGTCATGGGCACGGTTCCGCAGGTCAGCGCCGAGTATCCGGTTCTCGGCTACAAGTCGCAGTTCTCGATGGTCACGGCGCCGGAGTCGCTGCCGGGATTCCTGACCGCGGACAAAGGCGTTGGTCGCAATACGGCCACGGCTGTCGAGGGCGTGCGCAGAAACAACTTCATCGGCACGTCGCTGATTGGCCCACTTCTGGTCGTCAACCCGCACTTCATGAGGAGCCTGCTCGCACAACTCGACCCGGACTCCGAGCCGAGACTCGCCCACGAGGAATTCGCGCTGGCTGCATACGATGCGAGACTGGCCGACTTCAGAGACAACCGTCGGTGGCATCCGTTCGAGCGCATTCGTTAGACCGGGGACCCGGTCGAAGGGCGGCTGCCTCGACGGAGAGGCCGCGCGCCGGCGGGGACCGGCGCGCAACAGGCTCAGGCGTTTTGTTCGTCGAGGAGACGGTAGGACTCGTCGTGCCACTCGATGGCTGTGATCGAGAGCTTGTCCTTGAACTGGGCGGCGTGGTGCGCGCAGAAGTACAGCTCGCCAGTGCTCATGGTCGCGCGCACGTAAGCCTGCGCACCACAGCTGTCACAGCGATCAAGCGCCGACAGTTGGAAGGCGGAGTGAAGCTCGACGTCATTCTCGGTGATCTGAGACATTGGCTGCTCCTTCGGGTTCCAGTTCAATCGTTCCGTACCTCTATCCAAACATGCTCGTGTTACAGACGTGGGTCATTCGGTCGGTATTTCCCTTGTATTTCGCTGTGCGCGCAAACTGGCGACTCGAACTACCCCTCAACGGGTGTCGATTGCGGTCGCGGTCGGTCGCTCTGATTAGGGTTGAGTCGTCCTGCCCTCAACTTCAAAGGAGTCCTCGTGGCAAGTTCCGACTACTCCGCACGGCATCTGTCAGTACTTGAGGGGCTCGAAGCAGTTCGCAAGCGACCGGGCATGTACATCGGCTCTACGGATGCTCGCGGCCTCATGCACTGCCTCTGGGAGATCATCGACAACTCGGTCGACGAGGCGTTGGCCGGACACGGCTCGACCATCGAAGTGCTCCTTCACGCCGACAACTCGGTCGAGGTGCGGGACAAGGCTCGTGGCATCCCCGTCGACATCGAGCCGAAAACCGGACTCACCGGCGTCGAGGTCGTGTTTACCAAGCTGCACGCGGGCGGCAAGTTCGGGTCCGGCTCCTACGCCGCATCCGGTGGCCTGCACGGTGTCGGCGCTTCTGTCGTGAATGCCCTATCCGAGCGGCTCGACGTCGAGGTCGATCGCGATGGCAAGACCTATGCGATGTCGTTCCACCGAGGAGAGCCGGGCACCTTCGGGGATCATGATCCGGCCATCCCGACACCGGAGGCCCCATTCTCGCCATTCCTGTCCGGGAGCGAGTTGCGGATCGTCGGGAAGGTTGGCAAAGGCGTAACGGGTACTCGCATCCGGTACTGGGCCGACTCCCAGATTTTCACGCGCGGAGCCGACTTCCAGACCGAGGAACTCATGTCGCGTGCGCGGCAGACCGCGTACCTCGTTCCCGGAATCAGCCTGGAGATTGATGACCTCCGCGGCTCAGAGCCGATCAGCCAAAGTTTCAGTTTCGCCGGCGGGATCTCCGAGTTCGTCGAGTACCTCGCGCCGGATGCGCCGCTCACCGACACCTGGCGGATGCAAGGTGCTGGCACATTTACCGAGACGGTTCCCGTGCTGCAGCCGACGGGAGCGATGATGCCGACAGAGCTCACGCGCACCTGCGATGTCGACATCGCCCTGCGCTGGGGGACCGGCTACGACACGGTCTTCAAGAGCTTCGTCAACATCATCGCTACGCCAAAGGGCGGCACTCACCAGACCGGCTTCGAGCAGGGGATGATGAAATTCCTTCGCTCTCAGGTGGAGCTGAACTCTCGTCGCCTCAAGGTGGGCACCGACAAACTTGAGAAGGACGACATCCTCGCCGGACTGACCGCCGTGCTCACCGTGCGCCTGCCCGAGCCGCAGTTTGAGGGCCAGACCAAGGAGGTTCTCGGTACGCCTGCCGTGCGGAACATCGTCGCGAACGTGATCGCCAGCACCATGGCAGCGCGGTTTTCCTCGCCCAAGCGCGACGACAAGGCACAGTCGTCGCTCGTGCTCGACAAGATCGTCGCAGAGATGAAGTCCCGCATTTCCGCTCGTGCCCACAAAGAGACTCAGCGCCGCAAGAATGCGCTCGAGAGTTCATCCCTGCCTGCCAAGCTTGTCGACTGTCGGTCGACCGATGTCCTGAACACCGAGCTCATGATCGTCGAGGGTGATTCCGCACTCGGCACCGCGAAACTCGCCCGAGACAGTGAATACCAGGCGCTCCTGCCAATTCGGGGCAAAATCCTGAACGTGCAGAAGGCCTCCGTCGCCGACATGCTGTCCAATGCAGAGTGTGCATCGATCATCCAGGTCGTCGGTGCCGGCTCCGGGCGAACGTTCGACATTAGCCAGGCACGCTACGGCAAGATCATCATGATGAGCGACGCTGATGTCGACGGCGCTCACATCCGGACTCTGCTGCTCACCCTGTTCTTCCGCTACATGCGGCCCATGATCGAAGAGGGACGGGTATTCGCGGCGGTACCCCCACTTCACCGGGTCATTGTCATGAATCCCGGTTCGAAGCCCAACGAGACCATTTATACCTACTCTGAAGCCGAACTGAACGGCGTCCTGGCCGGGCTCAAACGGCAGAACCGGCGCTACCAGGACCCGATCCAGCGCTACAAGGGGCTCGGCGAGATGGATGCCGACCAACTCGCGACGACCACGATGGACCGTCGCTACCGCACGCTCCGAAAGGTGCGGCTGGCCGATGCAGAGGATGCCACCAACGTTTTCGAACTCCTGATGGGCAATGATGTCGCGCCGCGCAAGGAGTTCATCATCGCGGGCGACGGGTTCGACCGGGCGCGCATCGACGCATAAGTAAGCTCGCAGCATGTTGCGACGCGTGCTCTGGATTGCGCTGGCGACACTGGCGATTGCCTCCGTGACCGCTCTGATCTTCCTGATCAGGGCGGGCGATCCCGGCGTATCGAACTGGCCCATCAACTTCGAGCTTCGCTCAAGCGACAACGGCGTCCTGTTCCAGTTCGCGCAGGATGTCTTCGGCGGTCGACCGCTGGACTGGAGTTTCTCGCCCCAGGTCTTCGTCTTTCCGGAGATTCCGATCAGCCTCACGGCCTATCTGCTCGCGGGCGGGACGGTCCAGGCGTATTACCTGGTCGTCGCGATCCTGAATAGTGCGCTGCTGTTCCTCGCGCTGGCTGCGATTATCAGGTATCTCTACCCTGGCGAGTCCCAGCTGCGACGACTGGCTCGCTCCGCGGTCGCGATATTCCCGCTCCTCCTGTTGCCGTTGCTCGGCACGACCTGGTTGTTCGAGTACCAGTTCGCGCCCACCTACTACTTCGGCATGTATCTCATGATCCTGCTCGCGCCGCTGCCGTTTCTCGCTCCTGCGCGTCCTGTGAAGATCGCCGTTGGTGTCGGGATCGCGCTGACCGCGGCATCAAACCCGCTTGCGCTGGTGTTCACGATTCCGGCCTTCGTCTGCGTGGTCATTGTTCTCGCTGCGGCCAGCGGGTTTCGCACGGTGCTGCGACCGACCGTCTGGGTCGCGGCCACAGTCGCGTTCGCCCTCCTCATTCGCCTGGTATTTTTCGGCCGGCTCCAGGGTGCATCGCCGTTTGCCTATGTATCGACCTCGATCTTCTCCGGTCGACTGCAGGTGGTGGTCTCGTACGTTGGGTCGCTGCTTGGCGACCCGGTGTCTGCGGTCGTCGTAGTGCTCGGCGCCGTGCTTGCGCTCGCCGGCCTGGCCGTTGCTGTCATCCGGTCTATTCGGATGATTCGCCACCGTCCCCGGATTCGGGCCATACCCGCGGTCGCGCTTTACTACGCGCTGGTGCCTATCGCGGGTCTCGCCGGAACTCTCGTGCTCATCATCACCGACTACCTGTACCTGTGGCCGGTCGTCATCCTGCCCTTCGTGCTGGTGCTGCTTCCGCTACCGCACCGCTGGGTTCCCTGGGCTGCCGGAATCGCAGCGGGTGCGTTGCTAGTCACCGGTGCAGTTACCGGTGCGGCCGAGAACCTTGGCAGGGTCTCCGACTACTTCTCCTATCGCAGCCCGGAAACGCGATGCCTGGATTCACAGTTACCGGTAGGGATGACGGTCGGCTATTCGACCTTCTCCGACGCGCGGCGGATCGAGCTCACATAACAGCGGGGCATCCGGCTCATCCAGCTTAAGAGCAGCGGCGTGCGTGCCTACTGGCTCACGAACCGCGACTATGCGCGCGACAACGTCGGCCGTTTCTTCTACATCAACGGTCGCGGTGACGAGCCACCGATCAGCGTGAGCTATCTCGAGAGCGACTTCGGACGGCCCGACAGTACATTCAGCTGCGGTCCGGGCGAGACGGTTCTGATCTATACCCAGCCAGCCAAACTCGCGAAGATCAAGGCCCGCTACGCGACACTCCCGGCCCCGTGATCCGTCAGGGAAGCGGTCGCGACCACGCAGTTTCGTACCTGAGTTGGCCGGACGCTGCGAAGGCCTGCACCTGATGAGTCGTGGCGAGCGCACGGGCAAGCTCGGCGCTGTCGGCAGGCTCGAAGCCGAGTTTCTTCCAGAACGGACCGGATCGTCGGCTGAACAGCCATGCGCGGGTCGCGCCGATCGAGCACGCCTGGTCGAGAGCGAATTGCGCCAACTCCGTTCCGCGGCCCTGACCACGTAGCGACGGAGCAACCGCGACACTGCGCAGCAACGCGTTGCGTTCCTCGAGCTCGAAGCCTGTAGTTGCGACGACCCGGCCGTCCGAGTCGAGATCGATCCACAGGTGAACGCCGGACTCGCCGATGCCGTTCGTCGTCAGATCTGCCGCGCGAAGAAACTCGGTGACCTCGAACGCATCCGCACTCTCGGCGTGCAGCGGTGCGCGCATCTAGAGCGCGGTTCCGATCGACCCGACAACCGCGTCGAGGACGGTACCGGAGGCATCCCGTTTCGCGCCGGACTCCGGAAGGGTGCGAGCCGATCCGTCCGCGCCGACGCCAACGGCGGGCGCCGTGCCCACCCAGGCGAGCGTGAGAATGTCTTCACCCTTGAGGAACGCGTGAGCCCGCACTCCGCCGGTCGCGCGACCCTTGCCCGGAAACTCGCTGAAGTCGGACACTTTGGCCCGACCCGCGTCCGTCCCGGGTAAAACCTGCGAGGAACCCGAGATTGTGGCGACCACGACGTTGGCGCCGGGGTCGACTGCCCCAAAGAAGATCGCGCTCGACTTGGTGCTGACGTTCATTCCGGCCATCCCCGCGGCCGAAACGCCCTGTGGCCGAACCGCGGCTGCCGGGAAGTGCAGCAGCTGGGCATCGGTCGTCACAAAGACCAGGTCGTCGCTCTCGGGCCCCTGCGCGACCCCGACTACCTCATCGCCGGGCTTCAGGGCAATGATCTCGAAGTCGGGTTTGGAGGGGAAGCCCGACGCAACGCGCTTGACGACGCCCTGGGCCGTGCCAACCGCAATCGGGGAGTCCGCGGCGAGAGAGACGAAGCCAAGTACATGCTCTTTTTTATTGGAGAGCCCGAGGTAGTCGGCGATCCGTGCGCCCGCGGCGAGTTGGACTGAGTTCGCCGGCACCGACGGCAGGTCCACCGAAGTGAAACGAATCAGGCGCCCAAGCGAGGTCACTGCCCCGATCTCTGCCCGGCTCGTGGTG
Source organism: Galbitalea sp. (assembly GCA_036271795.1). Taxonomy (GTDB): domain Bacteria; phylum Actinomycetota; class Actinomycetes; order Actinomycetales; family Microbacteriaceae; genus Galbitalea. The sequence goes on from DATAZY010000023.1 coordinate 29,590, forward strand.
TCGATGGTGGAGAGGATGGCGTCGTGCTTGCTGCGGCGCTTCGCTCCGGGCAATTCGGTGCCATCGTCGGGGAGATCGACGCGGATTGCGCGACCGGTTGTCGACAGGTAAACCCGGCAGGGCGCATCCGCAATCTCAAGGTCGGGAGCAGCCGCGCGAGCCGACCGCGAGGTCGTGGCGACCGAAGGGCGCGCCTCGGTGAGGAGAGTGCGACGCGGGGTGCCGAACTTCTCGGCCGTCGCCTCGAGTTCGTCGGAGACGACGCCGCGGATGCGCGAGGGGTCGGCGAGGATCGCCTCGAGCTCCTCGATCTCGCGGTGCAACTGGTCGCGCTCCGTCTCGAGCTCGATCCGGCTGAACCGGGTAAGGCGACGAAGACGCAGCTCGAGGATGTACTCGGCCTGCACCTGGCTCAGGTCGAAGACCTCGATGAGGCGGGTGCGTGCGGCATCGCTGTCGTCGGACGTCCGGATGACCTGGATGACCTCGTCGATGTCGAGGATGGCGACCAGGAGGCCTTCGACGAGGTGCAGGCGTTCCCTGCGCCGCTCGAGGCGGTACTGGCTGCGCCGGGTGACCACCGACAGTCGGTGGTCAACGTAGACCTGCAGGAGCTCCTTCAGGCCGAGCGTGCGCGGGCCACCATCCACGAGGGTCACATTATTGATGTGGAAGCTGTCCTCAAGCGGTGTGAGCCGATAAAGCTGTTCGAGTACCGCCTCCGGACTGAATCCGGTCTTGAGCCCGATGACGAGCCGCAGGCCGTGCTTTCGATCGGTGAGGTCGGTCACATCCGAGATTCCGCTGATCTTCTTGGAGTTGACGCCGTCCTTGATCTTCTCGATGACCTTTTCCGGTCCGACGAGGTAGGGCAGTTCCGTGACCACGAGCCCCGTTTTGCGGGCCGAGATCGGTTCGACGGTGACCTTGGCCCGCGTCCTGAACGCTCCTCGGCCGGTCGCGTAGGCATCCTTGACGCCGTCCAGACCGATGATCGTTCCGCCGGTCGGCAGGTCGGGTCCCGGCACGAACTCCATCAGGTCTTCGAGGGTTGCGTCGGGGTTGTCGAGGAGATGGCGTGCCGCCCCAATGACCTCGATCAGGTTGTGCGGAGCCATGTTGGTGGCCATACCGACGGCAATTCCGCTCGCGCCGTTGATCAGCAGGTTCGGGAATGCGGCCGGTAGTACCTCTGGCTGGGTGAATTGGTTGTCGTAGTTCGGCACGAAGTTCACGACGTCTTCGTCGAGTCCGTCCGTCATTGCCAAAGCTGTGGCATCCAGCCGCACCTCGGTGTATCGCGGCGCCGCCGGCCCATCGTCGAGCGAACCGAAGTTGCCGTGACCGTCGATGAGGGGGACCCGCAGGACGAAGTCCTGAGTGAGGCGGACCATGGCGTCGTAGATGGATGCGTCGCCGTGGGGATGCAGTTTGCCCATGACGTCCCCGACGACACGGCTCGACTTCACATGGCCGCGGTCCGGGCGCAGGCCCATCTCCGTCATTTGGTAGAGGATGCGGCGCTGCACAGGCTTGAGGCCGTCGCGCGCATCCGGGAGCGCGCGCGAATAGATGACCGAATAGGCGTACTCGAGATACGAACTCCGCATTTCGGCGGAGACGTCGACTTCTTCTATTCGCTCGGTCGGGGCGGGTGCGGTCGCTTCATCGGAGCCGGGATTTGTGGGAGTAGCCATAAGATTGCCCCCATGTTACCGGGGCCCACTGTTGACCGGATCAGCCTTGCCGACGTTTTGACGAGTTGCCTCGCGTCCCTGCGATCAGAGGGGAATCGGCTCCGTTTCGGGCAAGCGGATCGCATCGTTGTGGTGCTCGTCGACGGGCTTGGTGCCGCCGCACTTCGTGCCCGGTCCGGGCACGCCCGGACCCTCACGGCGGCACACGGGGAGACCATCGATACCGTTTTCCCGACCACAACGGCCGCAGCCCTGGCGTCGCTGACTACGGGCGCGCTACCGGGCGAGCACGGACTGGTTGGCTACTCCGTGCTCGATGCGGCGAACGACCGGATCGTGAACCAGCTGACCGGCTGGGATGACCGTCTGGAACCCGCCACCTGGCAGCGTCTCCCAACCGTATTCGAGCACGCCCGCGCGGACGGCCTGGCGGCCGTCGTAGTTGGGCCCGCACGCTTCCAGTCAAGCGGTTTCACTCACGCCGTCCTGCGGGGCGCGGAGTACCGGGTCGCGGCATCGATCGCCGATCGATTCGAGGTAGCCGCGCGCTGGCTGCGCGAACCAGGACCCCCAGGACTGCTGTACCTGTACGTCCCGGAACTTGACACGATCGCCCACGCCCTCGGCGTGGAGTCGCCGGAGTGGACGGCGCAACTCGAAGACGTGGATTCCGAGGTGCGCCGACTGTCGGGCGTGCTACGGGCAGCGGATGCGATGGTGCTGACCGCGGATCACGGAATCGTAGACATCCCGCTGAGCGCTCACCTGCTCATCGATTCAGTGCCGGAGCTGATCGAGGGCGTACGGTTCGTCTCGGGCGAGCCGCGTTGCCTCCAGTTGCATTTCGAACCAGACCTGAGCGAGAGCGGCCGCGCCGCGCTGGTGGAGCGGTGGACTGATGCGGAATCTGGCCGCGCTTGGATCGCCACACGGGACGAAGCCATTGCGGCTGGTTGGTTTGGCGCCGTGGCTCCGGAGGTCTCGCCGCGCATCGGCGACATTCTGGTCGCCGCTCGGAAGAATGTGGCGTACTACGACGCGCGCGCGGCCACGGCACACTCACTCGCAATGATCGGCCAGCACGGCTCCTGGTCGCCAGCCGAACTCCAGATCCCCCTGCTCCGGTTCGGAGCCTTCGCTTAGCTGTTTCCCTCGGGTCGACCCGAGGGAAACAGCTAGGCCAGATCGTCGTCGGGGCGAGCCCCGAAAACGATCTCGTCCCAAGTCGGCATTGTGGGTCGACCCTTTCGCACCCGCGGCTGCCCACCGGTCTGGCGTGCCGTCGGTTGTGGACCAGTCTTGCGAGCCGCAGGAGAGGCCTCCGTAGGAGCGTCCGATGTCTCGATCTGAACATCGACGAGGCGAATGGACCCACTCGGCGACGCACCGGCGACAGGCGATCCAAAGGGCGACACGGTCTCGTCGAATGACTCATCGTCGTACGACGCCGCCTCGCGTTCACCGCGGCGGCGTCGCAGAGCGTCAAGCAGGTCAGCGGTCTGGCCGGGCTCGGAGCCCTGCTCGGGCATCGGTTTGGTCTCATTGCGGGTCGCCGCCTCAAGCCGCGCGCGGGCTTCGGGGGCGTCCGCCTCACCGAGGTCGAAGGCGCCGCTGTCGAAGCGGCTGGCGTCCTGCGGGCGTTCCTCCTGGTGCACCGCGCGAAGTCGGGGAATCAGGCTTCCGGTCGCGTTCCCCTGCTGGGACAGCGTCACAGCTTCGTTGTTGATCGGGTCCAGTGCCTGCTTCTTAGGATCGAAGTGCCAGCGGGCATCGTGATCGATCTGGTCGGCGGTGAACGACAACTTCACGATCCAGCCGGTGGCGGCATCCTTCCAGCTGGCCCAGCGTTCGCTCGCGGCGCCGAGATCCTGCAACCGGGAACGGATGGCCATCCCGAAGTTGACGCCCTGGGCGAGCGGATCCGTCTCGAGGGCCGTGTGGACGGGCACGCTCAGCGCACTGGTGACTACGAATTCCCGCTCGGCGAGGACGGGGCCTTCGAATCGCTGGATGTGATCCAACGGCGCACCGGTGATGGTCGCGACATCCTCCGCAGACATCCCCGACCGGATATAGGCCTGAATATCGCGCGGCGCCAGCCGAGCGCCGATGCTCGGATCGGGCGTCACTTGGCGCAGCTTCAACTGCAGGACATCGTCGACGGGCAGCCGATACCGGGTGCCGTCGTCGTCCGAGACGAGCAGCGCGCCGTCTTCTGTCCCGATTACGCGTAGGTCCTGCATGGTGAAAAGCCCTCCGGCTGTCGCAATTCTGGTCAAGAATGACACGGAATTGCCGTGAATCCGGGGAATAGACCGGGCGTGCCGTCAGTTACACACCCGTGCAGATCGGAACCCTGCGGTTACGGTTTGCTATTCGGCTGTCATTCATGCAAACTGTGGCCGCCGATTGGGAACAATTAGGCACTAAAGAAGTGGATGGGCATGGCAACCGATTACGACGCACCTCGCAAGACCGACGATGACTCAGACAGCATCGAGGCCCTGAAGGAGCGCGTCCCGGACAAGATGTCCGGACAGGTGGATGTCGACGATGCGGACAACCCCGGCAGCTTCGAGCTGGCCGGACAGGATCTGTCCGACCTTGACCTCGACGTCGTCGTACTACCGCCCCAGGCGGACGAGTTCACGTGTGTGAACTGTTTTCTGGTCAAGCACCGCTCGCAGCTGGACCACGACACAAAGCTCGGACCGATCTGCGCGGAGTGCGCCGCCTAAGCGGCGCACAAAACAAGCACAGTTGCCGCCATTCGGCAGCTGTAACTGCTCCCAACGGGCTACTAGTTGTTAACCGGCGACTTGGCTTTCGCCAGCGCTGCAACCAAATCTGCGGGATGTCTCGTTGAGACGAGCCAGTAGGGCGTCGGATCGCTGTCATCGTTGACGCCGATCTTTACGACGGGCGAAATCCAGCCACGGATGACGAGCCAGGCGCGCGCATCGAGTTTCGGTCCGCGCTGCTGCGTGGCTTCCGTTCCGGTGAATCCCTGGGCATCGCCGACGTTCGGCAGTGGCAGGCTTGCTCGCCCGGCGACGAGCATCGCATCCGTGACTTCGATGCGCGGTGATCCGATAACCAACAGAACGACGCACGCCGTGTAGAGCACGGCCGCGCAGATAATGCCAACGGTCATGTTGATCGGCAGGAACACCAGGAGGCTCGCGGGGATCACAAGCGCGGTGATCACGAAGATCATTGGGCCGGGAAGCAGGCGCTCGCGGTATATCAACATGGCTCTATTGCATCACTTATCTGCATTACCCTCGACACGTGGGTCAAGTGATCGAGGTTCTGATCGGTTCCGGGCAGTTGCCGGAGTACTCGCACCCCGGCGACGCTGGCGCAGACCTCCATGCCGCTGAGGCCGCTACCCTTGCCCCGGGCCAGCGCGCGACGGTCGGAACGGGGGTCTCGCTCGCCCTTCCCGACGGCTTTGTCGGGTTTGTCGTGCCTCGCAGCGGCCTTGCCGCGAAGCACGGGATCACAATCGTCAACAGCCCCGGCACGGTGGATGCCGGGTACCGCGGCGAGATCCGCGTCACCCTCCTGAACACCGACACCGCGGCCAGCTACTCGATCTCGGTCGGCGACAGAATTGCGCAGCTCATCGTGCAACCGGTGACGCGGGCGCGGTTCATCCGGGTCGAGCGCCTCCCAGGCAGCGAGCGCGGCGAATCGGGTTTTGGATCCACGGGATATTCGAGCACCTCAGACGAACCGACAGGTCAGACCAATCAGGAGAGTCGTACGTGAGTGACACAAGCGGATTTGACACGCCGCCAGAAGAGCCGAAATCGGCACCGGCGGACAGGGAAGTCAACGGTCCCCTCGATGAAAGCGAGGCGAACGCGGTTCGACCGTACGTTGACCTCGGCGGAGTCAAGATTGTTCCGCGGGCCGAGCTCCAGTTGCGACTCGAGGTCGAGGAGGGCACCAATCGCGTCGTCGCAGTGGCCATGGACTACGCCAACTCGACCCTTCAGGTTCAGCCGTTCGCGGCCCCCCGCACGAGCGGGTTGTGGGCCGAGATTCGAGACCAGATCGTCGACCAGATCCAGAAGCAGGGTGGCACGACACGGATTGCGGATGGTCCGTTCGGGCCGGAAGTGCTCGCCCAGATTCCCGCGACTGTCGCGGGCGAGACCGGCGCGAGACTTGTCCGGTTCGTCGGCGTCGACGGCCCGCGCTGGTTTTTGCGTGGAGTGATTTCCGGCGATGGAGCGGTCAACCCCGAGGCAGCGTCGTACGTCGAGGATCTGTTCCGAAGCGTCGTCGTCGTCCGCGGAAATACCCCGATGCCGCCGCGTGACCTGATCCCGCTTCACATGCCGGCCAACGCGGGGGAGATGTAATCGATGGCGAAGAAAACGCCGGAGGACGGCCAACGGGACAGTGACAAGTCCCCAACCTTTTCTGAAAGCCTCGCGGCGGCAGCACAACAGAGCGGGCTAAGGCAGTTGAAACCGGGCGAGACCCCAAGCGCGCGAGCCGTCCTCGCGGCTGTTGGCGGCATCCGGGGCATCATCGAGTCGATCCTTCCCGGGATCGCGTTCCTCGTGATCTACCTCACGACCAACACCTTCCTCTCAAACAGCCTGCTGGTTGCGGTGCTCGTTTCCGCATTCATCGCCCTGGTCTTCGTCGTCGCCCGGGCGGGAGCGAGGTCGTCGCTGTCGAGCGCCATCACAGGCGCGGTGCTGCTCGCGATCGCCGCGGTCCTGACGCTCGTGACCGGTCGCGCCGTCAATAACTTCGTGCCGGGCATCCTGATCAATGCGGGCTTCTTCGTGGCGCTCCTGGTGAGCATTCTCGTCCGCTGGCCGTTGGTCGGGCTCGTTGTCGGCCTGCTCTTCGGGGATGTCGACGGCTGGCGCACGGATCCTTCGAAGCGCCGCATCCTGACGCTTGCAACATGGCTCTGGGTGGCGCTTTTTGCGATCCGCCTCGTGCTCGAGGTTCCGCTCTACTACGCGAACAATGTGGCTGCGCTGGGCGTTGTCCGTCTGATCACGAGCGTGCCGCTGTATGCGCTGTTCCTCTGGGCGACCTGGCTTCTGGTGCGAGGTGTCTACGCTGGAGACAAGCCAGAGGATGCCGACCCGGACGACCCAGAAGCGGCCTGAATTCGCTCGGCCAGCGCTCGACGAAGAGTGCTAGATTTATCTTGATATCGAGATACTTTTAGAAGTATCGAGTTAGCGCAATGTGAACAAGTACGGTGGGAGAGACGGCAATGGCGGCAGTCAACAGTTTCGGCGCGAAGGACACTCTGAAAGTCGGTTCGACCGACTATGAGGTGTTCAGGGTGGACAAGGTAGCGGGATACGAGAAGCTCCCGTTCAGCCTCAAGGTGCTGCTCGAGAACCTGCTGCGCACCGAGGATGGCAAGAATGTCACCAAGGGCCAGATCGAAGCGATCGGCGCGTGGGTTCCCACGGCGGAACCGGACACAGAGATCCAGTTCACCCCCTCGCGCGTGATCATGCAGGACTTCACCGGCGTCCCCTGCATCGTCGACCTCGCGACGATGCGCGAAGCGGTCTCCGCCCTTGGCGGCGACCCGACCAAGGTCAACCCGCTCGCGCCGGCGGAGCTGGTCATCGACCACTCCGTCATTGCCGACCTGTTCGGCACCGAGAATGCCTTCGAGCGCAATGTCGAACTCGAATACGAGCGCAATGGTGAGCGCTACCAGTTCCTCCGTTGGGGCCAGACTGCGTTTGACGACTTCAAGGTCGTCCCGCCGGGCACGGGGATCGTGCACCAGGTCAACATCGAATACCTCGCACGCGTTACCTACACCCGCACGGTCGGCGGCGTGCTGCAGGCCTATCCGGACACCCTGGTCGGCACGGACTCTCACACAACGATGGTCAATGGCCTGGGTGTGCTCGGCTGGGGCGTCGGCGGCATCGAAGCAGAGGCGGCCATGCTGGGGCAGCCTGTCTCGATGCTCATCCCGAAGGTGGTCGGTTTCAAGCTGTCTGGCTCGATCCCGACCGGAGTGACGGCAACGGATGTCGTGCTCACGATCACCCAAATGTTGCGTAAGCACGGAGTGGTCGGCAAGTTCGTCGAGTTCTATGGACCCGGCGTGGCATCCGTTCCGCTCGCGAACCGCGCGACGATCGGCAACATGAGCCCGGAGTTCGGTTCGACGGCCGCGATCTTCCCGATCGATGACGTCACGCTCGACTACATGCGGCTGACCGGGCGCAGCGAGGAGCAGGTTGAGCTCGTCGAGGCATATTCCAAGCTTCAGACGCTGTGGCACGATGCGAGCCGCGAGCCAACCTACAGTGAATACCTCGAACTCGATCTCTCGACAGTTGTTCCATCCATCGCCGGTCCGAAGCGGCCGCAGGACCGTGTCGAACTCTCGAATGCGAAGAACCAGTTTGAGATCGACCTCGAGTCCTATGCGAACGATGACGATCTCTCTCGGGTCGACATGGTCCTTGAGGGCACGTTCCCCGCGTCCGACCCGCTCGGCTTTACCGCGCAGGACGAGACGTCCGCCCACGAGCACTCGCACAAGCACTCTCACGCCGCCAACGCGCCGAAGACGGCATCCCGCCCGACCGAGGTGATCCTCGAAAACGGAGACGGCTTCGTCCTCGACCACGGAGCGGTCGCCATTGCGGCGATCACCTCGTGCACCAACACGTCGAACCCATCGGTCATGCTGGCGGCCGGATTGCTCGCCCGCAACGCCAGCAAGAAGGGCCTGAAGTCGAAGCCGTGGGTCAAGACCACGCTCGCACCCGGGTCGAAGGTCGTCACGGACTACTACGAGAAGTCCGGGCTCACCGGCTACCTCGAAGACCTCGGTTTCTACACCGTCGGCTACGGCTGCACGACCTGTATCGGTAATTCCGGTCCGCTCATCGACGAGATCTCGGCTGCGGTGAACAAGAACGATCTCGCGGTCACGGCGGTGCTCTCGGGTAACCGCAACTTCGAGGGTCGCATCAACCCCGACGTCAAAATGAACTACCTCGCGTCGCCACCTCTGGTCATCGCGTATGCCCTTGCCGGGTCGATGAACTTTGACTTCGAGAACGATGCCCTCGGCCAGGGTTCGGACGGAAACGACGTCTTCCTCGCCGACATCTGGCCGGATGCGGCCGAGGTGCAGGCGACCATCGATTCATCCATCGACACCAGCATGTTCACGCACGAGTACTCCGGCGTGTTCGACGGCGACGACCGCTGGCGATCGCTTCCGACACCCACCGGAGCCACCTTCGAGTGGGACGAGAAGTCGACCTACGTGCGCAAGCCCCCATACTTCGACGGGATGACCATCGAGACGACGCCCGTCGCGAGCATTACCGGCGCTCGCGTTCTCGCGAAGCTCGGCGACTCGGTGACCACCGACCACATCAGCCCCGCGGGGAGCATCAAGGCGGACAGCCCCGCAGGCCACTACCTGGATGCCCACGGCGTCGACCGCAAGGACTACAACTCCTATGGGTCCCGCCGCGGCAATCACGAAGTCATGATTCGCGGAACCTTCGCGAACATCCGCCTGAAGAACCAGCTGCTGGACGGGGTCGAGGGCGGTTACACCCGCGACTTCACGAAGGCGGACGGTCCGCAGTCGTTCATCTACGACGCGAGCGAGAACTACCAGGCTGCAGGCACCCCGCTCGTCATCCTCGGTGGCAAGGAATACGGTTCCGGTTCGTCGCGCGACTGGGCAGCAAAGGGAACCAGCCTGCTTGGCGTCAAGGCGGTCATCACCGAAAGCTTCGAGCGCATCCATCGCTCCAACCTGATTGGGATGGGCGTGCTGCCGCTGCAGTTCCCCGCCGGCGAGACATGGGATTCCCTCGGCCTCGACGGGACGGAAATCATCGATATCAGCGGTGTCGAGGAGCTGAACGAGGGTCGGACCCCGAAGACGCTGCACGTCGTGGCGAGGCCGAGTGACGCGTCGGCTGCCGGCAAGAAAGACGTCGAATTCGATGCCGTTCTCCGCATCGACACTCCCGGGGAAGCCGACTACTACCGCAACGGCGGAATTCTGCAATACGTACTTCGTAGCCTGGTTTAGGTGACTCGCGAGTTAGAGTCGATTGGTGAGCCTGCTTGAGAACATCCACGGCCCGCGTGATCTTGACGGGCTGTCCGATGCACAGTTGAACGAGCTTGCCGGGGAGATTCGCGAGTTTCTTGTTGCGGAGGTGTCGAAGACCGGGGGCCATCTCGGGCCGAACCTTGGCGTCGTCGAACTGACCATCGCCATCCATGCCGTCTTCAATTCGCCGACCGATGCGATCGTGTTCGACACGGGACACCAGAGCTACGTTCACAAACTGCTGACTGGTCGCCATGACTTCAGCACCCTTCGTCAATTGGGCGGTCTCGCCGGCTATCCGCAGCGCAGTGAGTCTGTTCACGACATCGTCGAGAGCTCGCACGCGTCGAGTTCGCTGTCCTGGGCAGACGGGATTTCGCGTGCGTTCGCGATGACTGGCCAAAACGATCGCTACGTCGTCGCGGTCGTCGGTGACGGCGCGTTGACCGGTGGGATGACCTGGGAAGCGCTCAACAACATCAGCGACGACAACGCGCGCAAACTCATCATTGTCGTCAACGACAACGGTCGCTCCTACGCTCCGACGATCGGTGGGATGGCGCGATTCCTGAACACGGTTCGCACCCGCCGTGCCTATCGCACCCTGCACATCTCAAGTACCCGGTTCTTCAGCCACCTCGGTGCGCCGGCGCGAGCGTTCTATCGCGGTGTTCGCGGTGGTCTGCACGGGTTCCTGTCGCGGTTCACCAACAACGAAGCGCTGTACTCGAACCTCGACATCAAATACATCGGTCCCGTCGACGGCCACGACATCCATGCGCTCGAGCACGCTCTACGGCAGGCGAAGAACTACGGCGCGCCAGTCATCGTCCACACGATCACGCAGAAGGGCCGCGGCTACGAGCCCGCAATGCACGACATCGCCGATCAGTTTCACGCGGTCGGACATATCGACCCGGAGACCGGCGAGCCCGTCGAGACGCCGAGCCGACCATCCTTCACCTCGGTATTCGCCGACGAGATTCTGCAGCTGGCGACCGAGAATCGGCGGATCGTCGGGATTACCGCGGCAATGCTGCGACCGACCGGGCTGCACCGGTTCGCCGAGAAGTTCCCCGAACGGGTGTTCGACGTCGGCATTGCAGAGCAGCATGCCGTCACGTCTGCGGCCGGTCTCGCCTTCGGCGGCCTGCATCCGGTCGTGGCACTTTATGCAACGTTCGTCAATCGCGCGTTCGACCAGGTGCTCATGGATGTTGCCCTGCACAAGGCCGGCGTGACGTTTGTCCTCGACCGGGCAGGCGTCACCGGCCCGGATGGGCCGAGTCACCACGGGATGTGGGATCTTGCGATCCTTCAGGTGGTTCCGAACATTCGGCTCGCTGCACCTCGCGACGCGTCGCGCCTGCGTGAGGAGCTCCGGGAGGCCGTCGCGATCGATGACGCGCCCACGGTCATCCGTTTCTCCAAGGCGTCCGTAGGCAACGAGCACGAGGCGGCGCGTCGAACCTCCGATGGCGTCGATGTGCTGCGCGAGGCGGCCCACAAGGATGTCCTGATCGTGACCGTCGGGCCGATGGCGGAGCTCGGGCTGCAGATCGCGGAGCGGCTCGCCGCACAGGGGATTGGCGCCACCGTGATCGATCCCCGCTGGGTGGTGCCGGTTCCCGAGACGGTCATCTCAATGGCCGCCGACTATCGGATCGTGGTCTCGATCGAGGATGGCGTCCGCGTTGGCGGCATCGGGACGCGTATCCGCCAGGACCTGCGTGCGGCCGGCGTCGACACGGCGGTGACCGAGCTGGGTCTGCCGGACGAATTCCTGCCGCACGGTTCGCGCGAGGAGTTGCTCGACGTCGTCGGCCTCAACCCGCAGACCATCGCGCGCGATCTGGTCGCGCAGGTGCTCGGAAGTCGGGTGCCGGTCGCGCGGCCGTTGCCAGAGGACGCGAAGCGCTCGATTAGCGCGAACGTAGAACGCGACCAAGACTAGGCGATCGGACCGTCGGGGTTGCATAGATTGGCCGCGACCAGGAAGACTGCGCCCACCGCGAGTTCGAGGCTGAGGCAGGCGGCACTTAGTCCCAGTCGGGCGCCGAGGGATCTCAAGATCCGACCGGTTTCGGGTCGAGTTCTACCGATATCCGTCGTGCCTGCGAAACCTTTAGCAACGCGCTCTAGATGATCGCTCTGCACGCGCAGGTAGAGCTCCTGTACGAGGTGGTTCTTGGTCGGGAAGCAGTAAATAGGCGTTGCCGACCGAGATGTTCGCCTCCTCGGCGATCAGGCGAATTGTGGTTTGGTTGTATCCGCGTTCACGGAACGAGGCGATGGCCGTTTCGGTGATCTTCGCTCGAGTGTTGTCGCTCTTTGCCATTCCCTCGCCCCCTTCTGAACGTGTTCAAAACACATCACCGAACACGTTCGAAAAATACGCAAGGAGGCGTCATTGACTTAGAGCGCACTCTAAGTTCTAGCCTGAGATCATGACTCTTGTTGATGCGTCGCTGTCCATCTCGGAGGCGGCAGAGCGGACCGGTCTCTCGACCCACACGCTGCGCTACTACGAACGAGAAGGCCTCATGCTGGGTGGTGTCGGACGGGCATCCTCGACCCATCGGCGCTATTCGGATGCTGATATCTCGTGGGTCGAGTTTCTGACCAAACTGCGGTCGACCTCCATGCCGATCGCGAAGGTCCGCGAGTATGTCGACCTCGTCCGCCGTGGCGACGTCAGTACGCCCGAACGCCTTGCGCTGCTACTCACGCATCGCGAATCCGTCATCGCCCAACTCGATGAGATGACCAAAAGTCTCGCCGCGATCGACTTCAAGATCGCGACGTACAAAAAAGGAAGCAAATGAAAAAGATCACACTGGGAGCGAACGGCCTCGAGGTCTCGCGCCTCGGGCTCGGCTGCATGGGGATGAGCGCGTTTTACACCGGCGCCGGAACGGATGAGGCTGGCTCGATCGCGACCATCCACCGCGCACTTGAACTCGGAGTCACGTTCTTCGACACCGCCGAGATGTACGGACCGTACGAGAACGAGAAACTGCTCGCCAAGGCTCTCAAGGGGCGTCGGGGTGAGGCCGTCATTGCGACAAAGTTCGGCACCATGAACCACGAAACCAACGAGCGCGGAATTGATGGCAGCCCGGCCAACGTTCGAGTATCAGTTGAGGGTTCACTCGAGCGCCTGCAGACCGATCACATCGACCTGTACTACCAGCACCGGATGGACCCGGGCGTGCCCATCGAGGAAACGGTTGGAGCTCTCGCCGAACTCATCGCTGAGGGCAAGATCCTCGGCTATGGGCTGTCGGAGGCGGCGCCGGCGACGATTCGCCGGGCGAATGCCGTTCATCCGGTCACCGCCTTGCAGACCGAGTACTCGCTGTGGTCGCGCGATCCCGAGGCAGAGATTCTTCCGGTCGTTCGTGAACTGGGAATTGGGTTCGTGGCGTATTCGCCGCTCGGTCGCGGATTCCTGACCGGGTCGATTCGTACGATAGCCGACCTCGATGAGACGGACTTCCGCCTTCACAACCCGAGGTTCCAGGGTGAAAACCTGGCAGCAAACATCCGCATCGTCGAGCAAGTGGACGCGGTCGCAGCTGAGGCCGGCATCGCTCCCAGCCAGGTTGCATTGGCCTGGCTGCTCGCCCAAGGCGACGACATCGTGCCGATTCCCGGCACGAAGCGAGTCGGGTATCTCGAGGAGAACGTCGCGGCGGATTCCGTGGTTCTGACTGCAGACCAGCTCGCCGCGCTCGACTCCGTCGCGGCACCGCAGGGCGACCGCTACGCCGACATGTCGGCCGTCAACCTCTAGCCAAAACTCCGCGAGAGGTCACGATCGACTCCTTATCCCGCAAAGGAAGGGTCGTTTGCGACCTCTCGCGGACCCTTTAGTTCGTGCCGCGGATGACCGGGTGGTGGAACGTGTCCTTGAAGACTCGCTCCGAGGCCCCAACTCGGTCGAGGTATGGAGTGAGTCCGCCCATCTGGAACGGGTACCCTGCACCGAGGATGAGGCAGAGGTCGATGTCCTCTGCGGCTGCAACGACCTTCGACTCGAGCATGCGGTGCACCTCGTCGGCGAGACCGTCCTCGATGCGGGTGCGCAGCTCCTCGCCCGTCATGGGCGTCGTACCGCCAGCGACGATTGCCACGGCTTTGGGGTCGTAGCCCTTGATGTTTCCCTTGGAATCGCGCTCGAAGATGTGACCCAGCTCGGCGAGCTTATGCAGATTTTCGCTCTCGAAGAAACGATCGGGGAACGCGGCGTGGTGCGTGTCGAGCACGTGCGCGCCGACCTTGAGCCCGACCAACTCGAGCAACTCGAACGGCGTCATGGGCAGTCCGAACGGCTTGACAGACCCGTCGACAACCTCGAACGGGGTTCCCGTGTCGACCGCGTGCATGGCCTCGCCGAGCACCTTCGCCAGAATTCGGTTGACGACGAATCCTGGCGTGTCGGTCGTGATCACGGCGTTCTTGTACAGCGCCGCGGCCGTGACCATCGCAGTCGACAGCGTTGCGTCATCCGTGTGAGGGGTCTTGACGACCTCGATCAGCGGCATGACCGCGACCGGGTTGAAGAAGTGGAATCCAACCAGACGCTCCGGGTGTTTGAGCTTGGCGCCGATCTGCTCGACCGACAGGGACGATGTGTTCGTCGCAAGAACTGCCTCGTCGGTCAGGTACTGCTCGACGTCGGCAAAGACATCCTGCTTGACTCCGAGCTCCTCGAATACGGCCTCGATCACCCAGTCGCAGTCCGCGAAGTCTGCCTTGTTGGTTGTGCCGGTAACGAGAGCCTTCAGGCGGTTTGACTCGTCATGAGAGATTCGGCTCTTGTCCAGGAGCTTGTGAATCTCGTCGTGGATGTACGCGACACCCTTATCGACGCGTTCCTGGTCGAGGTCTGTGATGACCACCGGGACTTTCAGGCGACGCACGAACAGGAGCGCGAACTGGGATGCCATTAGGCCCGCCCCGATCACGCCAACTTTCGTCACCCTCTTGGCGATGGCCTTGTCCGGTGCCCCGGCGGGGCGCTTGGCCCGCTTCTGCACCAGGTCGAAGGCGTAGATGCTGGCGTGGAACTGGTCGCCGGCGATGAGGTCGGCGAGCGCCTCATCTTCCGCGGCGAAGCCGGTCTTCTTGTCGGTGTTTTTGGCGGCCTTGAGCAGCGCCAGCGCCGCATAGGGCGATTTGGCAATAGTTCCGATGCGTCGCTCGAGCGTCTTTTGTGCGACGCCGATTGCAACATCCCACTTGACGGCCCGCTCGATCTTGCCCGGCTCGTTCGGACGCTTGACCTTCGTCTTGCCACCGATCACGCCGTCCGCCCACTTGATCGAGTCCTCGAGGAAGTTCGCCGGTCCGAACATCGCGTCGGCGATGCCGAGCTCGAGCACGTCCTTGCCCTTGAGCATGGTGTTGTTCTTGAGCGGATTCGAGATCATGACGTTCAGTGCGTTCTCAATGCCGATCAGGTTCGGCAGTAGCCAGGCGCCACCCCAGCCGGGGATCAGGCCGAGGAAGACCTCGGGCAGTCCGACGGCCGCGACCGAGCTGTCGACCGTGCGGTAGTCGGCGTTGAGCCCGATTTCGAGCCCACCCCCGAGCGCGAGGCCGTTGATGAACACGAAGGTCGGGACCCCGAAACCGCTGAGCTTGCCGAGCACCGCGTGGCCGAGCTGGGCCATCTGCTTGCCGACGGCTTTGCTCGGGATCTCGCCGACCTTCGACAGATCGGCTCCGGCGGCCAGGATGTACTGCTTGCCGGTGACTGCCAGACCCTTGATCTCGCCCTTCGCCGCTCGTGCCTTCTGGACATCCAGAACGTCGCCGAGTTCGACCAGGGTGGCCGGCCCAAGCGTGTTGGGCCGGTTGTAATCGCGGTCGTTGTCGAGGGTAATGAGCGCGAGGGTCCCGCCAGAGGGCAGCGGGATGTCGCGAACATACGAGTGGGTGATGATCTCGTCGGCGGAGAGGGCCTTCAGGTCGTCGAACTCTGTCGCCATTACTTGTTCCCCTTGGCTGTATTTCCTACATAGGCGGGGTTTTCCCAGATGACACTTCCACCCTGGCCGAGACCGATGCACATAGCGGTGAGTCCGTAGCGAACCTCGGGGTGTTCTGCGAACTGCGCGGCAAGCTGAATCATCAGGCGGACACCCGACGAAGCCAGCGGATGACCGATGGCGATCGCGCCGCCCCAGAGGTTGACGCGTGGGTCCTCGTCGTCGATGCCGAAGTGATCCAGCAGCGACAGTACCTGGACCGCGAACGCTTCGTTGAGCTCGAACAGGCCGATGTCATCGATCGTCAGGCCCGCCTTGCGTAGTGCTTTCTCGGTCGACGGGATCGGGCCGATGCCCATGATCTCCGGCTCGACACCGGCGAATGCGAAGCTGACCATGCGCATTTTGGGGCTGAGACCGAACTCCTTCGCGGCGTCCGCGCTGGCGATCAGGCTTGCGGTTGCGCCGTCGTTGAGACCAGACGAGTTACCCGCCGTGACCCGGCCGTGAGGACGGAACGGCGTCTTGAGGGCGGCGAGACCCTCGATGGTCGTGTCGGGGCGCAGCGCCTCGTCGCGGGTCGCGAGGCCCCAGCCGGCGTCGGTCTTGATCGCGACGGGTACCAGATCGGGCTGCAGCTTGTTGTTGTCGTAGGCCGCGGCCGCCTTCTGCTGGCTGCGCATCGCGAAGTGGTCCGAGCGCTCTTTGGTGAGCGCCGGGAAACGGTCGTGAATCTTCTCGGCGGTGTTGCCCATGTTGAGCGCCTCGACGCTCACCAGCTTCTCCGAGAGGAACCGCGGGTTCGGGTCTGCGCCGAAGCCCATCGGATGACGCCCCATGTGCTCGACGCCGCCGGCGATCCCGAAGTCGTAGGCTCCGTATCCGATGGCACCCGCGATCGTGGTGACCGATGTCATGGCACCGGCGCACATGCGGTCGATCGCATATCCGGGCACGGACTGGGGGAGCCCGGCCAGCAGCGCGGCGGTGCGGCCAAGGGTCAGTCCCTGGTCACCGGTCTGGGTCGTCGCGGCGATGGCGACGTCGTCGATCCGGTCCTTCGGAAGGCCGGGGTTGCGCTCAAGCAGCCCGATCATGGCCTTCACGACGAGGTCGTCCGCCCGGGTGTTCCAGTACATTCCCTTTTCGCCGGCTCGTCCGAACGGGGTTCTCACTCCATCGACGAAAACGACTTCAGTTCTCTCGGCCACAATGCCCTCCACAGTCAAAAGGCCGCATAAAAATACGGCTCGATTCGATCCTAGGCTTGGGCGTTCCGGTCCATAATCCTTTGACTCTTCCTACGATTCGGCGGAGGCCTCGGTCGCAGTCGTTTGGTCCGATCCCACAACGCCTTCGGAGGGTTCCACCATATTGGTCGAGGCCGACGCGACGAATGCCTCGGTGATGGGAGCAGCGATCGTGTCGACTTGCCAGGCGCGCGCGCCCATGTCCGCGAGCACGGTGCGAACGGCGCCCAGTTCTATGGGCTCGGGTGGTGCCCAGGCCAGACGACGCAGCAGCTCGGGGGTGAGAAGGTTCTCGACCGGAATGTTGACCTCCGTCGATTTTTCGGTCACCGCGACCCGTGCAGCCTTAAGGCGCAGGTCAGCGGCAGGGTTCTTGTCCGGCCACGCCCGCGGCGGCGGCACGCTGTCGGTTGTCGCCCGCAGCACAGGGAGATCGGTTGTTGTCATTCCGACCTGGATGGCGTCCCACCAGCGATCGATCTGCGAGCGGCTTGCCCTGCCGGTGAATTCCCTCATGCCGACGAGGTCGCGCTTGGACGCCGGCAGCGTTCGAGCCGCAGCGACGAGAGCAGAGTCCGGCACCAGCCGGCCGGGCGCGATATCGGTCTCACGGGCATAGTCGTCGCGCGCCTGCCAGAGTTCCCGCGCAACTGCCAGCCCGCGCACGCCGCGAACCGAATGCAGGCCGCTGAGTCGGCGCCACGGCTGTTCGCGCACGATGCGGAAATCCCGGCCAAGTACGGCCTCGAATTCCTCGCGCACGATCTCGCCCTTGCCATCCTTCTCGAGCAGCTCGCCGAGAGTTTCCCTGAGGTCCACGAGCAGCTCGACGTCGAGCGCCGCATAGACCAGCCAGGCCTGCGGAAGCGGTCGCGTCGACCAGTCCGCGGCCGAAAACTCCTTGGCTAGGTGGACTCCGAGGAGCTCCTCGACGACGGTCCCGAGTCCGACTCTTGGCAGCCCGGCAAGGCGGGCGCCGAGTTCGGTGTCGAAGAGTCTCCTCGGATCGATGCCGACCTCGCGCAGGCAGGTCAGGTCCTGGCTGGCGGCGTGCAGGATCCACTCCTCGTCGGCGAGAGCCTCGTTTAACTCGGCGAACATGCCGATCGCCGGCGGATCGAACAGGAAGGTACCGGCTCCGCGACGGAAGATCTGAATCAGATACGCACGTTGCGAGTAGCGAAAGCCGGATGCGCGCTCCGCATCAATCGCGATGGGTCCGTTGCCGGCCACAATTGCCGCGACGGCCTCGAGATAGGCCGCGCGCGTGTCGATGACGCTGACCGTCACATGCTCGGCCTGCACAGCCGCTGCTGGCGCAGATTCGTCGGGCACAGCCTCGGCCGGCGTCGGCTCGGGCGCGGGTGTCTCGTTGGAGCTCGTCACGACCTACTCGGTGATGACTTATGCAGAGACAACAGGCTTACTCCCTCGACTGCCGGGGGAAGCCCGGCCAACATGCACAGTAACTCGCTCCACCCTTCCACATGTGGGCCGATTTCGGCGTCGAGCGGGGTCCAGGATGCTCGCAGTTCGATGACGGCCCCGTCACCCTGTGATTCCAGTTCGCCGAATCCGGTCGAGAGTATCTTCGTAGCCGTGCCCGAGGCGGAGTGATAATGTGCCCCGCTGCTGGCGAGGGCATCCACCAGCCAGGACCACGCGACCTCTGCCATGAACGGGTCAAGACCCATGTCGGTGTCGAGCGGCGACTGTGCGAAACAGACGATGCGGAACTCACCTCCCCACGCTTCTGGGGCGCTGGGATCGTGCAGCAGGATGAATCGGCCGGTGCCGAGGGGAGAGTCGACTCCGTGGCGCGCCGGCGTGACATCCGCCGCCAGCGCCATGGCACTTGGTGCCAGTGAGCCGGGGGCCGGGATCTCGGTGATCGTCAGTTCCGGACGGGTGTGCGCGGCCTGAAGCGCCGCAACGGCACGCACAAAAGCTGGAGGACTTACGCTTCCGGCGACAGAATCGGACACGAGTGAAGGTTAGGCTTTTTTGCAGGTGGCGTGTCGATCGACTCGCCGCCCCTGAATAGAGCGACCGGCGTAGGGCGGGGTGTGAGCGAATGGCGAGAAAGCCGGGCGCGGGGTCGACTGCGGTCGCCGCCACCGCAATTGCGCTCGGTGCGGCCGCCTTTGCCGGCATCGCTGCCGTTGGGGCGCTTTCCGTTTACGTTGCACGACGCATCATCATCCCGGTCAAGACACGGGTAGAGGATCTCCGCGTGCTCGGCTGTACTGACACCACGGTCATCCTGTCGAAGACGCTCGACTCTCTGGCGCCGGGGCAGTACGGGCTGTACTTTTCGGAAGGCTCAGGGCACGCCAGGATCGGCGCGATCCTCGAGGTCGGGCCGAACTGGGTCGTCCGCGAACTGATTGCCGTCGATCACGGCGATCTTGCTGCGGCAACCAGGGGATCGATTGCGGGCTGGTTCTACCTCCACCCCGACGAACTGGGCATCCAGTACGAGGATGTCATCGTCGAGACCCCGGTCGGTGCGGCGCCTGCCTGGCTCATTCCCGCGGCCGCGAAAAGCAACCGCTGGGTCATCGCGGTTCACGGCAGGGGGGTGCGCAAGCAAGAGTGCCTTCGCGCCGTCGAGGTCATACGCCGGTGCGGATATAACTCATTGCTCGTCTCCTATCGCAACGACGGCGACGCCCCGCAGAGTGCCGACGGCCGTTACACGCTCGGAGACACGGAGTGGCGGGATGTCGACGCCGCACTCGAGTTCGTCATCGCGCGAGGTGCAACGGAGGTCGTGCTCATGGGCTGGTCCATGGGAGGTGCGATCTCGCTGCAGCTGGCGACACGGTCGGCGCACGCTCACATCCTGCGGGGCATCATGCTGGAATCACCCGTCATCAACTGGGTCGACACCATCAACTATCAGACGGATGCCCAGCATGCGCCGCGCGCCGTCAGCGCGATCGCCCGGACGCTGGTCAGTTCATCGTGGGCGCGCGGTCTCACGGGCCAGGCAGAACCCATCGATCTCGATCGGCTCGACTTTGTGGCCCGCGCTACAGAACTCACGCTGCCGATTCTGCTCATGCACAGCGCAGACGACGGCTACGTACCCCCCTATGCGTCGCGGGCGCTGGCTCTGGCTCGACCGGATATCGTCACCTTCGACGAGTTCACGATCGCGCGCCACGCGAAGCTCTGGAACTATGACGCCGCTCGGTTCAACGACGACATCGGCGGCTGGCTTAGTCGCCTTCCCTGACGCGCGGGCGGCTACAACGTCCAGCGCGCATAGGTCGCGCCGCCGCCGTCGACGAGCAACTGCGTGAGTGTGAGCGGGCGATCGGCGAACTCGTGAGCGCCGAACAGCGGCATCGCCCCGCCGTTGAGCACCGGGCTCGTCGTCAGGCACAGCTCATCCACCGCGTCATCCATGACAAAGAGTGTCGCAAGCGCCGGTCCACCCTCGACCACGATCGAACGGTAGTCAGCGTCGCGGAGAGCGGTGACTATTGCCGGTGCGGTCAGAGAACCGTCGACGTCGGGCACTGCGATGATCGTGACCTCGGGCATCCCGATGCTTGCTCTGGCTGTCTCGACGGCAGCGGCCGGGCACAGGATAATCAGGGTTCCGTGCTGGTCCGTGCCCTTGATCTGGTGATTCGCGAAGTCGCCGGATCGCGAGACGATTGCGAGCGCGCCATTGCGTGGGACGAAGTATCCCTCCGCTCGGATGCTCGCGGCACCGACGACAACGACATCGGCAAGGCTGCGGATGACACCCAGGATGGCGCGGTCGACCGGGTTGGTGAGGGTCTCGCTCGTGCCATCCGGGCCCGTAGCGCTTCCGCTGACGCTGCCGATCAGATTCAGTCGCACCCAGTCCGCCGCGCCCGGGCGGTACAGGTCCGCGAGGCGATCCCGGAAATCCGGAGCGTCCTGATCGAGAGGCTGTTCGACCGTCGGGATGACGCGGGTGAGGATCACGCCGCCGTCTTCTCGCGAATCTGGCGTTTCGCGCGCGCGAGCAGCGCCGTCATCCCGCGCACCCGAAGCGGGCTGACCGCCTCAGTGAGCCCGAGGTCCTGCGGAAAGTCGTCCGGGATGTTGAGCACCTGCTGCACCGTGAGACCGGCGAGGCCCTGGACCAGAATTGATGCGAATCCGCGGGTCGTGGGGGCCTCTTTGGGAGCGGTCACAAACATGTGGACGATGTCGTGGTCATCAACTTCGACGAACATGAATACGGGGGACTGGCATTCCTCGACGCGTTCGAGCAGGTCTGGATGGTCGACGTAGCGCTCCGGAAGGTCCGGAAGCTCATTCGAGAATTCCAGCAGCAGCTGCAGCCGGTCACGAAGTTCGAGTTCGTGGAAATCCTCGCGAATCTGAGCGAGGTTGGTGGGAAGCGTGTCGCTCATCGCGGCACCACGCTCACGTCGCTAACGCGCAGGAACCTCTCCTGCGTCTGCGCCCTTGACGATCGGCACTCCGACGAGGGAGCCCCACTCAGTCCATGAGCCGTCATAGTTGCGAACTCCTTCAAAGCCGAGCAGGTGCGTGAGCGCAAACCAGGTGTGGCTCGAACGCTCGCCGATGCGGCAATACGCAATGACGCTATCACCGTCTTTGAGGCCGGCGCCGTCGCGGTAAATCGCGTTCAGCTCATCCAGCGACTTGAAGCCGAAGTCCTCAGCGACGGCCTTCGCCCACGGCACGTTCTGTGCCGAAGGGATGTGGCCTGCGCGCAGCGCGCCCTCCTCGGGATACGCCGGGGCGGTGGTGCGCTCGCCCGTGTACTCCTCGGGGCTACGGACGTCGATGAGCGGGTTTCCGAGGTGGGCGCGAACGTCATCCCGGAAGGCGCGGATGGGTGCGTCGTTGCGCTCAACGATCGGGTACTCGACCTGCGGCGCGGACTCCTTGTCGGTCGTGTATGCGCGGCCCTCGGCCTCCCACTTGGCGCGACCGCCGTCGAGGAGGCGAACATCCTGGTGGCCGAACAGGCTGAACACCCAGAGCGCGTATGCGGCCCACCAATTGTTTTTGTCGCCGTAGATGACAACCGTCGTGTCCCGCGTGATGCCTTTGCTCCCCAGAAGTTTCGCGAACCCCGCGCCGTCAACGTAGTCACGCTCGACCGGATCGTTGAGATCGGTGTGCCAGTCGATCTTGACCGCGCCCTCGATGTGGCCGGTCTCGTAGAGGAGCACGTCTTCGTCGGACTCCACGACGACGAGCCCAGGGGTACCGAGGTTCGCGGCCAGCCACTCCGTCGAAACGAGACGTTCGGGATGCGCGTAGCTTGCGAAACGGGCGTCTGGATCTGTCGGAACGGTCATGGAGTGCCTCCGGGGGAGTTGCGTCAACGTGGTCGGTCTAAGCTTGATGCCTGACCTGTCCATTCGAATCTACGAGAGTGCGCGATCATTCGCACGGGTAAACCGTAAGAGTTCGACACATATCAAGGCCGCAATCATGACTGCCGATACTTCGCGCCCGACGAGCACTCTCGCGGAACGTAACCCGACTCTCTCCGGGCAGGAGATCGTCGCGCATCTCGTTCCACCCCGCCAGTTCGCGACGGCATCGCTCGACTCGTACCGTCCCGATCGCGACTATCCGTCGCAGGGTGCGGCGTTGGCCGCAATCCGAAAGTTCGCTGCCGGCTGGACGGCTGGCAAGGGCGGCCTGTTCGGCCGCAGGAAGCCCTCGAACTCCCTGCCCGGAATCTATCTGGACGGCGGATTCGGAGTCGGAAAGACACATCTTCTTGCGGCGCTCTGGCACGCGGCATCCGGACGCAAATATTTCGGCACCTTCATCGAGTTCACCGCCCTGGTCGGAGCACTGGGCTATCCGCAGACGGTCGCGCTGCTGAAGGGCGCGAGCCTCGTCTGCATTGATGAGTTCGAGCTGGATGACCCGGGCGACACCCGCCTCATGTCGCGGCTGTTGAGCGACCTGGTCGCATCCGGGTCCCGGCTCGCTGCGACGTCGAATACGCCGCCCAATGCACTCGGGGCGGGACGCTTTGCTGCCCAGGACTTCCTGCGCGAGATCGATGCGCTCGCCGCGAAGTTCGAGATCGTGCGCATCGACGGCCTGGACTACCGCCGCCGGGATGTCGAGGGGCATGCCGTCGCACTGTCAGACGAGGAATTTGCGGCCAGAGTCGCCGAAGCGGACGGTGTGGTCACGATCGATGATTTCACCTCAGTCCTCGTGACGTTGTCGAAGGTGCATCCATCGCGGTACGTGCGGCTGGTCGAGGGCATCGACACGGTCGGGATCCGCGGCGTTCATCCGTTTGTGAACCAGACAGATGCTCTCCGCTTCGTGGCCTTCGTAGACCGCCTCTACGACGCTCAGGTCCATTTGCTCGCGACCGGCACACCGCTCGACCAGGTTTTTCCGGCGGACATGCTCGCGGGCGGGTATCGCAAGAAGTACCTGCGGGCCGTGTCGCGCCTGATTGCGCTCACCACCGGGAGCGGCCTGTAGCCAGTGGCTCGCGGCCGCTAATCCAGTGCAGCCAGATTGGTCGCCGCTGCCTTTACGACGGCGAGGGTTGCCGGGTCGATCCCGTGCGGCGGCTCGGAACTGGTCGACAGAATGAGTTCGTAGACCACGTTCTGGTTGCGAAGGTAGACGTTGAGCGCATCCGGGGGAACGTGCTGACCCTGGAGAACCCCCTGCTCGACGAGGCTATCCAGCCCGAGGTTCAGCTTCACCGAGGTGAAGTGATACGTCACATCGTTTTGGGCGTCATTGCTGTCCGCGTACGTCGCTACCGGGCAATCGCGATACGAGGCGCGCTCAGCGGCCACAAACCTGGTGGCGGCGGCAACCGTGGCGAAGTGTCGAACCAGCTGCTCGCGAAACGCCGACTGCCCGGCCGAATCCTTGTCGATGTCGTCGGCCTCGTAGATCACGTCGGAATTCCAACCGGAGTAGCTCGGCGTATCCGCTACCGCCCAGGCCAGGCTTCCCTCGAATTTCGAGGAACAGGTCGAGGGATGCACGGCTCTCGACGCGCCCTCGGGGTTTTCCTGGATGTAATCCTGAAGCGTGGTTTCCTGGACATTGGAGTAGCTGTCGACGGCGATCCGGGCTCCTTTCACCGAGCGGAGCTCGTTTGCGGTGAGCAGGGCCTTCGAGGTCAGGGTGATCGGGATTCCCTCGCCAGCAAGGATGGTCGGCGAGATCACCTGCGCGAGCGTAAGCATCGCAACGAGGACGACGGCGACTCCAGCGAAGCCAAGGGCCACCCAAGCGACGACAGTCGACCTGGCCAGCGCGCGTTTGCCCGGGGATCCGGCATCCGTCATGGCTTCGACTCTATTGCGCTCGAAACACGATGTTTACATTTGGGGCCTCCCCGTAACACGGTCGAAACGCCCTGACTCTCCCGCCGAAACGTTGGACCACCACACTGGGGGCGTACCCGAGGCGACACGATCCACTGTCGTTGTACGCAAGCCGACGGTGCTTCCCTTTTTCAAGAGAGGTAAACAATTCACATGGTTGAACTCACAGTTCATGCCGCGCTTGCCGATACCACGAGCAACCTGAACGCCCTGTGGTTGATTGTCGGCGCTGCGATGGTTCTGTTGATGACCCCTGGGCTCGCATTCTTCTACGGCGGCATGGTCAAGGCGAAGAGCGTCATCAGCATGATGATGATGAGCTTCGGCGCGATCGCGCTCGTGTCGGTGCTCTGGGTCCTTTACGGGTACTCGATGTCTTTCGGTCTCTCGACCAATGGCAAGATCACCGACTGGCTCATCAAGGGCTGGCTGCTGAACCCGTTCGCGAACGTCGGCTTGAGCCAGTTCATTGGGTCAGGCACGACAAACGTGACCGGTGGTTTCGGCCCGATGATCGGCGCCAACACCGGTGACACCTACAGCCTCGCGTTCGTCGCCTTCCAGGCAACCTTCGCAATTATCACCGTCGCCCTCATCTCCGGGGCGATCGCCGACCGCGCAAAGTTCGGTGCCTGGATGGTCTTCGCCGGAGTCTGGGCCACACTGGTCTACTTCCCGGTCGCCAGCTGGGTCTTCAACTTCGCGGTCAACTCGAAGGGCGTGGTCACCGATGGCGGGTGGTCGGTCTTCGGACTGGGAGTAAATGACTTCGCCGGTGGTACAGCTGTCCATATCAATGCCGGCGCAGCGGGTCTCGCTCTCGCTCTTGTGCTCGGCAAGCGTGTCGGATTTGCGAAGGGGATGAACGCTCCACACAACGTGCCGCTGACTCTGCTCGGTGCCGCGCTCCTGTGGTTCGGCTGGTTCGGATTCAACGCTGGATCTGAGGCTGCAGTCAACACGACGTCCGCGATCGCCTGGATCAACACGCTCGCAGCTCCCGCCGCAGGCATCATCGGCTGGATCGTGGTCGAGAAGTTCAAGGACGGCAAGTCGACGTCGATTGGAGCAGCATCCGGTGCGGTCGCGGGTCTTGTAGCGATCACCCCGGCCTGTAACATCCTGACGCCGTTCTGGGGCATCGTGCTCGGTATCCTGGTTGGCGCGGTCTGCTGCTTCGCGATCGACCTCAAGTACAAGCTGGGCTTCGACGACTCGCTCGATGTCGTCGGCATCCACTTGGTTGGCGGTCTCGTCGGCACCCTCTACATCGGCATCTTCGGAAGCGGCATCGGCCTCTTCGGTCGCATCGCCGCAGGCGACCCGACTCCGTTCACTCAGCTGGGCGCTCAGGCCCTTGGTGGCTTCGGCGTGGCGATCTACTCCTTCTGCATGGCATACGCCATCGGCTGGGTCATCCAGAAGACGATGGGCTTCCGCATCAAGAACGAGGATGAGGTCGCCGGCGTCGACTCCACCGTTCACGGTGAAGAGGCGTACGAGATTCCTGCCACGGTGTAGTTCACACGCAACAGCACGACGTGGGCCGTCGCTCTTCAGAGCGGCGGTCCACGTTTGTCTGCGCCTGACTTCTAGAGTTACCGTGCGGAAGGAGGCGGACGGTGAATCATTCGACCCTCACGATCGTCTGCGCGATTGCGATTCTCGCCGTCATCCCGGCCCTCTCGATCTTTTACCGTGAATTTCTTGACCGCACGGGACTTCGATCCTCGGTTGCGCTAACGGTTCTGATTTCGGCCAGTTCGCTCCTCATCTGGGTTCTGATCAGCCTTTTTATCCCCGCCGTCTGGTCGTCGCCGCTCGAGTATCCGACCGCAGCCCTCGCCGCAGTGGGCGGATTTCTCGCGAGCCTGACGGTGCGGGACACGACGTCGCATCCGCTTCCGGCCATCCTCTTCGCCATCGGATGGACCGCGCTCGTATTTGTGCCGGTCGCGATCGTCGTGTTGTTCCCGATAAGCGTTGGGATCCCGATCACCGCCGGACCGGTCGATCTCGGAGGAGCGCTGCCCGTCCAGGTTGCCGTTGGCGCCGGTGCGCTCGTGGTGCTCACTGTTGCGCGCCGTTGGGCGGTCGAGGACCGGTCGCACGCCCGACCGAGACCATGGCTCTTATTGATCTCAGGCCTCATCATCTGGGCCGGTTGGATCCTCGGATTCGTCGGCCTCGAACTCACCGTTGACAGTGTCATTACGCCACGCATCATCATCAACTCACTCATCGCGCCGGTGCTGGGCATCGTCGGCTGGCTGATCGCGCAGCGCATGGCGAGTGCAACCACCAATGCGACCGGCGCCGTGGCTGGGCTGTTCACGGGCCTCGTCGCGATTTCGGCGGGCAGCGCCTACTTCACGCCGCTCTGGGCGGGCCTCACCGGACTCGTTGCAGGGATTGCCAGCTCGCTTTTCGTGACCCGTCGGGTGCGGGCGACCGGCCGGCACGCGTGGTTCCTCGTCGGCGCTCACCTCATTGCGGCATCCGTGGGTCTGCTGATGGTCGGAATCTTCGGCCTGGGGCTCGGGCTGGTCTACAACGGTCAACCCACACTCTTCGAGATGCAGTTCCTGTCGATCGTCGTCGTCGTGCTATGGTCGGGCTTCATTTCGCTGCTGCTGTGGCTGGCGGTACGCCAGGCGGCGCGCCACGAGCGCGCGGTGGTGGTTGGGTCTGGCTAGGGCCTCAAGCCAAGGAGTGAGGAGCCATGGCACTGTGGGCGATACCGGACTCGAACCGATGACCTCTTCCGTGTGAAGGAAGCGCGCTACCAACTGCGCCAATCGCCCTAAATCGGACGGTTGCCATCGTATCGCGAAACCTCTGGTGGCTTGTCCGACATACGTTGCGTCACACTCGCCGCGTCGGTTGGCCATAGTCTTGGCGATCAGATACAGTCGTCTAGCACGCAGAAATGCGGGCAATGCGGATGTGGCGCAGTGGTAGCGCATCACCTTGCCAAGGTGAGGGTCGCGAGTTCGAATCTCGTCATCCGCTCGAGTGAAGACTCATGGTTCACCCCATGTGGTTGCAACACAGTGGTGGCGTGGCCGAGTGGTCAGGCACCGGCCTGCAAAGCCGTTTACACGGGTTCGAATCCCGTCGCCACCTCGCCGGTGCCAAGCTTCACTCCGAATCATTTCAATTGAATAGCTCCATGGGCGGTTGGCGCAGCGGTAGCGCGCTTCCCTGACACGGAAGAGGTCGCTGGTTCGATCCCAGTACCGCCCACACAGAAGAAAAGGCTCCGGAGTTCCGGGGCCTTTTCTATTCCGCGGGGTACGACGAGTGTTTACCGCCGGTCGAGATCCTCGAGCAATGCGGGCAGCAGCGCCGCCAGGTTCTCTTCCTTCGTAACCTGGTGGCCCTTCGCCAGGGGCAGTGGTATCTCGGATCCGCCGACGGTCAGATTGATGCGAATGCGTGTCGGCCAATTCGCGTCATGCCGCGCTTCGCTGACTTCGAGAAGCTCGACACCCGAAATGTCGCGTCGCGACTGTGCGCGCACCCGTGAGGTGAACGATCCCGCGGTGTCGGGTTTCTCGACGGGACTCAGGTCTGCGCTCACGACAAGCCGTGAAGTCAGCGCGACGAGCGCTCCCGCGCCCCCGGGCCGAATACTTCCGGTGACGTACAGGATGGGCTCAACGCGACAGAGCGCGAGAATCTTGTCCACGGTCTTGACCTGGTCGTGCGGGAGATCGTCCTCTGACACGTCGGCGCTGGACTTCCAGTATCCATACTCGACGACCATGGAGATTCGATCATTCAGATCTCGCTTGAGGATGTCCCAGTCGATGTCGATCGTCCTCAGCCCGTCGGGCGGCGCGAGCGACAGAATCGAGTCACGAACAGGCACGTCGGGGGCGTACTGCAGTTGGGAGTCGGGTAAGTGCGTAGGCATGAATCCTCCTCGGGTAGTGCCAGTATGGCCCCCAAAGGCGGGGTAACCCGGCAAGACAGGACCCGTGTTTTGGCGTTTCGTTTTGGGAAAAATCGCTCGGTCAGAAGGAATGGGCAAGGTCACAGCATGAGAGTTGCGGTCGTCGTGCTCGCCGCTACTGGTGTGGTTGCGATTGCGTTTGTTGTGTTTGTCATCCTCGGGGTGCTCATCCGGATTATTGGATTCCTGCTCCGGGTCGGCGTCATCATCCTCGTGATTGCGACGCTGGCATTTCTTGTCCGATCGATCATCGGCCGACGCGCCTAAATGACGGTCGCGCACCATAGCGTGGATTCATGATCGGAACCTTTGAGGCCGTAATCCTTGACTGTCCTGAACCTCGAGTGCTCGCGAGGTTCTACTCCGAGTTGCTCGGAGGCGAAATCGTTCAGTTCGATGCAGATCGGGCCGAGGTGGTGCTGCCCCTGGATCGACCCCTACTCGCGTTCCAGCGCGTGGATGATTACAACCCGCCGAAGTGGCCGGGCCAGGATGTTCCGCAGCAATCACACATCGACGTGAAGGTCGAGAACTTCGACATCGCGGAATCGGCGGTGCTGGCGCTCGGTGCGACCAGGACCGACTCCGACCACCCCGGATTTCGCGTTTATCTGGATCCGGCCGGGCACCCGTTTTGTCTCATCATCCCAGGCGATTGAATCGACCCCGGGCATAGCGCTATCGGGCTATCGAAAGCAACCCCTGACCCCTGACCGGGTCACGCAGGTAGCGTCGAGTTTGCTAGATCCAGCGATAAGGAGGTAACGAAAATGGGCATCTTGTTCATTATCATCGCCATCATTGCAATTGTTCTCGCAATCACCGGAGGCTTCGTTCACGCGGTCAGCTTCCTGCTCTGGGTGGGGATCATTCTTTTGATCCTCGCGGTCATTGCATTCCTGATCCGATCGATCTCGGGTCGTCGCACTTAGTGCGCTGACCTGTCCAGCAACGCGGGCCCATTCCCGAACACGGGGGTGGGCCCGCGGCCGTCTCCGCAGCGGCAGAGGCATCATGTCCGCCCCGGTAAAGTTGTCGACATGTCTACTGGCTTCGAGTTGTTCACTGATCGGAATGTTGTCGCCATGCGCGTCAACGGCGAACTGAAAGACCTCGCGGCCACGACGACGACAACGGACAGCGTCGAGCCGGTAACGCTCGATTCACCCGATGGGCTCAGCATCCTGCGGCACTCGGCAGCGCACGTCACAGCGCAGGCCGTGCAGTCGATCAACCCGGAAGCGAAGCTCGGCATCGGTCCGCCAATCACTGACGGGTTCTACTACGACTTCGATGTAGTCGAGCCATTCACACCCGAAGACCTGAAGGCCATCGAGAAGGCCATGGATCGCATCATCCGCCAGGGCCAGCGCTTCGTGCGCCGCGTCGTCACCGAGGATGACGCGCGCGCCGAGCTCGCAAACGAGTCCTACAAGCTGGAGCTCATCGGCTTGAAGGGTCACGTTGGTCACGGTGCTGGCAGCACAGACGACAACGAAGATGTGGAGGTCGGCGGCGCAGAACTGACGATCTACGAGAATGTCGACGGCAAGACCGGCGAGGTCTACTGGAAGGACCTCTGCCGCGGCCCGCACCTCCCGAACACCCGGATGATCGGCAACGGCTGGAAACTGCAGCGCAACGCGGCAGCATACTGGCGCGGATCCGAGAAGAACAAGCAGCTCCAGCGCATCTACGGTACGGCCTGGGCGACCAAGGAAGAACTGCGCGAATACCTCGACCGCCTCGAGGAGGCGGCGAGACGGGACCACAGGAAGCTCGGCAAGGAGCTCGACCTGTTCTCGTTCCCCGAGGAGATCGGCTCGGGTCTCTCGGTCTGGCATCCTCGCGGCGGCATTGTGCGCCAGGAAATCGAGCAGCACGCGCGCAAGCGCCACATTGAGGCCGGCTACACCTACGTCTACACGCCGCACATTTCGAAAGCGGACCTGTTCATCCAGTCGAACCATCTTGTGACCTACAAGGAGGGGATGTTCCCGCCCATCCGGATGGACGAGGAAAAGGACGCGGACGGACACGTCACCAAGGTCGGTGTGGACTACTACCTGAAGCCCATGAACTGCCCGATGCACATCCTGATCTACAAGGAGCGCGGACGCAGCTATCGCGATCTACCCATGCGGCTGGCGGAGAACGGCACCGTCTATCGCAACGAGCTCTCCGGCGCTCTGCACGGGCTCACTCGCGTTCGCGGATTCACCCAGGATGACTCGCACCTCTTCGTCACGCCCGACCAGTTGGAAGACGAAGCGACCAAGGTGCTCGATTTCGTGATCTCGATGCTGCGGGACTTCGGCCTCGACGACTTCGAGCTTGAGCTCTCGCTGAAGGATGACGAGAAAGAAAAGTGGATCGGCTCCAACGAGTTCTGGGAGTATTCGACAAACGCGCTTCGCAACGTCGCACAACGCAGCGGGCTGAAACTCACCGAGGTGCCGGGGGAGGCTGCGTTCTACGGACCCAAGATCGACCTCAAGACCAAGGATGCGATCGGCCGGGTCTGGCAGCTGTCCACTGTGCAAGTCGACGTGAACCTGCCAGAGCGGTTCGAATTGGAATTTACCGACAAGGATGGTTCCAAGCCACGCCCCATCATGATTCACCGCGCGCTCTTCGGCTCGATCGAACGGTTCTTCGCCATCCTGCTCGAGCACTACGCAGGCGCGTTCCCGGTCTGGCTGTCCCCGGTGCAGGTGGTGGGCATCCCGGTCGCTTCGGGCTATGACGACTATCTCGGCGACATCATCCAGCAGTTGAAAGCGAAGGGTGTGCGCGCCGAGCTGGACGATTCGAGCGATCGGATGGCAAAGAAGATTCGTACCCACACGACAATGAAGGTGCCGTACCTGCTCATCGCCGGCGAAGAGGACATGGCCAACGGCTCGGTCAGTTTCCGGTTCCGCGACGGACACCAGGAGAACGGTATTCCGATCGCGGAGGCGATCACGCGGATCACCGATGCCATCGTGACACACGCGCAGGTATAGCTCATGGATGACGCCGAGCTCGAATCATCGAGCCAGTTTGCGGGGGTGCCCGACGCATTCCAGCGCCTGTGGACACCACACCGCATGGTCTACATCGAGAGCAACAAGCACCCGGACAACACTGCGGACCCCTTCTGCGTGGCGCCGACCCTGTCGGACGAGGAGGCGCTGATCGTCGCGCGCGGCAAGACGGCGTACGTTTTGCTCAACCTGTTCCCGTACAACAGCGGTCACTTGCTGGTCTGCCCCTATCGGCACGTTGCGGCATATGACGAGGCAACGCTTACGGAGATCACCGAAATGGGTACCCTCACTCAAACAGCGATGCGGGTGTTGAGCACGGTTTCCAACTGCGATGGGTTCAACATCGGAATGAACCAGGGTCGTATCGCCGGTGCAGGAGTCGCGGACCACCTGCACCAGCACATCGTCCCGCGGTGGGCAACCGATGCGAACTTTTTCCCGATCATCGCGCACACCAAGGCGTTGCCGCAGTTGCTGGGGGAGATGCGCGAGCAGCTCGCCTCAGCCTGGCCAACCGACCCCAAGTAGAATCAAAGGACTATGAGCAGCACAGGTACGTCAGATCAGCCCAGCACGACCCGAGTGAAGCGCGGCCTTGCCGAAATGCTCAAGGGCGGCGTCATCATGGACGTCGTCACGGCAGACCAGGCGAAGATCGCCGAGGATGCCGGCGCCGTCGCGGTCATGGCGCTCGAGCGCGTGCCCGCGGACATCCGGGCACAGGGCGGCGTTGCTCGGATGAGCGACCCCGATCTGATCGACGGAATCATCGCCGCCGTGTCCATCCCGGTCATGGCGAAGGCGCGCATTGGCCACTTCGTGGAGGCTCAGGTTCTGCAGGCCCTCAAGGTCGACTACATCGACGAGTCAGAGGTGTTAAGCCCTGCGGACTACGTCAACCACATCGACAAGTGGGGCTTCGACGTTCCGTTCGTGTGCGGCGCGACCAATCTGGGTGAGGCGCTTCGTCGCATCACCGAGGGCGCCGCCATGATCCGTTCCAAGGGCGAGGCGGGAACTGGAGATGTCTCGGAGGCGACCAAGCACATCCGCACCATTCGCGGTGAAATTGCCGCGCTCGCCGGCAAATCGAAGGATGAGCTCTACGTCGCCGCGAAGGACCTTCAGGCGCCCTACGACCTGGTCGTCGAGGTCGCGGCCGCGGGCAAGCTGCCCGTCGTGCTGTTCACCGCCGGTGGAGTCGCGACGCCCGCCGACGCCGCGCTCATGATGCAGCTCGGTGCGGACGGTGTGTTCGTCGGTTCCGGAATCTTCAAGTCGGGCAACCCGGCGCAGCGCGCGGCGGCAATCGTCAAGGCGACCACGTTCTTCGACGACGCGGCAGTCATAGCGGAGGCGTCGCGCGGCCTCGGCGAGGCCATGGTCGGCATCAACGTGTCCGACCTTGCCGCTCCGCACCGCCTTTCCGAGCGTGGCTGGTAGTTTTCTGGCTGCGCCGGCCCGGGTATCGCCCCTGGGCGTATTGGCCCTCCAGGGCGATTTTCGAGAACACATTGCTGTCCTGAAATCCCTGGGGGCGGATGCCATTGGTGTGCGCCGACCCGCTGAGTTGGCAGAGGTATCGGGGCTCATCATCCCAGGCGGCGAATCATCCGTCATGGACAAGCTGAGCCGTCTGTTCGGACTCGCCGAGCCGGTGCGCGCCGCGATTGCGGACGGACTTCCGGTCTGGGGGACCTGCGCGGGTCTGATCATGCTCGCCGATACTGTTCTGGATGGCATCGACGGTCAGGAGTCCGTCGGCGGGCTGGACATCGCGGTTCGGCGCAACGCGTTCGGGTCGCAGCTCGATTCCTTTGAAACCGACCTCGACATCCCTGTCGTGGGGTCGCCGGCGGTGCACGCGGTCTTCATTCGTGCACCCATCGTCGAGACGGCGTCGGCAGCAGTTACCACGCTTGCTTCACTGTCGGATGGCCGCATCGTCGCCGTCGAGCAGGGCAACTTGCTCGGCACGTCCTTCCACCCGGAGATGACAGGCGACACGCG
>DATAZY010000024.1:0-55121 GCA_036271795.1 Galbitalea sp.
TGCATTTTCGTCTCGCACCTCAGAGCCGAGCCAGATGATGCGGTCGCTCAGAAGTTGGTCGAAAATACTGCTGACCAAAGCCGGTTGGGCCATTGTCGCGCTCCGTTTCAGTTATCGCTTGTGACACGAATCTATCGGAGCCCTGCTTACGAAACTGGCGTGTTCGCCCTAGGCAGAGAGCGGCGCGGCTGCGGGGCTCCCCGCCCAGGGCGAACCAGACCAGCACGGCGCCCTGTCGGCATTCGGGACGACTACCGTTGAACTCATGACCAACCACGATTGGCCCACTCGGGTCGCAGAAGTCTGGGACAGCGCGGACGAGATCGGCGACAACATCCTGCTCGAACGCATCGACGCCCTCGTCGCCGAGCGGCCCGCGGATGATCCGGAGGCGGCGTACGAGGCGGCATCCGCCCGCGACTCTGTCGGCCTGGAGGCCGAGGCGGCGGCGCTCTACCAGCGCGCCCTCGATCTCGGGCTCGGCGAACCGAATCGCGGGCGCACGTTCATCCAATACGCGAGCACACTGCGCAACCTGGGGCGCTACGAAGAGGGTCTCGCTCTTCTCGACCAGCTCGAGCCGGACAACGAGCTGGCGGATGCCGTATCCGCGACTCGCGCGCTCATCCTGGTCAGCATGGGTCGTCCGGTCGAGGGTGCCGCGATTGCCATCGGCGCTCTAGCACCGCATCTGCCCAGGTACCAGCGCTCGATGAAGAACTACGCCGCAGAGCTCCTTGAGAGTGCGGAGTGATTGACTTTCGCGGGTCGACCGTCCTGATTACGGGTGCAAGTTCCGGGCTGGGAGCGGAATTCGCGGCACAACTGGCGGCTCGCGGGGCGAACCTGATCCTCGTCGCCCGGCGGGCGGACAGACTGGAAGGGCTAAAGGCCGACCTCGTGACAAAACACGGAGTCACGGTCACGGCGATTCCCGCCGACCTGACAGTCCCGGGAGCGCCATCCACTCTCGCCGCGAAGATTGCGAAGGCCGGCCTGCCCGTGCACTCGCTCATCAACAACGCGGGCTTCGGCAGTCACAACCTCTTCGAAGATGAGGATGCCGTTCGCATTCACGAGGAGGTGGCGCTCAACGTGGTCGCCGTCGTCGACCTGACGAAGGCCTTCTATGACGAGCTGCTGCGGCACGGTACCGGCGTGCTGGTCAATGTCGCCAGCACGGCCGGATTTCAGCCGATTCCGCGGATGGCGGTCTACGGCGCGAGCAAGTCATTCGTGCTGAGCTTCACGGAAGCGCTGTGGTTCGAGGCTCGCCCGCACGGCCTCAAAGTCATTGCGCTGTGTCCGGGTGCGACGGAGACGGAGTTCTTCGAAGTCGCCGGGCCAAAGGCGCGAGCCGGTCGAGTACAGAGCGCTTCGACCATTGTGCGCACTGCCCTGCGCGCGCTCGACCGCCGCAATCCCCCACCGAGTGTCGTCACCGGGTTCACGAACGTCGCGGCGACTATCGCCGAGCGCTTCATGCCGCGCCGGGCACTGATCGGCGCGGTTGGTCGGGTTACCCGCTAGTTGTGGTCGTGACCCTCGTGGTCGTCGTGGTCGTGACCTTCGTGGGCGCCGGCGTTTGCCGTTGCGAGCAGGTCTGCCGCGCCCGAGGTGTCGAACTCGTCGTCCTCGCTGGGCTTGCCGATGAATGGGGTGACATCCACTTTCTTACCCTTGGTGTCGACGACGTTCGCTTTTTCGAGGATGAGCGCCAGCGTCTTGCCGCGCGCGACTTCGCCGATCATGGCGGGGATCTGGCCGTTCTCGTCGAGCACCTTGATGAACTCGCCGGGTTCCATGCCGTACTGCGCCGCCGACTGGATGAGGTACTGGGTCAGCTCGTCCTGGCTGACCTTGACCTCTTCCGCCTCCGCGATTGCGTCGATCAGGATCTGGCTGCGGAACGTCTTCTCGCTCGACTCGGCAACCTCGGCGCGGTGCACGTCATCCTCGAGGCGGTTCTCGTTCTCGAGGTGACGGTGGACCTCGTCGTCGATCAGTCCCTGTGGAACCGGGATGTCGACCTTCTTGACCAGTTCGTCGACGATCATGTCGCGAGCCTGGGAGACCTGACCGAATGCCTTCGACTTCTCGACCTGCTCCTTGATGTCGGCCTTGAGCTCCTTGATGGTGTCGAACTGGCTGGCGATCTGGGCGAAGTCGTCGTCGGCTTCTGGCAACTCGCGCTCCTTGACGGCAAGCAGCGTGACGGAGATGAGCGCCTTCTCGCCAGCGCTGTCGCCACCGACCAGGGTCGACTCGAACGACGTCGACTCGCCGGCGGTCAGCGACTCGAGCGCCTCGTCGATGCCCTCGATGAGCTCGCCTGATCCGATCTCGTAGCTGATGTTGTTCGCGGTGTCGACCTCTTCGTCGCCGATGGTGGCGACGAGGTCGAGCTGCGCAAAGTCGCCGGTCCTGGCCGGGCGGCTGACGGTGATGAGCGTTCCGAAGCGGCTGCGGAGGGCATCCAGCTCGTCCTGCACGTCGTCCGCGGAAACGGTAATCGGGTCGACCTCGAGCTTCAGTCCCTCGTAGTTCGGGATGACGAAGTCCGGGCGGACATCCACCTCGACGGTGACGACGAGTTCGCCGGAGAAGTCCTTGACGCTGGGCAGGCTGACGACATCCGCCTCTGGGCGACCGAGGGTGCGGATCTTCTCGTCCTGGACGGCCTGGCGGTAGAACTTGTCGAGGCCGTCACTGACCGCATGGTTGAGCACCTCTTCTCGGCCGACGCGCTGGTCGATCAGCTGCGGTGGCACCTTGCCTTTGCGGAAGCCCGGAATGTTCACGGACTCCGCGATGTGGCTGTACGCGTGGTCGATGCTCGGTTTGAGCTCGTCTGGCGTTACTTCGATGGTCAGCTTGGCGCGGGTTGGGCTCAGCTTCTCAACCGTGGTCTTCACGTTGTAGTTCTCCTGATTTGTCTTCGTATCGTGCGAGTCGGGGCGACAGGATTCGAACCTGCGACCTCTCGGTCCCAAACCGAGCGCTCTACCAAGCTGAGCTACGCCCCGGGGCGATGGATGTCATAAGCCAGCTCAAAGGGAACGACAAGTTGCCCGAAAATTGACCTCGGCAAGTCTATAACGCCCGCCTGCACCCGTTGTGGGGTGTCGCGATTCGGCGATTTGCCAGCTACCGTGGGACATAACCACCAGTTCGTGCAAGAGGGGAATCGAAATGGCGGACAACGTTGCGGAGTCGCACGACGGGCCGCCTGCGCCCGCACCCGGCTGGTATCGCGACCCTCGAGTTCCATTTCAGCTGCGCTGGTGGGATGGCGACGACTGGAGCACCAACGTCTACATGCCGGACCGCTCCGCTGCACCGTCGCCAGACACTCTGGTTCCGGAACTCGCGCTGCACGACGGCAAGTGGGAGTGGCCGCAGGCCTGAATCTGGCCTTTCAGCCTTCACTCTCTTGATAGAGTGATCGTCGCGTTGGGGCTTGGCCCTGATCGCGGGGATGTAGCTCAATGGTAGAGCCTCAGTCTTCCAAACTGATGACGCCAGTTCGATCCTGGTCATCCCCTCCACAAAGTCACACGCTCACGACAGGATGGACCTGTGTGCGGACGTTTCGCGTCGGATAAGAAGACCAGTGACCTGGTTCCGGCCTTCGACGCGGATGGCAACGCGTACGAGGACTGGGAACCGAGCTACTCGATAGCGCCAACCGATCTGACGCCCATCGTCCGCGAGCGCAAGCATGGCGACTCGGGCGAGGTGACTCGAACAGTCGACGCCGCGGTCTGGGACTTCCATCCGGCGTTCATGCGCGACTCGAAGCGACCCCAGTTCAACGCGCGCATCGAAACCATCTCGACCAATGGGCTGTGGAAGAACGCGTTCTCCGGGTCACGTTGCATCGTCCCGATGCGCGGCTATTACGAGTGGCAGGACATCGAGGTCGAGGGCAAGAAGGTGAAGCAGCCGCACTTCATTCACGGAGGTTCGGATATCCTCGCGGCCGCCGGTCTCTATGCCGTGCGCAAGGTGAACGACGAGTGGGTCGTGTCGACAGCGATCATCACGCGAGAGGCTCGGGATGCTTCCGGCGAGGTACACCCACGCATGCCCGCGTTCATCATCCCCAGCGTCTACGACGAATGGCTGAATCCCGCCAAACTGGCAACCGATCCCGAGCGAGAGCACGTCATCTCCCTGCTGGAAGTGATCTCGGAGAGTGTCGCGTCAACAATCACCACCTACGAGGTCGACCGCACGGTCAACAATTCGCACACCGCCGACCCCGCCGACCCGGACCTAATCAAGCCGATCCAGACCGAGTAACGTCCAGACCGAGTAACGTACTGCGTCACCGGTAGGTGCGGATCACGCGCCACTCACGGCTGACGGCGAGCTGTCCGATGTCGAACATCAGACTCTCCCCGTGCTCGTCGGTGCCCTGCAGGCGCCACCCAACCGGAATCGCAGATACGTGGGTGATGAGCCCGATCTCAAACTCGAGTGGCGTCGGAGTATCAGTCACTCGAAAGCGTTCGCCTTCCCAGACGAACCGCTCGGGAACACCCTGCTCGCTCGTCCAGACGGTGACGACCTTGTCCAGCAGCGTCATTCGTCGCACCTCTCATCCTCGAACATATGTTCGATAGATCGAGAGCATAATTCCGGAGATCGCGACACGCCAAGAGCGTTGAGTTGCGTGGATTGTGAATCAAGAGCGCCGTCCCAGGCGCAAGTCTTGTCAGCCCACTGACGGGGGTGCTCGCAATCGGTTCGAGACGCAAGTCGGGATTGACTATTCAATACCGACTAGTCATAATCGACTATATGAATCGGCAAATGTTGTCTCGACGTGTCGAGTCCAGGTGGTAAAGCGGAAGGTCTCGAATCCGCTGGCGCTGGCGGTGATGTCGTATCTGACGACTCGCCCGATGCACCGCTATGACCTGGTGCGCACGCTGGAGGCGAACGACGACGGACGGAGCGTGAAGTTCACGCCTGCCTCGGTGTACATGGTGGTGGAGCAGCTGGAGAAGGCAGGGTTCATCGAGGAGAAGGAAAAGCTGCGCACAGGTGGTTACCCCGAGCGAATTCTCTACGCGTTGACTACCGAGGGCCGCGCCGAGTGCCGGGACTGGCTCCAGAGTCTCATCTCCGATCCCGAGCACGAGTATCCCCACTTCGTCTTAGCCCTTTCGCTGATCGGCGCGCTCGAACCGGACGACGCGGTTCGCCTACTGGACGAGCGTCGTCGTCGCGCGCAGGATCTCCAGGCCAAGGACAGGGCTTCGATGGAAAGCGCTCTGGCCGGGGGGTTGCCCCCGCTGTTCCTGGTCGACGAAAAGTACCGGCTGATGCTGCTCGACGCGGAGTTGGCGTTCATCACCGGCCTCATCTCCGACATCACCAACCCGGAGACAGGCTGGGCGCGCCCGTGGGCAGCTCACCTTGCGCAGGGCAGGTCACCATCAACACAAGCGCCATCCACGGCAGAGGAGAGACCCGATGACAGAACCCACTGAACAAGAAGCAGTAACGCGATCACCGTTGGCACTCGGCGCGATCGCAGGCCCCGTCCTATTCACTCTCGCGTGGCTCATCCTGGGATTCGTCAGCACCGGCTACACCCTCTGGGACGTGCACGTCGCGCGCTACTCGCCGATCCAGGCGCAGATCAGCGCCCTCGGCGTCGGCAACACCGCTCCATACATGAACGCCGCATTCATCATCACCGGTGTGCTCCTGATTCTCGGAGCTATCGGAATCTTCCGAACTATCAAGAGCGACCTCTCTCCGGCCCTGTGCAGGTGGTGTCTGGCACTGTGGGTGCTCCCCGGAATTGGTAGCATCACCGACGGGATATTCACGTTCGAGAACTTCTTCCCGCACTTCATCGGCTTCGGACTCTCCCTCATCTCCGTGTTCGCCTTCGCGCTCACTGGCATCGCACTACGCCGGACGCCCCGCTGGAAACGTATCGGCACCTGGCTCATCGTCGCAGCCCCGCTTACGATCGTCCTGACGGTCCTGTTCTTCACAACCTTCACGCCCACCGCCGCCGGACAACTCACCGGCATCGCCGGAGCCACTGAGCGCCTCCTCATCACCGAAATCTTGTTCTGGTACGGCGTGATGGGCTGGATCGTCCTCAGCGGGAAGACCTCGACGCTGCCTGCAGACCCCCGGAGTGAGCCAGCACCCTCACCGGCTCAGAGATCCTTGGGTAAATAGCCAGCTTCGATCCGTTCCGACCAAAGCTATTTTGCATCCGGCACGTACGAACGCAGGATCGCGTTTCGCCGCGTGCTCAGGCTCCAGGCGTGTAGATCGTGAGCACGCTGGGGCCCATCCGTTCAGCACTGACGAGTTCGAGGCGAGCTCCGTCGGGGAACAGTCGGCGCCCCGCACCCGCGGCGGTTGGGAAGATACGCAGCCGGTATTCGTCGACCGCTGCCGCATTGATGAACAGATCGACGAGCGAGCCGCTGCCGATAATGACGACGTCGCGGTCGACGGATTCCTGGCGCGCCCAGTCGAGTACGTCACCGTCGACGGTCCTCGAGTTCTGCCACCTGTCGAGGTCGACCTCGGACCGGGTCGCCACGGCCTTGTCAGCCGCGTTGAGGTCCCGCGCGAAGGGGTCGTCACGCCCCGGCCACAGCGTGGAGAAGTATTCCCAGGTGGTTCGCCCGAAGAGGAATACGCCGGTCTGCATGATCGAGCCGTAGGCGAACTTATCTCCGGCCACGGCCTCGCGGCCGTGGCGGAAAGCCCATCCACCGAAGGACGTGCCGTCGGACCCGTCCGGGTCCTCGACCACGCCGTCGAGAGTAATGAATTGCGCGAGAATGACGCGTGCCATGGTGTGCTCCCTTATGTCATGTGGGTCGAGGTATGCACGTCGTTCGCGCGAACCTGTTCATAACTGCTCTAACTGGTTCTACGGTTCAGCGGCAAGGAACTCATCGGTCCGCGGTGAGATTTTTCTCAAAGAGATCGAACAGCTTCGGATCCTGGTAGACGAGCACGTGGCCGACTGCTGTACCTCGGGAATCGGCCTCGAACAGTTGTACGGTGTGAGGCTGGAGCCCGGCGTCAGTGATCAGGAAGAGCAGGATGCCCGGCTGCCCGTTCGCGGAGATCGGTCTGGTCGCCCACCGCGTACCGCGCCACGCGAACAGGTTCGCCATGAACGCGGTGTAGGTATCGCGCCCGATCGACCATCGCGGCACTGGCGGCATCTCGAACAGGACATCGGCAGCCACCAGGGCAGCGAGGGCGTTGACATCAGCCTGCTCGATGGCTCGCGCATAGCGGTCAACGGATTCGCGCCGCAGCGATGCGGGGCGAGCTGCCCGGTCCCGCACTGCCCCGCGGGCGCGTTGAAGCGCGGAGTTCACGGCGTTCACGCTGAGTTCGAGGATGGCCGCAGTCTCGGCAGCAGAATGGCCGAGCACGTCGCGGAGGATGAATACGCCGCGCTGCCGCGGAGGCAGCGCCTGAAGCACGGCGGTGACGGCGAGCCGCACTCCGTCTGCGGCGAGGGCGGCGCGTTCCGGGTCGGAGTCATCCCACCAGCTCGTGGGGGCCGGCATCAGCCATGGAACGTCGAGCGCAGGCACGAGGGGCGCTCCGATGTCGATGCCGGGGTTGCTGAGGTCGCGCGGTAGAGGGCGTCGCGGTGCCTCGCGGAGCCGATCGAAGCAGACATTGCGAGCGATACGGTACGCCCAGGTCGACAGCGCCGCGACGGCGGGATCGAATGCATCCCTTGCCCGCCAGGCACGCTCCATGGTGTCTTGCACGGCGTCCTCGGCATCGAAAGGTGACCCCAGCAACTGATAGCAAAATGCGAGCAGACCGCCGCGCAACGCGGCGAGGTCGTCAGCGATCACGGACACCCTCGGACTGTGGCGCAACCGCGGTCCGGTGGGCTCATGTCGGCCGAGTCCCGGCCGTGGTCAGCGGGCGGCCGGCGAGATCGAACCGACAGGCGACTCCGGGTTGGGGCTGCCCATGCCCGTAACGATGAGGTGCCGCAGACTGCCCGCGATATATCCGCTCCACGCGCCGGAGCAGAGTTCGTAACACTCGAACTCCGGGACGAGGCCGTCATGGGTGAAGCGCACCTGAGTCAGACCGTCCTGCTCGGTGACGTCGAACGTGATGGTGGTTCCTGTCCACTCATCCTTCTTCTCGGTGAACGTCAGCCAGCTGTCAGTCACCAGCCAGGAAATCTTCGATGGGGCATCGACTTCGGTGATGCGGAACTTGCACCAGTGGATGTCGGGCACCTCGTAGGTGAACTCGTCCCCGATTTCGCGGGTGCGCCCCTCGATCGCGCCGGACCACCAGCCGCGTACGTCGCGGATTGCCTCGAAAACCCGCTCCGACGGCTGGGCGACGTCGAATACCGTGGTGAAGCTGCTCATGATCTAGTCCCTTCGCGACTGGCTTACGTGATGCAAGAAACGATAGGCGATGAACTTGCATGATGCAAGTGGCCTCGTACAATGGATGTCATGCTCGGCCACACCTATGAAAATCAGATCTGTTCGATCGCCCGTGCTCTGGACGTGGTCGGCGAGCGATGGAGCCTGCTGATCATCCGCGACGCAGTGTTCGCCGGTGTCACACGGTTCGGCGACATCCAGCACAACCTCGGCATCGCGACCAACGTCCTCGCATCCCGCTTGGACGCGTTTATTGAAGCGGGGATCATGGAGCGGCATCGCTACTCAGAACATCCGGAACAGCACGAATACGTCCTGACGGAGAAAGGGCGCGACCTGGCGCCGGCGCTCATCGCCCTGACGACCTGGGGCGATCGATGGGCCGCGGAGGACGGGCCACCGATCCTGTATCAGCACGCAGTGTGCGGCGGGCCGATCGAACAACAAATTCTCTGCGCGAATTGCGGCCCGATCGAAGGCGCGGAGGTGTCCGCCAGACCCGGCCCGGGGATGCCTCTCGAATACCTAGCCAACCGCCGTCCCCAGCGAGCCCGATGACGGTGGAAGCCCCGGCAGACGATGGCCACGGTGAGCCGTCACGCCCACCCGCCAAGCTTCACGGGGTTGCGGACGATCCAGATGCGTTCAATCACGCCTTGAGCGATCGCGACCGAAGCGACAGCGAGCGTCTGGCCGGCGCCATCCTGAACCGCGAGTCCCGCACGTCGATTCACGGTCGTGAGCTCAAAAGTCAGGTCAGGTAGCAACTCAGACAAGCCGAGGAAGTAGCGCGCGATCGTCTCCGCTCCCACGATCGGTTCGATGGCGGCCTGCACGACACCACCGCCGTCAGGAACGGCCGTGGCATTCGGATCGAGGAGTTCGATCAGCGACGCCAGGTCGCCCGTCTCAAGCGCGGTCCTGAATTCGGCGACGACCCGAGCGTGTTCCTGCGTTGAGACCCCATCACTGCGGACATCCCGGACTCGGCGCCGGGCTGAGGATGCCAGCTGGCGGCAGGCCTGCGGCGACCGCCCAACGATCTCGCCGACCTCAGCGAAGGTGTATCGAAAGACATCGTGCAGGACGAACGCAACCCGCTCTGCGGGAGTCATCGACTCGAGAACCACCAACAGCGCCATGCTGAGTGACTCGTCGAGCGAAATCCGATCGGCGGGGTCAGCCTCGCGACCGGATGCGGCCTGGCTCGTCCACTGCGCCGCAGCCGGCACGGGTTCCGGCAGCCACTCTCCCACATACCGCTCCCGCCGGGCCCGGGCAGAGCCGAGAACGTCGAGGCAGATCCGTGTTGTAACCGTGACCAGCCAGCCGGTCGGCGAGTCGATCTCGTCGCGCGCGGCATCCGACATCGCGTACCAGCGCGCGAAGGCATCCTGAACCGCATCCTCCGCGTCAGAGACCGAGCCGAGTAGGCGGTAGGCAACGTTCATCAGCAGTCCGCGATCGGACGAGACGGATGGCATCCGGTGCTCCCGTTCTGAGTAAGTCCCCACACAAGGATGACGAAACGACGCCGCAAAACGTGAGGTCGAAGCCCGGAAGCGCTGCCAACCTGACGTTCCAACAGGCTACGTCGTCATGAAACCGGGGGCACCCACGCCCCGTCGACACAATGCGTCGCCTACAACAATGCGTCGCCTACAAAAGGCCAGTTCATGCTCTACGTCATCGTCACCATCGTCGCGATCGCCGCCAACGCCGGAATCGCAGCCGCAACCTTTGCCCACGCAAAATTCGTGGATGCCAACTTCGGCGAGATCAACGTCTCGGCTTCCTGGGTTCCCGCGTTCGCCAGCCTGCAGGCCGCGGGCGCGATCGGTCTACTGCTGGGACTCCTTGGCATCCCGATCGTCGGCCCTGCAGCGGCAATCGGCCTCGTGTTGTTCTTCCTCGGAGCAGTGATCACGCATCTGCGATCGGGCGCCCACCGGAGCCTGCCGAGCCCACTGTTCTTCCTCGCGCTCGCCGTAGCGACGCTCGTCGTCACGGTGCTGCGATGAACGACGGGGCCCATCAGATGTAGAAGTAGTTCAGGTGAGCACCGCAGCCGCTCGTGCCGAGCGCCTTGCCACCCCCACCGCCGATGACAACCCTGCTGCCGAGTTTGTATGTCGTGCCATGAACAACGATCGAGCCATCGGCCATCAACACAGAACCCGACGGCGCAACGATCACCGATTTGCCAACCGCAATGCAGCCCGCGACA
The DNA here is from genome assembly GCA_036271795.1 of Galbitalea sp. Lineage (GTDB taxonomy): Bacteria > Actinomycetota > Actinomycetes > Actinomycetales > Microbacteriaceae > Galbitalea. The sequence continues at coordinate 10,660 of DATAZY010000024.1, forward strand.
TTCGTCTGGAGGACTCCGGTCTGCGCGGCATCCGCCGTGCTTCCGCTGTCCGGGTAGATCAACAGCGTCCGGCCGTGCACGTGAAGGTTTTGCACGCCGCCGCTGCACGACGTTGTGCCGGCCACGATGACCAGCACAGCGAGGGACATCCCGACGAGTCTGCTCCAGCGCATCATCACCCCAGTTTGACCGATGTGCGTGTGATCAGCATCTTTGACCGACTGGCCCGACGGTCGGGTGGTCAATTGCCTCGCGAACGGCGTTCTCGACTCCGCGGCGTGCTTGAGTGGTCGGCATGAGCCCAACCAAGCAGGCCTTTGGCCGTTTCATCATCACCAAGCGACAGGCCATGGGGGTGACCCAGCGCGACCTGGCCGAACGCCTCTTCGTGACGGAGTCGGCAGTGTCCAAGTGGGAACGCGGACTGTCCTACCCCGACATCACGCTCGTGGATGCCCTCTCGCGCGAACTCGGAGTGAGCGAAGGCGAGCTCATCAACGCGAGCGATGACCACGTGAGCCGGGACATCGCCCGGGATGCACTCGGCTACCGCCGATGGAAGGCCGCGATCTTCTGGACGACCACACTTTCCTACGCCGCTGCCCTCGTCACCTGTTTCATCGTCAACCTCTCGGTTGCGCGCACCCTGAGCTGGTTCTGGATCGTCGTCACCGCCATCGCGACGGCCTTCAGTCTGACCACGCTGCCCCTGTTTCGGATTCGGCCAAAAGGCTGGATCGCGCTCGGTGCCAGCGTCGTCAGCATTGCCGCCCTCCTTGCTGTCGTCTGGCTGCAAAACGGAGAGGGGACCTGGCTGCCGATTCCGATCACGGCCATTCTCTTCGCCGTCGTCGTGATCTTCGGGCCGATCTGGCTGGCCGGATTGTCGCTACCCGAGCCGGCTGCACACCATCGCACGGTCATCGCGCTCGGCCTCGACACGGTGGCGCTCGCGGTCCTGCTGCTGGTGGCCGTCGGCGACCCGTTTCACTGGCTGACTGTGGCTCTGCCGATCGCCGCGATCGCGCTGGTCATCCCCTGGGCGACAGCACTGGTCATCCGCTACCTGCCGATCTCGGGGCTCTTTCGAGCCGCCATCGTCATCGCCTTCGTGAGCGTCTACGGCTGCCTGTTTCTTCAGCCCGCGGTGGACTGGATCACCCACGGCAACCGGCAGCAGCCCGTCGACTTCAGCCAATGGCACGATATCTACATCGCCGGCAACGTGACGATTCTCGTGCTGGTCGGATCGCTGCTCGTCGCCGCGATTCTCTCGATCACGGCTGCCTTCCGACGCCAGCCGCGAATCGCGAGTTGAGCCGCCAGCTACCGGATGCGGCGCGCCAGCAACACGACGTCGGCGACGTGGTGCGATCCGCCGCCCGTCGCCACGGTGCGCGGGCGCGTCTCGTTGACCTCGACCTGCCACCCATCGCTAAGGAGGCCCAGCACATCCGGCGGGTGCACGTAGTCATCGGGATCGAATCCGCGCGCCTTGGCGTGCTCCGGATCGAAGTCGGCGTGGTGGACGACACTGAGCACGCCTCCGGGCGCGACGGCATCGATCAGGATACGTTCGGCATCCCGACCGGGCGTTCTCAGCAGCACGGCGTACTGCGCCGACACCAGGTCGAACGACGCGGGCGGCAGTTGCGCCTCGACCAGTCCGGAGAGTACCCACGTCACGACTTCGCCCGCGGCCTCGGCATGACGCCTTGCTCGACCGAGTGCCACCTCTGAAACATCGAGCGCCGTCACGTCCCAGCCCCACTGCGCCAGCCAGACCGCGTCGGCCCCCTCGCCGCATCCGACATCCAGCGCTCGTCCCGGTGTCAGTGGCGTCGCCGCTTCGACAAGCGTCTGGTTGGGGTTTCCGCTCCAGAGCTGATCGGCTTCCGCGTAGCGCTCATCCCATTTGCCGGCGTCATCGCTCATGAATACAGCGTGACGCGTCGCAACGCGGAAGACAAACTTCGGCACGACCGGCAAGGGACGGCGGTACGCTCGACGCAACGTCTGGAGGTCACGTGCGCGCCATCACCAATTTCGTCACCGGGCGCCGAACCGCGTGGATCACACTGCTCGTCTGCCTCGTGGCGTTAGGGCTGACCTTTGCCTTGATCCCTCGGCCGACGAGCACGAACCCGTCGACGAGTGGTCCACCGGCGTCCTCAGACTCGCAGCGAGTCGCTGACCTGCTCGCGGCATTTCCCACCGCAAACACGGCGCAGGCGATCATTGTCTGGAACCGGGTGGATGGCCACCGCCTCACCTCGGCCGACCGGACCGCTATCAACAAACAGGTAAGTGGGCTCGCCCGCCTGTCGACCCAGCCAGAGGATGTTCGGACGGACCTGAGCGTCAACCGAATGGCGATGGCTGCGGCGATCCTCGTGAAGAAGACTGCCGTCGACAAGGATGCCGGTGTCGTTGCTAGCGGGCTTCGTGCCGCCGCGCGCGCCGGACTGTCCAGCGACCTCGAGGCCCGCCTGACCGGTGAGGTCGCGATCGCAGCCGAGAACCAGGCGGCTGTCGCGGGCACCGATTTCTGGCTTGCGCTGACATTTGGTCTCGTTGCCGCCCTGTTGCTCATCCTGTTCACGAGAAGCTTCGTCGTGTGGATCGTGCCCATGGTCGTGATCGGTGCGGCGGAATGGCTGACGACGATCATTGCGGGCGCAGTGGATGCCGCCGCCGGCGTCCCCATCTCGGCGACCGTTGGTGCCACACTCTCGGTAGTCGTTGCCGCGCTGGGCCTCGGGCTTTCGCTCGTGCTCATCGTTCGCTATCGCGAGGAATCCCGCGGGACTGATGACCGCCGCGTTGCGATGCGCGACGCGATCGGCGCCAGCCGCCGCGTGATCGTGGCGGGCGCGGCAACCACCGCGATCGGCCTGCTTGCGCTCCTGGCGGCCTCGCTCACAGGCACACGCGCTCTCGGCATTGGCGCCGCAATCGGCATTGCGATCGACGCGATCTTCGTCCTCGTTCTGCTGCCCGCAGCCCTCGTGGCCTTTCCGCGCGGCGCGTTTTGGCTGCCGACCCCACGGTTTGCCGACCCCACCGCGACAGTCCAGGATCCGCAACCGCGATTCGCGGAGGCGGTCGAAATGCGACGAACCCCGCTCGCAATCATCGCTATCGTCGTCGTTGGTCTGCTGACGCTGGGTCTCGTCGGAGCGCAGCTCGGTGGGCAGCGGACCTTCGGCACCCCGGAATCTGCTCGGGTGCAAAAGGTCGCCGACCAGGCATTTGGGCCCGGCTACGGCAACCAGGCCATCATGCTCGTCCCGAACTCATTGGGCGGCTCCTCCTCTGTCACCTCGCCGACAACGCTCGCGATCGACCAGGACTCGGTGCACTCCGTCACACGACGTGAATCCCATGCCGGTCGCACCGAGCTCGTGGTCGCGCTCACAGCCGATGCCGGCAGCGCGAAGGCGATCTCGACGGTTCGCGCGCTCCGTGCGAGCATCGCAAAAGCCGGAGGCTCCACCGCGCGCACACTCATCGGCGGACCGGATGCGGTCGCCATCGACACCCGCGACGGAGCCGCGACCGACCGCGGTGTGGTCATCCCGATACTTGTGGGCGTGCTGCTGATCTTGCTGATCCTGTGGACACGGGCGTTGCTCGCTCCGGTCATCCTCCTTGCCGCCAGCGTCGCCGCATTTGTCGGTGCCCTCGGCCTCGCCAACCTGATTTCGACACGATTCCTGGGCTTCCCGACACTCGATTCGAGTGTCGTGGTGCCCGCGTTCGCGCTGGTTGTCGCGATGGGTGTCGGCTACGGCCTCGTGCTGATTCTGCGAGCGCGCGATGGGATGCGGGATGCGGTGTCGACAATCGGTGGCCAACTGGTCGGCGCGGGCATCATCCTGGCCAGCGGCTTCGTGGTGCTCGCGCTGACGATTCCGGTCGCCGCGGTCATCCAACTCGGGTGGATCGTCGCCATCGGAACGCTCCTCGACGCGCTGCTCGTTCGTGCCGTCCTGATACCGGCGCTTGCGTTCATCCTTGGCGAGCATCTGTACTGGCCGCGGCGCCCACGATCGATCACACGGAGGTAGTGAGGTTGCTTCATCGGCTCGGTTACGCTCTGACCTGTGAGTGACGAACTCGCGCCTCCCATCGGATCGCCAACCGAAGGAATTGCGCCGCCCGCGGGACCGCCATTGCTGCCGCCCATCCCAAAAAAGTGGCTGGGACGTCGAGGCGGCTGGATACTTTTCGGCGCGTTCGCCGTCATTTGGCTCTACTTCGTGTTGTTCTGCCTGCTGGTGTTGCACTACCGCAGCGAGCTACCGCTCATTCTCTTGCTCGGCGGCTTTGCGATCGCCGCGTTGTTCATCTACGCAATGTGTTACCGCCTGAGGACAGGCGACGGGATTACGCCCCAGTTCCTCATCCTGGTCTTTCTGCTCGGCGGGTTCGCCGCCTGGATCGTTCCGACGGCGCTCGGGCCGATCTGGGGAACGATCACGGGCGGACCGCAACTGGCTGCGCCGCTCGATTACCACCTTCCCTGGGGAACGGTAGAGGAACTCAGCAAGATCCTCGTGGTCCTCGTCATCGCCCGGTGGGTTCCGGTCAAGAATGCGCGAGTGGGTCTCTTCATCGGAGCCGCAGTCGGCTTCGGATTCAGCGCCTTCGAGAACCTCGAATATGGCCTCACTACATTCCTCGACGGTGGGTCAAACCTCGCAGACCCCTTTCATTTTGCCTACGGACCAGCCGTTTCGGACCTCGCCAGGGAGGTCGTGATTCGCGAGCTGTTGGGGCCGTTCGGGCATCCACTCTGGACCGCGCTCCTCGCGGCCGCGCTCTTCGCCGGATTCCGTGACGGTCGCTTCCGACTGACGGCGCGCGTGATCGTGACGTTCGTTGCGGTCGCGGTGATTCACACGCTCTGGGATTTTCTGCCCGCCGTGTTCAACCTCACCCTGCCGCTGGGGACCGCGGTGTTTCTCGCTTACACCGTTTATGTCGTCTTCGGCGTCTCGGGGACGCTGGTCTGGCGCGTGATGGCAAAACGCGCGAATCTCAGTGCGTTGCTCGTAACCCCGGAGCCTGTGCCGTCGCAATCGTCTGTGCTGTCGTAATTCGGTCGCCGAGAAACGTCGATTCGTTGACGACCAGAATTGGTTGACGACCAGAACTGGTTGACGGCGAGAAAGGACTCATTGATGGGCAACGCGATCGTTCATTTCGAGGTCTCGGGCGAAGATCCGAAGAACCTCCGCGACTATTACGGGCAACTCTTTGGCTGGGAATTTGACACGGACTCCCCGGTCGCACCATCGGTTTCCGAGGCTGGCAACTACGGGTTCCTGTACAGCGAAGTCGGCATCCCCGGCGGCGTCGGCGGAGGCGCCGGATATCCGACTCACGCCATTTTCTATGTCGGCGTCGATGACGTCGCAGCGGCACTAGCCCACGCGGAGAGTCTGGGCGGGACACGCGTGATGGGCCCGGAGCAGAATCCATCGGGCCAGTTGGTCGTCGCACACTTCGCCGACCCGGAAGGCAACCTGATCGGGCTTGCGGGCCCGAAGTGAGCGCGATCGAGACGATCGTGATGGCACAGGTCTCTCCACCAATAGGCTGACGCCATGCCGATGCAACCCGGGGCGCCGCGCCGCTACCTCGCCCTCGCGATCGCCGCGTTCATCGCGCTAACGCTTGGCGGATGTGCGACCGCGAACACCCCAGCGTTAGCGCCGACATCCGCGCCGCCGACTCCAACATCCTTACCCGCGGCGACCGCGATCGACAATGTCTGGAAGAGCCCTGGCAGTGTCAAGCTCACCGCGCTTCCGCTCGGCGATGGACACACCTCGACCACGAGCCCGTCGATCGGCAACGTCTACGTCTGCCAATCCGGCAACCCGAACGCGGGAGGATCGCAAGTCAATGGTCCCTGGATCCACGGGTCGACCTGGGATGAAACTCAGAAGGTCGTCGTGCAGGGCAAGGTGGGCTGGCCGACTGCCAGCTTCAGCATCAAGGTTGAGGGTTCGAATCGCGTGATCACGACCAACGACCTACCCGTCGGCTTCGACACCGGTACTTTCCCCATCCAGCGAAACGATCCGGCCTACGCCTACGACCGCAATCCGAACTCGATCAGTACCAGCCAGGCGCTGAACTTCTCCCTGCCGGTGAACCCAAGCGCGGCGGCCTCGCCCAACTGCCTCACCGGTGGCGGTATCGGCGTTCTTCTCAACGGAGTCCTGCTCTTCGATGCTCTCGACGGACCGGGACGGGATGCGGTTGCCCACGAGGAGCAAGACCTGTGCCAGGGTCATCCCCAGCAGCAGGGCCAGTATCACTATCACGAGATCCCGACCTGCATCCGTGACAACTCGCCCGGCGAATCGACGGTCGTCGGATGGGCAGATGACGGTTACCCGATCGTGGTCGAGCGTGACGCGGCCGGGAACCTGCCGAATAACGCTGACCTGGATGTCTGCCACGGCCGCACCAGCCCGATCCTCCTGAACGGGACGATCGTCACGACTTATCACTACGACGCGACGCTCGAGTATCCCTACACGCTCGGCTGCTTCCACGGCACGGACGCGGTGCAGAATCAGGGTCAGCAGTGACCCTCAGCCGGCCAGGCTCTCCAGCAGGTCGTTTGATGGCACGAAATACGCCGAGCCGGTGATGGCCATCGAAAAATCGAGGATGCGGTCGTACTGCCCCGGTGGGACGCCGACGAACATCCGCTGCAGCATCCTCTCGATGGTGGAGAGGTCTGCGGCATAGCCGATGAAGTAGGTCCCGAATTCGCCGGCACCGGGTCGCCCAAACGGCATATTGTCGCGGAGGATGTCGTGCTCCACGCCGGCAGTGTCGACGATCGTGTTGAGGTCCTTGTGCGAGAGCCGATCGCCGTTCGCCTCGAGTTCGACATTGTCCAGCTTCGTGCGCCCGATGATTCGCTCCTGCTCGGCGACCGAAAGCTCGTCCCACGAGGCCAGATCGTGCAGGTATTTCTGCACCACGACGTAACTGCCTCCGGCGAACTCGGCGTCCTCCGCACCGATGAGGACGTCGTGCTCGAGAGCGGCACCCGTCGGATTCTCGGTGCCATCGACAAACCCCAGCAGATCGCGGGCGTCGAAGTAACGGAATCCGGAGACTTCATCCACAACCGTCACATTCGAGCCAAGCTTTCTCAGGATCAGCCGCTCAAGCTCGAAGCACATGTCAACACCGACGGCGCGGATGTGGAACAACAGGTCGCCCGGAGTTGACACCGCGGTGTGCTTCGCGCCGCGCACCTCGGCGAATGGGTGAAGCTGCTTCGGTCGCGACGATTGGCCCAGCCGATCCCAGGCTCCACTCCCGATCCCGACGATGCAGGAGAGCTGGGCGCCGAGGTCCCGGAATCCGACCGCACGCACCAGCCCGCCGATGTCCGAGATCACGGCCCGAACCGCATCCAGCTCTGCATCGGAATCACCGATATGCACGACGAGGAATATCGCGGACCGCGACAGCGGCGCATCCACTGTCTGGGGTTCGATCGGCACACGGTCCCAGGTGTTAGCCATGGTTCATTCTGCCCTGCCGGAACTTCCCTGACGATGCGGTCGCAGAATCCTGGCGACCTCGCGAACTGCGAAGCAGGCGATCACGAGACCGGCGATCGGGTCCAACGACCACCAGCCGAACAGTGAGTTCAGGAGCAGACCAAGGAGCACCGTGCCAGCCTATTCACCGATGCCCTACTCACCGTCACCGCAGACGGGCGGAGCATGATGGATAGATGCCTCGGACCACACATTTCCTCGATGTCTCCAATCTCAGTGGTAAGCGTGCCGTCGTCACCGGCGCCAACAGCGGGCTCGGATTCGAGTTGACCCGGCGGCTGGCGAAGGCGGACGCGGCCGTGACTCTTGCGGTGCGCGATCGCGCAAAGGGTGAGGCCGCGATCGCCCGGCTCAGACCCGAGCTTCCCGATGCCCGGCTCAGCGTTCGCCTCATCGACCTCACCTCACTGGCCTCGGTGCGAGCGTTCGCCGACTCGATGCTCGGCGACGCGCATCCCATCGATATCCTCATCAACAACGCCGGCGTCATGATGCCACCGAGACGCGAGGTGACGCCGGACGGATTCGAGCTTCAGTTCGAGGCCAACTACCTCGGACATTTCGTCCTCACGGCGCAGCTGCTGCCGCTGCTGCGCAAGGCCGGGCTGCGCCAGTCGGACGGGGCACGCGTTGTGAACCTCAGCAGTATTTACGCCCGCTCGGGCCGCCTCGACTGGGACGACCTGCAGAGCGAGAAGTCTTACCGGCCGGGCCGGGCGTACGGCCTCACCAAGCTCGCGATGCTCATCTTCGCGCGCGAACTCGACCGACGCAGCGTTGCGGACGGGTGGGGCATCCTCGCTGCCGCGGCGCATCCGGGAGCGACAATCACGAACCTGCAGGTGAGTGGGCCGATGCGCGGCTACCCGGACGACGGGATGCGCGCCCGGCTGAACCGGCTGCAGTACCGGGTACCCGGCCTATATCAGAACGCGGACCAGGGGATCCTGCCGACGCTCTTCGCGGCGACCAGTCCGGATGCAGTGGGCGGCGCCTACTACGGTCCAAGCGGATTCCAGGAGGTGACCGGCGGTCCTGGGCCGGCGAGCATTCCGAAGCGCGCCCTCAACCAAGCCGACAACGCTCGGCTTTGGGAGCTCTCGGAGCGGCTTGGCGGGGTGACATTTCCCGCGGAAAGATAAGACGACTGATGCTTGCGGCCGCACCGAATTCACCCCTAAACGGGGGCCATGCAATATGCGATGTTGTCCCCTAGTATGGGGACAGCCGAGGCCTCCCGAACAGGCACCGGTTTGTACCCGAATTGTCGCCCCGAACACGCCTAGCGACAGGGCATTTGCAGGATTACCCCATGTCCCTTGCTGTAGAAACAGATCTCGCCCCTTTCGGCTGGTACCCAGACCCCGCCAATAGCGGAATGCTCCGCTGGTGGAACGGCCGTCAGTGGACTGATCACCTTGAATACCCGCGGCCGGAAGTGCAGCCCGCACTGAACGCCGCAACCACTACGTCGGTTCTGCAGCGCCCGCGCTTCTAGCTTCCTAAGTACCACAGGTTTCGGGATGCACCTAGCGCTGTAACCAGGCCAGGACCGCGAGCACGCGGCGATGGTCTGTGCCCGAATCATCCAGACCCAGTTTCTGGAAAATCGAAGTCACGTTCTTCTCGACTGCCCCGGTGCCGATGACGAGCGCGCTCGCGATCGCGGTGTTTGTCCTGCCCTCACCCATCAGGGCAAGCACCTCGCGCTCGCGCGGCGTCAGGGTTTCGAGAGGATCGTGCCTCCGACCAATCAGCTGTGCGACGACTTCGGGGTCGAGCACCGTGCCGCCAGAGGCGATCCTGTCGATGGCATCCTTCAACTCCTCGAGGGATGCGACGCGGTCCTTGAGCAGGTAGCCGACGCCGCCCGTGCCCGCCGACAGGAGCTCCTGCGCGTAGGCGACCTCGACGTACTGCGACAACAGCAGGATTCCGACCTTCGGCTTCAATTCGCGCGCGCGAATGGCCGCACGAACCCCCTCGTCGCGGAAGGTGGGCGGCATCCGGACGTCGAGCACAATCAGGTCTGGCGCATCTGCCGCGAGCGCGGTCAACAGCTGCTCGGCGTCGCCGTAGGACGCGACGACGGTGACTCCGGATTCGCCGAGAACGCGCACGAGACCCTCGCGCAGGAGTACTGAATCGTCGGCGACAACGACGCGGAGTTCGGCCATGACTCCAGAGTAGAGGCCCAGCTGACTACGACGCGGCGGCCAGCGGCAGTCGAGCTGTCACTACGGTTGGACCACCGGTGGGGCTGTGTACCTCGAGGCTGCCGCTCACTCCCCGCATCCGTTCCCGAAGACCTGCGAGACCGTGTCCCGACTTCGTGGTTGCACCGCCGGTCCCGTTGTCGCTCACCGAGATCACGAGATCGCTGGCGGTGGCGGCAACGCGAATGTCCACTGCAGTGGCGCCAGAGTGCTTGATCGCGTTGGTCAACGCCTCGCTCGCGACAAAGTACGCGTTGCGCTCGACTTCCTGGTCCAGCCTGGTGGCGGCCGGCAGCTCGTCGATGACGTTCGCCGGAATCGAACTGCGCGTGGCTGCCGACTCGAGCGCTGCCACGAGGCCACGGTCGAGAAGGATGGGCGGAGCGAATCCGCGCGACAGAGCGCGCAGTTCGTCGAGAGCATCCTTCGACTGCTGCATCGCCTCGGCGATGAGCCCGCGTGCCTTCTCCGGGTCGGCATCCAACTGTCGCTCCGCTGCAGCGAGATCCATCTGCATCCGCACCAGCCGCTGCTGTGGACCGTCGTGGATGTCGCGCTCGAGCCTGCGCAGCGAGTGACCTTCTGCCGAGCTTGCTGCTCCCCTGGCCTCACTCAGATCGTGGACCGTTTGCGTAAGCGACTCCGACTTCCATGCGCCAAGCACCCCGTACGCAATTCCCCAGTGAATAGCCGTGAGGCCGCGAGTCACGAACGGGAGGGTTACCAGAATCAGGATGCCGACGACGAGGTAGAAGAGCGCCTCGATCACGTCGTAGCCGACATTGGGCGCGACGGGGCCGCGCTGAAACAGGAGCCATTGCGAGATGTACAGGACGTGGCCCTGCGGTGGAAGGAACCGCTCCCAGAACCAGTAGGTGATTCCGCCGAGGCCAGTCGAAATCCAGACGATGGTCATCGTCCAGGTGACGAGCGAGACCGCGAAGTTGATGATCATGGTGTGCAGGAGCGCAAGCCAGTAGTGACCGTTCGCGAGCAGCGAGCGCACCCAGCCCCAGAAACCCGTGCGAGCACGCGCATCCTGCCAGTTGGGGCGTTTGATGGCGGGTTGTCCCGCCCAGTCGAGTCGCACCAGTTCCAGCGTGCCGAAGCCGCGCGAGACATAGAGCGCACCGATGAAGATGAAGATCCCGATGAAGATCGGAAAGATGGTGCCGAGACCAGCGTTGAACATCGCGATCGAGACAGCAAAACCGGCCGTGGCAATCGGAAAACCCAGCACCAGGAAGCCAAGCTCGCGCGGGACCGACCGCCACAGCCGCAGATAGAAATTCGCCGGCCGTGGCGCTGTGCCGAACGGCGTTGTGTCTAGCGCAGTCTCGATGGTCATGGCTCCAGTGTGGTATCGGTGCGAACGCGACGGCATGCGGTCGCCGCCCCAATCGGAGGTGGGGGTACCCCCCGTGTCGTCTACAGCTTCTGTCGGATGTGATGCAAGGCAACCTCGGCCAGCCGACCCCACTGATCCTCGTGCGCCGCGTAGACCCGCACCCAGTCCTTGAATGGGACCGCGCGGTTGCCGGGATGCCAGAGCTCGGAGGCGGACAGAGCCAAGGCCTTCGCGTGCTCCGGCGTCGCGGCGCCCAGCTTGAACGCGACAGAGTCGTCGAGGAAGACCGCGATGACCTTGCCGTCGGCGGTGATCCCGCGGCGACCGAAGAATGGGCTCTGAGTGACGCCGAGCATCTTGAGATCGTCGAGCAGCTGGGTGAAGCGGGCGTCGGGTGTCAGGGGGTGCCTCCGTGGGTGAAGCGTCCGCCAAGGAGCGTCGCATGGACGATCATCTCGCGCAGCTCATCTGCCGTCGATGCGAGCGGATCGAGTTCGGTCACGACCAGGTCCGCAGGCTGGCCGAGCTCGACCGTGGACCGGGCGGACGCCGCGAACGCGTCGTTAGCGTCGATCGCCTGCTCGGGATGCCACGGCGCGCGACCGTCGCGTGCGCGACCGACGGCGGCCGCGATCGTGCGCCAGGGGTCCAGCGGCGATACCGGCGCATCCGACCCGAGCAGCACGGTGGCGCCCGCGTCGAGCAGAGACCGCAGCGGAAACGCCCGGTCGGTGCGACCCGCCCAGTAGCGATCGGCGACATCGCGGTCATCCATGGCGTGGTCGGGCTGCAGGCTCGCCGCGACGCCCAGCCGTGCGAACCGCGATAGGTCTGTGGCCGCCAGGAACTGGGCGTGTTCGATCCGTCCGCGGCATCCGACCGCCTCAAATGCGTCGAGCGCAATCGTGTTCGCCCGATCGCCGATCGCGTGGACTGAGGGCTCGATTCCGGCTTCAGACGCCCGGGTCATGAGCTCGCGCAGGCGATCCTCCTGCACGGTCAGAACCCCGAACTCGCCCGGGACGCCAGCAAACTCGTCCCAGCAGTAGGCCGTGCGGGTGTTCAGCGAGCCATCGATCAGAATCTTGAAGTTGCCCATCGTGAGCAAGTCACCAAGACGATCGCCCGTGCGAAGTCCCCGCTCGATCGCCCGGTCGAGGTGCTCGGTGTACACGGCGACCTCGACGCGAAGGCTATCGGCGCCGGAGGCCTGCCTGCGGCTCCAGACATCCGGATTCCACGCCATCTCATAGTCGACAACTCCGACCACGCCTTTCGCTGCGGCGGCGCGAGCGGCGGCATCCACCCAGGCATCGAGTTGGCGGTCGTCGACGGAATCGATGAAGCCGAGGATGCGGAAGGCTTCATCCTCACGCAGTACCCCGGTTTCGTTGCCAACGCGCCCGTACAGCTCGAGGGCCGCCGAATTGAGCCAGACACCGTGCAGGTCACCGCCGACCACGACGACCGGAGCGAACGAAGCGGCATCGAGTGCGGCGAGATTCGGCGAGTCGGGCCACAAGCCATCCCGAAATCCCACGGCGACGAACGGCGTGGCCGTTTCGGAATCGACGGAGCTCGCGCGGATCGCGTCCGCGATCAGCCGCGCCGTCTCGGTCGCAGAACTCGCGGATGACACGTCGAGCCGCTGCGACTGCATCGACCACTGGCCGAAGTGAACGTGGTGGTCCCAGAGCCCGGGAGTCAGCCAGCGGCCGTCCAGGTCGACGGATTCGTCGTCCGTCGCCGGGATGTCGCCGATCTCGGCAATCAGCCCACTCTCGATGCGTAGGTCGACCCGTCGCGACCCGACACGCGCGTCGCGAAGGATCATTGCGGGTGGACGCGACGCATCTCGTCGGCAAGCGGCTGCGACGAATACGGCCCGTCGCCCTCGAGCGCCTCGATGATTCGCTCGATGACCTCCGGGGTCTTGTTCTGACTGAGCTTTAGTCGCGCGTCGAAGCGCGTGATGTGAATCCGGATGCCGACGGTCCCGGTCGCGATGTGGCGGGCGGCCTCTTCGTCGATCGTGAGGCTGACGGGATCGGGCATCCGCTTCTCGAAGTGGTCGACCAGGTTGCCGAGCACGCAGAAGTTCTCCTCGTCGCTGAGGATCTCCGGCGTTCCATAGAGATGCGCGGTGACGTGGTTCCAGGTTGGGACGAACTCGTTGTTGTCGTACCAGCCGGGCGAGATGTAGCCGTGAGCCCCCTGGACGATGACGAGAACCTCGTGCTCGCCGAGTTCGTGAGCTCGCTCATCTGGTCGCCCGACGTGACTGACGATGCTGATGCCGTCAGCGTCTTCTTCGAGAACCACCGGGTAGTGGGAAGCGACGAGCCCCTTCGCCGTATTGGAGACGATGGTCGCCCACGGATTCTCACGAATGAGGCGCTTGACCTCGTTCTCGTCGGTGAGCATGTAGGAGGGCGTGTAGCGCATGATCGAGTTTATCGACCGGCGCGGGGGCAACGCCGCCCAAAGAAAGCGGGGGCCTACGTCTGGTCTACCGGGCAGTAATAGAGCTTCCTGCCTGCCATGACCTCCATCACGATGAGCGTTCCGCAGACGCGACACGGCTCGCCCTCGCGGTGGTAGACCCAGTGGCGGTCTTCGCGATTCGCGAGAGCCGCCGCGTACTGCTTCTTGCCGAGGCCATCCATGGTCAGCATTTGGCCGGTCTGGACTCCGATCTTCAGGAGTTTCGTCCAGTCCTTCCAGAGCGCCCGCACAGTTTCTTCCGGAACATCCTTGCCCGGCTTGTGTGGGTCGAGCCTTGCCCGGAACAGCAGCTCGGCGCGATAAACGTTGCCGATGCCGCTGACTACCGACTGGTCCATTAGCAGCAGGCCGATTGGTGCCGAGGTCTTTCTGACCGCGGTGAGGAAAAGCTCCTCGCCCACCTTTGGCCGATCGATGAGCGGATCGGGGCCGAGCTTGTCGATCGCGACCTGCACCTCGTCGGGCGTCATGACGTCGCAGGCCGTCGGGCCGCGCAAATCGGCGACCGTGTTGTCGGTGAGCAACCGAACGCGCACCGCGCCGATCGGTTCCGGCGGGAATACGTCGGCGCCGGGCGCTGCGGTCTCCTGTTCGGACATCCTGAGCCTTGCGACTCTGGGAGCGCCCATACTCGTGAGCGAGTCCTCGCCGCGGGAATCCAGAACAGTCCCCCGCTGGTTGGTCTGCCCCATTCGACCATTGGCGGATGCGGTCGTCGCGTCCGCGGTGAAGTCGCCGGCGAAGTCCCACGCGCCATACATCCCGAGGTGGACGCGTAGCCAGAGTCCGTTGTCGAACTCGAGAAACATCTGCTTGCCCACCGCCTTCGCGTCGACCATGATGTGCCCGTCGAGCTGGGCCGCACCCGACGCGAATCGTCCCTGCGGTGAGGATGCGGCGATGCGCTTGCCGACGAAGTGTAGCGCGAACTGGCGCGCGATCCGATGAACGGAGTGGCCCTCAGGCATGTGAATTCACCGGCATCGCTCAGTCGATCTCGTGGCCGGCGATCAGACCGGTCTTCTCGTACTCCGCGAGCTGCGCGATCCGGCGCTCGTGCCGCGGCTCGAAGCTAAACGGGGTCGCGATGAAGGTGTCGATGTAGGCAATCGCCTGCTCAACCGTGTGCTGCCGTGCGCCAATCGAGATCAGGTTCGCGTCGTTGTGCTGGCGCGCCAGTTGTGCGGTCGGAACGCTCCACACGAGCGCCGCGCGCGCACCGAGAACCTTGTTCGCCGCTATCTGCTCGCCGTTGCCGGATCCGCCAAAAACAATGCCCAACGTCTCGACGCCTGCAGCCTGGTCGCGCACAACTGCGCGCGCAGTGTTGATGCAGAAGCTTGGGTAGTCATCGTAGGGATCAAAGGTCTTCGGTCCGTGGTCAACGACCTCGTGACCGGACTTCGCCAAATGAGCCTGCAGGTCTTTGCTGAATTCGAGGCCAGCGTGGTCGGTCCCGATGTGGATGCGCATGCCTCCAGCTTAGAAGTTCGGTCTGACAGCGAAGTCGGCTGCGACACCGGGACCAGTGCTGAATGTCATTCCCGGGGCTGACGAATCTCGCTGGCCAGGGCCGCAGGCTGGATGGATGACAGCATCCTCGTCCGCGCCGGCGCGTCCTTCCGTGACCAGCAGTGTTCGCTTGCGCGTGCTGATCGTGCTCCTGGTTGCGGCGCTCGCGGGGGCGCTCACTCCGCTTGGCGAACATCTTCTGCCCGAATCGATCAATTCGACGGCAAACTCATCGGGGCCATGGGCCACCATCACCTTCGCACTGGTCTACGCCAGCCAACTGCGCGGCCGGGCTGCCGCGGCACTCGCTGCGGCGTCGCTGGTCATCATGGATCTGACCTTCTTCCTGTTCTTCGACGGACTCGGCGGCTATTACCCGCATCACTACCTGGCGTTCTGGATCGCCATCGCGATCTGTGTCGGACCCCTGCTCGGGCTCTGCGCATCCTGGCTGCGATCGCCGAATAACTACCTGCGCGCGCTCGCCGTCGCGGCACCGAGCACGGTGCTCGTTGGCGAAGGTATTTACATGCTCACGTGGCTCCCGGGAGTGAGCGTCGTTTACTCGGTTGCGTCAGTGGTCGTTGGGACGGCGCTGTTCGTCGTGCTCGCCGGCGTGCTGCTCCGACACCCGGCCAAAATCGCGCTGAGCCTGGCTCTGTGCGCACTCGGGAGCTTTGTGTTCGTGGAGATTTACGGACTGCTGCCGCTTGTGCTGGACAAGGTCGTGCCCTAGGGAGCTACGGACGCCAGAAGCCTGTCATTCCGAGAAGGAGTGCCTGGCGGTCCGCGCCCTCCGGAACCTCGATGGGTGGGCCGAAGACATGAATCTTGCGGAGGTCCTCGATCTGCGGTTCCACCGACGACCAGAGCAGGTCGATCAGGTCATCCGTCATGTGGAAGGGAATCTTCGCGATCTGAGCGATGAGCGGTGCCTGGAATCCGCGATAGTAGCTGGCGTGTTCGAGGTAGGTCTCGGTCGGGAAGTCGCCGTAACTCAGGTGAGCGATCTGGCCGTCGGCGATCGGCTTGGAAACCGCCGCGACGGCGAGGTCATTGAGCTTGTCGTAGTTGCCGACCGGGTCGCCGCCGAGCAGGTCGCCCTTCCAGGCGTCGCCGACCTCGTCCATGGTCTTGCCTGCGATGACATCGGGCACCCAGGCCTCGTCTTTGGCGTGGTTCGCGAGCAGGGCGGTCATCGTGGCCGCCTTGTTACTGCTCCACTCCGGGGGAACCGCCAGTGCGAGGATCGCGGGCGTGAACTGGTCGACCACTTCGCGCAGTGCGGCATCGGCGGCGAGGAACAGCTGCTGTTGGGTTGTGAGGTCCGTCATAGCCACAAGTTAGCAGCGGGCGCCGTCAGCCGCACTGGGGCAGACACCCGATCTGGGGTTCTCGACAGACCGCGAGAGCAGGAGCAGACTTAGGAGCACCGTTCTCTTCAACGAGGAGGCATCATGACCACGACATCCACTGAAGGCTTTCTGCCGATCCTTTCGGCCGGACGCCATCGAAGTGCGAAACGCGGCGCCTGCTTCATGGAGTATGCCTCCTACATCGCCGGCGAGCGCTGGAGTGATCGGCCCTCCTGCACGCATCCGGCGCTCGCATCGCTCGCGCGCCTCGTCAACGACCTGACGTCGGATGGCGCGCGATCGGCACTCGCCACCCACATTCCGTCTGTCGTCGGACTGAACGGGGACGACCCTCGGGTTCCGGTGATCCTCTCGGTGCTGGGCGCCTCGAGCGCGCTTCCGATCGCGAGTGCTATGCGACAGGGCGCACTTGCAACGGGACTGATCCGCTGCGAGCAACTCCTCGACCAGTGGGATGGGCCGGAGATCGAACGCGCGAGGATGCGCATCCGCGCCGCGTTCCTGCTGGCTCCCGGTACGGAGGCCTGGGCACAGGACTTCATCAAGCAGGTTTCGCCTCGAGGTGCGCGAGTCCTCACCATCAACGACGAGGCACTGCTGCGGACCGCGGCAATCGGCATCGCCGATGCGTGCGTCCAGGATGCGGATGAGCGCCTGTCGCGCCTGCTCGCGCAGGCCATCGAGGAGTGCGTCGCCATCCTCGAGCCGGCCGACATCGAGGAGCGCATTCCCGCTCTCGTGTAGCGCCCGAGCGGCGTGGATAGACTCCTTCACGGACACAATCCGGATCACAAAGGAGCAACGCCGTGCCAGGAGAGAACCTCACCAGAATCGAAGCCCAGGGTCGCAAGGCCATTGTGGATGTCGCAAGTTACGAGGTCGTTCTCGATCTCACGACCGGCGACAAGACCTTCGCCTCGACGACCACGGTCACCTTTTCGGCAACTTCCGGGTCATCCACTTTCATCGACGCGATCACCGCGAAGGTGCACTCGATCACCCTGAACGGCGCCGCGCTCGACCCCGCAGCGGTGAGCGACGGCGTGCGAATCCAGCTGGACAATCTCGCCGCCGAAAATGTGCTCGTCGTCGTGGCGGATGCCGCCTACACGAACACCGGTGAGGGCCTGCACCGCTTCGTCGACCCGGTCGACGGCGAGGTGTACCTGTATTCGCAGTTCGAAGTCCCGGACAGCCGCCGCGTCTTCGCGGTGTTCGAGCAACCAGACCTCAAGGCAACCTTCCAGTTCACGGTCACTGCGCCCGCGGAGTGGGAAGTCGTGAGCAATCAGCCTGCGCCGAGCGCCGAACTCGCCGAGGACGGTGAGGCAAAGACGTGGAAGTTCGCGGCGACGTCGATCCTCTCCAGTTACGTAACCGCGCTCATCGCTGGACCGTACGCCGTCGTCCGCGACAGCCTGACGTCGAGCGACGGCCGCACCATCCCGCTCGGGATCTACTCTCGCAAATCCCTCACCGAGTTCGTCGACTCCGACTACATCTTCGACATCACCCGCAAGGGCTTCGCGTTCTACGAGGACAAGTTCGACTACCCCTACCCGTTCGACAAGTACGACCAGCTTTTCGTCCCCGAGTTCAACGCTGGCGCGATGGAAAACGCGGGCGCGATCACGTTCACCGAAGCCTATGTCTTCCGGTCGAAGGTCACCGACGCGATCAAGGAACGCCGGGTCATCACGATCCTGCACGAGCTGGCGCACATGTGGTTCGGCGACCTCGTGACGATGAAGTGGTGGGATGACCTCTGGCTGAACGAGTCCTTCGCCGAGTGGGCATCCGCTCAGGCGAGCGCCGACGTCACCGAGTGGACCGAGGCCTGGACGACCTTCGCCATGATGGAAAAGAGCGCGGCCTACCGCCAGGATCAGCTCCCGTCCACGCATCCGGTCGTCGCGACCATCAATGACCTCCAGGATGTCCAGGTCAACTTCGACCACATCACCTACGCCAAGGGTGGGTCGGTTCTCAAGCAGCTGGTCGCCTGGGTCGGCATCGATGCCTTCTACGCCGGCGTTGCCGCCTACTTCACGAAGCACAAGTACGGCAACACGGAGTTGAAGGACCTACTCGCGGAGCTCGAGACGACATCCGGCCGCGAACTCACGGAGTGGTCGAAGGTCTGGCTCGAGACCGCGGGCGTGAACATGCTGCGTCCGGCCATCGAAACCGATGAAGGCGGTGTCATCACGCGCTTCGACATCCTGCAGACGGCCGAGAAGGACTATCCGACCATCCGTCCGCACCGTCTCGCTGTCGGGCTCTACGAACTCGTGGGCGGCAAGCTCATTCGCGTCAAGCGCGTCGAGCTGGATGTCGCTGGCGAGAGCACCCCCGTCACAGAACTCATCGGTGACACGAAGCCCGCGCTCGTGCTCCTCAACGACGACGACCTCGCCTACGCGAAGATCCGTCTCGACGACGAGTCGCTTAGCGTCGCGATGGAGCACGTGTCCGACATCGAGAATGCCCTGGCTCGAGCGCTCGTCTGGGGAGCCGCCTGGGATGCTATGCGCGACGGCGAAACCAAAGCGAGCGACTATATCGATCTCGTTCTTGGCAACATCGCGAGCGAGAGCGAGTCCACGACCATCCGGGTGACGCTCACGCAGCTGCTCACGGCAGCTCGGTTCTACGTTGCGCCCACGAAGCGCAAGGCGGTCATCGAGAAGGTCGGCGACGCGCTGTGGGCACTTGCTCAAGGAGCGAAGGCCGGCTCGGACGAGCAGTTCCAGTTCGTGAAGTTCTTTGCGGCCATCCCGTCGACGCCGGCACACGTCGCTGCGCTGAAAGCGCTCCGCGACGGGACGAGTTCGCTCACCGGTCTCGAGATCGACGCCGACCTCGACTGGGAGCTGCTCGAGGGTCTCGTGCTCAACGGCGCAGCCGGGAAGCCGGAGATCGACGCGGCGCTGGCCAAAGACAACACCGCCAACGGCCAGCAGTCGGCCGCGCGCGCGAACGCGACGATTCCCACGGCCGCCGCAAAGAAGGCCGCGTTCGAGTCGCTCGTGACGAAAGATGACCAATCCAACGTCATCGTTCGCAGCATCGGCGTCGGCTACACGCACACCAACGACCCCGCCTCGCTCGCCGGCCAGGTGGCGCCGTACTTCGACGCGATCACGAACATCTGGAAAACGCGCAGCTACAAGATTGCCGAGTACATCGTCTTTGGCCTGTATCCGACGCCTCTCGTTTCGGTCGAGCTGGTGGATGCAACGAAGGCCTGGCTCGCCGCAAACCCGGAGATCCCTGCGCTGCGACGGCTCGTAACGGAGAACCTCGCCGGAGTCGAACGCGCCCTGCTCGCGCGGGCGAAGGACGCCTGAACGGTAGCTTCGGTGCCCGGCCCGATAGCTTGCGTTCAGCCGAGTTAGGTAAGGTCGGAGGCATGCGGGAGAAATCGTGATCGAAGCCATCGGCCTGACCAAGCGTTACGGCGAAAAGACAGCTGTAGACGGCATCAACTTCCAGGTCGAACCTGGCCGGGTCACCGGCTTCCTCGGGCCAAACGGCGCGGGCAAGTCGACCACGATGCGGATGATTGTCGGCCTCGACCGACCAACCTCCGGATCGGTAACACTCAACGGCCACAGGTACGCGGACCTGAAGGCTCCACTGCACGAGGTCGGTGTGCTGCTCGATGCCAAAGCCGTTCACACCGGACGCAGCGCTTACAACCATCTGCGCGCCCTCGCGGCAACGCACGGCATCAGCCGCAAACGCGTCGACGAGGTCATCGCGCTGACCGGTCTCGAATCCGTCGCCCGCAAGCGCGTCGGTGGATTCTCGCTCGGCATGGGGCAACGTCTCGGCATGGCCAGCGCGCTGCTCGGCGATCCGAGCATCCTGATCCTGGACGAACCGGTCAACGGTCTCGATCCAGAGGGTGTGATCTGGGTTCGAACGCTCGCGCGCCACATGGCCGCGCAGGGCAGAACCGTCTTCCTCTCGTCGCACCTGATGAGCGAGATGGCCCAGACCGCGGACCAGATCATCGTGCTGGGTCGCGGCCGGATCATCGCGGATGCACCGGTTGCAGACATCATCGCGCAGGCCGCCGGCAACGCGGTTCGAGTTCGCACCCCAGATGCTCAGCGGTTCTCGAAGGAGCTCGCGGGCAGCGATGTCACTGTCACGGTAAGCGAACCCGACCTGATTGTCGTCAACGGGCTGCCTGCGGCTCGCATTGGTGAACTGGCGGCAAGCTCGAAAGTCGTCCTGCACGAACTCACGCCGCTCGCTGGCTCGCTCGAGGATGCCTACCTCGCCCTTACCGAGGATGACGTTGAGTATCACGCATCCGATATCGACGACGAGGCGACCCCGATATCGACAACTGCAACCGCAACGGAGTCCGCAAAGTGACCACTTCAACCGTGACCGCCACGACCGGCGCCCCCATCCCGCGCAAACTGCGCCTCACCTTCGGCGGCATCATGAAGTCGGAGTTCATCAAGCTCTTCACGCTGAGGTCGACCTTCTGGTGCATCGTCATCGTCGTCGTGCTCTCGGTCGGATTTGGGCTCATCGCCGCGACCGTGACGGCACCCGCACGAGCCGGAGTTCCCGCCGCGCCGGCGCTGACGGTCGCCGCGCA
Organism: Galbitalea sp.; assembly: GCA_036271795.1. Taxonomy (GTDB): domain Bacteria; phylum Actinomycetota; class Actinomycetes; order Actinomycetales; family Microbacteriaceae; genus Galbitalea. The sequence goes on from DATAZY010000024.1 coordinate 31,839, forward strand.
GCAGGCCACGGCGGTCAGCTACGCAACGATTGGCTCCCAGATTGGCGAGCTCGTCCTGGCCGTCCTCGGCGCGCTGGTCATCACAGGTGAATATGGGACCGGCATGATTCGCTCGACCTTTGCCGCGGTTCCCAAGCGCATCCCGGCGCTGGTTGCCAAGGCGCTGGTGCTGGCGATCACGTCCCTGGTCGTTGGGCTTGTCGCGATCTTTGGCACGGCCGCGGCTATCTTCCCGCTGCTTCCGGGCACAAAGAAGATTCATCCGGACTGGACCGACTGGCACGTGATCGAGTCTCTGCTGGGTGGAGCGTTCTACCTGGTTCTCATTGCTCTGCTCGCGTTCTGCATCGGCGCCATCATCCGCAACAGCGCGGGTGGAATCGCCGCCGCACTGGGGCTCGTACTTGTCCTTCCGACGCTCGTGGACGTCGTGGGTGGTTTGACCGGGGCAACCTGGATTCAAAACATCGGTAAGGTCCTGCCGTCCGCGGTGGGTGGCAACCTGTCGAAGTACACGGGCAGCAAGACGCAGGCGGTAAGCGGGCTTATCTCGCTTGATCGGCTCGACAGCGGACTCATCCTGGTTGGCTGGTTTGTCGTCCTGTTCGTGGTGGCAGCGGTGCTGCTCAAGCGACGGGACGCGTAGGAACTACCGAACTGCCTGAACTGCCCGGCTGCGTGAGCTACCAGGCCCTGAGTGCGAGGACGACCAGCGCGACGGCCGAAATCGTCGTTACCGCGTGACGCACCAGGATCCAGCGGACGCGGTAGCCGAGTAGCGAACGGGTCGGGGACAGCTTCGCCTGTGCCCGGTAGCGGTCGGCTGTCGAAGGGTCATTACGTGCAATGAGCTGCGGAAGGCGGCTGACGGTGCGAAGCGCCAGCATCGAAACCAACGCAGCCGCGATGACGAAGACGCTCGCGAGCCACGGACCCGTGTGGCCGACGGAGCCGAGGCCGGAAGCGATGGCCGCGACAGCGACCGTCGCGGAGACGATCCAGGCACCGCGGACCAGACGGACTCGCGAGGCCGCGAGGGTGGTCCAGTCCATGCCGAGCATCTTGGCGCGCATTTCGACGCTGGGCTGCCGGGATAGCCGACGACCAAGGTCACGATCGGGAACCCGAATGTCACCAATGGTCGGTGATGCCCAGTTGTTGTCGATCTGCATTGCCACTCCCCCGATAGAGTTCCCCCGCTTGGTTCACGTTATCGCCGCGAAGTGGACGACCGGTATCCCACATAAGGGGGCACTCGGAATAGGGCCAAATAGACTAGGTAGGCAATGTCAGACGACACAGTGCCCACCAATGAGGCCCGACTCACGCTACGCGGGAGCGAACACGGCGAAGCCGTCGCCGGAAACTTCTGGCGAGAGATCGGCGGGCGCCCGACTTTCGAGAAGCTGGTACGCGCGTTCTACGCCGGGGTCGCGACCGACGCCGTCCTGCGCCCGATGTACCCGGAAGAGGACCTCGAGGGCGCCATCCAGCGGCTGACCGGGTTCCTGGAACAGTACTGGGGTGGCCCCGGAACCTACAGCGAGCAGCGTGGCCACCCGCGGCTCCGGATGCGGCACCAGCCGTTCACCATCAATCCAGCCGCTAGAGATCGCTGGCTCGTACACATGCGCGCCGCTCTCGACTCCCTCGACCTGGCACCGCTGCAGGATGCCATGCTCTGGGGCTATCTCGACCGGGCGGCGTTCGCCATGGTCAACACATTCGACGACTAGCTAGATCCTGACCACGTAGTGCAGGTGGACGACGCCGCTCGCGAAGTGGGTCTCGTCGAGCAGCGCGAGGTCGAGACGGATGTCGTCGGGAAGCGCCCGCGTGCCCCCGCCGACAACGACCGGCGACAGGAACAGGTGGAGTTCATCGACCAGCCCGGCGCGGAGCGCCTCCGCCGCGAGATGCGCACCGCCGATCGAGAGGCCCTCTGCCGACGAGGCTTTGAGCGCGCGAACATCATCCGGAACGAACTCACGCTCGATCCTGCTGCGCGTCGTCCCCACCGTGTGGAGCCCGCGCGAGTAAACGATCTTCGACGCACGGCGCCAGATCCCCGCGTAGTCCTGGATCACGCGCGGCTCACCTTCGGTGTTCATCGTCTCCCACACAGACATCGTTTCGTACATCTTCCGACCGTAGAGGTACGTACCAATCGGTCTCTCGAGGTCGTTGACGAATCCGTGTACCTCGGAGTCCGGCGCGCTCCAGTCGAAGTTGCCCTGCGCATTCACGGTGTATCCGTCGAGCGAGGCGATGGCCGAGTAGCTGAGCTTGCCCATCCGACAAGTCTTGCAGCTAGCGCGCTCGCCCGACCACTGCCCGGGCGTGCCACAGCACTGGCTCATCCACCATCTGGCCCTCGAAAGTGAAGACGCCGTGCTCACCCGAGGCTGCGGCGAGAACCGCACGCGCGTGCTCGAGCTCCGCGGCGGTCGGCGCATAAGCCTCTCGAATTATCGCGACCTGGCTGGGGTGGATACAGGCGGTCGCCGCAAATCCGACCGCAGCGGCATCCCGCGCCTCGGCCGCGAGTCCGACCGCGTCGGGGATATTCACGTGGACGGCATCGATCGCCGCCGTGTCGTTGGCTGCGGCAGCAAGCAGCACCGCCGACCGGGCGAATCGGGCGACATCGCGATACTCGCCATCCTCTCGTCGACTGGACGTGCCCCCGAGCGATGCGACGAGATCTTCCGCACCCCACATGAGAGCGACCACATCCGGGACGGCGGCCATCTCTGGCGCCGCGAGAACACCGGCGGCTGTCTCACAGAGCGCGATGACGTCGTAGCCGCGCAGGACCTCGAGTTCGGCGGCGCTCGACGCCTTGGGCAGCATAACGCGGCGGTATCCGCTCGACGCCAGCGTGTCGAGGTCCGGCTCGAAATGCTCCGTGGCGAAACCATTGATCCGCACAATGACACGCGCAGGGTCGAGCGGACGCGCGAGTAGCGCTGCGCGACCGGCTTCCTTGTCCGCCGCCGCGACTGCATCCTCGAGATCGAGGATGACCGCATCCGCGCGCTCGAGCGCCTTCTCGTAGCGTTCTGGGCGATCCGCAGGGCAGAAGAGGATGGCCGGCCCGAGGTCAAGACTCATGGCTGCGACCCGACACACCAGACGAGAGCCGAGCGACCGGTCGTGCCAACGAGCACCTGGTCCTGGTTCAGCGCTCGATGGGTCATTGTGACGATGCCCTGTCCCGGTCGAGAGGATGAGAGCCGCTTGTCGTCGATGACCGTCTCGAAGTAGAGGGTGTCACCGATGAACACCGGTGTGGGAAACGAAACGTCGGCAAATCCCAGATTCGCGACGAGCGTGCCCTGGGTAAGCTGGGCGACGGATGCGCCAACCATCGACGAAAGCGTAAACATCGAGTTGACGAGCCGCTGGCCGAACGGCTGCGTCGCCGACCACGCCGCATCGAGGTGAAGTGCCTGAGTATTCATCGTCAGGGTCGTGAAGAGTGAGTTGTCGCCCTCGGTGATCGTTCGACCCGGTCGATGCAGGTAGCGCGTCCCGACCTCGAATTCCTCGAAGTACAGGCCGCGCTGCTCGACTTGCCTGGCGTCGCCGACATGGTTCAGTTCTTCGCTCACAGAGTGCTCCCCGGTCGAATCAATTCTGGCGGAATCCGTAAGGGAGCGCCCGTCGCTTCCACGACAGTCGAGATGCTGACTCCCGGCGCGAGCTCGCGCAGGACCAGCGAGCGCGGCCTATCCAGCTTCTGCTCGAATTCGATGATCGCGAGGTCCGTGATGATGCGATCCACACAGGCGAGCCCGATCACGGGCAGGCCGCACCGCGCGACGATGCGCGGTCGCCCCCGCCAGTCGGTATGTTCCATCATGACGACCACGCGGCCACCCCCGAAGTCGAGACCCTCGAGGTCGTCGCGGCCATCCTCATTTGCCAGATCGCCGCTTGCCGAAACCTGGAGCGCGCCGAAAACGGCGACGTCCGTATGGTGCGGGTCAACCGCATCCTTGCCCGGGTATCCGCCCGCGCCGAGCCTGCCTCTTTCGAAGTGAAGAACCAGCTCGGCGTGTTCCGCCGTCACCCTAGAATCCGAGCTCGCGGCTGATGACCATCAGTTGAACTTCGGTTGTGCCCTCTCCGATCTCCAGGATCTTCGAGTCACGGTAGTGGCGCGCGACGGGGCTCTCGTTGAGGAATCCGTAGCCGCCGAAGATCTGTGTCGCGTCGCGGGCGTTGTCCATGGCAGCTTCGCTGCAGATGAGTTTCGCGAGACTGGCCTGCATCTTGAACGGCTGGTGCGCGACGATCCGGCGAGCGGCATCGTAGTAGGCGAGCCGGGCCGCATGGACGCGGGCCTGCATGCGAGCGATCTTGAACGAGATGTGCTGGTTGTCGCCGATCGGATGACCGAACACGTTGCGAGTCCTGGCATATTTGATGGACTCCTCAAGGCAGCCCTGCGCCGCTCCCGTGCAGAGCGCGGCGAACGCGACGCGACCCTCATCCAGGCTCTCCAGGAAGTTCGCAAATCCCCGACCACGCTCGCCCAGTAGGTTCTCCTCTGGAACGTGGACGTCGTCGAAGGTGAGGGGATGCGTGTCCGACGTGTGCCAGCCGACCTTGTCGTAGCTCGGCTCGACCGTGAACCCGGAAGTTCCGCTCGGCACGATGATCGCGGACAGCTCCTTCTTGATGCTGCCGTCCTTGCGCGTCGACTCGCCGGTCACGGCCGTTACGGTGACGAGACTCGTGATCTTGCTGCCAGAGTTCGTGATGAACTGCTTGGTTCCGTCGATGACCCACTCGCCGGCTTCGAGGCGCGCGGTCGTCTTCGTGCCCGCCGCATCCGAACCGGCATCCGCCTCGGTCAGGCCGAAACCGGCCAGCGTGCGTCCGGCGGTCAGGTCGGGCAGCCAGCGCAAGCGCTGCTCCTCCGACCCATTGCGGAAGATCGGCATCATGCCGAGGCCAACCCCGGCCTCGAGGGTCACGCCGATCGACTGGTCGGCGCGGCTGAGCTGCTCGATGGCGAGGCAGAGCTGGAAATAGTCCTTGCCGCGTCCGCCATACTCGCGCGGGAACGGCAGGCCGAACAGGCCCATCTCGCCCATCTGCGCGATGATGCCGTAGGGCAGCTCGCGCTTGGTGTCGTACTCGTACGCGGCGGGGGCGACGACGGTGTCGGCGAAATCGCGAACCTCGTCACTGAGCTTCTGTTCTTCATCCGTTAGCCCGTATTCTGCGGGCTTCTCGAGGGTGATTGCGTAGGTCATGCTGCTGCTCCTTTGTGAGGGCTTATTGATGCGACGACCTGGTCGAGTGAGACCAGTTCGCCTTTGGTGACGCCGATGGTGACGACGCCTGCTGTTGGACTAAGCATTTTGTGCTCCATCTTCATGGCTTCTATGGTGACGAGCAGCTGGCCGGCTTCGACGCTCTCGCCCGACCTCGCAGAAACCGAGACGACCGTTCCCGGCATCGGGGTCCGGACGTCGGGGGCGATCGTGCCCGCGACGCGGTTGAGCCCGGCCCGGTGTTCGGCGAGCCGCTGCTCGCGTGTCTGCGAAGTCAGGTCGAAGGTAGCCGCGGCAGTTGCAATCCAGCTGTGACCGTTGGCCTCGAGGATGGTCGCGGTCGTTGTTACGCCGTCGAGTTGGATTCGGACGGATGCGCCGTCTCGAGTCAGCAGGACCGGCCGGGCATCCCCGTCCCCGATTGCGACGGTGCGGTCGAGCACCGAGACGTCCGTGACCCCGTCGCTGGTCCTGAATTGGTAGCGCGAAGCGCGATGCTCGCCCAGACGCCAGCCGCGGTAGGCGGACCAGGCGGTGTTGCGACGGATGGCATCCTCGCGGGCGAGCGCTGCGATCGCAAAGGTCGCGTCGGATGGCGTTTCGTAGCTGAACTCCGTGCGCTCGATGAGGCCGGTGTCGAGATCTCCACTGCGAACATCGGTATCCCGCAACAGCCCGCGCAGGAACTCACGATTGGTGCGAACGCCGAGCACGATCGTGTCCGCAAGTGCCGCATCCAATCGCCGCAGGGCCTCCCCGCGATCCGCACCGAAGCCGATGATCTTGGCGAGCATCGGGTCGTAGTCGCTGCCGACGACGAGCCCGTCGAGCAGCGAGCTGTCGACCCGGACTCCCTCGCCCGCGGCCTCGCGGAGATATCCGACCGTGCCAGTCGATGGCAGGAATTCGTGCGCCGGATCCTCGGAGTAGAGTCGCGCCTCGATCGCATGGCCGGTGAGCACGATGTCGTCCTGAGTCAACGCTAGGGGTTCGCCCGCTGCGATGCGCAGCTGCTGCTCGACCAGGTCGATGCCCGTCACGAGCTCGGTGACCGGATGCTCGACCTGCAGCCGGGTGTTCATTTCCATGAAAAAGAACTCGTCTGGCGCGGCATCCGAGACCAGGAACTCGATCGTGCCTGCGCCGCGATAGTCGACGCTTCTCGCGATCTCGCGGGCCGCCTCCCCCATGCGTGTCCGCTGCTCGGGAGTGAGAAGCGGAGACGGCGCTTCCTCGACGATCTTCTGGTGTCGGCGCTGCAGCGAACACTCCCGTTCGCCGAGCTGGATGACATTTCCGTGCGCGTCGGCAAGCACCTGCACCTCGATGTGGCGAGGCCGATCGACGTAGCGCTCGAGCAGGAGGGTGTCGTCGCCGAATGCCGCTGTCGCGACCCGACGTGCGCCGGCGAGCGCCTCTGGCAGCTCTTTCGCCGCCGTCACGACCGCCATCCCCTTGCCGCCGCCCCCCGCGGACGGCTTGATCAGTAACGGATAGCCGATCGTCTTCGCTGCCGCGATGAGATCGGCGTCGGTCATCCCGGCGACGCCAACACCAGCAATCACCGGGACGCCGCGCGCGACAACGTGCTCCTTGGCGCGGATCTTGTCGCCCATGAGGTCGATGGCTTCTATCGGCGGGCCAACGAAGACCAGACCTGCGTCGCCGCACGCCCGCGCGAAGTCCGCGTTCTCGGACAGGAATCCGTAGCCGGGATGGATGGCCGTCGCTCCGGTCTGCGTCGCCGCAGCAATCAGGGCCTCGATGTTGAGATAGCTCTGCTGCGCGGATGCTGGCCCGATGCGTACGGCGACGTCGGCGAGTCCGACGTGGCGCGCGCCGGCATCCGCGTCGCTGTAGACGGCGATCGAGCGAATGCCCATAGAGCGCAATGTGCGGATGATCCGGCAGGCGATTTCGCCACGGTTGGCAACGAGTACGCTGTGCATTTTCCCATTGGCGAACATGGCAATCACATCCGAAACAGCCCGAAGGCGGGTTCGGGCAGCGCGGTCCCCGCGCAGAGTTCGAGCGCCAGCCCGAGGATCGCGCGAGTGTCGGCCGGATCGATGATGCCGTCGTCCCAGAGGCGAGCGGTCGAGTAGTACGGGCTGCCCTGGGTCTCGAACTGCTCCTCGATCGGGGCGCGGAATGCCCCCTCGTCCTCGGCACTCCAGATTTCGCCACGTGTCTCAGCCTGCTCGCGCTGGATGGTCGAAAGAACGGATGAGGCCTGGGGACCGCCCATGACGGAGATGCGCGCCGCGGGCCACATCCAGAGGAACCTGGGGTCGTAGGCGCGTCCGCACATCGAGTAGTTGCCTGCACCGAAGGAGCCCCCGATGACGACCGTGAGTTTTGGTACCCGGGTCGTCGCAACGGCGGTGACCATCTTGGCGCCGTGCTTGGCGATTCCGCCCGCCTCGGCGTCGCGGCCGACCATGAAACCGGAGATGTTCTGCAAGAAGAGCAGTGGGATGCCCCGCTGATCGCACAACTCGATGAAGTGCGCGCCCTTCTGCGCAGACTCGCTGAAGAGGACGCCGTTGTTCGCGATGATGCCGATCGGATGACCGTGCAGGTGAGCGAAACCCGTCACGAGTGTGGTCCCGTATTCCGGTTTGAACTCCGCGAATTTGCTCGCATCCACGAGTCGGCCGATCACCTCGCGCACGTCGTAGGGGCTCTGTACGTCGGTGGGGACGACGCCGTAGAGATCGGCCGGGTCCACAACGGGCTCGCGACTCTCGATCACATCCCACGCCGGCGCCGCGGGACGCGGAAGCGTCGCGACGATGTCTCGGACGATACCGAGCGCGTGCCGGTCGTCATCGGCAAGGTGGTCGACAACGCCGGAGACGCGCGCGTGCAGGTCTCCCCCGCCGAGCTCCTCGGCCGTCACGATCTCGCCGATGGCGGCCTTCACGAGCGGCGGCCCGCCCAGGAAGATCGTGCCCTGCCCGCGCACAATGACGGTCTCGTCGCTCATGGCGGGTACATAGGCGCCGCCGGCCGTACACGAGCCCATGACGGAGGCGATTTGTGGGATACCCTCCGCGGACATCCGCGCCTGGTTGAAGAAAATGCGACCGAAATGCTCGGCGTCGGGAAATACTTCGTCCTGCATCGGCAGAAACGCACCCCCTGAGTCGACGAGGTACACACAGGGCAGGCGGTTTTCCAGTGCGACCTGCTGGGCGCGCAGGTGCTTCTTGACCGTGAGCGGGTAGTACGTGCCGCCCTTGACTGTGGCGTCATTCGAAATGACGAGGACCGGCCGGCCGTGCACCAGTCCGACTCCGGCGACGACACCCGCGCCCGGCGCTTCGTCGCCGTAGAGGCCGGACGCTGCGAGCGGGGAGAGTTCGAGAAATGGACTGCCGTCATCCAGCAGCTCGTCGATGCGGTCACGCGGCAGAAGCTTGCCGCGAGCAATGTGCCGCTCGCGAGACTTTGCGGGGCCGCCGAGGGCCGCCTTCGCCAGACGCTGCCTCAGTTCCTCGGCGAGACGGCGTTGTGATTCGTCGTTTGCGCGAAATACCGGATCGTTCCGATTCGCGCGGGTGCCCAGCGTCTCCATCGACCATACCGTTCTAGATGACACGTCGAGTTTCAGTTAGTTGCAACTAACTGACTTTAGGTTAGTGTAGATTAACTGAGATGTCCAGCACCGTAACCTCTCGTGAGCGCGCGAAGGCCCACCGGCGATCGGCCATTCTGCACGCCGCCGCAGCGCTCTTTGCGGTTCGCGGTTTCGAGCGGGTCTCGCTCGAGGACCTGGGCGCGGCCGTCGGAATTAGCGGACCAGCCGTCTACCGGCACTTCGCGAACAAACAGGCCGTGCTCGCAGCACTGCTGGTTGACGTGTCACAGGAACTCGTGGATGGTGCGGACCGGGTGATCGCAGAGTCAACGGACGCAGCGTCTACTCTTCGAGCACTCATCGCGTTCCACGTTGAGTTTGCCCTCTCCAACGCCGACGTTATCGTCGTTCAGGATCGCGACCTGGACAGCCTCGCCCCGGACGACCTCGCGACCGTGCGATCGCTGCAGCGCGGGTACATCGAGGCGTGGGTTGGCGTGCTGGCGAGCATCCATCCGTCAACCCCGACCGCAACGCTGCGCATTCGCGCGCGCGCCACGTTCGGGCTGATCAACTCCACTCCGCACAGCGCGCGCACCTCGCCGCAGGCCGCCGTTCGGAGCCTCCTGCAGTCGATGGCACTGGCCGCACTCACGTCGGCATAACCGGGCGCGGCAAATCTCGGCCAGACTGGTACCGAGATGAGTATTCAGGATCCGGGTCACGTCGCCGCCGTGCTGGCCGCTGCAGACCACGCAGACCAGGTGCTTCCGCTGTTCGAAGCGCATCGGCCGGAGGACCCGCGACCACGCCTTGCGATCGAGGCGGCCCGAGGCTGGGCTCGCGGCGAGGTCTCCGTCGGTGAGGCGCGATCGGCGGCATTCGCCGCCCAGGCCGCGGCGCGGGCGTCCACGGAACCCGCCGCAAAGAACGCCGCCCGGTCGGCCGGACACGCGGCGGCAACCGTTCACGTCGTCTCGCAGGCACCGCACGCGAAGAAGTACGCCGACGCGGCTCGCGCCGGCGGTTCCGCCTGATTGGCTGGAACTAGACCAGGGTCATCGCGATGCCGGGGTTCGACAGGACCGCGGCGACATCGACCAGGAACTTCGCGCCCTGCTCGCCGTCGATGAGCCGGTGATCGAAGGTGAGGCTCAAGGTCAGGACATCACGCAGGGCAATCTCGTTGCGGTATTCCCACGGCCTGCGACGGGCAACGCCGAACGCCAGGATGGCGGCCTCGCCGGGGTTCAGGATGGGTGTTCCTGCGTCCACGCCAAAGACGCCGACATTGGTGATAGAGATCGTTCCACCGCTGAGAGCCTTGGGCGTCGTCGTGCCAGCTCGAGCCGTCTCGGCCAGCGTCGCGAGGGCCGTTGTCAGCTGCAAGAGGTTCAGGGTGTCGGCGTCCGGGATGTTCGGAACCATGAGCCCGCGCGGGGTCGCGACGGCGATCCCGAGGTTCACATAGCCGAACTCGACAATCTCCTGGGCGGCGTCATCCCAGCGGGAGTTGATGGCCGGATGATTGGGGATGGAGAGACAGACCGCCTTGGCGATCATTGCGAGGATCGTGATCTTCTGGCCGGTGCGCTCGCGCAACTGGGCCACGAGATCGACCGTCGCGGTGACGTCGATCGTCACGAAGACGGTTGCCTGCGGTGCATCGGTGACGCTGCGGACCATCGCCTCGGCAGTCGCCTTGCGCATGCCCTTGATCGGAGTGCGAGTCTCGCGCGGACGGGAACCTCGGGCAACGGGCTGCGCTTCTACGGTCGGAGTGGATATGGATGCCGCCGTCTGGACGTCGGCGCGCGTGATCAGCCCGTCGTCGCCCGTCGGGATGATGGTCGCCAGGTCGACGCCGAGGTCGTGAGCGAGCTTGCGGACCGGCGGGGTGGTGCGGATTTGGGTGGCCGGGGGCTCGATGACGGTGGGCGAAGGCGGCGTTATCGAGACCGCCCCCGCTGACCCGCGCGCCTTCCGCTTCGGCTTGTTACCCGAGTCGACCGTCGGCCCATAGCCGACGAGAACGGAGTTGCGCTCGACGGGGGCATCCGCCTCGTCGGTCAGCTCGAACGCGACGAGGCGCGAACCCACCGCGACGGTCGCGCCCGGCTCGACGTAGAGCTCGGAGATCGTCCCCGCGAATGGCGACGGCAGTTGCACGATCGCTTTGGCCGTCTCGACCTCTGCGATGGGCTGGTTGAGCTCGACGAGTTCGCCAACGCTGACGTGCCAGGCGACGAGTTCGGACTCGGTGAGTCCCTCGCCGAGATCCGGCATCGCAAAATCGGTACTCATCGGGCGACCCATCCGGTCAGAGAGTTCTCGCGACCCATGACGCGGTCGACGGCGTCGAGCATGCGGTCGAGGTCGGGGACGAAGTGTTCTTCGAGCTTCGCGGGTGGATACGGAACGTTGAAGCCGGTCACGCGCTGCGGCGGCGCCTCGAGGCGGTAGAAGCAGCGATCCGTGATCGTTGCGGCGATCTCGGCGCCGAGGCCGCCGAACTGGGCCGCCTCGTGGACGATGACGACTCGACCGGTCTTGTTGACGGAATCCTCGACGGTGTCGAAGTCGATCGGAGCCAGCGAACGCAGATCAATAACCTCCACAGAGAGGCCCTCGTCCGTTGCCGCCGCCGCGGCATCCAGCGCGGTCGCGACGAGCGGACCGTACGCGATCAGCGTCACGTCGGTACCCTCACGCACCACCCGCGCCTTGTCGAGGGGCATCGGGATGTGCTCGAGATCGACCTCGCCCTTGCTCCAGTAACGGCGCTTCGGCTCGAAGTACATGACCGGGTCGTCGGACGCAATCGCCTGGCGAATCATGTCGTAGGCATCCTGCGGATTGGATGGCGACACGACGCGCAATCCGGCGGTGTGCGCAAAGTACGCTTCAGGCGATTCAGAATGGTGCTCGACCGAGCCGATCGCTCCGCCGTACGGAACGCGCAGGGTCAGCGGGACCCTGACCGCACCCTGCGTACGCGCGTGCAGCTTCGCCACCTGGGCGACGATCTGGTCGAAGGCCGGGTAGATGAATCCGTCGAACTGGATTTCGCAGACGGCGCGGTAGCCGCGGAACGCGAGCCCGATCGCGGTACCGACGATGCCCGACTCCGCGAGCGGAGTATCGACGACCCGCTCGGCGCCGAACTCGTGCTTGAGGCCGTCCGTGACCCGGAATACACCGCCGAGTTCTCCGATGTCCTCGCCCATGAGCAGGACGTGGTCGTCGTCGGCGAGCGCCCGTCGCAACCCGGCACCGATCGCTTTGGAAAGGGTGAGTTCGCTCATCGATCGCTTCCCTCGACATACGAAAGATACGCGGCAAACTCGCGCTTTTGTCGCTCCAGGCCGGAATGCGGCTCGGCGTAGACGTTGTCGAAGACCGACAGAGGTTCGGGGTCCGGGAGCGCGATGCAGGCGGCACGGAAACGCTTGGCCGCATCGTCCGCCGCCGCCTTCACGGACGCGCGGGCCTCATCGGTCAACAGGCCCAGCTGGTCGAGGTAGCGCTCGAATCGCAGGATCGGGTCCTTCGCTGCCCACTCCTCGTGCTCGCCGAGATCCTCATAGCGTGACGGATCGTCGGATGTGGTGTGCGGTCCCATCCGGTAGGTCACGGCCTCAATGAAGGTCGCTCCACCACCGCTGCGTGCCCGCTCGAGCGCGACGCGGGTCGCGGCCATGACGGCGAGCACATCGTTTCCGTCGACGCGAATGCTGGGGATGCCGAAGCCGGGTGCGCGGTCGGAGATCGGGCGGATCGCCTGGACTCCGACGGGCTCGGAGATCGCCCACTGGTTGTTTTGGCAGAAGAAGACGACGGGAGCCTTGAAGCTTGCCGCGAAAATCATTGCCTCGTTCACGTCGCCCTGGCTCGTTGCCCCGTCGCCGAAGTAGGCGACCGCGACCGAGTCGACGCCGTCGCGCTGGCAGCCCATGGCGTAGCCGGTCGCATGAAGAGTCTGTGCGCCGATGATGACGGCGGGCGTCGCCATGTTGACGGTGAAGGGATCCCAACCAGAGTTGGCGACTCCGCGCCAGACCTTCGTCATGTCCTCGAGCGGAACGCCGCGAACGTAGGCGACCGCGTTCTCGCGGTAGCTGGTGAAGACGAAATCGTCCTGGCGAAGAACACGAGCCGACCCGACCTGGGCAGCCTCCTGGCCGAGCAGCGGCGGCCAGAGCCCGAGTTGTCCCTGGCGCTGCAGCGCAGTGGCCTCGTTGTCGAAGCGGCGGACGACGGTCATGTCCTGGTAGATCGCGAGCAGCTCGTCGCCCGCGACATCCTCGACCCAGCTGTCGTACTCGGGGGACTCGATCCGCACGCCTTCTGGCGTCAGAAGCTGGACCGGCTCATCAGCCGTTGCGGTGGAACTAGAAATGGAGCCCCCGGTTGAGGTTTTTTCGGAAAGGCCAGTGCGCACGATTGCTCCCTGTGATAACGCCCCGGGGCCGGATGGTAACCGGGAGCGAGAACGATCTCTGTGACCGTAGCCGGGTAAGCCCTAAGTCGGCCCGAGCGCCGTTGTTCGGGGTACGAGTGACGTTACCGGTGCGTTATCTCAGGTGCAAGCTGAGCGCGCCGTGTAGCGGGGAAATCCGTGTTACTTCAAGGGTTTGCGTCGACATGACTGTAGGTATTCCAGACCAGTGGTACTCCCGGGCGATACGCCAGATGCACGTAGCTGGGGGCGCGCAGGAAGGCGAGATCGGCGCGCTTGCCGATGGCGATTTCGCCGACATCCGTGCGGCCGAGAGCCGCGGCGCCGCCCGCGGTCGCAGCACGCAACGCCTCGGCCGGAGTCATCCCCATCTCGCGCACCGCCACGGCGATGCAGAAGCTCATCGAAGTCGTGTAGCTCGAACCCGGATTGCAGTCCGTCGCGAGCGCGACGGTGACCCCGGCATCCAGAAGTCGACGAGCATTCGGATACGGCTGGCGGGTGGAGAATTCGGCGCCCGGCAGGAGTGTCGCAACGGTCGATCCGTTCGCGAGCGCATCGACGTCGGCATCGGACAGAAACGTGCAGTGGTCGACGGATGCGGCCCCTAGTTCGACGGCGAGCTGCACTCCCCCGGATTCGCCCAGCTGGCCGGAATGCATTCGCATCCCGAGACCGCGATCACGGCCGGCGATCAGGATGGCGCGAGCCTGGTCGACATCGAAAGCGCCGGTCTCGCAAAACACGTCGATCCAGCTGGCGTGCGGCCCGGCAGCGTCGAGCATCGGTCCGGCTACCAGGTCGACATAGCCGCCGACATCGTTCTGATACTCGACCGGGACAACGTGTGCGCCGAGATACGTGGTTTCGATGGTCAGGGTGCGAGCCAGTCTGAGCGCCCGCTCCTCGTCGACGGTCGTGAGCCCGTAGCCGCTCTTGATCTCGAAGGTTGTCGTTCCACCTCGGGTCATTTCCGCGGTCAGGCGCCGCGCGTTGTCCAGCAGTTGCTCGTCGCTGGCGGCGCGAGTCGCTGCGACCGTGCTGCGGATGCCACCGGCCTCGTACCTGTCGCCCGACATCCTCGCCTCGAACTCCGCAGCGCGATCACCCGCGAATATCAGGTGGCTGTGGCTGTCAACGAATCCGGGGATGACGCAGCTTCCTTCGGCGTCAACGCGGTCATCCGCCGCGGGCGCGCTCGAACTGGGCCCGAACCAGGCGATCCGACCGTCGTCGATCACGAGAGCGGCATCGGGCAACTCTGCCTCTGCGGTGACCAGCAGGCCGATCCCGTCGATCAGCCGGCTCATCGCTCGCTCAGTCCGGCGGCGGCCTCGAGCACACAGAGTGCGACGAGGCGAATAGTACGTCCGTCCGGGGCGTCGGAGGTCGCATCCACCTCAACGAGATCGATCGATTCGACGGCCGGATGCGCGCCCGCTGCGCGTGCCGCCGAACGAAGTTCGTGCGCGGCGATGCCGCCGGGCACGGATGCTGGACAGGCCGGCGCCACCGACCGATCGCACACGTCGACGTCGAGGTCGACGTGGACGGGTCCGCCGGCCGAAGCGGCGAGATCGAGAGCCTCGCTCACGACGTCGGCGATTGGGCGCGACAGGAGCACCCCCCGACGGACGACGGTGATCCCGAAGTCGGCGGCGCGCGCCGCATAGTCGGCAGAGTTCGCGAAGTCGGCGATGCCCACCTGTACCACACGGGTGCCGGAGAGCCCGGCCTCAATCAGGCGACGCACCGGTGACCCGTTTGACCGTCCATCGCGGAGGTCGTGATGGGCGTCAAGGGTGACGAGACCTGCCGTGGCGATGCGCGAACTCCAGGTGCCGACCGCCGCCGGAACGGTCGCAGAGTTGTCGCCACCGAGAGCGACGACCAGACGCGAAGCGGCTGCCGCGCGCGAGACGAGCGCGGCGACCGCATCCTCGTCGCCGTCCGGATCGACGGCGTCGCCGTAGTCGGCGAATGACAGTCCGAGCGGGCGATCGGTGAACTCGCCGTAGTAGCGCAGAGCCGCGCGAACGGCGGCGGGGGTTTGGTTGGCGTTCGTGGCCGAGAGCGAGGTTGAGAAAGTCGGGATGCCGACGAGAGCCAGGTCGACCGGAGACGTCGAGGGTCCGGGCCAGTCGCCGGCACGCGGCCAGTGCGGGTCGATATGCATTGGGCTGGCAGAGCGCGCCACTAGCTCTCCCTCATCGGAACCCTGACGCCGAGCGCGTCGGCGACCGCGATGGCCTCATCGTAGCCAGCATCCACGTGGCGGATGACGCCCATCGCCGGGTCGTTGCTGAGCACTCGAGCGAGCTTCTCGGCCGAGAGCGCAGTTCCGTCCGCGACCGTGACCTGGCCGGCGTGGATGGAGCGACCGATGCCGACACCGCCTCCGTGGTGAATCGACACCCAGGTCGCACCCGACGAGGTGTTCACGAGCGCGTTGAGCAGCGGCCAGTCGGCGATCGCGTCGGAGCCGTCCTTCATCGCCTCGGTCTCCCGATAGGGAGAGGCGACGGAACCGGAGTCAAGATGGTCTCGACCGATGACGATCGGTGCCTTCAACTCGCCAGAGGCCACCATGTCGTTGAACTTCAGCCCAGCCCTGTCGCGCTCGCCGTAGCCGAGCCAGCAGATGCGCGCGGGAAGCCCCTGGAAGTGGACGCGTTCCCCCGCCATCCTGATCCACTTCGCGAGCGACTGGTTCTCGGGGAACAACTCGAGCACCGCGCGGTCGGTCTTGTAGATGTCTTCGGCGTCGCCGCTCAGCGCCGCCCAGCGGAACGGACCCTTACCCTCGGAAAACAGCGGTCGAATGTAGGCGGGGACGAAGCCGGGGAACGCGAAGGCGTCCGCGAATCCGGCCGCCTTCGCCTCGGTGCGGATGTTGTTGCCGTAGTCGAAGACCTCCGCACCGGCCTTCTGGAAGCCGACCATCGCCTCGACCTGCCTCGCCATCGAGTGGCGAGCCGCATCCGCAAATCCAATCGGGTCGGCGGCGCGCGCCGCGCCCCATTCGGCGAACGACCACTCGAGCGGCAGATACGCGAGCGGGTCGTGTGCGCTGGTCTGGTCGGTCACGATGTCGATCTCGGCCCCATGGGCCAGCAGCTGCGGGAAGACGGATGCCGCGTTCCCGAGCAGTCCGATCGACAGGGGCTTCTTCCCATCCCGCGCCGCGTAGGCGAGCTCGAGGGCGTGCTCGATCGACTTGGCCCGGGCGTCGAGGTAGCCGTGTTCGATGCGACGCGCGATACGCGAGGGGTCGACGTCCACGCAGATCGCGACACCGTCGTTCATCGTCACCGCGAGCGGTTGCGCGCCGCCCATGCCGCCGAGCCCGCCGGTGAGGGTGATCGTCCCGGCGAGGGTCCCGCCGAACCTCTTCGCGGCGACCGCCGAAAAAGTCTCGTAGGTGCCCTGCAGGATGCCCTGGGTGCCGATGTAGATCCACGATCCCGCGGTCATCTGCCCGTACATCGTGAGCCCGAGCTGCTCAAGCCGACGGAACTCGTCCCAGTTCGCCCAGTCGCCGACCAGGTTCGAGTTCGCGAGGAGAACTCGCGGGGCCCACTCGTGCGTCTGCAGTACTCCAACGGGTTTGCCCGACTGCACCAGCATGGTCTCGTCGCCCTTGAGCGTCGTCAGCGTGCGAACGATGGCGTCGAAACTGTTCCAGTCGCGAGCGGCCTTGCCGCTGCCGCCGTACACCACGAGTTTGTCCGGATGCTCGGCGACCTCAGGGTCGAGGTTGTTCTGCAGCATCCGCAGCGCCGCCTCCTGCGGCCAGCCGAGGGTGTGCAGCTCTGTGCCACGGAAGGCCTGTACTGGGCGAGCAACAGAGCCGGGCGTGGGTCCACCGGTTGTCATACGAGTTCTCCTCCTGCTTGTCGGACGACGGATGCTGCCGTCGCCAAGAGAGTTCCGTCCTGCACTCCCGCGACCGCGGCGGCGATATCCGGTGCCAGGTACCGGTCGGTGCCGGGTGCGGGCACGGTCTCCCGAAGTTTCGCGACGACCGCAACGGACACGGCCGATGGCTCGATCGGGGCGCGCATGTCCATCGCGCGCGCGGCCGTCAGCAACTCGATCGCGACCACGCGCCCGGCCCCGTCGATCGCTCGCCGCAGCTTTCGAGCGGCGCTCCAGCCCATCGAGACGTGATCCTCCTGCATCGCCGACGACGGGATCGAGTCGACGGATGCCGGAGCCGCGAGCCGCTTCAGCTCGCTGACGATGCCGGCCTGCGTGTATTGCGCGATCATGTGGCCGGAGTCGACGCCAGGGTCGTCGGCGAGAAACGCGTTGAGGCCGTGGCTGCGCGAGACATCGAGGAAGCGGTCGGTTCGTCGCTCGCTCATGCTGGCGAGATCCGCGGTGGCAATTGCGAGAAAGTCGAGAACGTAGCCGACGGGTGCACCGTGGAAGTTGCCGTTGGACTCGACCCGGCCGTCGAGAGTGATGACCGGGTTGTCGATTGCCGAAGCGAGTTCGCGGCCGGCGACTGCCGAAGCGTGCTCGATCGTGTCCCGCACCGCGCCATGCACCTGCGGGGCGCAGCGCAGCGAGTAGGCATCCTGAACCCGGGTGAACCCCGAAGGTCGCGAAAGCATGGGTGAACCGGCCAGCACCGCGCGCAGGTTCGACGCGGAATCGCGTTGCCCCGGATGCGGGCGGAGGGCCTGGATGTCGGCGGCGAAGACCGCATCCGTTCCGCGCAGTCCCTCAATGCTCATGGCCGCGGCGAGGTCAGCGGTCGTGACGAGCGCTCGCAGGTCGGTGATCGCGAGGACGAGCATCCCCAGCATGCCGTCGGTGCCGTTGATGAGCGCGAGGCCCTCCTTCTCCCGGAGTTCCACCGGCTCGATGCCCGCGGCGGCGAGCGCGTCCTCGGCGGGCATCAGCACGCCATCGACCCGGACGGTTCCTT
Source organism: Galbitalea sp. (assembly GCA_036271795.1). Classification (GTDB taxonomy): domain Bacteria; phylum Actinomycetota; class Actinomycetes; order Actinomycetales; family Microbacteriaceae; genus Galbitalea. Next base: position 50,105 of record DATAZY010000024.1, read on the forward strand.
CGCCGAGCAGGGCGAGCGCGCAGTGAGCCAGCGGCGCGAGATCGCCGGAGCAGCCGAGGCTGCCGTACTCCATCACCACGGGAGTAATGCCGGCGTTGAGCACCGCCGCATAGGTTTCGGCGATGATCGGTCGGACGCCGGTCCTGCCGGTCCCGAGCGTCGCAAGTCGAAGGAGCATGAGGGCACGGATGACCTCCCGCTCGACCTCGGGACCCGAGCCGGCCGCGTGGCTGCGCACCAGCGAGCGCTGCAGCTGCGCCCGGCGCTCGACCGGAATCGTCTTGCTCGCAAGGGCACCGAACCCGGTAGAGATGCCGTAGTGCGGGGCGGAATCCGCGGCGAGCGCCTCGACAATTGCCCGGGTGGACGTCATCGCGGAAAGCGACTCTGCGGTGAGTTCGACCTTGGCATCGTTGCGCGCGACCGCAACGACATCGTCGAACGTGAGCGCGCCAATCCCAACGGAGACGGGCGGAATGGTTGTGATCACAGCGCCATTGAACTCCCGGACCGTCCGACGGGCGAGAGCGTGTTGAGATAAACTGTCTGAAATGCCAGACATACCCGCAGCGCGGAACACCCTGCGCGTGCTCGGCTATCTCGCGCGGAGAAGTGGTCCGGTGCGCGCCGCAACCCTCGCCCGCGATCTGGGCATGCCGCGGTCATCCGTGTACCAACTCATCGCGGTGATGATGGATGAGGGATTCCTCGTGCATTACCCGGAAGACCAGGCCTACGGACTCAGTGGACTGCTCTCAGAAATTGGAACATCCTCGAGCCGTACCGCCAGAATTGGCCAGCTCGCGATGCCCCTGCTCGAGCGGCTCGTTGCACAGTCGGCCATACCCGTCGTGGCGCACCTGGCCGTACTGAGCGGCTCGGACGTGATGTACGTGTCGCGCGTACAGGGATTCCGCGCGCCGACGACCGTCTCGCGCATCGGCGTTCGGCTGCCAGCCCACCTGACCGCGACCGGTCGATCGCTGCTGGCCGCTCTCCCGCCGAGCCAGGTCACCGCCTTATATCCGCACAGCTCAGACCTCGTCGCGCGCGGCGAGACCGGGCCACGTTCGCGGGCCGAGCTGGATCGCATCCTGACACGCAGTCGCGACGAGAACTGGGCTCGGGAGAACGGCGAGATCACCTCCGACTACGCATCCGTCGGCGCCGCCGCCCTCGATCGAAACGAATATCCAGTCGCCGGGGTCGGGTTGACCTTTCGCGTCGACGCCGTCACCGAGGAGGATTGGATGGCGCTCGGCGCATCCGTTTTGGCGACTGCAACCGCACTCACCTCGCGGCTGATCGGGCGCTGACGCCACTGGCACGACGAGATAATCTGGAAAAACGAAGCGAAGGAGTTTCACATAATGTCGGTTGAGCCGAGCGAGCCGGACGCAATCATCATCGGCGCGGGCCTCGCCGGGCTTGTTGCGGCGGCTGAGCTCATCGACGCTGGCAAGCACATCGTCGTCCTGGACCAGGAACCCGAGGCGAGCCTCGGCGGCCAGGCCTGGTGGTCGTTTGGCGGGATCTTCCTCATCGACTCCCCCGAGCAGCGTCGCTTCGGCGTGAAGGACAGCGTCGAGCTCGCCCGGCAGGACTGGCTCGGCTCGGCCGGATTTGACCGCGACGAGGATGCCTGGCCACGCAAGTGGGCAGAGGCATACCTTCAGTTCGCCGCGACCGAAAAACGAGCGTGGCTGCGCGAGCGCGGCATCCGATTCTTCCCGGTCGTCGGCTGGGCAGAGCGCGGTGGCTACACCGCGACCGGTCACGGCAACTCTGTGCCGCGCTTTCACATCACCTGGGGCACCGGTCCCGGAGTAGTCGCGCCGTTCGAGAAGAAACTCCGCGAGGGCATCGCTGAAGGGCTCGTCGACGTCCGGTTCCGCCACCGGGTCGACGAACTGATCATCGAGAAGGGCGCGGTCGTCGGCGCCCGCGGCGCGGTGCTCGCGCCCGACTCCGCCGAGCGCGGTGCGCCGAGCAATCGGGACGTCGTCGACGAGTTCGAACTTCGCGCTCCGGCCGTGATCGTCTCGAGCGGCGGCATCGGCGGCAACCACGAACTCGTCAAGAAGAACTGGCCGAAAGGCATGGGCAAGGCGCCCGATGACATGCTCAGCGGGGTCCCGGCATCCGTCGACGGTCGGATGCTCGCCATCACGGCGAAGACCGGCGCGCGCCTCATCAACGAGGACCGGATGTGGCATTACGTCGAGGGCATCAAGAACTATGCGCCGGTCTGGCCGAAGCACGGCATCCGGATCCTCCCTGGACCCTCATCCGTCTGGCTGGATGCCAGCGGCACCCGACTTCCGGTGCCGCTTTTCCCCGGCTTCGACACCCTCGGCACCCTCGAGCACATCGCGGCAACCGGCCACGGCTATAGCTGGTTCGTGCTCACCCAGAAGATCATCGAGAAGGAATTCGCGCTCTCCGGCAGCGAGCAGAATCCGGACTTGACCGGCAAAAGCATCCGCCTGCTGCTGAAGCGCGTCGGCAAGGGCGCACCCGGGCCGGTCGAGGCGTTCAAGAGACAGGGCGAAGACTTCGTCGTCGCAGACACTCTCGACGAGCTGCTCGTCAAGATGCAGGCGCTGTCACCGGACGTCGTGATCGACGCCGAGCACGCACGGTACGAGATCGAGTCCCGCGACCGCGAGATTGCGAACCAGTTCGGCAAGGATGCCCAAATCAACGCCCTGCGGCAGGCGCGCAAGTATCGAGGCGACCGTCTCATCCGCATCGCGAAGCCGCACCGCATCCTCGATCCGGCGGCCGGACCGCTCATCGCGGTCAAGCTGCACGTACTCACTCGCAAGAGCCTCGGCGGAATCGAGACCGATCTCTCGGCGCGGGCGCTCGACTCGGACGGGCATCCGATTCCGGGGCTCTACGCGGCAGGAGAGGCCAGCGGCTTCGGCGGAGGCGGCGTTCACGGCTACCGTTCGCTCGAGGGGACCTTCCTAGGCGGATGCCTGTTCAGCGGCCGCACGGCCGGACGAGCGGTCGCCGCACTGTAGCTGCCAGCCGCGCAAGTTAGGCTCGGATCATGAGCGACTGGAACGACAAGATCATCAAGGAATTCCGTGAGAACAACGGTGTAGTCGGCGGACCGTTCGCCGGCGCACACCTGCTGCTGCTCACGACCGTTGGCGCGAAATCCGGCGAGACGCGGGTGAGCCCGATGATGTATTTCCCGGATGGTAAGAATCGCATCGTGGTCGCCTCGAAGGGCGGCGCCGACACCCATCCTGCCTGGTATCACAACCTGCTTGCGCAGGGCGCTGTGCACGTCGAAGCGGCGGTGGATGGTGGCATCGAGGAGTACGACGCGGTCGCGTCGCCCATGCCGGAGAACAAGCGGGCGCCAAAATACGCCGAGATCGCAAGCACCAATCCCGGGTTCGGCGAGTATCAGAAGAAGACCGACCGTAAGATTCCCCTGGTCGTCCTCAGCCGCGTCGACTAGCCGGCGTGACCGGCCTGGAGACACCGGAGCAGGTCGCCGCCCGCTACGACGGTCGTGCGGCGACCTACGATGACGACGACCCCCATCACCTGATCGCGCGCGCCGTGGCCGAATTTGTCGATCCAACCGGGGTTCGAGACGTCCTGGATGCGGCGACCGGTACCGGACTCGTCCTTCGCGCGCTGAAGCTCCGCCTCGCCGAGGACGCGCGGTTGACCGGAGTCGATCTCTCCGCCCGGATGCTGGAGGTTGCTCGCGCACAGACGCCGGACGCCACGTTTCTGGTCGGTGATGCAACCGCATTGCCATGGGAGGATGGCTCGTTCGACCTGGTTACCTGCGTCACGGCCATCCACCTCATGCCGGACACGGACGTTGCGCTCCGGGAATGGTCCCGGGTGCTGAGGCCGGCTGGACGAATCGTGATTGCCACCTTTACCACCGTCCCGGGCTGGGGTCACCTCGTGTCAGTGGCAGATGAGGCACCCGCTGCCGGCCTTACCGTACTGCGGTCCATCGGGTGGCGAGCTCCCGCTGAGGCAGACTTCCCCGAGCTCGTGATCGCGGAACTCGCTCGAGGCTAGCGGGCCAGGCGCCAGGCCTTGCGCTTGATGAGGACGTGACCGCGTGCGCTGGTGAGTCTGGTCCACGGGCCGGACTCGAAGATGCGCACCTCGTCGGCCTCGGAGTCGCCAAGGAAGCCGAGAGATAGCGCGGCGAAAGCGCCCCCGGCGGCGACATCCTCGAGCGCCTCAATGTCCCGACCCCAGACCTCCGACCGCACCTTCTGAACCAGCTGTGCGCCGGTACCGGTCGGGACGGCCTCCGCGACCTCGGCGATGCCGGCACGCGCGACGCGATCGAGAATCCCGGTGGTCGTGGATGTACGCAGTATCCAACCGCCCTTCGGCGGCGAGATCGCGGCCCACGTCACCGTGTTGACGCCCATCGGAACTGTCAGCGTTTCGTGTGCCGCCGCATCGGTCATCCCGGCGTCGAGTCGATTGACGCGCTCCAGCAGGGAGCGAATCGGCACCACCGCATCCAGCGGATCGGTGTCGGCGAGGGCGAAGGTGCGCAGGCCGAGCACGGTCGGAACCTCGTCGAGCAGTCCGACCGGATAAATCACCGCGACGTACACCGCGAGGATGCCGCCGCCGGCAATCAGGCGCACCGATCCCTCCTCGATCCGACTCGCGCGCGACAGGTAAACCTGAAGGTCACGAAGGGCGAGGCCGTCAACGAGGGTAAGTGATGGACTCATCGGAGTTCTAAACTACAGGTCATGAGCGACCCATTGTCGGGACTTCTGGCCACTCTCGACCTGACCGACACGGGAGCGAGAACCACAGAGGATATTTTCACCGGGCCGAGCGAGTGGCAACCCCACGGCCGTGTCTTCGGCGGACAGGTTCTGGCCCAGTCCGTCGTCGCTGCGACCCGCACGGTTCCGGAAGATCGCCCCATCCATTCGATGCACGCCTACTTCCTTCGGCCGGGAGATATCGCGCTGCCGATCACCTTCTCGGTCGACCGCGT
>DATAZY010000025.1:0-5483 GCA_036271795.1 Galbitalea sp.
GGCACCTACGTCTGCAACTCGCTCATGTACGGGACGATGCGCGCGGTCGAAGGGACGGATGTGATGGCCGGATTCATCCACGTGCCGTGCTCCCCCGAGCTGGCGGCGGGCACCGTCAATCCGTCGCTCGAGATCGACGACATTGCGCGCGGGCTGACGATTGCGATCGAGGTTTCGCTCGAGGAACTGGCCCGTAGGTAACGCGGCATCCCCCCGTAAGTTCCGCAAGGGGCTTGATCGTCCCCAGCTTCAGGGGTTGTCTAGGGGAAGGCACACCGTAAGGAGCACACCATGGACCACGCACGCCACCTTGCCGAAACCGATCAGGCCGAAAGCCCCATCTACTCCCCCGACGAGGCGGACGACATCGGCGAGGACGAACTACTCGTCGACCTCGAGCCCGACGAGTCCGTAACCGAAGAGGACGAGTGATGCGGGAGACCGGTGACGACGAGCTCGAGTCCGTCGAAGGCAACGAGATCGAAGCCGTTCGCACGCCCATGATCGAAACGGATGACGCCAAGCAGCGGCACGCGGACCTCCTGCGCGAGGGCTACCGCGACGCGGGTCCGGCCGAAGGTATCGGCGAAGACGGGATCGACATCACTGAGAGTGACGGGCCATATCTTGAGGGTGGGGATGACGTTAGTTAGTCCGCCCAAGCGCTAAATGCATCGGCCTGGCCACCCACTGTCCGGAGGGCTACCGGGCCTTCTTCGTCGGGCCACTCCCCTTCGCGTTTCCGACTATCGCAGGGACTCCGAGCAACCTCTCGACTCGTCCGCAGGCTTGCGAGGCCGATAGGACAACGGGTAGCGAGCGACTCGAGTGCGGTCGTGCACGACGAGCTGGCGCCGACGCTGAATTTGAGCGTGGGAGTTTTCCACAGATATTGTTTTTCGCCTCTAGCGCTCGAATATATGTTCGATACTTGATGCATGTCCGCGACCACCGCTCCAACACTTGACCCGCTTGCCGCGTGGGCCGGAGTGGCCGCTGCCTTGGAGCAATTACCGACGGATGCGCTGGCATTGCGCGGGCTTGACGAAGAAGCCTTTCTGCGGATCAACGACCTGCAAGCCCAAGCCTCCCGCCGGCTGGGCGGTGGTGGTGCCCTGATCGCGGGTGAGGTGGCGCATCGGTCCCGTCCGGCGTTGGGGATGAGTGGACTCGCGCAGCGCGCCGGATTCCGCACGCCCGAACGACTCATCACGCAGACCACTGGCGTGACCAAGCAGCAAGCGCTGACTGCGCTCTCGGCCGGAAAGTTGATGGCCGAGATTGCTGACGATGGCACGGCCGACGAGATCACCGGCGAGGTACATTCCCCAACCCAGCCGTGGTTGCGCCCGGTTGCCGCAGCGGTGTCCGCAGGTCGGATTTCCGTCTCGGCGGCGCAGTCGATCGGTTCCGGGCTCGGATCCCCAAACTCAGCGGTCACCGCCGCGCAACTCGAGGTCGCGGCGGGTCGGCTGGTAGCTGAAGCGGTCGACGGGATCGATGCCGACCGACTATGGAAGCGGGCCAGAGACGCACGCGACGAGCTGGATGTCGCCGGTGTCAAGGTGCGCGAAGCCGAGCTTCTCGAAATCCGCGGTATCACTCACTACCCGCGCCCCAATGGTGGCGGACGAGGCATCTGGACGATGGACCCGGAAACCTACGCCGCATTCAAAGACATCTACGACCGATCGACCTCACCCAAACTCGGCGGGGTCCGATTCGTATCGAAAGAGCAATCCGAGCGCGCCGCGACGATCGCGGCCGACGAACGCACGCCCGTTCAGTTGGCATCGGACGCGATGCTGCAACTTCTGAAGCTCGGCGCCGACACCAATCCCAACTTTCTCCTCGGCTCGGGCGCACCGATCATCCGCATCACGGTCGCCGAGGAGGCGCTCGAGACCGGAGTCGGCTTCGGCAAGATCGAAGGTCAGGATGAACCCATCTCGATGGACACCGTTCAGCGGTTGTTGTGCAGTGGCGACTCGATTCGAATGGGATTCGACAGACAAGGCAATGTCCTTGACCTTGAGGCCGAACAGAGACTGTTCTCGAAACGCCAACGCGAAGTACTGGCCGTCAAGTTCGGGCACTGCATGGACCCGAACTGCGACCGGCCGCCTTCCTGGACGGAGGCCCACCACATCAAACAATGGGTGCGAGACAAAGGCAAGACCCTGATCGTCAATGGCATCCTGCTGTGCAAGTGGCATCACCTGAAATACCACAACGAAGGCTATGAAATCGAAATGGATGTCAACGGCGACTACTGGCAGATTCCGCCGACGTCAGTCGATCCCGAACAAAAACGGGTCGCCATGCTGTTGAAGAGCACCGCGATCTCCGACCTCTGGCGTCGGAAAGTCGCAGGTTAGAACGTCCCGTTGGCTACCCGACCGGACGTCTCGGACGTCGGGGCCGAACGAGGTCGTGGCTGCCACGGAGCAGGTCTTCGACCAGGTCATCCGGAACACCACCGGACAGATTGATCGTGATCCAGTGCTTCTTGTTCAGGTGATACCCCGGCGTAATCTGCGGAAACTCCGCGCGAAGAGCGATGCTGTCCTCGGGGTCGACCTTCAGCGCGACGGTGAGCGAGGCATCCGTCAGCGCCGAAAGAGCGAAGATCTTGCCGTTGCCGCTGGTCTTGAAAACGGAGGTCTCCTCGCCGAACGGGAACGTCTCAGTCGCCTGCTCCAGCGAAAGGCAAAAGTCCCTGAGCTGAGCCGGAGTCATGACTTCCACACTATCGGCGCGCAATCCGGGGCGAAACGCAACCCCTTGTCCGAAATCGACGCCCAAGCATTAGCTGAAGTATCGCCAACCAGTATCGCCAACCCCAGGAGGCACCATGAGTCGTCGCACCGACGAAGAATTCGACGCCATCATCCACGACGCGGTCGAGGCAGAGCACACGCCGGAGCACATGCCTGAGCACACACCCGAACACACACCCGAACACGCCCCCGAAGCCGAGTCGGATGAGGTGAAGCACCTGCGCGAAGAGTTAGTGCCCGCGCACGCGGTCCAGCTAGACGATGCCAGCTAGACGATGGCGGGACTCTCGGCACTAGCTGACGCTCGCTGCTGACGTCCCCTGCCGACGTCCCCTGCTGACGTCCCCTGCCGGCGTCCGCCGCTGCCGTCCGCTGCTGATGTTCGCTGCTGAGGTCCGCCAGGAATCGGTCGCCTACGACCTCGACCGTCAACCATCGTCCCGATGAGGTTCGAGCGGCATCATCTCGTGGTGCCCAGAAGCTCTTCCACCTTGCTCATCGGTAAGCCTTGTTCCCCGGTAAGCATTGTTCCTCAGTAAGCCTCGTTCCCCAGTACGCCTCGTTCCTCGGTAAGCCTCGTTCCCCGGTAAGCCGTTGCTTCCCGGCGGCAACTGAGTGTGATTATCCGCCAGCCAATCCGTGAATTTCTCCGCCCGTCCATCGGTGTCACTCCCTGCCACAATCACTCCTCATCTTCGACTAGGCGTGATCTTCGACTAAGCGTGGCCCTCAATACGCACCTACAATTCGATCTCGATGTGCTGTGGCGCAGCGTCTCCTTTGACTTTCCAGCGTTGACGATTCCGCCGAAGTAACTGCCGCTGCAATTCCTCGATGGGGATTCGCTACGCGGGGATTCGCTACGCGAGGTCTCGCACGCGGGGGTCTCGCCACGTGTCGCGTCGCGGCGCTACTCAACCAACAAGCACGCCGATAGGTTGGGAGCATGAGCGACAGGGTTCACAGCACACCGATCGACGCGACCGCGAAGACCGCTCTGGCGAAGCAGGAGCTGCAGTTCGTGCTGCTCGAGTCCAGCGACGAGAACTTCGAGCCATGGTTTCAGGCGATGGTGCGCGGATTCCACGGAGCCCGTGCCGACGTCGACACCCTGCCCAGCCGCGTCGAAGGGTTTGGCCACCGCCGACTCTCCGGCTTGTACGATCGAGCGGCCGCGGACGCCGCCACACCCGTTGCAACAGCCAGCTCATGGATCGCCGACCTGACCGTTCCGGGTCGACGCAGCATCCCGAGCTGGGCAATCAGCACGATCACGGTCGCGCCGACCCATCGGCGACGAGGAATCGCCCGCAACCTCATGGAAGCCGAAATGCGGACCGCGCAGAAGCTAGGCATCCCGGTGGCGATTCTGACGGCGTCGGAAGCGACGATCTACGAACGTTTCGGGTTCGCACCGGCCGCCATGCGCGCGGACTGGAGCATCGACACGACGCGCGCCACCTGGGCGGGCCCGATTCCCGACGGCCGGGTTCAGCTCGTGACGACCGAGCAGGGACGGGATGAGGGTGGTCACGACATCCTCGAACGAGCCCGCCTGCAGACGCCCGGCCAGATCTACTTCGACGGTCATCTGTGGAAGCGCCTGTTTGGAATGCCCGGGCGCGGCAACCCCGCAGAGCTCCGCGTCGTGCGCTACGACGACGTCGACGGCATCCCGCAGGGACTCGCCATCTACAAGGTTGAGGAACGCCACGACCACTCCCCTGCCATCGCCCAGGTCGAATACCTGACCACCGCGACCGACGACGCGTATGCGGCGCTGTGGCGCTACCTGATCGAGCTCGACCTGGTTGGCACGGTCAAAGCCGAACTCCGTGCACTGGATGAACCGGTCCGCTGGCAGATCTCCGATTCGCGCGCCGCGACCGAGGATGCCGTCGGCGACCACCTGTGGCTGCGCATCCTCGACGTGAAGACAGCCCTCGAGGCGCGCCACTACAACGCGCCGGGAGTCTTCGTGCTCGAAGTGGATGACCCACTCGGGTTTGCCGACGGAACCTTCCTGCTGACGATCGATGATGCAGGCGCCGGTGTCGTGAAGCAACTCGACGACAGCGAAGGATTCGGCGAAAACCACCACCTCGCCATGCGCGCCAGCGACCTCGCCGCGATCTACCTGGGGGCGACATCCATCGCAACGCTCGTGAAGGCCGGGCGCATTGACGAGAAAACGCCGGCCGCTGCGGTTGCAGCGGACGCGGCGTTTCGTTCGAACGTTAGTCCGTGGTTGAGTATCTGGTTCTAGCGGCGACGCTGGATGAACAGTCCAGACACGATCAGCAGAATGCCGAAGATGACCGCGATGATCACACCGAGCGTTCCACCGAGGAATGCCACCCACGTCGCCAGCAGCACCAGCGCGGCGAAGATCGCCATCAGCAGGAACGCCAGGTCGGCGTTGCGAGTGAACGTGTGACGGAGGATCACCATGATTCCCGCCACCAGCGTTCCAACGAGCGCGAGGATGATCGCCAGAGTCGTCAGGCCACTCAGAGCGGCGACACTGCCGATCGCAAGGAGCGCCCATCCGACCGCGGCGACGATGAACGCGATCCGCAGGATCAGATCGGTGCGCCAGAGGAAGAGCAGGAACATCCCGATCGCGAGAAGTGCGAACGCGAAGAAATCCCACCATCCGCTCGCCAGGGAAGTCGCGACGTGCGCGAAGAGGATGCCGAGCAG
>DATAZY010000026.1:0-15344 GCA_036271795.1 Galbitalea sp.
GATCATCGCTCCGCCCACAATCGCGATGACGACCGCAGCAGCCAGACCGATTTCCCCAGGCAGGAAACCAAGCCCTCCGGTACCAAAGAACTCGAGAACGGATGCCGCCAGCAGCACGAGGTAGGTCAGAGCGCTCGACCAGCGTCGCCCGAGGAGCTGCGGAAGACCGCGAACCCCGGTCGCGGCGTCACCGTCGAGATCGGGCAGGGTATTTGCGAAATGGCCCGCGGCGCCAAGAAGCGCCGCGACGCCGAGTGCCCACCAGGCGGGGGCGACAGGCACCGCCCGGGACAGGGTCGCAATCGCCGGCAGTGCGCCGAAACCGATCAGGTAGGGGACGATCGAGATCGGAGACCTCTTGAGCCAGGCGTTGTATGCCCACGCCGCGCCGACGGCGACGACGAGCACGAGCTCAGCCAGCCAGCCAAGAGGGATGGCGAGAACCAGCATCAAACCCGCACAGACGAACGCAGCGTTGCGAACGGTGGATGCGCGAATCCAGCCGAGGGCGATCGGCTTGTCGGTGCGGCCGACCGCGGCATCCCGATCCGCATCGATCCAGTCATTGGAGAGGCCGACGGAGACCTGGCCGGCGAGCATGGAAACGCCCAGAAACACCAGTCTCAGCGGGTCGAGTCCTGCGCTGAAACCAAGACCGACGGTGATTATTGTGACGGCGAGAGACGGTCCGGGGTGGCTCGAACGCGCGAGCGCGGCCGCCTTACTGGGCATTGCGCCAGTGTATTCTCGCGCCACGTATTTGCGCGCCGGCGTGGCGCACGCCAGCGCATCCCGAGTTCTTGCGCAAGATCTTGCGGAACTTGCGTAGAATTGCGCCCATGTCGCAGAGACTCGCCGAGGTAGCCCGCAAAGTCGGTGTCAGTGAAGCCACCGTCAGTCGCGTGCTGAACGAGAAACCCGGTGTTTCGCAGGCCACGCGTACCGCAGTTCTGACGGCTCTGGATGTGCTCGGTTACGAGCGCCCGACGAAGCTCCGCGGCGAACGCGCCCGGTTGGTCGGCCTATTCCTGCCGGAGCTCCAGAACCCGATCTTCCCGGCCTTCGGTGAGGTTCTCGGAGGAGCCCTCGCGCAGAACGGTTATACCCCGGTGCTCTGCACCCAGACCGTCGGTGGTATTTCGGAAGCCGACTATGTCGATCTCCTTCTCCAGCAGCAGGTGTCAGGCGTGGTTTTCGTCGGCGGCCAGTACAGCCAGGAGACGGCGAGCCACGACCACTATTCACGACTCACCGACCTGAGACTCCCCACCGTCCTGGTCAACGCTTCGATCGATGAGCTCGGTTTCGCGACCGTGTCCACGGATGACTCTGTCGCTACCCAGCAGGCGTGGAGCCACCTCACCCAGCTGGGTCACTCGCGCATCGGGCTTGTCCTCGGTCCAAGCGATCACGTGCCCTCGCAGCGAAAACTGGAGGCCGCGCGGGCGATCGCCGGTGCTGCGCTCCCGCCGGAATTCATTGCGCACTCGCATTATTCGCTCGAGGCGGGCCAGGCGGCGGCGGCGCGGCTGCTCGCGGCCGGGGTCACAGCGATGATCTGCGCATCCGATCCAATCGCCCTCGGTGCGGTGCGAGCGGTTCGGCGTGCGGGCCTCAGGGTGCCAGAGGACGTATCCGTGATCGGCTTCGACGACTCCGCTCTCATGAACTGCGTCGAACCGCCGCTGACGACGGTCCGACAGCCGATTGAGACCATGGGGCGCATGGTGATCGAACTTCTGGTCAGCCAGATCAATGGAACAGCATCCAATCCGGACGAGTATCTGTTCGAGCCTGAGCTGGTCGTACGCGGCTCGACCGGGCCCGCACCCACGATCTAGGGAACTCCCCGTCCAGGGCTTGCGCGTCGGCCACAGCCACGCCGTAGCGCGTGCGATTCGTCGTGCGAACTTCGAGCAAGGCCACGCAAGATTACGTAATTTGCTTACATCTTGTTTAGTTCTTGCATCTTTCTGTCAAGTTAGCTACATTCTGAGCAGCCCGCTGCGTTGCCAAGGCTGAGTTGCCGAGAAGTAGCACCGACAAGAATTGAGCCCTACAAGTGGACACTGCTGTCCTCAGCACCGGTACCGCCCAGCCCACGGCGGAACCGAACCCGATCCCGGTCGCACCAAGTTCGTCCGATCCGTTGTGGTGGCGCAGCGCCGTCATTTACCAGATCTACATTCGTAGTTTCGCGGACGGCAACGGCGACGGCACTGGCGATCTGGCCGGCGTGCGCTCACGGCTCAGCTACCTGCGCGACCTTGGCGTCGACGCGCTGTGGTTCACGCCCTGGTACCCGTCCCCGCTCGCGGACGGCGGATACGACGTCGAGAACTACTTCGGCATCCACCCGTCCTTCGGCGACCTGGCAGAGGCAGAGGCGCTCATCCGCGAGGCCCTCGCACTCGGCATCCGCACGATCATCGACATCGTCCCCAATCACATCTCCGACCAGCACCCGTGGTTCAAGGCGGCGCTTGCGTCCCCTCCCGGATCTCCCGAACGCGAGCGCTTCTGGTTCCGTCCCGGTCGTGGCCAGAACGGCGACGAGATGCCCAACCACTGGGTCTCCAACTTTCAGGGCGACACCTGGACGCGCACGACTAATCCCGATGGCACGCCGGGAGAGTGGTACCTGCACCTCTTCACGCCGGAGCAGCCGGATCTGAACTGGAACCACCCTGACGTACGCAAGCTTCACGAGGACGTGCTTCGCTTCTGGTTCGATCGCGGCGTCGCGGGCGTCCGCATCGACTCCGCCGCTCTCCTGATCAAGGACCCGGAGCTGCCGGAGGTTCCCGAAAACGTCCAGCCAGGACAGCACCCCAACGTGGACCGCGATGAGGTGCACGATGTCTACCGCTCCTGGCGTGCGATCGCGGACTCCTATCAAGGCACCCGCGTCCTCGTCGGCGAAGTCTGGATGCCCGATACCGACCGCTTCGCGAAGTACCTCCGCGCCGACGAGATGCACACGGCCTTCAACTTCGACTTCATGGCAAGGCCGTGGGAAGCCGCCCAGCTGCGCGAATCCATTGATTCGATGCTGGCGGCGCACGCCCCGGTCGGCGCTCCGAGCACGTGGGTGCTGTCCAACCACGACGTGACCCGTCCCGTCACGAGGTATGGACGGGAAGACACCTCCTTCGCGTTCTCGACCAAGCGTTTCCACACGCCGACTGACCTGGCTCTCGGGATGCGGCGGGCCCGCGCCGCCGCCCTGCTGAGCGCCGCCCTTCCCGGCTCGCTCTACGTTTACCAGGGCGACGAGCTCGGACTCCCCGAGGCGGAGGACATCCCGCCTGAGCTGCGCCAGGACCCGATGTACTTCCGCTCGGACGGGATCGATCCGGGACGAGACGGATGTCGTGTTCCGATGCCGTGGAGCGGCACGAAGCCGCCGTACGGCTTCACACCGGCGGGGGCTAAAAGTTCACCCTGGCTGCCACAGCCGACGGACTGGGCCAGCCTGACCGTCGAGGCAGAGGCCGCGGACACCGGCTCGATGCTGTCGCTCTATCGGACCGCCCTGAGCATCCGTCGCAGCCACCCGGCGCTCGGCGACGGCACCATGACCTGGATCGAGAGCGCGCCAGACGTGCTCGCCTTCTCGCGCGGCCTCGGCTTCGTCAGCGTCACCAACCTGTCCGGCGTACCGGTCGAACTACCGAGCTATACCCGGCTCCTCCTCACGAGTACTCCCCTTGAGGGCGGATTGCTCCCCACAGACTCCACGGCGTGGCTACGGACACAGCACTAGCCGCTCGGAGAAAGAAAGACAAAAAGTAAATACAGGCAAACCCGAATCGTTCGCGATTCAGCAATAACAATGGCAGTAGAGAAAAGGCTCACGCACATCAGAACCTGCACCTCAAACAATTTCTGTAACTCCAAGACAGATTAGAAAGGCAAGACAATGAAGTCACCAAGAAAGTCCATCATTCTGGCAGTTGCGGGTGTCGCAGCAGCCAGTGTGGTGCTGAGCGGCTGCTCCTCCAGCGGCGGCTCTGCCAGTGGCAAAACGGAGATCGTCGTCGCCAGCGTCCAGCCCGGTGCGAGTGCCGCGGCTCTCGCAGCGTTCCAGACCCAGGTCAAGACGTTCGAGAAGAAGAACCCCGACATCATCGTCAAGGGCGAGGAATACGACTGGACGGGTACGACCTTCGCGGCCGAGCTCGCTGGTGGAACCCTCCCCGACGAGTTCGGTGTTCCGTTCACCGACTCGAAGACGCTCGCCGAGAACGGCCAGCTGGCCGACCTGACGCAGTACATCACGAAGCTCCCGTACTACAAGGAGTTCAACAAGAATGTGCTCGCGGTCGCAACCAACAGCAAGGGTCACGTCTTCGGCATCCCGTTCAGCCCGTACGCCATGTCGATCTCGTACAACCGTGCGGACTTCACCAAGGCGGGCCTGGACCCGAACAAGCCACCGACAACCTGGGATGAGGTCGAGACCGACGCCAAGGCGATCTCGGCAGCGCTGCCCGGCGTCGCAGGCTACATGCAGATGACGAGTGGCAACACGGGTGGTTGGGAAATCACCTCGGCCGCGTACACCCGCGGTGGCCGGCTTGAGACGACTGCAGCCAACGGAAAGGTGACGGTCAACGCCGACATCCCCGCCGTCAAGGAGTCGCTTGCGTACCTGTCCAAGATCCGTTGGACCGACAACGCAGCAGGCAGCAACTTCATCCTGGACTGGAACGGCATCAACGCCGCATTCGGTTCCGGCAAGGTCGCGATGTACATGAGCGGATCCGACGTGATCTCGTCTCTCGTGCAGAACGATGCTGTCGACCCGTCCAACTACGGTGTCACGACGATCCCACTGGAGTCCGTGCCTAACGCAGGCGTGCTCTCCGGCGGAACGCTCGCCGTTGGCAACGTGAAGGACACGACGGCCCAGAAGGCCGCGGTCGCCAAGTGGATTGACTTCTACTATGGCCAGCCGCAGGTCAACAAGGCGTCGGCGGTCACCCAGGCGAAGGCCCTTCAGTCCAGCAAGCAGGTCGTGGGCGCTCCGGAGCTCCCGATCTTCAACGCAGCGACTGAGACGCAGCGCCAGTCGTGGATCGCGCCGTACGCGACCACGGGTCTGCTCGCGAACATCAAGCCGTTCACCAGCAACATCGGAAACCAGGCGGTCGTGCCGGAGCCGAACAAGCACACGCAGGATCTCTATGCGGCGCTTGACTCCGTAGTACAGGCTGTACTGACCCAGCAGAACCCTGATGTGGACTCTCTCCTCAAGGCCGTGAACGTCAAGATTCAGGCCCTGATCGACGCAGACCCCGACCAGGCAGCAATCAAGTAACAACGCACTGAATCAATAACGCACTGAATCACTGGTTGGCGGAGGCCTCACGAGGCCTCCGCCAACCTCTCAATATCTTCGATCGGTTAGCACCTCATGACTACCTCAACTGAACCTCTCGCCTCACGGCAGGGAGTACCGCGAAAGGTCACTCGTCGTCGAGTGCGCGGAACTCCGCTCACCTGGGTTCGTCGCGGCGGCCTCGCCAACCTGCTCTTCCTGCTCCCGCTGCTCGGCATCTTCGGAGTCTTCTCCTGGGGACCCATCGTCGAGTCGTTCATCATCAGCCTCCAGCACACCAATTTCGTGGTGACGACCTGGGCAGATCCGTTCTGGTCAAACTTCACGTTTGTCTTCAACGATCCGACGTTCTGGCTCGCCGTCCGTAACACGGGTTATTTCGCGATCCTCGCGCTGATCTTCGGCTATCCGGTCCCGCTGGTCCTCGCGGTCCTGATGAGCGAGGTCAAGCGGTTCAAGGGCCTGTTCAGCGTCCTGGCATACCTGCCGGTAGTCGTCTTGCCGGTGGTTTCTGCCGAGCTGTGGAAGACGGTATTTTTCGACGCAGGCAAGACCGGCGCGTTCAACACCATCCTCAGCTGGGTCGGCATCCCACCCCAGCCCTGGATCCAGTCGACGATCACCGCCATGCCGTCGATCGTGCTCGAAGCGACTTGGGCGGCGGCGGGCGGAACCATCATCATCTACCTTGCCGCCATCACCAACGTGCCGCCTGAGCTTTACGACGCCGCAGAGGTGGATGGCGCGGGAATCTGGCAGAAGCTCTGGCACGTCACGCTGCCGTCGCTGCGCGGGATCATGCTCGTCACCTTCATTCTCCAGATCATTGGCACCGCACAGGTCTTCCTGGAGCCGTTCCTGATTACCCAGGGCGGCCCGGTGCAGTCGACGACAACGATCATGCTGCTGATCTACCAGTACGCATTCCAGTCGACCGATGGCGGCAGCAACCTGGGCGCAGCGACCGCGCTGAGCCTGTTGCTTGCTGCGTTCCTCGCGGTGTTCTCCGCCATATATTTCCGAGTCACCCGAAGCTGGAGCCAGAATTGACCGCCACACCGATCATCAGCCCCGAAGACGTGGTCCTCGGCCAGAAACCCCAGGTCTCGAACCGGGGGCTGGCCAGGCTCCGTCGCCAGAAGGCGCGAGTTGACCGGGACGCAGGCGTCGACCGCGGCATAGTCTCGGCGACGGAGTGGCGTCGACCGCGCATCCGGTTCCCGCTGGCGACCGCACAGCTGGTTCTGCTGATCCTTCTGGTCATTGCCGGGCTGCTGCCCGTGCTCTGGCTCATGAAGGCGGCGTTCACGCCGACCCAGGACACGCTGACCCAGCCGCTCGCGATCTTCCCGCACGGCGCGACCATGACCAACATCGCCCAGGCCTTCGGCATCAATATCAAGATCCAGGACTACTTCCTCAACACCATCTGGGTGGCGGCGGGCGCATGGGTAGTGCAGATTGTGGTGTCGACCACCGGGGGATACGCGCTCAGCGTGCTGCGTCCGAAGTATGGCCGGATCGTCTCCGGCCTGGTCATCGCGACGCTGTTCCTGCCCGCGATCGTGCTGCTGATTCCGCTCTATCTCACGATCCTCCATCCACTGGTCATCGGGAGTTCGCTGCTAAATACGTTTTGGGCGGTCTGGCTACCCTCCGGGGCGAGCGCGTTCAATGTCGTGCTCGTCATGCGCTTCTTCGACAGCCTGCCGAGGGAAATCTTCGAAGCCGCTGAGACGGATGGCGCGGGGCCGTTTCGGTTGTTCTGGTTCATCGTTCTCCCGATGTCAAAGCCCGTTCTTGGCGTCGTGACCGTGTTTGCGATCATCAACACCTGGAAGGACTTCCTGTGGCCGAACCTCGTTCTGCCTGGCGGAAGCGATCCGGCGTCCGTTCAGCCGCTGTCGGTACGGTTGCCCGCAATTCAGGGCACGACTGAGCTGGGGCCGTTCCTCGCTTCGCTCGCGATTGCGACCCTCATCCCGATCATCATGTTCCTGATCTTCCAGCGGACGTTCCTGAACGGTGGGGGGTTCGGCGGGGCAGTCAAGGGATAGCTGCGATCCGGGCTGAAAATGCAATACGGCCGCCAAAGGCGGCCGCATTGACATTGCCCTGTGCTGTTTAATCTGCCCAGAGTGATGTGACACCGCTTAGCCTTACGACCGCAGGGACGACCGGAAGCTCAGCGTATTTGCTGGTTGTTCCTTTCGGGTTAGGAACCGGCTCTGTCGGGGGAAACCGAGCCGTGTGGGGGGTTGCGCGGTCCCCCATAAGGAGGACAACGCCCAGCAGCCCCAAAGTATCAGCAGGATTGCGATCTGGTCAAGTTACGCGGATACCTCTACCCGAATTCGGGTTCCTGACGCATACTCACTACTGCACCATCCCCCGTACGCAGGAGCACCTCATTCCAGAACTCGCCGAAGAGCCCGATAGCGTGCGCGCAATCCTCACCTCGGTAGCGGTGGGCATGGCGCGCAGCCTGGTCGGCTTCTCCGAGTCAATTTCCGAACCAACCGACCACGGCTACCTTCGTGGATACCAGCTCGAGCTTCGTAGCCCGGCTGGCGAGACAGAGAGTCGTCTGGTCTTCATCGAACCCGGTCTCGAGTCGGCGTTTGCGCCGGGCGTGATGACGATTCCGGTCGGCGGCTCGTCCGATGTGGCTGCCGTGTGGGTCTACCCGGGCGATCCGGCTCTGCCCGCCTTGAGGACTGTGACCGACACCGCATCCACCGCTGCTGTGCTGGAGGGGCTGGGCATCCCGTCGACGCCGGCCGGGGTGGCGGTCGTCTCCTACCGGCCCAGCCGACGCGCCGTCATCCGGGTCGACATCCAGAGTCTCGGCGACGCCGAGGGGTCTCGCCTGTTTCTCAAGGTCGTCGAACCGGGCAAGGCGGAGTCAATCGCCGAGCGTCACGAACTGTTTCGATCGAGCGGACTCCCGGTGCCACGTCCGCTCGGCTGGTCGAGCGACGGGGTCGTCGCAATGTCGGGTTTGCCGGGCATCGAGGCCCAGTCCGCGGTTGATCGCATCGTCGACCATGCGGCGTTTCTCGACCAGCTCGAGTTCCTCTGCGCCCTGCTCGAGGTGGTCCCCGCGGTCAACACCGCCCGACCGTCCCTGTACAACCGGCTGGACTGGTATCTGGAACGGCTGACCGAGCGACTGCCGGACGACGCGTCGCGCATCCTCGAAGTGGGAGCGGCGATAGCGCGGCGCGGCGCCGAAGGGTACGGCTTCGAATACACGCCCGTGACAATTCATGGCGACCTGCACCTCGGGCAGCTGTTCATCGATCCGGGAGCGCCGAGCGAAATCGCCGGGATGCTGGACATCGACACGGCTGGTGTCGGCGACCCGGCGGACGACGCCGGAGCGTTCTACGCGCACCTGGTCGCGCTCGCGGAGTCGACGGATGACCCGGCGGCGGCAGGGAGCCTCCGTCTCGCCGATGCCTGGCTGAGTCGATGGCCGCGCAACAGGAATGCCGGATTCGATGCCCGCGCCCGCGCTATCGCCGCGACCCACCTGCTCGGTCACGCGCTGCAGCCGAAGGCGGAGGATCAGGCAGCCGCGTCGCGCCGTTTGCTCGAGCGAGCCAACACTCTAGTCGAGCGCTAACCAGTGCTAACCGACGTCAACCAGCGCTAGCCAGGGCCAGCGCCGCGTCGATGGCGTCCGCGGTTCGCACCAGCGCGAGGTGTGACAGCGCCTGCGGCGTGTTGCCCACCTGGCGCTTGCCCGCAACGTCATATTCCTCGCTGAGCAGGCCAAGGTCGTTGCAGAACCCGACCAGGCGATCCATGAGCGCTGTGGCATCCGCGATCCGCCCGGAACGCGCGTACTGCTCGGCCAGCCAGAACGAGCAGGCCAGGAACGGATGCTCGCCGCCGGGCAGTCCGTCGACGCCCGTTTCGGTGAGGTAGCGCAGCACGAGACCGTCGCGCAGAAGAGCCGTCTCGATCGCCTTGACCGTGCCGAGCATCCGCGGGTCCGTCGCATCGAGGTAGCCGACCTGAACCAGTTGCAGGAGTGAGGCATCCACAGTCCCGCTGCCGTAGAACTGGGTGTACGAGCCCAGAGCGGGATCCCAGCCCTTGCTTTCGATCTCGTCCCGCAACTCCTCGCGGAGCTGCTCCCAGCGATCCGCCGGTCCGTCGAGACCGTGCTCGCGCACCGCCTGGATGCCACAGTCGAAGGCCGCCCAGAGCATCACGCGGGAGTGGGTGAAGTGGCGCTTGGGGCCGCGGATCTCCCAGATGCCGTTGTCCGCGCGCCTCCAGTTGTCCTCGACGAACTGAAGCAGGGCGCGCTGGAGGGACCACGACAGCGCGGTCTCGTCTATTCCGGCTTCGCGCGCCTTCTTGAGGGCGAGCATGACCTCGCCAAACATGTCGCCCTGGTATTGGACGAATGCCCCGTTTCCGACGCGCACCGGGCTGGAATCGCGGTAACCGGGCAGCGTCGGCAGCTCCCACTCGGTGAGTCGTCGCTCGCCGGCGAGACCGTACATGATCTGCACATCGTTGGGGTCCCCGGCGATTGCCCGAAGAAGCCAGGATCGCCACGCCGTCGCCTCGTTCTTGAAGCCGTGATCGACCAGCACATAGAGGGTCAGCGACGCGTCTCGCAGCCACACGTAGCGGTAGTCCCAGTTGCGGCTGCCACCGAATTCTTCCGGCAGGCTCGTGGTCGCCGCGGCGACGATGCCGCCGGTGTCTTCGTGAGTCAGTGCGCGCAGAACAAGCAACGAACGGTGTACCTGAGCGGTGTAGCGTTCCGGTGCCTCGCAATTCTCGGCCCAGTCGCGCCACCACGCGGTCGTGTCCAGAAGAGCCCGGTCGACATCCATCTCGCTTGGCGGCTCCCGATGGGATGGGTACCAGGTCAGGACGAGGTCGACGGTCTCGCCTTTCTTGACGGTGAAGGTGGCGACGTGAGCCTCGTCCACGGCTTCGAGCTTGGGCCCGCGGACTACGACCGCATCCGGACCCGCCGCCGCGATGATCGCGTTGCCGCCCGCCTCGGGAACCTGCCGCAGCCACGGCAGCGCGCCGGCGTAGTCGAAGCGGATGCGAACCTCCTCGCGGAACTCGACGGTGCCCTCGATGCCGGTGACCCTGCGCACGATGTCTGCGCGCCGATTGTCCGTTGGCATGAAGTCGGTCACGTCGACGCGACCACTCTCGGTCTGCCAATGCGTAACGAGCACGAAGGTGTCTTCGAGATATTCCCGCGAGGTGGAGATAACCGTCCCCGTGGGTGCGACGAGCCAGCGTCCGTGGTCCTCATCGCCGAGAAGCGCTCCGAACATGGATGCGGAATCGAACCGCGGCATACACAACCAGTCGATCGATCCATCGCTGCCTACCAGTGCCGCGGTATGACAATCGCCGATCAGACCGTAATCCTCGATGTTCAGGGCCATTTACCAATCCTGACAGCTAGTTTTGAGCAATGACTTCACCACGACGCACTCTCGTCATACTCGGAGCAAGCGGCGACCTGACCGCCCGGCTCCTGCTTCCCGGCCTTGGTGAGCTGCTGTCTCAGCGCACCGACCTCGATCTCGAGCTGATTGGCGTTGGCAGTGTTCCGATGACCCCGGCCCAGTGGCGCAAGCGCGTCACGGATTCCTTCACTGCAGGCGGGGCCAGTGCCGCGGCTGTGAAGTCCGTCATCGCGGCGACCACCTACCGGGTGGCGGATGCCACGAACCCCGATGACCTGGCGAAACTATTCGGAGACTGCACGGGAACTCCTGCGGTGTATTTCGCACTGCCGCCGGCAGTGACCGAGAAGGTCGTCGAGTCGCTGTCGAAGATGAAGCTGCCCGCGGGAATCGTACTGGCGCTCGAAAAACCGTTCGGCACAGATCTACGCAGCGCAAAGGCTCTCAATCGGCTTCTCGCGAGCTTCATGCCGGAGAAGCAGATTCACCGCGTCGATCACTTCCTGGGCAAATCAACCGTGCTCAACATCCTGGGGCTCCGGTTTGCCAATCGACTGTTCGAGGAGAGCTGGAACGCCTCCAATATCGAGCGCATCGAGATCAACTACGACGAGCAGATCGGCCTCGAGGGCCGCGCCGGCTATTACGACAAGGCCGGAGCGCTGATCGACATGGTCCAGAGTCACCTGCTGCAGGTTCTGGCGGTTGTCGCGATGGAACCGCCGTCGACTCTCGACTCCGACGACCTTCGCGGCGCCATGGCCCAGGCACTCAGGGCAACCCGGGTGTGGAAGGGTGACGTGGTCACGGCCAGTCGACGTGGCCGCTACACCGCGGGCACAGTGGGCAAGGAAAAACTAGGGTCGTATGTCAGGCAGCCTGGAGTCGATCCCGCCCGCGAGACGGAAACGCTCGCCGAGATTGCGTTTTCGGTCGACAACTGGCGCTGGGCGGGCGTGCCATTCATCCTTCGATCCGGCAAAGCGCTTGCGGATGCCCGCAAGGACATCATCATCACCTTTCGGCCGGTCCCGCATCTGCCAACAGGCATGCGGGGGCGGAACGAATCGTCGCAGTTGCGCATCGCCCTCGACCCGCATCACATGGAACTTGACCTGATGATCAACGGCGAGGGAGATCCGTTCACGCTCGACTCCGTCACGTTGAGCGCAACCTTTGCCGATTCGGAGCTCGATGCGTACGGCGAGGTGCTCGAGGGCATCCTGAGCGGCGACCCGACGCTGTCGGTGCGCGGCGATGTTGCGGAGGAGTGCTGGCGGATTGTGACGCCGGTGATTGCGGCCTGGCGAAAGGACGCCGTGTCGCTGGACAACTACGCGGCAGGGTCATCCGGCCCGCGCTCGTGGAAGCCGCTGCCGCGACCGTAGCTGCGGCTAGTGCGAATAGCTGGGAAGCAACCCGAGCGCGGTGAGCTGCTCCGACAGGCCCGCCCCGTCGGGGGCGTACAGCCAGCGCGTTGTCCCACCGCTTCGCTCGTCACCGAGCGTGCTGCGGCCCCCAGCGAGGACCGCCTCGCCTGGCGAGAGCTGACGGATGCAGACGGCCGCCACGCTCTCCGGGTGCGCGCGGGCGAACTCGCCATAGAGTTCCTCATCGTGCTGGCCGTCGTCGCCGATCAGCACCCATTTCAGTTTCGGGAAATCGGTGGCCAGCCGGGCCAGGTTTTCGCGCTTGTGTTCTTTGCCACTTCTGAATAGCCGGTCGTGCGTTGGCCCCCAGTCCGTCAGGAGCAGCGCGCCAGCCGGGTAGAGGTTTCGGGACAGGAATCTGGTGAGCGTCGGTGCGACGTTCCAGGCTCCCGTGGACAGGTACACGACGGGTGCACCCGCGTGTGCCCGGACCAGCCGCTCGTAGAGGACGGCCATCCCGGCAACCGGCCGCCTGGCGTGTTCGTCGAGCACGAAAGTGTTCCAGGCCGCGAGCAGTGGACGGGGGAGCGCCGTGACCATCACCGTGTCGTCGATGTCGGAAAGGATGCCGAACCGGGCCTCCTGGTCGACGACGAATACCGGCGCGGTGACCGCCGCGGAATCCTCGGTCCGAAGTGTGATCGTGTTCCAGCCCGCGGGCAGATCGAGCGCAAGCCGGGTATCCACGACGCCGCCTCGATCCGCGCGGACCTGGTAGTCCTTTCCGGCGGCCGTGATGGTGACGGCCACATCTCCGGCCGGCACGCTGGTGAAGCTACGCCATCCTCGAACACTCCTGTTGCGAGGCTTTTGCGAGGGTCGGGGGCGCAACGGTCGCACCAGCAGCACCCGACCGAGCACTCGAATCCAGTTGCCGCCGCCATAGCCGGAGTAGGGGATGACCGTCGGAACCAGGCCGTGCTTGCGAGCGCGTTTTGCACGCAAGGCATGGAACGCATCCTCGAGGCGGGCCGCGCGATGAAGAGCGGGCGGCGGCTCGGGCGCAGGCGACGAAGCACCGCGGGATCGAGCCATTGCCCAAGTCTCGCACGGTGATTGTGGGCTTACCGGGTATGCGGCGGACCCGTTTGACCCACCCGAGCCTGTCAAATCGCTATGACAATGAGATACCTGAGTATTAATCCACGCCCCCGCTTCGGGGGCGCGATAGTATTTGCCGATCAGACCGAATTGGAGAAGGCAGTGCCGCTCATGGAACTTATCGACGGCAAGCTGGGAGCTACTGCCCCGCTGCGCAACGAGCCCGTTCAGGCTCGCAGCACCGCCCGACTGACTGCCCTGCTCGATGCGGCGGCGGCCGCGATCGACGAGCTTGGCTACGAGAGACTGACCACCGCGATGGTCGCCGAGCGCGCCGGCGCGTCCATCGGAACCGTGTACCGCTACTTTCCTGACCGCATCGCGGTCCTGCAGGCGCTCGCGGCGCGCAACCTCGAGCGCGTACTCGCTGGCATCCACGAGGCCGTGAGCGACCCTCGCAACGGCACCTGGCGCGAGGTCGTCATCGCCTGCTTCGACGTCTACGTCGACGCATTCCGGTCCGAGCCGGGTTTCGCATCGCTGCGCGGCGGAGATGTGCTCGACCTTCGTCCGCCGACGGGCGCGGCGACGGTGAACTCGCACATCGCTGGCGTGACCGCGAACTCGCTGGCCGAACGATTCGGCACGGATGCGTCCGTCGAGACACTGTTTGCCTTCGAAAATGCCATCGAAGTTCAGGATGCGCTGATCGCTCGTGCCTTCGCTCGGACCGCGCGCGGCGATTCCGCATTCCTCGAGCGGGGTCGTTCTCTCGTTCTCTCGATTCTCGGCGACCGGCTCGGGTAGCTTAACTGCGCTCTAACCTGACTTCTCCGTAGCTTTACCGACTATTACGGCGCCCATCGGGAATGACAGAGGCTCCGAATAGTGTTTAGCTCTGAAGTGAGCAAGGCAAGTGTCGATTCGCGCCCCCACGCGAGGAATGAGCCGCCAGTGTTGATTAAAAGCACGACGCTTTGTGCCGACCGCACCTCGGACAGGGCCCACCGTTTCTCGGGCGATTGTGCCGGTCGCATCTCCGACGGTGCCGATAGCGCAGCGGGCAGCGCATGATCGAATTCAAGTCGGTCTCGAAGCTGTACTCGGATGGCACCCACGCGGTCGATGACTTCAGTCTGGTCATTCCGTCGCGTAAGACGACGGTTCTTGTCGGGTCATCCGGCTGCGGCAAGACGACGCTGCTGCGCATGATCAACCGGATGGTCGACCCGACCTCGGGCGTCATCGAGATCGACAGCGAAGACATCGCAAAGACCGAGCCCGTGCACCTGCGCCGCAGCATCGGCTATGTCATGCAGAACTCCGGGCTCCTGCCGCACCGCAAGGTTCTCGACAACGTCGCGACCGTGCTGTTCCTGAACAAAGTTCCGAAGACTGAGGCGTACGCACGCGCCAACGAGTTGCTGGACACCGTCGGGCTCGATCGCTCGCTGGCGAGTCGCTATCCCGGCGAACTGTCTGGTGGCCAGCAGCAGCGAGTCGGAGTTGCGCGCGGACTCGCCGCCAATCCCAACATCCTGCTCATGGATGAGCCCTTCGGTGCGGTCGACCCCATCGTTCGCGTCGAGCTGCAGGCCGAGACGATGCGGCTGCAGCGTGAGCTCGACAAGACCATCGTCTTCGTGACGCACGACATCGACGAGGCGTTCCTGCTCGGCGACCAGGTCATCATCCTCGAGAAGGGTGCCCACATCGCCCAGAAGGGTTCGCCGGAAGAGATTCTCGCGAACCCGGCGAGTGACTTCGTCGCGAGCTTCATCGGCGCGGATCGCGGCAAGCGACGCCTCACCGTGGATGCGAAGGTCACGTCGCGTGGCGACGACCTCGTGCTCATCGATGCCGGTGGATACGCCGCCGGCGTCATCGCCGCGCCCGACGGCAAGCTCTCGATTGGCTCGGCGTCACCGAAGTCGCGCAGCGTCTCGAACAAGACCTCACAGGCGGGCGACGCCTGATGGAATGGGTATGGGAGAACTTCTCCGAGATCTGGGGCTACACCCTCGACCACATTGGTCTGAGTGTTCCACCGATCGTGATCGGATTCGTTCT
>DATAZY010000027.1:0-19941 GCA_036271795.1 Galbitalea sp.
TTCGGCGGCCATAGCGAGAGGGAAACGCCCGGTCACATTCCGAACCCGGAAGCTAAGACTCTCTGCGCCGATGGTACTGCAAGGGGGACCTTGTGGGAGAGTAGGACACCGCCGGACTTCTTTGTGAAATGGCCACCCAGGCTGCTGAAATGCGCCGTGGGTGGCCATTTCGCGTTAACAAGACGAGAGAGAATTGCCACATGTCCGACTCACCTGATCGCGCCCCGCGCGACAACGACCGTCGTCCGGGCAATGGTCGGCCGGCGGGTCCTCGTGGTGACTCGTCGCGTCCGTATAAGGGAAAGCCCTCCGCCTCTGGTCGTCCCGCTCGCGAAGGCGAGAAGCGACTGTGGACGAAGGGTGGGGCTCCGGCCCGCGGCGACCGGGATGCCCGCGAGCGCGAGACGCCCGAGGATCGCGACCCTTTCGGCACCAGATCAGTGCGATCGCGCCACGATGATCCTCTCATCCCGGAAGGCGTAACAGGCAACGAGCTGGATCGAATTGCACGCAACGAACTCAAGACTTTGAGCAAGGAAAATGCGGATGGCGTGGCACTTCACCTGGTCATGGCCGCCCGCCTGATCGAAGCGGATCCGGCTCTTGCTCACCAGCATGCGATCTCTGCGGCTCGTCGCGCCGGCCGCATCGGTGTCGTGCGCGAGACGCTCGCGATCACCGCGTACGCGACCGGCGACTACGCCCTCGCTTTGCGGGAGCTGCGAACCTATCGACGCATCACAGGCCGCAACGACCAACTGCCGATGATGGTGGACAGCGAGCGCGGCCTCGGTCGTCCGGAGAAAGCGCTCGAAGAGGGTCGCTCGGTTCCGAAGGGTTCCCTGCCTCCCGAGGTTCGAGTCGAGCTCGCAATCGCGATGTCGGGCGCGCGGCTCGATCTAGGACAAAACGAGCAGGCTCTTGCGGAGCTGGAGATACCGGAGCTCGACCCGAAGACCGCGTTTGCCTACAGTCCCGCCCTGTTCGACGCCTATGCGACCGTTCTCGAGGAACTGGGTCGGAACGCCGAGGCCGAGGAGTGGTATGAGCGGTCTGAGCGGGCATCCGATGCTCTCGACCAGGCCGAGAACCCCGGGGACGTCGACGTCATCGAAGTAATCGAGCTCGAGGACGACGACGACCAGAGCGCCGATGACTGAGGCGACCCCTCTCGACGGTGTTGACCTGATCCTCGCCGACCTGGATGGAGTGATCTACACCGGCAGGCACCCGCTTCCGCACGCGGTCGAGAGCATCAATCGCGCGGCGGAATCGATCCAGGTGGGGTACATCACCAACAATGCGTCGCGCACGCCGACATCGGTGGCGGAACACCTGACGAGTCTCGGACTGACGGTTTCGCCGGACAGCGTGGTGACTTCGCCGCAGGCGGCGATCAAGATACTGGTCGGCCTGGTTCCTGCGGGCTCGACGATTCTGGTGGTGGGGGGTGAAGGACTACTCGAGGTCGTTCGAGCAGCCGGCTTCGTGTCGACTGATTCCGCCGATGATCAGCCCGCCGCAGTCATTCAGGGATTCTCGCCCGACGTTGGCTGGCGGCAACTCGCCGAGGCGTCCTACGCGCTGGCCCGCGATGCCGAGGGCAACGGGATCCCGTGGGTGGCAACCAATACGGATTGGTCGATCCCGCAGGAGCGCGGCATCGCGCCCGGAAACGGCACGCTTGTGTCAGCGGTTCATTCTGCAGTCGGCATCCTTCCCGTGGTCGCGGGCAAGCCGGAGCGACCAATTTTCGACGAGGCTATTGCGCGGTTCGGCGCTGCTCACCCGGTATTCATCGGTGACCGTCTCGACACCGACATCCTTGGCGCGAATCGAGCGGGAATTCCTTCGATCATGGTCCTGACCGGCATCGATGGCGCGAAGCAGGTGATCGCGGCCGCGCCCGAGGAGCGGCCGCACTTCCTGCTCGAAGACTTGCGCGGGTTGGATGAGCCCTATCCGGTGATCGAGGCGGGCGAGGATTCCGACGGCTCGATCGTGACGAAGGTTGGCGACGCGATCGTGCGTCGTCGCGAAACCACGTTGACGATCGAGCAGGCAGGCGAGCGTCGGATCAATTTGGTCCGGGCGGGCGCCGCGGCGGTCTGGACCTCCGGCATTGCGATCTACGCGTTCGATGTCCCGGCCGAACTATATTCTTGAATATCGTGGCCGACACCGAGAGCACTGAGATCGAGAGCACTGTGTCAGAGGGTGCTGTGTCAAAGCACGCAGGGGGCAGCGAAGAAACCAACGCGCTGCTTTCGCGGCTGCGCCTGATTGAGGACCAGCCGCTCGAGTCGAGGGCGGCCGCGTTCGCGCAGATCCACGAGGAACTGCAGACGAGGCTCGACAGCGGGGACGCCAGCGCCGGTGCCTGACTCGCGGCTCGACGCCGCACTCGGCGAGCGAGGACTCGCGCGTTCGAGGACCCATGCCGCGAAGCTGATCGCCGACGGTATGGTCACGGTGGATGGCGTCGCGCAGGCGAAGCCGTCGTTTCGCGTTCGCGAGTCCGCCCGGATTGTCGTTGCCGGAGCCGACCACTACGTGAGTCGGGCCGCTCACAAGCTGATCGCCGCCCTGGACGCGTTCGCGATCGATCCTCGAGGGCAGGTCGCGCTCGATGCAGGCGCGTCCACCGGCGGGTTCAGCCAGGTTCTTCTCGAACGCGGCGCCGCCCGCATCCTCGCGATCGATGTCGGCCACGGGCAGCTGGCTTCCGAAATTCAGGACAACGATTCGGTCATTGCGGTCGAAGGCTTCAACGTTCGCGAGCTGACGGCGAAGTGGGTCGAAGACCGGTTGCAATCTCCTGAGTTCCGAAAGCCGGGACTGCCAACGCTCGTCGTTGCAGACCTGTCCTTTATTTCGCTCGGGCTGGTGCTGCAGTCGTTGCGCGACTCCGTCGATCCCGCGGCGGATTTTGTTCTGCTGGTCAAGCCGCAGTTTGAGGTTGGTCGGGGTGGAATTCGCGAGGGAATCGTTCGCGATTCCGGTGCGCGGCAGGATGCCGTGACCAATGTCCTCTGGGCGGCCTGGGATCTGGGCATGCCGACCGCGGGCATCATCCCGTCTCCAATCGCCGGAAGTTCCGGCAATCGTGAGTATCTGGTCTGGCTGAGCCGTGCATCCGGCAGCAACCCGACCGAGTGGATCGATACCGTCACGGGGCTGGTCTGATTCTCCACACGCACGGTTCCGACCTCCGCGGCGCCAGCCAATCAGACAGAATGGATGCATGGGCCCAAGCGCAGACCGGCACGTTCTGATCGTCGCGCACACTGGTCGCGATGATTCGCTCGAAGCCGCGGTCGGGGTCTGCCGACAGCTACAGGCCGCTGGGCTCACTCCCGTTCTCAACAGCGAGGAGTATGACGACCTTCTTCGCTTCGCCCCGGACCTGTCCCCCGTCGCGATGCTGGGCGAGCAGGTTCCGATTCAGGACCTCGAGATCGTCATCGTGCTGGGCGGCGACGGCACCATCCTGCGTGCCGCAGAACTTACGCGCGGTTGCGGGGCTCCGCTGCTCGGAGTCAACCTGGGGCACGTCGGATTCCTGGCCGAGAGCGAGCGCGAGAACCTGACGGCAACGGTCGCGCGCGTTCTGGCTCGCGACTACGAGGTCGAGGAGCGCATGACGCTCAGCGTTCGGGTCAAGGTCGACTCTGAGGTCGTCTACGAAACCTGGGCTCTCAACGAGGCGACCGTAGAGAAAGCAAGTCGCGAGCGCATGCTCGAGGTCGTCATCGAGGTGGATGGCAGACCGCTGTCGTCATTCGGCTGTGACGGTGTCGTCATGTCGACGCCGACCGGTTCGACGGCGTATTCCTTTTCCGCCGGAGGACCGGTGGTCTGGCCCAGCGTCGACGCGATGCTGCTGGTGCCGCTGAGCCCGCACGCCCTGTTCGCTCGTCCACTGGTGGTTGGCCCGCAGTCGTCCCTGGCTGTCGAGGTTCTCGACCGCACCCAGGGCACGGGCGTTCTCTGGTGCGATGGTCGCCGCACGCACGACCTTCCGCGCGGTGCCCGTGTCGTGGTGCGCCGCTCGCCGATCCCGGTTCGACTGGCCAGGCTCACGAGCGGACCGTTCACCGATCGGCTGGTACACAAGTTCAACCTTCCCGTCGACGGTTGGCGCGGCGAGGGGGCCGGCCGAGCGTGATCGAGGAGATCTCCATCCGCGGTCTCGGTGTCATCGGCGAGGCGACTCTTCCGATTGGTCCGGGGTTCACTGCGCTGACTGGCGAGACGGGTGCAGGCAAGACCATGGTCGTCACCGCATTGGGCCTGCTGCTGGGCGAGCGCGCGGACACGGCGGCCATTCGCTCCGGATCGAGCCAGGCGGTGGTCGAGGGGCACTGGCTGGTTGATGCGACCGGCAGCGTTGCCAATCGCGTTCGGGATGCGGGAGGCGATCTGGATGCCGTGCCCGGCTCGAACGAGGCGGGGCTCCTTCTGAGTCGGTCGATTTCCACCGAAGGACGGAGCCGCGCGGCGGTCGGCGGTCGCTCCGCGCCGGTCGGTGTCCTCAACGAGATCGGCCAGCAGCTGGTGGTCGTGCATGGACAGTCGGACCAGATTCGGCTTCGATCTGCGACGGCGCAGCGTGAAGCCCTCGACCGTTTTGCCGGTCAGGATGTCGCAACGGTCCTCGGCAATTACCAGTCCGTCTATGCCCGCTGGCTCTCGGCCCAGAGCGAGCTCGATCTGCTGGTGGTTGAACGTGATCGGCGATCCCAGGAGGCCGACGATCTGCGGCTGGCCATCGACGAGATCGAACGGGTTTCTCCGCGGCGCGGCGAAGACATCGAACTCGCAGAGCGCGCAGACCGCCTCACCAATCTGGAGGATCTTCGACTCGCTGCCGCGCAGGCGCAGCAGCTGGTGTCATCCCAACTTGGTGACGACGCGGGTGACGTGCTTGGGTTGCTCGACTCGGCGCGGCGTCAACTCGACCGCGTTGCCGACCACGATCCAGCGCTCGAGGTCATCGCGCAGGCGCTCGGCAATGCGACGATCCTGGTCACCGAGATCTCATCCCAGCTCGCCACTTACCTGAGTGACCTCGACGCCGATGGCGGTCGTGAACTCGAGACCGTGCAGGAGCGCAGGGCGGAGCTGGCGGCTCTCGTTCGCCGCTTCGGTCCCACGCTCGATACCGCGATCGAATATCTGGACACCGGATCCGGCCGGTTGCTCGAGCTCGACAATGATTCCGACCGGATCGAGGCGCTTCGCGCCGAGGTGGAGAACGATCGAGGCCACATCGTCGAGCTGGCTGCCAAGCTCAGTGCGGTACGGTCGCGCCACGCCGCACAACTGTCCGAACGCGTTACCGCAGAACTGAGCGCTCTCGCCATGGGTGGAGCGGAACTGACGGTCGAGGTCGAGGACCGCCCCGACTATTCGCAGACGGGCAAAGACCAGGTCTCGTTCCTGCTTCGACCCCATGCCGGGTCAGATCCGCGGCCGCTGGCGCGCGGAGCATCAGGGGGAGAATTGTCGCGGGTGATGCTCGCAATAGAGGTGGTGATTGCCGGGAGCGATCCGGTGCCGACTTTCATCTTCGATGAGGTGGATGCTGGGGTCGGCGGAGCGAGCGCCACCGAAATCGGTCGCCGGCTGGCCACGCTCGCGCAGTCGGCCCAGGTCATCGTGGTTACTCACCTCGCCCAGGTTGCGGCGTTCGCCAACAATCACCTGAGCGTCGTGAAGGACAGCGATGGATCGGTCACCGAAAGCAGCGTTCGTCAACTTCATGGCGACGAACGAGTCGCCGAGATGGCGCGCCTGCTCTCCGGCCTACCCGACTCGGAGAGCGGCCTGACCCATGCGCGCGAGCTGCTCGATCTGGCTCGGACGGCAGCGCACTGAGCGTGCGCGCACTTCTGATCAACGGTACGGTCGGGGTAGGCAAGACGTCGGTCGCGGAATCCGTCGGCATGCTGCTCGGGTTGGACGGTGTGCCGCACGCGATAGTCGATTTTGACTGGCTTCGGCGGGTCTGGCCCGCGCCAGTCGACGACCGATTCAACGAAAGACTCGCGCTCGTCAATCTCGCCTCGATGGTGCTGAACTTCGCGGACGTCGGCATCGACCTTCTGGTGATTGCCGGAGTCGTGGAGTCCCTCGAACACCGGCAGGCGATCACAGTTGCGATCGGCGGGCACGTGTGGTCCTGTCGGCTGACCGTCGACCCGGCGGAGGGCGAAGCGCGCCTGCGCGACCGTCACCGCGACGACGAGAACGCACTCGCCTGGCACCTCTACCGCTTCGGCGAACTCGATGCGACGCTTCGCGAGGCTGCGTTGGATGACGTCGTCGTCGATACGACCGGTGTCAGGGTGCAGGTGGTGGCCCGACGAATCCTGGAACTCTTCGATGGCCGGGCCGATCCGTCAGAGGTTGGAATGCCATCGGACGAGCCGAACGAGGCTGACGTCGAATGAGCGCATTCATGATCTCGACCCCGACTTCGATTGAGCAAGCCAGGGTATTGCTCCTCGCCGCGACCCCGCCGAATGAGAGCTTCACGCAGCTGAGCAACTTCTCGGAAGAGAAGATCGATCGAGCACTCAGACTGAAATTCCGCAGGCCCGCCTGGGTCTGGTTCGCGACCGACCGTGACGGAGCCGTTCTAGGCGTTGTCGCTGGCTGGGGCGCAGCCGCACGCACGACCGCCGACATCCTCGACTTTCTCGACTTGCCTGAGGACCCCGAGATCGCGCATGCCCTGCTCGAACGAGCTGTCGCGGACTCGAGTGAAGCCGGGCGTCACAGCTTCGAGGTCATCCACTTCCTACCGTCGGAGTCACACCTCGACGATCCGCCGCTTGCGAACGTCATCGCGACCCTTGCGGCGTCCGGATTTCGGATGCTCGTTCGGCGGCACCGCTACCGTCTGCCGGTACTGACGACAGACATCACGATCCCGGATACCGCGCTGACTTTTGAGGTCATCACCGGTCCGGACGATCCGAGACTCCTGCAGGTCATGCGGGAAATCCTGGTCGGCAGCCTCGATGCGCACGACATCGACGCGCTCTCGAAAGGCGACCTGGATACCGTTGCGGCAGAAACGGTCACCGAGTTTGTTGGCTACGACCCGGCCGATTCGTTCTTCCTGGCGATCGATCCGGAGGGCGCAGTGGTCGGCCTCGTCGTCGGAGGACTTCGGGGCTCACCGGAGATCGGCGTCGCCTCCTTCATCGGAGTGTCTCACCTGCACCGCGGGCAAGGTTATGCCGCGCAGCTTCTCGGCTGGATCACGGCCCGAGTCATCGGCGACCACGCACAGTTCGTGATCGGCGAAACGGATGACGACAACTTTCCGATGGCGGCTGCGTTTACCAGGGTCGGCTACCCGCACACCGAGTCCAGGATCGACTTTGTGCGCGAACTGTGACCGCTCGCGGCGGGTCGCTCGGAGCGGAAGCCGCCCGTCACGAGATAAGCTGTAACCCCGTGGTGGATAAATCTCAAGCGGCCGTGCAGAGCATTCAACTTTCGGTGACTAAACACATATTCGTCACAGGGGGAGTGGTTTCTTCCCTCGGTAAGGGCCTCACCGCCGCCTCTCTCGGTAACCTTTTGACCGCGCGCGGACTCCGGGTAGTCATGCAGAAGCTGGATCCGTATCTCAACGTCGACCCGGGAACGATGAACCCGTTCCAGCACGGCGAGGTCTTTGTCACGGATGACGGTGCGGAGACCGACCTCGATATCGGCCACTACGAACGCTTCCTCGACATCAACCTCAGCCAGGCCGCGAACGTCACGACCGGGCAGATCTACTCCGAGGTCATCGCGAAGGAGCGCCGCGGAGAGTACCTCGGCGACACCGTCCAGGTCATCCCGCACATCACCGACGAGATCAAGCGCAGGATGCGGCTGCAGGCCGCGGGCCCGTTCACAGATTCGAATCCGCAGCCCGACGTCATCATCACCGAGATCGGCGGAACCGTCGGCGACATCGAGAGCCAGCCGTTCATCGAATCGGCACGCCAGGTGCGCCACGAACTCGGCCGCAAGAATGTTTTCTTCGTGCACGTCTCGCTGGTCCCATTCATGAACGCGTCGGGGGAGCAGAAGACCAAGCCGACCCAGCACTCGGTCGCGGCACTGCGATCGATCGGTATCCAGCCGGATGCCCTCGTCCTGCGTTCCGACCGGCCAGTTTCCGAGAGCAATAAGCGCAAGATCGCGCTCATGTGCGACGTTGATGAGGATGCCGTCGTCAACGCCATCGACGTTCCGAGCATCTACGACATCCCCACCATGCTTCACGACCAGGGCCTCGACGCCTACATCATCGAACAGCTGGGTCTGCGAGCCGGCGCCGTCAACTGGGATGGCTGGCGCGAGCTCCTGAACGTCGTGCACGACCCGAAGTTCGAGGTCACGATCGGCGTCGTCGGAAAATACATCGACCTACCGGATGCGTACCTGTCGGTGACGGAAGCCCTCAAGGCCGGTGGTTTCGCGCACCACACGAAAGTCCACCTGCGCTGGGTTCCTTCTGACGAGTGCGAATCTCCCGAGGTCGCCGCCCGCCTCCTTTCCGATCTCGACGGCATCTGCGTTCCCGGCGGATTCGGCGTTCGGGGTATCGAGGGCAAGCTCGCCGCGCTTCGATTTGCGAGGGAGAACGGCATCCCGTCTCTCGGCCTCTGCCTGGGACTCCAGTGCATGGTCATCGAGTTCGCTCGGGATATCGTCGGTCTGCCCGGCGCATCGTCGACCGAGTTCAATCCCGACACCGAGTACCCCGTGATCGCGACCATGGCGGAACAGGTCGACATCCTCGCAGCCGGCGACATGGGCCACACCATGCGACTGGGGCTCTACAAAGCGGCTCTTGCGCCGGGTTCTCTCGTCGAGGAACTGTATGACGCTCCGGTCTCGTCCGAACGTCACCGTCACCGCTACGAGGTCAACAACGCGTACCGCGAGCAGCTCGCCGACGCGGGGCTCGTGTTTTCGGGAATATCGCCCGACCGCACACTCGTGGAATACGTTGAACTGCCAAGGGACGTGCATCCGTTCTATGTCGGAACGCAGGCCCATCCGGAGCTGCGATCCCGTCCGAATCACGCGCATCCTCTCTTCAAGGGACTCGTCGCGGCTGCGCTTGAGCGCCAGCAGGCGAGCCGCCTGTTCGAGGTGCCGGAGCCTGCGGATGCCTGATCCGCGCCCCGTCGATTCTGTGCTGGTCGACGAGCCGTTTTCGCCGCCGATTGTTTCGACCGAACTGGACTTCGCCGGTCGGGTCTGGGATGTTCGTCGCGATGTGTTCGAGTACAACGACCACAAACTGACCCGGGACTACGTCGATCATCCGGGTGCGGTTGCCGTTCTCGTGCTGGATGACGAGGGTCGCGCGCTGCTGATCCAGCAGTACCGGCATCCGATTCGCTCTCGCGACTGGGAGATTCCCGCAGGCCTTCTCGATGTCGAGAATGAGGATCCATTGGCCGCGGCCCAGCGCGAACTCGCCGAGGAGGTCGACCTCGTCGCGTCCGACTGGTCGGAACTCGTCACCTTCTATTCGTCCCCCGGTGGGAGCAACGAGCTCATCCGGGTGTTTCTCGCGCGCGAAATTTCGCCGACCGCCGATTCCTTCGATCGCCACGAAGAAGAGGCAGACATCATCGTGCGCTGGGCCCCGCTCGAGGAGATTCGAGCGGGCGTACTAGCGGGCCGGCTACGCAATTCGATTCTCGCGATCGCGGTGCTGGCCGCCTATGCCAGGGACTGAACGGGGCCTCGAAGAGAGCCTCGAGCGCTATCTCAGGCATGTGTCGATCGAGCGCGGTCTCGCGGTGAACACGGTCGCCGCCTATCGCCGCGACCTGACGGCGTACCTCGACTTCCTGCTCCTGCGCGGTGTCACCACGCCGGACGGAATCGGTGCAGACGATGTCTCCGCCTTCTCGCGCGAGTTGCGCACCCGGGCGGATGCACCGCTGACCGCCTCGTCGACGGCGCGGATGCTGTCGTCGGTGCGCGGTTTCCACCGCTACCTCCTCGACGAGGAGCAGGTGCCGACGGATGTCGCGGTCGCGACCAAGCCGCCGAAGCTCGCGAGCCGGCTGCCGAAGGCGATCTCGATCGAGCAGATGGCATCCGTTCTCGATGCGGCTCGCGGCGAGACCCCGCAGGCGCTGCGTGATACCGCCCTGCTCGAACTGCTCTATGCGACGGGAGCACGCATCTCTGAGGCCGTCGATCTCAACGTCGATGATGTGATCGACGGCGACGTCGTGCGCCTGTTCGGCAAGGGCGGAAAGCAGCGAATAGTTCCGCTGGGGAGCTACGCACGCAAGGCCATCGACGCGTACCTGGTGCGGGCCCGTCCGGTCTTTTCGGTGCGAGGAACTGCGACACCGGCGCTGTTCCTTGGTGCGCGCGGTCAGCGCGTCTCACGCCAGAACGCGTGGCTCATCCTTCGCGCCGTCGCCGAGCGCGCCAATCTCGGGATCGAGATTTCACCGCACACGTTTCGGCATTCGTTCGCGACGCACCTGCTCGCGGGCGGCGCAGATGTTCGTGTCGTCCAGGAGCTGCTCGGGCACTCATCCGTCGCGACGACACAGATCTACACCCTCGTCGCGGCCGACACCCTCCGCGACATGTACACGACCTCGCATCCGCGGGCGCGCTAGGACGGCCACACGCCGCTGAGGTCTCGTGGGGCCCGTCGGGCTCAAAGTAGACTTGGGCTCCATGACGACGCCGCAGGATGAATCAGCCGTGCTCACCGGCTTTGATGATCTTGCCCCCGGAACGGTCGGTCCCACCGGTCGACCACAGACCCAGTTTGCGGAGCCGCCGAAACTCAAGGGCCACGGCCCGGCCAGAATCATCGCCCTGTGTAACCAGAAGGGTGGCGTCGGAAAGACGACGAGCACGATCAATCTCGGCGCAACACTCGCCGAGTACGGTCGTCGCGTTCTCGCGATCGATTTCGACCCCCAGGGGGCGCTGTCGGCGGGCCTCGGAGTTCCGACCCACGATGTCACGACGATCTACGACCTACTGCTGGGTACCGTCAAGGACACCGCATCGGTCATCCTGCCCTCGGGTGTTCCAAATCTGGATGTGCTGCCGGCCAACATCGACCTGTCCGCCGCGGAGGTCCACCTAGTCAACGAGGTTGCGCGCGAACAGATTCTCGCGCGCGTGCTCCGACCCGTGCAGAACGACTATGACGTCATCCTGATCGACTGCCAGCCGTCGCTTGGTTTGCTCACCGTGAACGCCCTCACGGCCGCGCACGGCGTCTTGATCCCGCTCGAGTGCGAGTACTTCGCGCTTCGCGGTGTCGCGCTCCTCATTGAGACGATCGACAAGGTCAGGGATCGGCTCAATCCGGCCATCCGTCTCGACGGCATCTTCGCGACCATGTACGACGGACGAACGCTGCACACGCGTGAGGTCCTCGAGCGAGTTGTTTCCACCTTCGGCAGCGACGTTCTCGAGACGGTCATTGGTCGCACCGTGAAGTTCCCCGATGCAAGTGTCGCGGGTGAACCGCTGACGACGTTCGCCCCCGATTCAACAGCCGCGGGGGCCTATCGCCAGCTGGCGCGAGAGTTGATCTCCCGTGGCGCCGTCGCGTAGCGTCGCCGCCGAGCTGGATGTGACAACTCCCGCCCAGCCCGACGACGCCGTGCTCGAGGAGCCCGTTGGATTCTCGGTCAGCCTCAGCAACTTCAACGGACCGTTCGATCTTCTGCTCTCCCTGATCTCCAAGCACGAGCTGGATATCACAGAAGTTTCACTCAGCCGTGTGACCGACGAGTTCATCTCCTACCTGCGTGGCGTCACGACCGAGGACGAGCTCGACCAGGCCAGCGAGTTCCTGGTCGTCGCCGCAACCCTGCTCGACCTCAAGGTGGCGGGTCTGCTGCCGCAGGGCGAGCTCGTCGACGCAGAGGATGTCGCCCTCCTGGAAGCGCGCGACCTTTTGTTTGCGCGGCTCCTCCAGTACCGCGCCTTCAAGGAGGCTGCGCAGTGGTTCTCCGGCCAGCTCGAATCGGAGTCCACGCGGCACTTCCGCTCGGTGCGTCTCGAGGAGAAATATCGCAGGCAGACTCCGGAGCTCGTCTGGACGCTCACTGCCGAGGATTTCGCTGCCCTTGCTGCTCTTGCCTTTGCGCCGCGCGAACTGCCGACCGTCGGACTCGATCACCTGCACGCGCCGCTCGTCAGCATCCGGGAGCAGGCGGCGCATGTTGTTGCTCTGCTTCGGAGGGGCGAGTCGATGACGTTCCGTCAGCTCATCGCCGGTGCAGACCAGCGCGGCGTGATTATCGCCCGTTTTCTCGCCGTCCTCGAGCTGTATCGCGGCGGTGCGATTTCCTACGACCAGCTGGAACCGCTTGGCGAACTGACCCTGCACTGGACGGCGGAGCACTGGACCGACGACAGCCTCGCCAATTTGGGAGCCGATTATGACGCGTGAGACCGATGCCCCGGAGATCGTCCAGGACGAAACAATTGACGGTCGAGTAGTCGACGACGAAGTCGTCCATGTATCGCGGCCGGTGACCGACATCCCACGTGCGCTCGAAGCAATCTTCATGATCGCGGACGAGCCGCAGACTCTCGTCTCACTCGCGACCGCGGTTGGTGCGCCCATAGCAGCCGTCCGCCAGGCCATCGAGGCGCTGGTAGAGGACTACGACGGCGAGGCCGGTGGGCCAGTCCGCGGCTTCGAACTGCGTGAGGTCGGCGGCGGCTGGCGCATCTACGTTCGCGGCGACTTCGACGATGTGGTTCGCGACTTCGTGCTGACCCAGAACCCGACCAGACTTTCGCAGGCTGCGCTCGAGACTCTCGCTGTCATTGCGTACAAGCAGCCGATTAGCCGGGGATCGATCGCATCCATTCGTGCCGTCAATGTCGACTCTGTCGTTCGTACGCTTCTCGGCCGCGGCCTCATCACAGAGGCGTACACCGACAGCGAGACCGGGGCCATCCACTACGCGACGACCGACCTCATGCTCACCCAACTCGGCATCAACTCGATCGACGAGCTTCCGCATATCTCGCCGTTACTCGCGGACGGTTCCGCCGGGTTCGATGACTTCCGATAGCCCGGAGGGCGAGCGACTCCAGAAGGTCATGGCCGCGGCGGGGGTCGCCAGTCGGCGAGTGTCCGAGGATCTGATCGCGGCGGGCCGGGTCACCGTGAACGGCGAAATCGTCACAGAGCCGGGGCGACGGGTGCTGCCCGCTGATCTCGTCACGGTTGACGGCACGGCAATCCAGCTCGACCCGACACGTCGTTACCTCATGCTCAACAAGCCGGTCGGCGTCGTCAGTTCGCTCGCCGACGAGCGAGGTCGACCGGACCTTCGGCAATACACCAGGAGTTACGAGGAGCGCGTCTTCAACGTTGGTCGGCTCGACTCACAGACGAGCGGGCTGCTTGTCCTCACGAACGATGGCGATCTGGCGCACGTGCTCGCGCATCCGTCGTTCGGCGTATCGAAGACCTATATCGCGAAGGTGCAGGGTGACGTGACCGGGCGAACTCTCAACCTTCTGACTGCGGGCATCGAGCTGGATGATGGCCCGATCGCGGCCGACAGGGCCAAGGTGATCGGCAGGCCGTCGGCGGGCCAGTCGATGGTCGAGATCGAGATTCACTCCGGCCGAAATCACATCGTTCGTCGAATGTTGGCGGAGGTCGGACACCCGGTCGTCGAGCTCGTGCGCCGTCAATTCGGGCCGCTGCACCTCGGGAGCCTCGGCGTCGGGCACATTCGCGATCTCACTAAGGTTGAGCTTGGCCAATTGCTGACCCTGTCACGCGACAGCAACCCAACGGACCACACCCCAACGGACCACAACCCAACGGAAGAGGGCGACCAATGACTGCAGCCCGAACCGTCGGCCCCGTGCGGATCGTGGGAGCGGGCCTGCTCGGCGCGAGTATCGGTCTCGCGCTTCGCGCTCTCGAGGTCGATGTGATCCTGGCCGACATTTCACCTGCGACCGTTCGACTGGCGGTCGACTATGGCGCGGG
Organism: Galbitalea sp.; assembly: GCA_036271795.1. Lineage (GTDB taxonomy): Bacteria > Actinomycetota > Actinomycetes > Actinomycetales > Microbacteriaceae > Galbitalea. Next base: position 14,042 of record DATAZY010000027.1, read on the forward strand.
TCGCCCCGCCGCCACCGCCGATGCCCCCCGCCTGATAGTGGTGTGTACGCCGCCCGATGTCGTCGCCCAGACCGTCGCGGCGGAGCTCGCCGCGTATCCGGACGCACTGGTGACGGATGTGGCGAGCGTGAAGCTCGCGCCACTCGGAGAACTTCGAGCCATGGGAGCGGACATCTCGCGCTACGTCGGCTCTCATCCGATGGCGGGACGCGAACGCGGCGGAGCTATCTCCGCTCGGGCCGACCTGTTCGTCGGTCGGCCATGGGTGATCGCCAATCATTCCGGGATTGCGAACCGACGCGCGGCGGACAACGCCCTCGAGGCGCTCGCGCTCGACCTCGGGGCCGCTCCGGTGGAGCTGGATGCCGTCGAGCACGATCGCAGCGTCGCGCTCGTTTCGCACGTTCCCCAGGTCATCTCGTCGCTTCTTGCTGCTCGGCTGCGAGACGCGAGCGACGCCGCGGTCGGCCTTGCAGGGCAGGGGCTGCGAGACACGACACGAATCGCAGGGAGCCAGCCGGAACTCTGGGTGCAGATTCTTGGAGCCAACGCCGGACAGGTGGTCAGCATCCTCGAGCAGTATCGCGACGATCTCGACGGTGTCATCGAAGCGCTTGGCGCCCCGGATGCGCCGGGTTCGCTGCGATCGGTCGCCGAGACGCTCGCGAGTGGAAACGAGGGCGTTGCGCGCATTCCGGGCAAACATGGCCAGGCCAAACACTTCTCGCAGTTGGTCGTCCTCGTCGACGATGTCCCGGGGCAACTGGCGAAGCTGCTGACCGAGATCGGTTCGATCGGGGTCAACGTCGAGGATCTGCGGCTCGAGCACTCTCCGGGGGCACAGTTTGGACTCGCAGAAATTAGTGTCACTCCCGAAGCGGAGGTGCACCTGATCAGTGAGCTTCAGGAACTCGGCTGGAAGATCGCGGGGGCTTCGGCATGACGGCAGTTGTGGTTGCCATTGACGGGCCAGCCGGCTCGGGTAAGTCGAGCGTGAGCCGGGCATCCGCGCGCGTTCTCGGCTTCGACTACCAGGACACCGGCGCGGCCTATCGTGCGTTGGCATGGTCGTGTATCGCGCAGGGCGTCGATACTTCCGAACCGGACAGCGTCATAGCGTCACTCGACGCGTTCGACTACGAGCTCGGGATCGATCCGGACAATTATTTTGTGCGGGTCGATGGCCTCGACATAACGAATGCCATCCGCGAGCCGGTCGTGACCGCGGCGGTCAGTGGGGTTGCACAGATTCCCGAGGTGCGAGAATTCATGGTCGAGCTGTTTCGCTCGATCATTTCCGGAAGCCAGCGACCCGGCATCGTGGTCGAGGGCCGCGACATCACGACCATCGTCGCACCCGATGCGAGCGTGCGGATACTGCTGACCGCGTCCGAGCAAGTTAGAATAGGCAGGCGTTCGGCCGAACTCACGGGAGAATCGGCTGAGTCGACGGCCCGGCAGCTCAGTTCACGGGATGCCCAGGATTCGAAGGTTGTCGACTTTTTGAACGCCGCAGACGGCGTAACCACGCTCGACTCAACGGATCTCGACTTCGATCAAACGGTCTCCGCCGTGGTCGCGCTCGTGCGTGAGGCTGCACCGAAAACTTAGATCGCAGGGACAACACCATGGCAGACGACGACACCGACGATTTCGGGGAACTCGACACAGCGATCGTGGACCGCCTGAATTCGCTTTCCGAGGCGGATGCGGCCCAGCGTGCTGCGTCGCTCCTTGCCGGCCTGCAGGACTACGAGCTCGACGAAGAGGACCTCGACGTCCTCGAGTCGGTCACTGAAGATCCAGACGCAATCGTTTTCCTTCCCGCTCTGCCCGTCATCGCGATCGTTGGGCGGCCGAACGTGGGCAAGTCCGCGCTCGTCAACCGAATCATCGGTCGCCGGGAGGCCGTCGTCGAGGACACTCCGGGTGTGACGCGCGACCGCGTCAATTACAAGGGCGAGTGGAATACTCGTCGATTCACGATCGTCGACACCGGCGGCTGGGAGCCGGACGCGAGAGGCATCAACGCCTCGGTCGCTGCCCAGGCCGAGGTTGCCGTCGACCTCGCCGATGTGGTGCTGTTCGTCGTCGATGCGACCGTTGGTGCGACCTCGACCGATGAGCACGTCGTTCGGATGCTGCGCACGTCGAAGAAACCGGTCATCCTCGTCGCGAACAAGGTGGATGACGCCCGCCAGGAATCGGACGCGTCCGTCCTGTGGAGCCTGGGTCTTGGCGAGCCGTGGCCGGTTTCGGCCGTGCACGGCCGCGGAGTTGCCGACCTGCTCGACAAGGTCATGACCGTCCTTCCCGAGGTTTCTGCCGTCGCCAAGGACGAGGTCGGTGGCCCGCGTCGGGTGGCGATTCTCGGTCGACCGAACGTCGGCAAGTCGAGCCTGCTCAACAAGACCGCGGGCGAAGAGCGGGTTGTTGTGAACGAGCTCGCCGGCACAACTCGCGACCCGGTCGATGAGCAGGTCGAGATTGCGGGAAAGTATTGGCGGTTTGTCGACACCGCGGGCATCCGCCGCCGGGTCAATCTCGCCCAGGGTGCGGACTTCTACGCGACGCTTCGCACGACCGCGGCACTCGAGAAGGCGGAGGTTGCCGTCGTTCTCATCGACGTTACAGAGCCGATCAGTGTCCAGGACCTCAAGATCATTGACCTGGTTCTCGAATCCGGTCGCGCTCTCGTTCTCGCCTTCAACAAGTGGGACCTGCTGGATGACGAGCGTCGCCGCTATCTTGAGCGCGAGATCGAGCAGGACCTCAGTCACGTTGCGTGGGCACCACGCGTCAACATCTCGGCCAAGACCGGTCGCCACATGGAGAAGCTGGTTCCGGCGCTCGAGACCGCGCTGGAATCGTGGGACACCCGAATCCCTACCGGCAAGGTCAACGCGCTTCTTGCAGAACTCACTGCGGAGCACCCGCATCCGGTCCGCGGCGGTCGCCAGCCGCGCATCCTGTTCGGCACCCAGGCCGCCTCACGGCCGCCGACTTTCGTTCTCTTCACGACCGGATTCCTGGATCCGCAGTACCGGCGATTTATCACGCGCCGCCTTCGTGAGATCTTCGGATTCGAGGGCAGCCCGATCAACGTCAACATGCGGGTTCGCGAGCGTCGTAAGCGCTAGCTTGCGGGCGCTGAGAGAATGAGGCGTGGCCACAACTCCGCACCTCCAATCGCTCGCCGACTTCATCACCGCATCACCATCGTCATTTCACGCGGTCGCTGAGGCGGCCCGGCAGCTGGCGGCGGCAGGATTCGTTCAGCTGTCCGAATCCGAGACGTGGGATGCCGGGACCGGCTCGTTTTTTGTCATTCGGGATGGCGCGATTGTCGCCTGGCGCCAGTCCGAGGGCGCCATTGCGACGACGCCCTACCGGATTGTCGGCTCGCACACCGATTCGCCGGGTTTCAAACTCAAGCCGCAGCCGTCGACCGCGATGCTCGGCTGGCTGCAGGCCGGGGTTGAGGTCTACGGCGGCCCGCTCTTCAACTCCTGGCTCGATCGTGAACTGGAGTTCGCCGGTCGACTTGCCTTTCGCGATGGGACGACGGCTCCGGTTCGCACCGGCCCGTTGCTTCGGTTTCCGCAGCTCGCCGTTCACCTCGATCGCGGTGTCAACGCCGATGGCCTCAAGCTCGATCCGCAACGGCACCTGAACCCGGTGTTCGGTCTCGGTGATCTCGAGCACGCGGATCTCGTCGATCATCTCGCTGGCCTGGTCAATCGAAACGGCGCGGATGTCGTCGGCTACGACATATCCGTCGCGGATACGCAGCCGCCTGCGGTCTTTGGACTCGATGACGTGTTCTTCGCGAGTGGCCGTCTCGACAACCTGTCCTCGGTGCACGCCTCGCTCGTCGCGTTTTTGGCTCTGCCGGCCTCGCTGTCGTCGACTGTGGTGTTCGCCGCGTTCGACCACGAGGAGGTCGGTTCCGACACTCGTTCTGGCGCGAGTGGACCGTTACTTTCCGACATCCTGACCCGGATTTCGGCGGGTCTCGGAGCGACGGATGCGCAGCGGCTGCAGGCGTTCGCACAGTCGTGGTGCCTTTCCGCGGATGCCGGTCACGCCGTTCATCCAAACTATCCGGAGAAGCACGACCCCGTGAATCGACCTGTTGCCGGCAGCGGACCGATTCTCAAGATCAACGCGAACCAGCGCTACGCGACGGATGCTCTGGGTGCGGGCGAATGGGCCCGCATCTGCGCGGTGGCCGGTGTCGGGTACCAGGAGTTCGTCTCGAACAATGCGGTTCCGTGCGGGTCAACCATTGGGCCGCTGACGGCCACTCGGCTCGGGATTCGCACGTTCGATGTTGGGATCCCGCTGCTTTCCATGCATTCAGCGCGGGAGCTGGCCGGTGCGTCGGATCCGGAGAATCTGAGTAAAGCGATTTCGGCGTTTCTGTCCGCGTAGTCGGTCGCGAGCGATAATCGAATCAGCGGGCGCAACGCGTCCGAATCTCTGGAGGTGTTAGCGTGCACAAGATCTCACCGTTTCTCTGGTACAACAATGGCGCGGAAGAGGCGGCCAATCTCTACGTCTCGATTTTCGGTGGTTCGATCATCGACAAGCGACTGTGGGGGCCGGGCGGCGCAGCTCCGGAGGGTTCACTGCTCTCGGTAACTTTCGAGATTGATGGTCGGAATTACATCGCTTTTGAGGGTGGTCCTGGGGATGCGTTCAACGACTCGATCTCGATGTCGGTCATCGTCGACACTCAAGAGGAGCTCGACGATGCGTGGTCGAGACTCATCGAGGGCGGCGGCCAGGAGGTTGTGTGCGGCTGGCTTCGAGACAAGTGGGGGGTCCGCTGGCAGATCGCGCCGGCCATTCTGGAGGAGCTCATGACTTCGGCCGATCCCGGCGTTGCGGAACGGGCGACCAAAGCCATGCTCAGCATGATCAAGCTGGACATTGCCGCGCTGAAGGCTGCAGCAGAAGGCTGAGTTTTCAGGATTGCGCGCTCGATCTAGCGAAGCTGCGCGCTCTAGCTTGCATGCGCGTGTTTCATTGCGGTGGTGAGTGGGTTTTTGGTTGGCATTTCGATGGGGTGTTGGTCGGGGTCGTGTTCTTTGGGTGGTTTGAGCCAGTACCCGGGTTTGCTGTTGGTTTGTCGGCTGTTGGTTTGTGGGCTGTTGGTTTGTCTGGTGTCTCGGATGATTTCCCAGTCGGTGTTGTGGATGAGCATGTGGTGGTAGCGGCAGAGCAGGATGCCGTTTGCCACATTGGTCGCTCCGGTGTCTCTGGCCCAGTAGGAAATGTGGTGGGCCTCGCACCAGGAGGGTGGTTTTTCACATCCGGGGTATCGGCAGCCGCCGTCGCGGACGCCGAGGGCGGTGCGTTGGGTTTTGCTGAAGAGTCGTTGTTCGCGTCCGGTATCGAGGACCTGCCCGGTTTCGGTGAACACAATCCCGACGGTGCCGCCTTCGCAGAGGTGTTCTTCGAGTTTGCCGAAACTGATCGCGGTGTGGGTTTCTTCGAGGATCGCCGACCCGGAAGGTGAGGTGTCTGAGCTGTTTGCGACCCGGTCGGTGAGGACGTGTTCGGGGACGATAACCCGCACCGGTGCCCGGCCTGCCCCGGGAACGATGGACGGGTCGGCGGTGAGCCCGTTGTGGAAGACCTGCACGAACCCGTCGGCCATGATCTGCTCCGGAGAACGGTCGTCTCCGAGCGGGTTGTTCTCGACCGTTTCAGCGAACCTCGGCCCGTTGGTTTTCTTCGCAACCAGGAGTTTGAGGGCGGTACGGATTTCGAGGCCGCCGTCTTCGTCGGGGAGCGCCCAGGAACCACCGGAGATGCCATCCCGGCTCCACACCCGCACATACCGGATCGCTGCCCGTTGTTTCTGACCCCGTTCGATCGCGTCCAGGTCAAGA
>DATAZY010000028.1:0-14318 GCA_036271795.1 Galbitalea sp.
GTCCATGCTGCTTTTTGGTTGGCGGAACCCCAAAACTAACCGATCCCTACTTTCCCCTGATGATCCGCTTCAGCTTGTCCCAGCGAGCGGAAACGTCGCGCTCGTTGCCGTGCTCGGTCGGCTTGTAGTATTTCGCGTCGCGCAGCTCATCGGGAAGATACTGCTGTTCAACAACTCCGAGCTCCGAGTCGTGGGAGTAGACGTAGTTCTTGCCGTGACCGAGCTTCTTCGCACCGGGGTAGTGGGCATCCCGCAGATGCAGCGGAACGCGGCCGAAGTTGCCCTCGCGGACATCCGCGATCGCCGCATCCAGTGCCAGGTACGAGGCATTCGACTTCGGCGCAGTGGCGAGATAGACGACCGCCTCCGCGAGGGGGATCCGTCCCTCCGGCATCCCGACGTACTGGACGGCGTCCGCAGCGGCAACCGCGATGACGAGCGCCTGCGGATCGGCCATCCCGACATCTTCGGCCGCGCTGATCATCACCCGTCGTGCGATGAAGCGTGGATCCTCGCCCGCCTCGATCATCCGCGCCAGGTAGTGCAGGGCGGCATCGGCATCAGACCCCCGGATCGACTTGATGAATGCGCTGATGACGTCGTAGTGCTCGTCGCCCTGCCGGTCATACCGCAGGAGCGCCCGATCGACCGCGAGAGCGACGATCTCGTCTGTGATGACCGGCTTGCCCGCCTCCTCGTCGTTTGAATCGGCTGACGCCGTGGCGCTGAATGCGGCCGCCTCCAGGGCCGTCAGCGCGCGACGCGCATCCCCGGACGACAGCCGAATGAGCGCCGCTCGCGCCTCCGGAGTCAGCGTCACGGCATCCGAGAGTCCGCGCGCGTCAGTGACTGCCCGATCGATCACGACGCCAAGATCGTCGTCTGTCAGTTGTTCGAGGGTGAGCAGCAGTGACCTCGAGAGCAGCGGCGAAATCACAGAGAACGACGGGTTCTCTGTCGTCGCAGCGATCAGGATGATCCAGCCGTTCTCGACGCCGGGAAGCAGCGCATCCTGCTGGGCCTTCGAGAACCGGTGTATCTCATCCAGGAACAGAACCGTGGTCACGCCGTAAAGATCGCGCTGCGACAGTGCCTGCTCCATGACCTTGCGAACGTCGGCGACGCCCGCATTGACGGCGGAAAGTTCGACGAAGTTTCGGCCGGAGCTGTGTGCGACCGCCTGTGCGAGGGTCGTCTTGCCGGTGCCGGGCGGGCCCCAGAGGATGACCGAAACTGCGCCCTGCTCCCCCGACTTGTCGGCGGCAAGACTCACGAGCGGCGAGCCTGGCCCGAGAAGGTGCCTCTGACCGGCGACCTCGTCCAGGCTGGTTGGGCGCATCCGTACCGCGAGCGGTGTCGCGCCGCCGCGAAGGCCTGCGCGGGTGTCCATGCTCGCAATCGTAACCGTGACCACCGGCGCTGGTCAGGCGTACGCATTTGGCTGCCAGTGAGCCGCGCCCGTAAAGTTCTCTGGGGCACTGAGCCCGTGGGCACCGGCCCCGTCAGCGTTGGAGGACACACGTGGCACCGAGCAAGAACACGGACCGCGAGGCACGAGAAGCTCGCGACCGACTACGCCGGTACAACGCGCGCCAGGCGGTTCACACTCACCAGTCCCACCGTCGCGTTCGGGACAACGTTCTTGCGCTCGTCGGACTCGTGGTTGTGGCCACACTCGCTACGTTCACGCAGATCTACTACTTCAGCGCCGGCCCGGGAAAACCGGCCGCGAAGGTTTCGGCGAGCCCGACACCGACGGCGGCAACCGGCACCAACGTCGGCGACGTTCCCAGCACGAGTGTCGCCGGAGACCGGACCTGGACCGGGACGCTGACTCTAAACAACGTCAAACTGGACATATCCCTCGATGGGCAGGTCGCTCCCCAGGCCGTGGCATCCTTCATCACCGACGTCAAAGCCAACTATTTCAACGGCCTGCTGTGCTGGCGCATGACGAACAGCTCGAAGTTCTATGTCCTGCAGTGCGGTACCTCTTCAACCACCGGCGTCGACCCGACGGACTATTCGTTCGGCCCGATCGAAAACGCGCCGTCCGACAACGTGTATCCGGCCGGGTCCATCGTCGAAGCTCGCACCACCGACAATGCCTACGGGAACGGCCACCAGTTCTTCATCACCTACAAGTCGACGACGATTCCGGCCGACACCGCCGGCGGTTATTCAATCTTTGGGCATGTCCTAAGCGGGCTCCCCGAGCTCAATTCGCAGATCACCTCGAAGGGCATCGTTCCGCCGGCATCCGGTGCAACAACCACGACCACCGACGGTCCGCCCGTCGTCCCCACCAAGATCACCTCGGTAACGATCAAGTAAGGTTCGATTCGGCCCCGACACCCGTGCAATAGGCTGGACGGCGGCCGTCGCACAGCGTCGGTCGACCCGATTAACCAAGCAGGCCAGGTCAAACAAGGTGAACAACGTGGCAACTGACGAAGAGACTCCCTGGGGTCGCGTCGACGAGACGGGAACCGTCTTCGTCCGCGAGGCCGAGGGCGAGCGTGCCGTCGGACAGTACCCGGATGGTACGCCGGAAGAGGCGCTCGCCTATTTCCAGCGCAAATTCACCGAACTCGCGGGTCAGGTCACCCTTCTTGAGCAGCGCGCCAAGCGCGGCGCTCCGGCCACGGATATCGCGAAGGCCGTCAAGTCGCTGACGGCGAGCGTTTCCAGCGCCAACGCGGTGGGAAATCTCGCGGCACTGCACACGCGCCTCGAAGCGCTCAGCGGAACGGTCACGGAATTGACCGAAAAGCAGAGCGAGGAGACCAAAGCACTCGTCACTGCGGCTCTGGCGGAACGCGAGCAGATCGTCGTCGAGGCCGAAAAGCTCGCCGCACAGGATCCGGCGAAGGCGCAGTGGAAACTGGTCAGCGCGAGCATGGACGAGCTCTTTGCCCGCTGGCAGAAGCACCAGCAGGACGGCCCGCGTCTTCCCAAAAACGAGAGTAACGAGTTGTGGAAGCGATTCCGGGCCGCTCGGGCAATTATCGACGGTCACCGCAAGGCGTTCTTCGCCGAACTGGACAGCACCCACAAGGATGCCCGCACCCGGAAGCAGGAACTGGTTACCAACGCCGAGGCGCTCCTGCCTAAGGGTGCCGACGGCATCCCGGCGTATCGCACCCTGCTCGACGACTGGAAACTCGCAGGCAGGGCAGGCAAGAAGTTCGATGACGCCCTCTGGGCCCAGTTCAAGACGGCCGGAGACGCCCTCTACTCGGCGAAATCTGAGATCGACGCGAAGGACAACGTCGAATTCGAAGCGAACCTTGAACAGAAGCTCGAGCTGCTGACCGAGGCCGAGAAGCTCCTCAGCCTTACCGATCGGGTCAAAGCCAAGGAGTCGCTCGCGTCTATCCAGCGACGCTGGGACAAGATCGGCAAGGTCCCGCGCGACAAGGTCAAGGTCGTCGAGGATCGCCTGCGAAAGGTCGAAACGACCGTACGTAAGCTGGATGAGGAACACTGGCAGCGCTCGGACCCCGAGAAGCAGGCACGAAGTGAGGGCCTGGCAAGCCAGCTCCACGAGGCAATCGCCAAGCTCGAACGCGAGTTGGCGGACGCCGAGGCCAGCGGCGACAAGGCGAAGGTGGCGAAAGCCCAGGAGGCGCTCGACGCCCGCAAGGTCTGGCTCGACGCGATCAAGTAGTCGCCGGTTTTCCACGGCCCGGATTCCACAGGCCGATGTCATCCACACATTTCCGCTGGCGAGACTGTTTCGGCCCCGACAGGTCCATAGTTGCCGGATGCCCCTCCGCCTCGGCACCGTCCTCTCACCCGCCGACTTTCCGATGCCAGAGCTCACGGCGCTCGTTCTGGATGGCGAGGCATTCCGTGTCGACCAGTGCGTCGCGCCGGTCGACACCGTGCCCGGACCCGTTCTGCGGGCCGCTGCACTCGTCGCGGAACTGCCGCCCAGGCTGATCGCCGAGCAGCATACGGCGGCCTGGGTCTGGGGCATCATCGCCGATCCGCCGCCTCTCCACGAGGTGTGTGTCGACATCACCGCACGGGTTCGTCCGACTCTCAACGCGCGACTATCGGTCAGAGAAGTCGTCGTTCTTCACGAGGATGTCGCGGTGATCGCGGGTCTCACCGTCACGACTCCGATGCGCACCGCAATCGATCTCGCCAGATTCGTCAAGAACTGGAGCGACGACGAGGCACGAATCGTGCGTGAGCTGCTTGCACTTGGCGGTTGCGACATCCTGGATTGCGCGCGGGTCATGAACCGAAAGCGGAACCTGCCGGGCAAACGGATCGCCCTCGAACGATTAGCTCTTAGCCCGAGTTGACCCGGTAGACGTCGTACACAGCGTCGATCCTGCGCACGGAATTGAGTACGCGGTCGAGGTGCGTGGTGTCGCCCATCTCGAACACGAAGCGGCTGAGGGCGAGACGATCACTCGAGGTCGAGACCGTGGCCGACAGGATGTTGACGTGATTCTCGCTGAGCACCCGCGTGACATCCGAGAGCAGGCCGGAGCGATCGAGCGCCTCGACCTGGATCTGCACCAGGAAAATACTCTTTGACGATGGGGCCCACTCGACCTCGATCATCCGCTCGGGCTCGGTCAGCAGCGATGACACGTTGTGGCAGTCGGCGCGATGCACGGAAACGCCAGCGCCGCGGGTCACGAAACCGACGATCTGGTCGCCGGGAACCGGAGTGCAGCACTTGGCCAGCTTGACGAGGATATCGGGCGCGCCGCGAACCAGAACCCCGGAATCGCTGTGCCGCAGTTCCTTGCTGCTGCGCGACTTCGGAGTGAAGACCAGCTCTGAGTCCTCAGCCTCCGCCTCGGTCTGGAGGGAAGCGACGATTTTCTCGATGACCGACTGGGTCGAGACGTGCCCCTCGCCGACGGCCGCATACAGGCCAGAAACGTCGTCGTAGCGAAGCTGAGCCGCGACCTCGGAGAACGAGTTCTGGTTCATCAGCTTCTGCAGCGGAAGGTTCTGCTTGCGCATGGCGCGAGCGATAGCATCCTTGCCCTGTTCGATCGCCTCCTCGCGGCGCTCGATCTTGAACCACTGCCGGATCTTGTTGCGAGCCCGTGGGCTTTTGACGAAGTTGAGCCAATCCTGGCTGGGCGCGGCATCCGGATTCTTCGATGTGAAGACCTCGACGGAATCACCGCTCAGGAGTTCGGAGTCGAGCGGCACCAGACGTCCGTTGACTTTGGCACCCATCGTGCGGTGACCAACCTCTGTGTGAACGGCATACGCGAAGTCGACGGGCGTAGCCCCGGCCGGCAACCCGATGACCTTGCCCTGAGGAGTGAAAACGTAGACCTCTTTCGCGCCGATCTCGAAGCGCAGATTGTCGAGGAATTCACTCGGGTCGCTGGTCTCGGCCTGCCAGTCAGAGATGTGGGCCAGCCACGCCATTTCGGTGTCGGCCACCTGGGTCGCGACCTCGGCACTCTTGCCGCCGTTCACTCGCTCTTTGTACTTCCAGTGCGCCGCGACACCAAACTCGGCCCGCTGGTGCATCTCGGGAGTTCGGATCTGGATCTCGACGGCGCGACCCTGTGGACCGAGAACGGTGGTGTGCAGTGACTGGTACAGGTTGAATTTCGGCGTCGCAATGTAGTCCTTGAAGCGGCCGGGCAGCGGAGTCCAACGTGCATGGATGCTGCCGAGGACCGCGTAACAGTCGCGAACCGAGTTCACGAGAACGCGAATGCCGACCAGGTCATAGATCTCGTCGAAGTCGCGACCACGAACGATCATCTTCTGGTAGATCGAGTAGTACTGCTTCGGACGGCCGACGACCGACCCCTTGATCCTGGATGACTTCAGGTCGTCGTTGACAGCATCGATAACCTGCTGCACGAACTCCTCGCGCTGGGGCGTGCGTTGACGAACGAGGCTGTCGATCTCGACGTAGAGCTTGGGATAGAGCACCGAGAACGACAGGTCTTCGAGTTCCCATTTGATGGCCTGAATTCCCAGCCGGTGCGCGAGCGGCGCGTAGATCTCGAGGGTTTCCTGCGCTTTGCGAGTCGCGGATGCTTCATCTACGAAACCCCAGGTGCGGGCGTTGTGCAGGCGGTCGGCCAGCTTGATGACGAGAACGCGGATGTCCTTCGACATGGCGACGACCATCTTGCGCACGGTTTCGGCCTGCGCGCTGTCGCCATACTTGAGCTTGTCGAGCTTGGTGACGCCGTCGACGAGCATGGCGACCTCGTCACCGAAGTCTTTGCGCAGCATATCGAGGGTGTAGTCGGTGTCTTCTACCGTGTCGTGCAGGAGTGCGGCCGCCAACGTTTTGGTGCCAATACCGAGGTCCGCGAGAATCTGCGCGACCGCGACCGGATGCGTGATGTACGGCTCGCCGCTCTTACGCTTCTGCCCGGAGTGGGCACGCTCCGCCGTAGCGTAGGCCCGCTCGATCAAGGCCAGGTCGGACTTCGGATGATGCAGCCGGACGGTCTTCATCAGCCGGTCGACCGCGCCGGCGGGCTGCGCACGTGAAAAGATCCTCGGGATGAGGGCGCGTCGGGATGGCGCCGCCGGCGGCACCGCGGTCGCGGTTTGCGCGGTTAGCGGCTGGTTCGCCGGCACAGTCGCGGACGTCGTGACGCCGTCGGAGGTCTCAGTCGACATGTCCCCTCCCTCGCCAGCAATTCTAATCGAGGGTGCTGTCGGGGCTGGCTGTGACGACTACGCCTCCAGCGGACTGCCATGCTTCCATGCCGCCCGCGACATTGACAGCGTCGAAGCCGGCGTTCACCAGCGCCTTGGTGACCTGCCAGGAGCGGTAACCGCTGTGACAGACGACCACGATCTGCGCATCGACCGGCAGTTCGTCGATGCGGTCCATGATGCTGCCCATGGGAATCAGGTGGGCCTGCGGCGCGTGGCCGTGGTCCCACTCGTCCTGCTCGCGGACATCCAGCATCCACCCGGAATCCGCCGCGAGGGCAATTGCATCCTCTGCGGCGATCTGGACGGCTTCCGGCACGAGAACTACCTGACCGCCCCGGTTGTCGTGCGGGCGACAGTCGCTCGCGTGGCACGCTTCTTGATTTCCGGCTCACCCTCACGCAGCAGGGAGTAGAGCGGCGCGGCAACGAAAATCGTCGAATAGGTTCCGGACAGGATGCCGACGAACAGCGCAAGCGAAATGTCTCGCAGGGTTCCGGCACCGAGGAGTGTCGCGCCGATGAACAGGATCGCGGCAACCGGAAGGAGAGCCACCACCGACGTGTTAATCGATCGCACCAGGGTCTGGTTTACCGCGAGGTTCACGGATTCAGCGAAGGTTCGATTGTTCTGTTCGACGGCATCGCTCGTGTTCTCGCGAATCTTGTCGAAGACGACGACGGTGTCGTAAAGCGAGTAACCGAGAATCGTCAGGAGACCGATAACGGCGTCGGGCGACACCTCGAAGCCGAGGACCGCGTAGACGCCGGTGACGATGATGAGGTCGTGCGCGAGCGCGACGATGGCCGCGACCGACATCTTCCAGGTGCGGAAGTAGAGCGCCATGATGATGACCGCGAGCACGATGAACGCGATCAGTGCCTCAATGGCGGCCTGCGTGATGTCCGCGCCCCAGGTCGCGCCGATGAACGTTGCGGCGACCTTCTTCTCGGGCACGTCGTATGCCTTCGCGAGCGCGGCCTGGACATCGTCGGTCTTCAGGTTGGTCAGGAGGTTAGTCGTAACCTGCACCGACACGCTTGATGTTCCCTGGCCGGCGATGACGACCGTAGGCACCTGCCCAGTAACGATCTTGCCCACGGCTCTGGTCGCGATCGCCTGATCGGGGTTACTGCCAACACCGGACACGGTGAAAAGCGAGCCGCCCCTGAATTCGACGCTGAAATTGAAGCCCTTGAAGACGGGAACAAGGATCGCGATCGCGATGAGGCATGCAGCGATCGAGAACCAGATCCGGCGCCGACCAACGATATTGTAAGAACGGGCGCCGGTATAAAGGTCGTTGCCGAACTTCGAGAAACTGGCCATCAGGAATCCTTACCCTTCGGGCGGTTTGCTTCTGCTTCTGCGGCTTTTCGTTCCGCGATCGTTTGTCGACGAGCGGCCTCACGCGAGCTTCCGGAGTTCTTGACCGCGACCGCAACCGGGGTACGGAACTGCGCGCGTCCCCGGTAAACGGCACCCAGGGCATTCGGATCCAGGCCGCTCGCTCGATGGCCCTCGTAGAAGAACGGCACACGCGCCAGCAGCTTCAGGACCGGATGAGTGAAGAGGGACACGATGACAACGTCGATGATCGTCGTGAGACCGAGGGTCAGCGCGAATCCCTTGACATCGCCGACGGCGAGGATGAACAGGATGAGCGCGGCGAGCAGGTTGACGCTGTCCGAAGCAAGAATCGTGCGGATTGCACGCTTCCAGCCCGCTTCGACGGATGACTCGAGCCCGCGGCCGTCCCGGAGCTCGTCACGTATTCGCTCGAAGTAGACGATGAACGAGTCGGCGGTGATACCGATTGCCACGATCAGACCAGCGACACCGGCCAGAGAGAGCCGATAGTCGGCCTGCCAGGACAGATAGGTCACGAACTCGTAGGTAATGATGCCCGACAGACCCAGGGATGCGATCGTCACCAGACCGAGAACCCGATACTGGAAGAACGAGTAAAAAATGACGAGCAGCAGCCCGATTGCTCCGGCGAGCAGACCACCAAACAGAGACGCGGAGCCGAGTTCTGCGGAGACATTCTGGAGGGTCAACACCTTGAAGCTGATCGGCAGCGCACCGAACTTCAATTGCTGGGCGAGGGTCGTCGCAGAAGTCTGGGTGAAGTTGCCCGTGATCTGGGGAGCCGCCGACACGCCCTCAACCTGAGGATTGGTGATCACCTGGCCGTCGAGCACAACCGCGAACTGGTTACGCGGCGCAGCGAGCGAGATGAGCCGGGTACCGATCGACTCGAACTTCGCGCCTCCGGCTGCGTTGAACGTGATGTTCACGCCCCACTCGCCCGTCGATGTGCCCTGACTGTTGGTGACCAGCGCCGCCTCGGCATCGGTGATGGCGGTACCGGCAAGCTCGACCGGGCCAAGGATGTACTTGTCCGGAGTAACACCCGACACAGGGGCATCGCAGGTCACGAGCGGCTCGTTGGCGGGCGCGAGGTTGGCGTTCGCGGCCGTAATGCTCTTGCAGTTGAAGTTGTCGTACTCGGCCTGAAGCTTCGGAGTCACGTAGGAGAGATCGCTGCCATTGGTTGGCTTGGCTGTCGGCGTGCTCCGCAGCGATGGCGTAGGAGTAGGGGTCGAGGTCGCGCCCGGAGTGGGCGTTGGCGACGAGGTGGCTGATGTCTCCGCACTCGTCACGAGCACGGCGCGGAAGCTCAGCTTCGCTGCCTGCGTGATGCGGGTCTGCGTTTGCTTATCCAGCGCACCCGGGATCTGCACCTGGATGTTTTCGCTTCCACCCTGGCCCTGCGTGCTGATCGATGGCTCGGATACGCCTGCCGCGTCGATCCGCTCCCGGATGATCGCGACGGCCTGGTTGAGCTGGTCTGAGCTGACCGTCTCACCCTTGGCCAGCTGTGGCTGCAGGATGATCTCGGTTCCGCCGATGAGGTCGAGGCCGAGCTTCGGCGCGAAGGTCGCAAACTGCGAGGTGCCCTTGGGTGCCGGAGTCGTGAAGAAGTCGATCACGTTGAGAGCGGCCAGACCGATGATGATCACGCCGAGCCACGCCAGAGATCGCCATGCCGCCCTGACCGGAGTGGTTCTTGCCACCTGGGAACTCAGCTTTCTGTAGTCGAGCGCACGCTACCGTGACGCGCGCAGGAGGACACCGGCCGACACTCGGCGACCGCAGACAAGATTAGTGCTTAGTTGTCGCTCTTCTTGGCAGCACGGGGCGCACGCTTGGTCGTGGCCTTCGTGATCGGGTCATCGATCCGCTCGCCGTAGGCGGGAGCTTCAGAGTCAACCTTCGCTGCCGCTTCGCGATCGGCCTGCTCGCGATTTGCGATTTCCATGGCCTCTTCGACCGAGCGAGGAGAGTCTCCAGACTGCGGCGCGAGCTCCTCCGGCGAAACGACCTTGCTCAGCGTCTGGCGGTGTACGCGCACGATCGTGCCCGGTGTCGTCTCGATCTCTGCGACGTTTGTCGCGTCGTCGATGGATAGCAGCTTGCCGAACAATCCGAAGTTCGTCATGACGTCAACGCCGGGAACAATTGCCGAGCGAAGATCTGCCTGACGCTTGCGGTTGCGACGGCTGCTGAAGATCATGAATCCGATCAACAGGACCGCGACAACGAGAATCAGTAGAGTTGAGGAATCCATGTAACGCCTTCCGGGGAGTCTTGGTGAACCGGGTCAGTCTAGACAGACTGCCTCAACGGTCACCTTGAGGATTATAGGTCATCCCCGAACAGGGTTCCGGCCGTGCCCTTACTGAGGCCGAAGTGCCGCCACGCTTCACGCGTTGCAACGCGGCCACGAGGGCTTCGGGTGATGAGCCCGATTCGTACGAGGAATGGCTCGACAACGGACTCGATCGTTTCGGCTTCTTCCCCCACGGAAACTGCCAGAGTATTAAGTCCAACGGGACCGCCGTCAAAGCGAGTCAGGATGATATTCATGACCGCCCGGTCGAGCCGGTCAAGTCCCAGCGCGTCGACGTCGTAGAGCTCGAGCGCGGCGTGCACCGCCGCCATATCGGTAGCCCCGGTGCCTGCGGCCGTCGAGGGGTGCACCAGCAAATAGTCCCGCACCCGCCGCAGCAGTCGGTTCGCGATTCGCGGAGTCCCCCGGCAGCGGCCGGCGATTTCGGCGAGAGCTCGGCCGTCGATGTCCAGGTCGAGCAGTGCCGCCGCACGGGTGAGCACCTGCTCAAGTTCCGGTTCGTCATAGAACTCGAGATGAGCAGTAAATCCAAAGCGATCTCGCAGCGGATTCGGCAAAAGACCGGATCGCGTGGTCGCGCCCACGAGCGTGAATGGTGCGAGATCGAGCGGGATGGAGGTCGCGCCTGCACCCTTGCCGACCATGATGTCGATGCGGAAATCTTCCATCGCGAGATAAAGCATCTCTTCCGCGGACCGCGCCATCCGATGGATCTCGTCGATGAACAGCACCTCGCCGGGTGTGAGCGAAGACAGCAGGGCCGCCAGGTCGCCGGCATGCTGGATGGCCGGGCCGCTCGACATCCGCAGCGGTCGTCCGCTTTCGGACGCAACGATCATCGCGAGCGTTGTCTTGCCGAGTCCGGGGGGACCGGCAAGAAGGATGTGATCGGGCGTGCGATTCTGCATAGCGGCAGCTTGAAGCAACAGCTGCAGCTGACCACGTACCTTGGTCTGGCCGACGAATTCGGCGAGGCTTCGCGGTCGAAGCGCCCCCTCGAAGGCGAGTTCGGCATCCGATTCCGGAGTTGGTCGAAGGATGGGCTCGAGCGCATCCTCCCCCAAATTCTCGCCAGCCGGCAGGCTGTCGCTGTCGGTCAGGCTTTCGTCGTGGTTCACGAGTTGCTCCCGGCGTACTGCGTCGGTCCGAGCCTCGTCAGCGCGAGTCGCAGCAGGGCGGGCACGGCCTCTCGCTCGGCCGGGGTCGCTCCGGCCATGGCCTCGTCCACGGCCTGGCTTGCCGCACGCTCGTTCCAGCCGAGCCCGACGAGTGCAACCAGCACGCTCTCTTCGACGCTCTTCGCCGCGCGCGGGCTCGCGGCACTTCCGCGCGGCGCAATCGCCAGCTTGCCCGCGAGCGACAGGACAATGAGTTTGGCCGTCTTCGGGCCAATGCCGCTGACCTTGCGAAATGCCGCATCGTCGTCTCGGGCAATCGCCGACGCAATCTCGCCCGGTTCCATGGCGGCAAGAACTCCCATCGCCGACTTGGGGCCGACTCCGGTCACCCCGCGAAGGGCGTCGAAGACTGTCAGCTCGTCGGCATCCACGAATCCGTACAGGCTCAGGTCGTCTTCGCGGACGATGAGCGCAGTTCGTACCTGTGTCTCACTGCCCACGCGCAGCGAGAGAGCATGCTGCGGGGTCACCTGGATTGAGAGACCGATACCACCGACCTCAATGATCACCGCCGGCCCGGCGATGGCAAGAACTGTGCCACGCACGGAAGAAATCATGCGCCAAGCCTACGAGCGTGAGGCCTTCTCGGCGGCTCGCCACGCTTCCTGCGCCGGAGTGAGCTTGTCCTGTGGGGTAACCGCCGCTCCGGGGCGCCAGGCATGGCAGAGCGCAAGCGCGAGCGCGTCAGAGGCATCTGCGGGCGTCGGCGGGGCATCCAGCCGCAGGATGTTCTGCACCATTGTGGCGACCTGCTTCTTGTCCGCGGAGCCATAACCAGTAACGGCAGCCTTGACCTCGCTGGGAGTATGAAGCCCGACAGCAAGACCACGCTCGGCTGCGGCATACAGCGCGACTCCGCTCGCCTGGGCGGTCCCCATCACGGTCCTGACGTTGTGCTGCGCGAAGACCCGTTCGAGAGCGACGGCCTGCGGCGAATACTCGTCGAGTAGGGTCGCGATTCCCGTTCCGATCGCGAGAAGACGTTCTTCGAGCGGCATTGCCGGCGGTGTGCGAATCACGCTCACGTGCACGAGCGTGGCGCGCCTGGACTGTTCGACATCCACGATTCCGACACCGCACCGGGTCAGGCCCGGGTCAATCCCCAGAACCCGAAGCAGCGCTCCCGTGCTCAACGGGCTCGCTATTCTTCGTCGTCGAGCGCGGCCTGCACGTCTGCCGGGATGTCGAAGTTGCCGTAGACGTTTTGCACGTCATCGTTGTCCTCGAGGGCGTCGATGAGTCGGAAGATTTTGCGCGCGGTTTCGAGGTCGACCTCGATGGTGAGCCCGGGGACGAATTCGGTGTCCGCGGAGTCGTAGTCGATTCCGGCCTCCTGAAGCGCGGTGCGTGCCGCGACCAGGTCGTGCGGTTCGGTCACTATCTCGAAGCCGAGGCCTCGGTCGTTGACTTCTTCTGCTCCCGCATCCAGGACGGCGGCGAGGATGTCGTCTTCGGTGACTCCATCGACCTTTTCAACGCTGATGACACCTTTGCGACTGAAGTTGTACGCAACGCTGCCCGGATCACCCATGGTGCCGCCGTTCCGCGTCATGATCGTGCGGACATCCGCAGCAGCCCGGTTCTTGTTGTCGGTGAGGCACTCGATCAGGAGCGCCACTCCGCCTGCCGCGTAGCCCTCGTAGATGATGGTCTGGTAGTCGACAGCTTCACCTAGCTGGCCGGAGCCGCGCTTGATCGCGTTGTCGATATTGGAGTTCGGGACGGATGTCTTCTTGGCCTTCTGCACGGCGTCGACCAGCGTCGGGTTGCCGGAGAGGTCTGCGCCGCCCATCTTGGCCGCGACCTCAATGTTCTTGATGAGTTTCGCGAACGACTTCGCACGCCGCTGGTCTTTGACCGCCTTCTGGTGCTTGGTGGTCGCCCATTTGGAGTGGCCTGACATGTTTCTCCCCACGCGGTTCTCGCACCCGCGATGGTGGTCGCCGGATGCCCAACCATTCTAGCCAGCACGCTAGCCAGCACGATTCTGACGGGTCGCCGTGGAGTGGGTTGTGGATACTTTTGTGGCTGCTGTGTTGGCTACTGTTGTGGCTACTGTGTTGCCCATGGGCTACTTCATCCTCGTAATCGCGCAAACGGTCGCGTTTCCGATCATCTGCGGCATCATCGAGCTCGCCACGGTCGGCGGTGACCCGGTGCTGGTGTTTGGCAAGTGGTGGGCGTTCTGGGGCGTCGGTACGCGCCTGCTCGTTGCCGGCATCGTGCAGGTCTCGGGCAAGGGTCCAACCGCCACGATCCTTGGTGCGGCTGCCCCAAGTGTCCAGGAGAAGCAGCTCGCCCGCGAACTCGGCGTGGCAAATGTGGGCATGGGTTTGGCCGGGCTTCTCGCCCTCGTGCCCGGTTGGGCACTTCCGGCGGGATTTGCGGGAGGCATCTTCCTGTTGATCGCGGGCCTCATGCACGTCTCGAAGAGGAACAAGAACCCTCAGGAAGCGCTCGCCACCTGGACCGACCTGATCGTCGGAGTCGTTGTCGTCGCGCTCGCCGTGTACGTCCTCGTTCGGGCGCTGACGGGCTAGGTCCGGACGCCGCACACTCGCGGAGCGTCGTCGATGCGCGATGCCAGCTGCTCGAGATCCGAACTGCTCGCGATGCGAGTTGCTTAGGATGCGAGTTGCTCGCGATGGAGGTCGCGCATCGCTGGATTCGTTGATGCGAGTTCGATTGGTGTCTGTTTCGGATCTCGTTCGGCGGGCGGGATCAGCCAATACTTCGAGTTCTTGTCTCGCTGTATTTCCCACCCGTTG
>DATAZY010000029.1:0-56665 GCA_036271795.1 Galbitalea sp.
CCGACGCAGGCGAACGAAGCGGCAAGCGCCGTCTACCTCGCGGCCCTGCAGAACAAGGGCACGGCCGACAACATCCAGCCCGGCATCGACTTCTTCTCGAAGCTCCAGGCCGCAGGCGACTTCAACAACGTTCTACCGACGCAGGCGACCGTGAACTCGGGCGAGACCCCGGTTGTGCTCCAGTGGAGCTACAACAACCTCGCGTGGGGACCTGAGGCCGGCTCCGCCGGTAACTCCAACTGGAAGGTCGTCATCCCGTCGGGAAGCGCCGCACTCGGCAGCTACTACAACCAGGCCATCAACGTCGACGCTCCGGACCCGGCGGCTGCCCGCCTGTGGGAAGAGTTCCTCTACACGCCGGCCGTCCAGAACCTCTACCTGGCATCGGGTGCCTACCCGGCAACCCTCGCCGCCATGGAGAAGAACAAGACGGTTGACGAGACGACGCTGAAGACCGTTGGCGCCCCGCCGGCGAACTTCGTCCAGCTGACCGCCGATCAGGCCACCGCCGCCGCGACCCTTCTCGGGTCGAAGTGGGCAGCGGCGATCAAGTAGTCACCGGTTCGCGGGCACCAGAGACAATCAACACAAGAGAAGTGAAATGACTGCCGCCGTTACGACAGCGCCAGCCACAACCACGCGCGGCGTCGGGAAACCATCCCGGCGCCGCAGCGCGGTTTGGCTCGGCCTCACACCCTTCGCGATCTATGTGATCCTGTTCCTTGCGATTCCCGCAGTTCTTGCGGTTGGCAGCGGCTTCTTCACCTCGACGGGAAGTTTCACCTTCGCCAACTTCTCCGCCCTCGCTGATCCCTCCGTGCAGTCCGACTACGTCGGCACCCTGGGACTTTCGGCCGTCACGGCCATCGTGGGTGCGATCATTGGTGCGCTGATTTGCTTTGCGCTTCTTGGCACGAAGCCGGATGGCGTCCTGCGCACCATCATCGACTCCGCGTCGAGCGTGCTCGCCCAGTTCGGTGGTGTCATGCTCGCGTTCGCGTTCATCGTGACGATCGGTGCGAACGGGATCATTACGCAGTGGCTGATCCAGGCAGGCCTGGTAAAGAACATCTTCAACAACTTCAACGGCAACACCCTCATCTACCAGGTGCCCGGCCTGGCCATCCCGTACCTGTACTTCCAGATACCGCTCATGGTTCTGACGTTCATGCCCGCAATGGAGGGGCTCAAGGCAACATGGGGCGAAGCGAACGCGACGCTCGGCGGTACGCGCTTCACCTACTGGACAAAGATCGGGTTCCCGATCCTGGCGCCGGCGTTCTTCGGCAGCGTCATCCTGCTCTTCGCGAACTCATTCTCGTCCTATGCGACTGCCGCGGCGCTGATCAGCCAGGGCGGACTCATCTCGCTCGACATCCGCGGCTTCATCAACAGCGAGACCGTCATCGGTCACCAGAACGCGGCCGGCGTGCTCGCGCTGGCGATGGTCGTCACGATGATCATCGTCATGTGGCTGTACTCGTTGCTCGAGCGTCGCGCATCGAGGTGGCGCCGATGAGCGCGCCGCGCTTCGGGGCTACGCCGTCCAACACGACTCGCAACATCATCCTCATCATCGTTGGCGTGGTGATGATCATCCCGATCCTGGCGATGATCCAGTACACACTCCAGGTCGGCCAGCCGGTCAAGGGGGTGCAGCAGTACGGGTTCCAGCACTATCTCGACGTATTCAACCCGGCCAACGAGGCGACCTACGACCCGCTCTTCCAGGGCGTGCAGAACTCCCTGGTGATCGCGCTCTTCACGGTCATCATCATTCTGGTGCTTCTGCTTCCCGCGATGATCCTCATCGAGTTGAAGTTCCCGCGATTGCGCAAGGTGATCGAGTTCATCTGCCTGATCCCGCTGACAATTCCGACCGTTGTTCTCGTGGTCGGATTCATCCCGGCCTACCAGACGGTCGCGCGGATCTTCGGAAGCACTCCGTACACGCTCGCGTTCGCCATCGGCATCATCTGCCTGCCCTACGCGTTTCGGCCGATCGCGACCAATCTGGCTGCGGTCGAAGTGACGACGCTCAGCGAGGCAGCTCGCTCGCTGGGGGCCAGCTGGTTCGATGTGATGTGGCGGGTCATCCTGCCGAACCTTCGTCGCGGCATCCTGTCGGCGATCCTGCTGACCGTCGCGGTGGTGTTGGGCGAATACACGATTGCGTCCTTCCTCAGCCAGACCACGTTCCAGACGGCGTTGCTTCTCATCCAGCAGACCGATCCCTACGCGGGCGTCATCTTCGCCGTTTTCGCTCTGATCTTCGTATTCATCCTTCTTGTTCTCATCGGTCGTCTCGGAACGTTCCGCGGCGGTCGCTCCTCTCGTCGAAAGCGAGTCACCCAATGACCTCGATCATCACAACAGACACCGCGGCTACCTACGTCGCTCACGAGGGCGCGACCGTGCAGCTCATCGGCGTGACCAAGTCGTACGGCGGGCCTTCCATGGCGCTCACCGGCGTCGACCTGACGATGAAACCGGGCGAATTCATTGCGCTGCTTGGACCCTCCGGATGCGGCAAGACCACTGTCCTGCGCACCCTGTCCGGTCTTGAGCAGGTCACGGAGGGCCGGATCCTCATCGACGGTGAGGATGTCGTGGACGTTCCCGTCAACAAGCGCGACATTGGCATGGTCTTTCAGGCGTACTCGCTGTTCCCGCACATGACCGTCCTCGAGAACGTCGAATTTGGTTTGCGAATGCGCAAGGTGGATGCCGCCGCGCGCGACCGTCGCAGCAAGGAAGCCCTCGAAATGGTCGGGCTCGGCCATCTCGGCGAGCGCTACGCCCACCAACTCTCCGGTGGCCAGCAGCAGCGCGTCGCCCTTGCCCGCGCTCTCGTCACTCGCCCCCGCGTGCTCCTGCTCGATGAGCCGCTCTCGGCGCTGGATGCCAAGGTGCGCGTGCAGCTTCGGGATGAGATCCGTCGCATCCAGACCGAGCTCGGAATCACCACCCTCTTCGTGACCCACGACCAGGAGGAGGCGCTCGCCGTCGCCGACCGAGTCGCGGTCATGAACTCTGGCAACATCGAACAGATCGGAACACCGGAGGAGCTGTACACCAACCCGGCTACTCCGTTCGTCGCGAACTTCGTCGGCTTGAGCAACCGAATCCCCGCAACTCTCACGGGACACGAGGTCACGGTTTACGGCCTCCCGCTGCAGCTGCTTGGCGAGGCGCCGGTCGATGGACCGGTACTCGCCATGATCCGCCCTGAGGACATCACGATCACCGCTCAGAAGACCGGTTCGAAGGGAATCAACGGGGTAGTCGTCACGTCCAGCTTCCTGGGGAGCCTTCGTCGTACCCAGGTTCGCCTCGACGACGACACGGTCGTTTCCGTGCAGCACGATGTGAGGGAACGACACGAGCCCGGCGACGCCGTGTCGCTCGCATTCAAGGGAGCACCGGTCTCCGTTTTAGCAAAAAACTGAAACCGCTTCACGATTGGGCCCGGGCTCGCGGGCACAGGTTCTAGACTGAACCGATGAAGCTCTGGAGGCCGCGCGCTACGTTGCCAGAGGCAAACGCGCGCAAGACCCCGACCGGCCTCGATCGCAAGAAGCTGGTCGAGGAAGCCATCCCGGTTCCGGTCGAGATCGCGGGGCAGTGGGCCTGGCGGATACTGGCTATCGTTGCCGTCCTCATCGTGGTCGGCATGCTCATCGTCAGCTTGCGGGCGATCGTCGTACCGTTCATGATCGCGATGCTGATTTCGGCGCTGCTGGTGCCGTTGAAGCAGTTCCTGATTCGGCATCACTGGCCGCGCTGGCTGGCGATTGTCGTCGCGATCATCCTTGCGGCCGCGATCATTACCGGTCTGGTTTACGTCGTGGTTGTCCAGATTCGCCACGGACTGCCCGACATCGAGAAGCAGACGCTGAAGGCCTACGACAACTTCCAGTCATTCCTTGCGGCACCGCCGTTCAACATCGACAAGGCGAGATACACGACCTACGTGGACGACGTAGTCGCGGGTATCCAGTCGAGCGGATCAATCGGCAGTGGCGCGAAGGTGGTCGCCGACACCGCGCTCAGCCTGGCAACCGGACTCCTGCTGACAATCTTCGCCACGATTTTCCTGGTGCTTGACGGGGCGCGCATCTGGCGCTGGGTCGTGCGCCTGTTCCCGCTCCGCGCGCGAGCGGCAGTGGATGGGGCGGGCCAGGCCGGATGGACCACGCTGACCGTCTTCATCCGCGTCCAGTTGTTCGTTGCCTTCGTCGATGCCGTTTTCATCGGCGCCGGCGCCCTACTCCTGCACCTTCCGCTTGCGATTCCGATCGCGATCATCGTCTTCCTGGCGGCGTTCGTGCCGATCGTCGGCGCGGTCGTCAGTGGCGCCCTCGCGGTCTTCATTGCGCTCGTCTACACCGACCCGTTCACCGCGTTGATCATGCTGATCATCGTGCTCGGAGTCCACATCCTCGAGGGCAACTTCCTGCACCCCTTTATCACCGGCAACGCGGTGAAGATTCATCCGCTGGCCATCGTCTTCGTCGTTGCCGCAGGCACATTCGTCGCTCACATCCCCGGCGCGCTCTTTGCCGTCCCGCTCCTCGCCGTGGCGAATGTGATGATCCTCTATCTTGTCCGCGGAACCTGGCGCGGCGGAACACGGCCGGGCTCGAAGGACGTCATCGCCAGTGGCTGAGGCAGTCGCAGTCGAAACGGGTGACGCGGTAATTCCCGGACCAACGCTTGCCGAATTCGAGGTCGCTCGGCGGACGGTCGCGCCGGTCGTCGACCTGACGCCGATGGAGAGTTCACGCTCGCTGTCAGAGGTGCTGGGTTCTGATGTCTGGCTCAAATGCGAGAACCTCCAGCGCACCGGTTCGTACAAGATTCGTGGTGCCTACAACCGGCTGGTTCACCTCAGCGACGAGGAGAAGTCGCGCGGTGTGGTTGCGGCGTCGGCCGGGAACCACGCGCAGGGCGTCGCGTTCGCGGCGCGCGAGCTGGGCATACGCTCGACCATCTTCATGCCCGTTGGTGTTGCGCTACCCAAGCTCTCGGCGACCAAGGAGTATGGCGCCGACGTCGAACTCAGCGGCAATGTAGTCGACGAAACGCTCCGGGCGGCAGCGGACTTTGCGGCCGAAACCGGCGCCGTCTTCATCCACCCCTTCGACCACCGCGACGTGATCCTCGGCCAGGGCACGCTCGGTCTCGAGATTCTGGAACAGCGACCCGATGTCGACACGATCCTGATTCCGATCGGCGGCGGTGGGCTGATCTCCGGTGTCGCCAGCGCAGTCAAACAGAAAGCGGCGCAGAGCGGACGCACGGTGCGCATCATCGGTGTTCAGGCGGCGAATTCGGCCTCGTATCCAACCTCCCTGATCAACGGAGAACCGACCGAGATCCAGATCCTGCCGACAATTGCCGACGGAATCGCGGTCAGTAAGCCCGGCGTTCTCAACTTCGAGATCATCCGCGATGCCGTCGATGAGGTAATAACCGTTGAGGAGGATGACATCGCGCGCGCGCTGCTCGTGCTGCTTGAGCGCGCCAAGCTTGTTGTCGAACCCGCCGGCGCCGTCGGCGTCGCCGCGATCCTGGCTGGCAAGGTTCAGCACAGCGGGACGACCGTCGCAATCCTCTCCGGTGGCAACATCGATCCGCTCGTGATGGAGCGGATCATCAGCCACGGACTCGCGGCATCCGAGCGTTACCTCAAGCTGCGCATCCCGCTGCCGGATCGCCCCGGCCAGCTCGCGCGCACCGCAGAGATCATCGCGGCATCCAACGCCAACGTCGTCGAGGTATTGCACACCCGCCACGGCAGCGGCATGCAGATCAGTGAGGTCGAGCTCGAACTGCACATCGAGACTCGCGGTCCGGAGCACGCAGAACTGGTCATCCACAACCTGCGCGAGGCCGGCTACAACCCGCGGCTGGACTTCTGAGCCGTCACGAACTAGGGCTGGAAGGTTTCGACCTTGAGGATCTCGACCGAGATTGCCTTGCCATTGGGCGCCGTGTAGGTTTTGGTGTCGCCGATCTTCAGGCCGATGATCGCCGTGCCGAGCGGGCTCGCCTCGCTGTAGACATCAAGGTCGCTGCCCGCAGCCATTTCGCGGTTGCCAACCAGGAAGGTCGACTTGTCGCCCTGGATCGTCGCCGTGACGACGGTTCCGGGTTCGACGACTCCGTGGCTCTCGGGTGCATCGCCGACGGTCGCGGTGCGCAGAAGCTGGGTGAGGACGCGGATGCGCGCCTCGATCTTGCCCTGCTCCTCTTTGGCCGCGTGGTATCCGCCGTTCTCCTTGAGGTCCCCCTCTTCGCGAGCGGACTCGATCTTCTTCGCAATCTCGTTGCGGCCTTCGACGCTCAGCTGATCCAATTCCGCCGTCAGCCGATCGAACGCATCCTGGGTGAGCCAGGTGACGCTGGTGTCCGACATGATTCTCCTATGCGGGTGGCGTGAAATGAGGGAGACCGGCCAATTCCGGCCGGTCTGACGGCTGTGATGCGTTCGCGCTGTTTAGCTACGCAGCTGTTCGGGGACGCAGCATGGTGGGCACGCAGCCGCGAATATCCCAGCTTAAGTCGGCCAGCACAGGTAGATCAACCCGGAGACTGCAGGCTGCGCCGTACGAACGATCGTGCTGAGCGTGCGAGAGCTCTGCTGCGATGGTGGAATCGTGAGGATTTTCCAGCCAACAATGCCGAAGTTCTGGTCGAGCGCCTGGACGGCACACTTGGCGTGGGTTCCCGGGTTTTCGGAGATCTCCCACTTCACCAGGATCTGGTTCGCGCTCACCCGGCTATTGCCGACATCCTCGGTGTCGATCGATGCACCGGGCACGAAGAGTCCGCCCCAGATGGCCCAGGCAGCAAACACGACGACGATTGCTCCGCCGAAGCCGATGGCGAAGATCCAGTTGCGTCGGCGACGATTGACGGTACGTCCATAGCGCGCGTTCAGGTCGCTTGCCGACACGTTCAACTCCTGCGATTAGTCTTGGGAGCAGGCGCGGCCACATGGTTGTCCGCGTTCTTGTCCGTACACAGGCTATTGGCTATTCCCTAGGAGTTTGGTGACACTGCGTCTGCTGTCGGTGCACGCTCATCCCGACGACGAGTCGAGTAAGGGCGCGGGAACACTGGCCTACTATCGGAGCCTCGGCGCCGAGGTCATGGTTGTCAGTTGTACCGGCGGCGAGGAGGGCCGGATCCTCAACGACCAGCTTGCTCCCGCCTCCGTCGCGATGGCGGGCAGGGACCTGCCGGGCCTGCGTCGGATCGAGATGCGCAATGCCGCCGCCGTCATGGATGTCCAGCATCGCTGGCTCGGCTACGTCGACTCCGGCTGGCCGGAAGATGGCGAACCAGAACCGGTCAACTCGTTCGCGTCGATTCCGCTCGAGATCTCCGCGGAGCCGCTCGTGCGGGTGATCCGCGATTTCCGCCCACAGGTGCTGCTGACCTACGACGAGAACGGTGGCTACCCACATCCCGATCACGTCCGCACCCACGCGATCTCGATCTACGCCCGCGACGCCGCCGCCGATCCGGCGCGGTACCCGGATGCCGGTCGGGCCTGGCAGATCCAGAAGACCTACTACGACCAGATCTTCAACGCCGCACGGATCCAGGCGATCTACGATGTGCTGCTGGAGCGTGATCCGGATGGCGAGCTCGTGAAGCAGATGGAAGAGATGCGCCGATGGTTCGATCGACCGGATGTCACGACCACGCACATCCCTGTCGGCGACTTTCTGGAAGTACGCGACCGGGCGCTTCTGTCGCACGCCAGCCAGGTCTCGCCGAACAGCACGTTCTTCCGCTGGCCCAACGACCTGCAGCGCGAGGTGTGGCCGACCGAGGACTTCCAGCTCGCCGACTCCGCCCAGGTCGCTGATCTTCCCGAGAGCGACCTGTTTGCGGGTGTCAGTGTTGATTGACGATAGCGATGAGTATCGATAGCGATGACTAACAATGATTAACAATAAGGAGGCGGCGTGAGTCCGTCCGTCGTTTTGTTCGCGCCCGGCGGACTCCATCTGGCTGCGCCGTCGCCGACCCCGTTTCCCGCCTACACCGGCAACGCCAACCTCATCACGCCTGGGGTTTGGGGATTCATTGCGATCCTGCTGGTAGGAGTCGCGACCATTTTCCTGCTCGTCGACATGACCCGTCGCATCCGTCGGTCGCGCTACCGTGAAGAGGTGCGGATCAAGCTCGAGGAGGAGCAGGAAGCCGCCGATGCAGCTGCGGCCGCCGTCGAGCGAAAGTCCAACCGCGGCAAGCCGGGTATCCCGAAACCGATCGACGACGGAACTGCGTCGCCCAAGTGGGGCGGCTAGCGACAAAAAACGGCGGCTAGCGCTACCGCTAGCGCTACCCGAGGACGGGCGGGTTCGTCGCAATCAGGAAGATGCCGACCCAGTGGCTGAGGAACGCCAACAGGGTGAAGGTGTGGAAGATCTCGTGAAACCCGAACTTCCCAGGAATCGGGTTCGGTTTCTTCAGCCCGTAGACGAGCGCGCCGGTCGTGTAGAAGAGCCCGCCAACGAGTATGAGCGTCATCGTGATCGCATTGGCGTTGAAGAAATCGACGATGAAAACGAGGGCGGCCCAGCCGAGCAGGATGTAGAGCGGCACATAGAGCCAGCGCGGCGCGCGGATGAAAAAGATCCGGAACAGGATGCCGAGCCCCGCGCCTCCCCAGATGATCGAAAGCAGGATGGTCTCGTGCGGCTGCGTCAGGCACAGCACCGTGAGCGGCGTGTACGACCCCGCGATGAGCAGGAAAATGTTGGCGTGATCGATGCGCTTCAGTAACACTCGCGTGCGCGGCTTCCAATTGAAGCGGTGGTAGAGCGCGGAGTTGCCGAACAACAGCAGGGACGACAGGACGAAGATCGCGGACGACACCTTCGCCGCGACCCCATCGGCCAGAACGATGAGGATGACGCCGAGCGCGAGCGCAACCGGAAACGTGCCGGCGTGGATCCAGCCGCGCCACGTCGGCTTGACCTCATCCGCGGGAGTTTGCAGGACATCCTCGAGCAAAGGAACGTGCGGAACTGCCTTGCCGCCATCGTCAGCGGTCTCTTTTTGGGGTCCGCTCACGGTCATTTGCAAACCCTACACCGGGGGTAAATCCTCAGGCTGGGTAAGCCCTTTGGGCTAGCGTAGCCTCTGTGAAACAGCGAGAAGTGCCGATCGGCGGCGGTGTTCTCTACCGCCTCTACCAGGGCAGGATTCGCCGACACCTCGCTACCCAGACGCTTCCGAAGCATGTCGCAATGATCATTGACGGCAACCGCAGGTGGGCCAGACTGCGCGAGTTGGAGACCGCAGCGCACGGTCATCGTGCAGGGGCCGCCAAGTACCAGGAGTTTCTGAAGTGGTGCGACGACCTCGGGATTTCGGTCGCCACGCTCTACCTGCTTTCGACCGACAACCTCAGCAGCCGCACGCCGGAAGAACTGGGCACGCTCTTCGAGATCATCGCGAAACTTGCGAATGACCTCTCGCACTTCCGCGACTGGCGAGTGCAACACGTCGGCTCCGACGACGGCCTTCCGCCCGCACTGGTCGCTGCACTCAAGGCGGCCGAGGCCAGGACAAAAGACAACGCCGGTCTGCACATCAACCTGGCGGTCGGCTACGGCGGCCGACGCGAGATCGCGGATGCGATGCGCAGCATCGTGAAGCAGCACCAGTCAGAGGGTGGCGAGCTCGACGCACTCGCCGAAATCCTGACGCCGGAACTCATCGGTGAGCACCTCTATACGGGCGGCCAGCCCGACCCCGACCTGGTCATCCGGACTTCTGGCGAACAGCGCCTGTCCGACTTCATGCTCTGGCAGAGCGCCCACAGCGAGTTCTACTTCGTTGAGGCGCTCGGCCCCGACCTCCGCGAGGTCGACTTTCTGCGGGCACTTCGTGACTTCTCGCGGCGGCAACGGAGGTTCGGTTCGTGATTTCTCTCGACGACTACGTCGCCTCATTCGGTGAAGAGCCCGGCTATCTCAACTTCGCGGCGGAAGGCCCGCCCGGCCGAGCCGTCAAAGACGAGGAGTACGCACTGATGAGCCTGCTCGGTCGCGCGCGATTCGGCACCGTCGACAGCCTGTTCGGGGGCGGGGACCGGGTTCGGGACGCGATCGCCGCGATCACCGCTTTCGACCGCTCGCAGGTCATCTTTCAGCCGAGCACGTCGATCGGGCTCATGCACGCCATGTTCGGGCTCACCGGTGGACTCGCGATGTCGCCCGCGGAGTTTCCCAGCATCACCTATGCCGCCGTTCGCGCGGCCGAGGCGATCGGCGCGGTCACCCCGATGTGGCTCGATACGGATGACGGTAAGGTCACACCCGGCAATCTCCGTTCACAGCTGAACAGCTCCATCGCGGCCGTTGCCGTGAGCCTCGTCGACTTCCGCACCGGCTACCTGGTGGACCTCGAGGGCATCCGACAGGTCATCGGCGATCGACTGCTCATCGTGGACGCCATCCAGGGATTCGGAGTGGTCGACGCCCCCTACGAGGTCGCGGATGTCGTGGTCGCGGGTGGACAGAAATGGGTTCGCGCCGGCTGGGGTACAGGATTCATGGCGCTCAGTGACCGCGCCGCCGCGGCGATCGTTCCGGTCGTCTCGGGCTTCAGCGCGACCGAGAGCGGGCAGCTGCCCCTCGACGAGGTCCAGGCGCCCAAGGCCGGCGTCGACGCCTTCCAGATCAGCAACCCCGACTACATCGCGCAGGCGCGCTTCGCCGCCGCGGTGGAGGAGATCGCCGAGGTTGGGATCCCCGAGATCAACGCGAGCATCCGGGACAAGGTCACTCGGATCATCGACCTCGCCGACGAATACGCTGTGCCGGTCGTCTCACCCCGGGATGTCGCTGAGCGCGCCGGAATTGTCGTCGTCGAGCCGCCCACCGACCAGTTGACCGTGCTCACGGCATCCCTCTTCAATCACGGCGTTACGACCACGACGCGGCAGGGCAGGGTGCGGCTGGCTCCCCACGTGTCGACCAACGAGGAAACCTTCGACATGCTGCGGGCAAGCTTCGTCAGTTACGCCTCGGCGGTCACGCTCTAGGCGCAAAGTATTCACCGGCGCGATGAGCGCGCGTGGCGTGTCGGAACCCTCGGCGGCAACCGGGTCGCTTAGCGTCAGAACACCGGACAAGTCGCCCGGTCGAGACGGCCACGTAAGTTCGTCTCGAGTGCATGTGGCCAACTCGCGTAAGCACATCCGGGGGCGGTTTTGCTCCCGGGGACGGAGTACACGTGCCCCAGCTCGCTAACCCTCAAGCCAAGAAAAGCCCGAAAGATGGGGCGGAGGCGAAGGGAAGGCAAGCGGAACGAACGTACGTTCTCGACACGTCCGTCCTTCTCTCCGATCCCAGGGCCATCTTTCGGTTCGCTGAGCACGCCGTAGTACTACCCGTTGTCGTCATAGCCGAGCTGGAGGGCAAGCGAAACGACCCGGAAATCGGTTACTTCGCGCGCCAGGCGCTCCGCAACCTCGATGAGCTGCGTGTTCAACATGAGCGTCTCGACTTCCCGATTGCGATCGGAGAAGCGGGCGGTTCGCTTCGCGTCGAGCTCAACCACTCGAACATGAGTGTTCTGCCATCCGGTCTCCAGCTGGGCGACAACGACTCCCGCATCCTTGCCGTCGCGCTCAATCTGGCCAGCGATGGGCTGGATGTCACGGTCGTCTCCAAGGATCTGCCCCTGCGCGTCAAGGCGGCATCCATCGGGCTCGCGGCCGAAGAGTATCGCGCAGAACTCGCGGTCGATTCTGGATGGACCGGACAAGCAGACATCACCCTCTCGAGTGAGCAGATGAACCAGCTCTACGACGACGAGAAGCTGTCGACCAGACTTGTTCAGGATCTCCCCGTCAACACCGGACTCGTGCTGCACTCCGATCGCGGATCGGCGCTGGGGCGGGTGACTCGTCGCGGTCAGCTTCGACTCGTGCGCGGAGACCGTGACCTGTTCGGGCTCCACGGACGCAGTGCGGAGCAACGGCTCGCCATCGACCTGCTGCTCGATCCCGAGATCGGCATCGTCTCGCTCGGTGGCCGGGCGGGAACCGGCAAGTCGGCTCTGGCGCTCTGCGCCGGCCTCGAAGCCGTACTCGAGAAGCAACAGCACCGCAAGATCATGGTGTTCCGTCCGCTCTACGCCGTCGGTGGCCAGGAGCTCGGCTACCTGCCCGGCGACGCGGCCGAAAAAATGAACCCCTGGGCGCAGGCCGTCTTCGACACGCTCGGTTCTGTAGTTTCGCAAAACGTCATCGAGGAGGTCATGGCGCGGGGCATCCTCGAGGTGCTGCCGCTCACCCACATTCGCGGACGGTCGCTGCACGACGCATTCGTGATCGTGGATGAGGCCCAGTCGCTCGAACGCAACGTGCTGCTGACCGTGCTGTCGCGCATCGGCCAGAACTCGCGGGTCGTTCTCACGCACGACGTCGCCCAGCGCGACAACCTCCGCGTCGGACGGCACGACGGTGTCGCCTCCGTCATCGAGACGTTGAAAGACCACCCGCTCTTCGCGCACATCACGCTGACCCGGTCCGAGCGGTCGGCGATTGCGGCGCTCGTTACCGAGATGCTGGAGTCGAACGAGCTCGCGTAGTAGTCCGGGGATGTTTCGCCAACGGACATTCTCTTCCTAGCTCAAACAATGAAGAGGTCTGGACGACCGCAAGCGGCCGGCCAGACCTCTTCATGACTCGACGGGAACAGAACACCCGTGGGCGAAACACTCTGCGAACTTCTCCGCAGCTCGTTCTTTGGTGGCCCTACTTTGGTGGTTGAGTAGCTCGACGCGAAGCGCCGGGTGTATCGAAACCCCCAACCGGCCTGTGGAGTTTTCGGGAGGTCGTCTCGTACGCCTCGCTACCCTCGCGGGATGCGGCGGCGAGTTCTTATGTTCCTGCTGGCACTTCCATTGGTGGGGATCGGGGTTCTGGCCACTGGCGTTGCGCCGACTGCGCTCTCGGTCGTATATCTCGCGGGAGTCACACCGTGGCTGGTCTGGTTCGACGTGACGGCACACCGCTTGCCAAATGTGCTGGTGGTGCCGGGCATCGGGGTCGGACTCTTGGCGGGCGCGGGGGAGTGGGTTCTGACCGGACGCGTGCCAGTTGTGCCGCTGGTTGGGGGTCTCGCCTTCGCGGGGTTCCTGCTGGTGCTGCATCTCGTCGGCGGCATGGGTATGGGCGATGTGAAGCTCGGTGCAGCTCTCGGCCTGGCATCCTGGGACCTGTCGGTTGCGATCCTGTCGCCCGCGGCCGCGTTTTTCACCGGCGGCCTTGTCAGCGTCATTCTGTTGATAACGGGCAGACGGGGTCGGAACATCGCGTTCGGGCCGTTCCTCCTCGGCGGATTCTGGACCGCCGTGCTCGCGATCGCGCTTGCCCGTCCTTGGCGCTGAGGCCCCCAAAATGGGTGCTGTTACTCTATCTCTATATAGATAGAGTAAGCGCATGGAGCAACTATCCCGAGTAACTGGGGCGACGATCGCGGTTCTGACGGTGCTTGCCACGCGCGGTGAGCCCTGCTGGGGCCTCGCGGTAATCAAGGCGAGCGGCCGACCGGCGGGGAGTGTCTACCCGATCCTGGAACGACTTGAGACTGCGGGCTGGATCGCCTCGCATTGGGAAGACGATACCTCCCGTTCGGGGCCGCGTCGCCGCTACTACGAACTCACCGACGAGGGCGCACTCGCCGCGCGCGCCGCGATCGTGAGCTTCCGCCCGCGCGACGCCGTGATGAAGAGCGCAGTTACTCCACGGGTCGTCACGCCATGAGTTTCGGAGAGTCCTTAGCCCAGGCCGTCGTGACGTTTTCCGCGAGAACGCTGCCGCGTTCCATCCGCGAGCGTTATCGAGAGCAGTGGCTTGCCGACCTTCGGGATGCGGCGGAAGTCGGGCTGAACCGGGGACAGATCGCGGCGGCGACTCTCGCATGCGCGGTGACAACTTCGCATCCGTGGCCCGAACGACGTGTGCTCACGGCTGTGGAGATCCAACGGCGAGCGAGGCTGGGTCAGGGTCTCGCGTTCGGCGCCGCGCTTCTGGGTGTCAGCCACTATGCGAGCATTGTTCCAGACCGCGACTTCAGCGGGAATCCGCCCGACTATGGTTCGTTCGCTCCGTTCTTCTCCCTGGCGACCGGCGCCCTGTTCGTGTTTGCTCTGGTCGGGACGGTGTTTGCTTTGCTTCTCGTCGTAGCTACTCGAGGGGTGGACCTGCGAGTTCGAGCGGCGGTCGCGCTGTTTGCCCTGGCGAGTTGCTCGCCCCTCGTGCAGGGCGCCATCGACAGCACGCAATACGGGGAGTTCGGTGAATACCTCCGGCCGAGCGCCCTGGTGTACCTGCTGGGTGCCTTCCTGACCGCTGTCGCGGCCGGGCTGCTTTGGCGCGATCGTCCCCGCCGATCGGAGAGCACGCGGGGTTCTCTGCTGATCCCCATCGTCGGCGGGGTGATCGTCGCCCTGTCTGTGAGCGCCGGTGCCGTTCTGGCCGCCGTGGTGTGGTCAGAACGCCGTCCGCTTATCTGGTCGTCGGACGTCATTGACGGCCCGGCCAGACTCAGCAATCCCAACTATGCCGAGTGGTTGTCGCTCAAAAACCATGTCGAGGGCATGATTAGCGCGACGTTCGTCTCGTGGACGATCGCGGGCGTAGTTTTCGGTGTGCTTGTCGCGACCCTGCCGATCGTTCTCCACTTCAGGATGAGGTCAGCGGTACTGACCACGGTTGGTGCCCTCAGCATCGCGGTCGTCGCCGAAGCGGGTCTTCTCGCCTACCTGGAAGTCGCCGAGTACGGCACCATCCCACCCTGGGCAATTCAGTTGGTGGTCATCCTGGGCAGGTTCGGCTTGGTGATCTCCGCGGTGACGGGCATCGCCGGCCGGCGACCGCGGCTCTCGCCTAGCCCGGGCGCGTCATCGAGAGCACGTCGAGTTTCTCGTCGAGCTGCTCTTCCGTAATCTCGCCACGTTCGACGAATCCGAGATCGATGACCGACTGGCGAATCGTCACGCCCTCGGCAACCGCGTGCTTGGCGACCTTGGCCGCCGCCTCGTAGCCGATGATCCGGTTGAGGGGAGTGACGATCGATGGCGACGACTCTGCCTGTGCTCGAGCGCGTTCGAGGTTCGCTTCGAGACCGTCGATCGTCGTGTCGGCCAGAAGCCGAGTCGAGTTGGAGAGCAATCGGATCGACTCGAGCAGCGCGTTTGCCATCACCGGAATCGCGACATTGAGCTCGAAGGCTCCGCTGGCGCCCGCCCAGGCGATGGTCGCATCGTTGCCAATGACCTTGGCACAGACCTGAAGCGTCGCTTCCGGGATGACCGGATTGACTTTGCCCGGCATGATCGATGACCCCGGCTGAAGATCCGGAATATGCAGCTCACCGAGACCGGTATTCGGACCAGATCCCATCCAGCGCAGGTCGTTGCAGATCTTCGTGAGCGACACCGCAATGACGCGAAGTGCGCCGGATGCCTCGACCAGACCGTCGCGAGCACCCTGGGCCTCGAAGTGGTCGAGTGCTTCCGTGATCGGAAGCCCGGTGTCGGTCGCGAGCAGTTCGATGACCTTCTGCGGGAAACCGAGGGGAGTGTTGATTCCCGTGCCGACTGCGGTACCACCGAGCGGCACCTCCGCGACGTGTGCGACGGTGCCCCTGACCCGCTCGATTCCCAGACGAATCTGCCGCGCATATCCACCGAACTCCTGGCCGAGAGTCACTGGGGTGGCATCCATCAGGTGGGTGCGGCCGGACTTGACGGCCGTCTTCCAGAGCTCGGCCTTGACCTCGAGCGAGGTCGCGAGGTGCTCGAGCGACGGGATGAGCTGCTCAAGCAGCGCGCCGGTCACCGCGACGTGCACGGAAGTCGGGAACACGTCGTTCGAGGACTGCGACGCGTTGACCTGGTCGTTCGGATGAACCGGAGAGCCGAGGTACTTGCTCGCGAGCGTTGCGAGGACCTCGTTGATGTTCATGTTGCTCGAGGTGCCGCTACCGGTCTGGTAGACGTCGATCGGGAACTGGTCGTGGTGGTGTCCCGCGATGATGTCGTCCGCGGCGGTCACGATCGCATCCGCAACGGCCTGGTCGAGAACGCCGAGCGATGCGTTGGCCGCCGCCGCGGACTTCTTGATTCTCGCCAGCGCAACGATCTGGGCAGACTCGAGGCCAGAACCGGAGATTGGGAAGTTCTCGACCGCGCGCTGAGTCTGCGCGCCGTAGAGGGCATCGACCGGGACTCGCACCTCGCCCATGGTGTCGTGTTCGATTCGGTACTCAGGCGTGCTGGCCACTTCGTTCGCTTCCTGTGATTAGTAACGGTTGACGGTTAGTGATTATTCGGCGGTCTCGAGCGTTCCGACGACAATGTCCGGATCCGCGCGACCAACCAGGAGACTGTAGTTCGCGCCGACGATAGTCAGCGTACCTGTGGCGATCGCGTCGCTGATGAGCTCGGATTCCTCGAGTAGTTCCGCGATGGTGTCGCGCAGGTGCTCCCGCCCGACATCGCGGCTGTCGACGAGCGAGGAGTCGATTGTGCCCTGCGCGTTGAAGGCTCCGTCGTTCCCGGCAACCCGGCGCACCGCCGGAACGATTCGCGAGATGAGTCCGGCGATGTGCGGGGGCAGTGGCGTCGCATCCGCCGTCTGCGAGTCGATTGCCGCGAGAACTGCGCCGCACGAGTCGTGGCCGAGCACGACGATGAGCGGCACGTGCAGGACAGCGACGGCGTATTCGAGCGAACCGATGACACTCTCCGAGATCACCTGGCCGGCATTGCGGATGACGAACAAGTCACCGATGCCCTTGTCGAAGATGATCTCGGCCGAAAGTCGGGAGTCGCTGCAGCCGAAGAGCGCCGCGATGGGCTCCTGGGCGGTCATGACCTCGGCC
This sequence comes from Galbitalea sp., assembly GCA_036271795.1. GTDB lineage: Bacteria > Actinomycetota > Actinomycetes > Actinomycetales > Microbacteriaceae > Galbitalea. The sequence goes on from DATAZY010000029.1 coordinate 16,929, forward strand.
CTGCGCTCGACGTCCTGGCGCGGGTGCAGGGGCTCACCCGCGACGAACCGGTCGTTTCCTCGCGTCATCTCCTGCCATGCGCTGGCTGGGGTGCGCCCCGATCCGTTGGTCATCTCAGCTCCCACTCGACGTTTGCAGTTGCGCTCCGATCGCGGTCGCGAGCACGCGGAACTCCGCGTCGCTCGCGCTTCCGTGGAGCACGAGGTGTGACGAGCCCACGCTTCCGGCCAGCGAGTAAGCGAAGTTGCCGACGCCCGAGGCAGTGCGCTGGTCGTAGACGGTCCAGTGGATGCCCGCAATGGTGACGTGACCGGTGGGCTGCGCCTTGCCGAGCAGCGAGCCGAACCAGGTGTCCGAGGTGTCGATGCCCTGCTCGATGGCGATGAATTGCTGCTTCGGGGTGATTAGCCCGACGTACCAGGTCACGGTCTTGCCGGAGTCCGACTTCAGTTCTGCATCGTTCGACTGCCAGCCGTGCGGAAGCGACGGTGCAGCCAGAGTTTCGCTGATTCCCTGCTGTGCCTGGGCGGCGACGCTGCGGTAGTTGACGGGCGCGACCAGGTTGGTCGATGGGCGAACGACAACCAGCACGACGAACAGGACGATGGCGAGAGAGGCAAGCAACGCGAGAATGAGATTGCGAGTCGTCTGGTTTGCGCGGTGCGCGCGCGAGTTCTCGGCCCGGCGTCGCGCGGTCTCTTCTGGTGTCTCCGGGCGGCCTAGCTCCGCGACGATCCGACCACGGCCGGGTGTTGGGGTCGACATCCGTCAGTCGGCCGAGCCAGCCGCCGCTGCCGTGCGCGCCGCATCCAGCCGTGCCTTGGCACCGAGCAGCCACTCCTCGCAGCGCTTCGCGAGCGCCTCGCCGCGCTCCCAGAGCGCCAGCGATTCCTCGAGTGTGGATGACCCCTGCTCGAGCTCGTTCACGACATTGACCAACTCATCGCGCGCCTGCTCATAGGAGAGATCGCCGACGTCGCGCAATTCAGAAGCAGAGTCGGATGCGGTTGCCACGCCTCAATCCTAACGATCGGTGCTGGGTGTCGGCTCGGCGTCGCCCGCGACCGTGGTTAGTCGCCCGTCGGCGACGGTGAGAAGGAGTCGAGTGCCCGCGGGCGCATCCCGTGCCGCCCGAAGCGCTGCGCCACCCGGCAACTGAGCGATGGCGTAGCCACGGTCGAGGGTCCGCTGCGGCGATAGTGCCCGCAGGTGCCCCGCGAGTTCACCCACGCGAGCGGTCGCGCGATCGAGCAGCAGGGTCACCAACTCGCCGCCGCGCGCAACATAGCGGGACAGCTCCTCCGCCCGTGAGTCGATCAGCCAGGTCGACGAGGCGAGCACCGGGCGAGTGCGCAACTGCTCCAGGCGGTCGATCTCGGTCGTGAGCAGGTTCGTGACGCGCGAGCCGATCCGTGCGCGAGCCTGCTGGACCCGCGCCAGCTCATCCGCGACATCCGGAACAACGCGCTTCGCGGCATCCGTCGGTGTAGATGCGCGAAGATCGGCGACATCATCGAGCAGCGGTCGATCGGCCTCGTGCCCGATGGCGGAGACGATCGGGGTCTGGCAGGCCGCCGCAGCGCGAACCAGGGTCTCATCACTGAAGACCAGCAGGTTCTGGAAGTCGCCACCACCGCGGGCGAGGATGATGACATCCACTTCGGGGTCTGCGTCCAGTTTTCGCAGGGCGGCGGTCACTTCGCCGACGGCTTTGTCGCCCTGAACCGAGGCATAGGCGATCCGAAACTCGACAGCTGGCCAGCGAAGCTGGGCATTACGCAGGACGTCTTTCTCCGCGTCGCTGTCGCGGCCGGTGATCAGTCCGATGCAGTGCGGAAGGAACGGGAGCGGCTTCTTGCGCGCAGCATCGAACAGGCCCTCGGCCTTGAGGGTCTGCCTCAGTCGCTCGAGTCGTTCGAGCAGGTCGCCGAGACCGACGTGGCGCATCTCGAATACCTGCATCGTGAGCGTTCCGCCCTTGACCCAATAGTTGGGTTTGACGAGGGCCACGACGCGATCGCCCTGGCCGAGGTCATCGGGAATCTTCGCCTTGACCGACCCCCAGATTGTGAACGACACGGTCGCGTCGGCCTCAAGATCTTTCAGCTTGCCGTACACGTTCCCGCCGGAGACACCCCACTGCGTGACCTCGCCCTCGACCCAGACGGTGCCGAGCTTGTCGATCCAGCCCTTGATCTTGGCCGACAGGATGCCGATTGGCCATGGCGCGTCGATGGTTGGGGGACCATCGACCGGTGGGACCACGCTCACGAGTCCCCGCCAATCGGTGGCTCGCCGACATACTCGTGCGCCTCGCGAACCAACTCCGACCAGAGGCTCAGGTCACTGACGCTGACCCAGTCCCGTGGGCCCTCGCCCGCGTGCTTGTAGTGCGTACCCATCCCTCGGCGAACCAGGTCGGCGGCGCGCTCGGCCGAGAGGTGGACGACCACGTCATCGCCGTCGCGGAAAGCAAAAAGGCTGCCACGTGCCGACAGCCCGCCAGCTAGCCCGTCTTCTGTGAGCCTGACACCCGGCTCGTCGGTGAACTCGATGACGAGGTTCTCCCAGTGCTCGATTGCCCGGGCGTTAGCCATAGTCGTCTCCAGACTGCTCAGATGCCACGCCGGTAGAATCCTCTACCGTGAGCATCATCTCCAACGGCGCTGCCGCCAGCATCGACGGCGCTGTCGATCTCAATTGGTCGCGGAAACCCGCGGTACGTAACAGGCTAAAGGACATCCCCGTCACGGGGCAGAAGCGTGTCCTTCTTGCAGCGCCCCGCGGCTACTGTGCGGGAGTGGATCGCGCTGTCATCGCCGTGGAGAAAGCGCTCGAAAAGTTTGGCTCACCGGTCTACGTCCGCAAACAGATCGTCCACAACATCCATGTCGTCTCGACGCTTGAGCAACGCGGGGCGATCTTCGTGGATGACGTCGACGAGGTGCCGACCGGCGCCCACATCGTATTCAGCGCGCACGGTGTTTCGCCAGCCGTTGTCGAGACGGCCGCCGAGCGCGGCCTCGACGCCATCGATGCAACCTGCCCGCTGGTGACCAAGGTGCATCGCGAGGCCACCAGATTCGCGCGTGACGACTACGAAATCCTCCTCATCGGTCATCGCGGCCACGAAGAAGTCGAAGGCACCATGGGGCACGCGCCAGAGCGGACCATCCTGGTCAACAGCCCGGCGGATGTCGCCGGCGTCGTCGTGCAGAATCCGGATCACGTCGTCTGGCTGTCCCAGACGACCCTGAGCGTTGACGAGACCATGGAAACTGTGCGGCTGTTGCGCGAGCGTTTCCCGAATCTGCAGGATCCGCCGAGCGACGATATCTGCTACGCGACCCAGAATCGCCAGGTCGCGATCAAGAAGGTCTCGACGGAGGCAGAGCTCGTCATCGTCGTTGGCTCCGCCAACAGTTCGAACACGGTTCGACTCGTGGATGTCGCCCTCGAGAATGGCGCAGCCGCCGCGTACCGCGTCGACTACGCGAGCGAGATCAGGCAGGAGTGGCTCGAGGGGGTAGCCACGGTCGGGGTCACGTCCGGAGCATCCGTGCCGGAGGTCCTCGTGCAGGAGGTCCTCGACGAACTGAGGGATGCGGGCTATGGGACCGTCGAGCAGATCACGACGGCGGAGGAGGACCTCATGTTCTCGCTGCCGCGCGAACTCCGCACCGACGCCTCGGGCAATCCCGACGAGCGCGGCCTCGGCGGTCGGGTTCGTCGACTGGATTGGCAGGCCGATGGCTGACGACCACGCCGCTCCACCGCCCCGCCCGGCTCCGCAGTACGGCGAATATGCGACGCCCCAGCAGCAGGCGGCCGCGATGGGCCGCGACTACGTCGCGCCCGTACCCACCCCGGCGCCGGCAAGTACACCCCATCCGGCAACCGCCCAACAGCAAGGGCAGTTGCCAGAATTCGGCCATCTCGTTGACCGCTTTGCCACTGTGGTCCAGCTCGGTGTGGGGTTGCTCAGCCTGATCACGTCCGACTGGTTCGACTTCGCGACCATCACCAACGTGTCGTTGGACAAGGCCGGAATCACCACGCGTGTTCCAACCGTCATCGATCACTACGGCTGGGTGTTACTCAGCGCGAATATCGTGTTTCTGGCTGCCACCATCGTGTGGGCATATCTGAGGCTCCGTCGGGGCCGCCGGGCGTACTACATCCCATTCGTCGGCTACTGCGCTTTCGTGATCTTCGCCGCGATCTTCGGCTACGCCGTTAGCCGGTAACTGGGACCCGGCCGCGTGGGGGCGTAGCCGCGACGCCATCGGTATGGTTTCCTAATCCCGTGAGTGTCGGCGTCGCACGCGTGCCCGTACTTCCGCGAAAGGTGGCGGCGAGCGTCAGCGTGTTCGCGGTCGCTCGCTGCGGTTGGGTGATTGCGGCGGTTGTCCTTCTTGTCTGCATACCCGGCGTCGTCGTCGTCTTCGATCGCCAGCACTATCTGGGCGATCTTGCCGAACCGTTCGTCGGCCTCGGCGTCATGCTGCTCGGCCTTGCGGTGGCCGGACTGCACACCCGTCCGGTGACCCTGGCGCTCTACATCGTGGTGGGCGGGCTCGGAAATTACCTCTTTGTCTATGGCATGGTCGCCGGCCATCCCGCGCTCCTGCCTGCCGCCCTGGTTCTCATCAATCGCCCGGAGACCGCACTCGTGCTGGTGGGAACGAGCGGACAGCGTCCGTTGCCTGCCGTTGCCTGGGGCCTTGGCGGGTTTGCCGCCGGGGGTGCGGCGACGGCGATTGCTTACCTGCAGCTCGGAGTCCCGATCCAACTCGGCAACGGACCAGGAATCACGCTCGCGAACTACTGCGCGGTATACCTGTGCCTGTCGGTCATCCAGCGCTCCCAGAGGCAGCGCGTCCCGGACTTCCTTCAACTGCGCAGCGCCACTCGGCGCATCGAGGCTGAACGCACGGCAGACCAGCGCGCCGTCGCCCTTCTCCACGACACGGTCCTCAACGACCTCGCCCTGATCATCAACGGCCCGGACACGCTGGATGTCCGGATGACCACCAGGATGTTGCGGGACGTTGAGACTCTCGCCGACACGTCGGCGGTGGGTGTTGCCCCCGACGACTTCGTTTTCGACGCCGGTGACGCCGCGATGCGAAACCACGTCATGAGTATCGTGAGCGACCTGCAGTGGCGCGGATTGACGGTCGAGGTAACGGGCGACACTGGCGCCATCTATCGGATGACCGATGACGTCGCATCCGCCGCGGCCGGTGCACTTCGGTCCTCGCTCGAGAACGTCCTCCGGCATTCAGGTGCCGACTCTGCGGAGATCATCGTCAGCGCAACGGATCACGCCATCACCTGGACGGTCAATGACGGCGGTCGTGGCTTCGACCCGGCCTCGATCGGGCCGGACCGGCTCGGGCTGAGGTCGTCGGTCTTCAAGCGGGTCGAGTCGGTTGGCGGCGTGGTCAAGGTGTGGTCGGCTCCCGGCAATGGAACCTCGGTTCTGTTTACTGTTCCCCTCCTGCCTTCGCGGCCCGAGGAACCCGGGGGCGAGCCATGACCAGCCCCTGGACGCTCTCGCCGCAGGACGTCGATCCGGTCAGTTGGTTCACGGGCCCGCGGATACCGATCCTGCTCTCGCTCGCGGGGGTCATCGAGGGCCTGTTCATCACCCTCCTTTACTGGGACCGGTGGTCCAATATTCCGCTTCAGTTCGTCGGTCTCGCGCTCTTTCTCACGGCGGGCTGGCTGACGACGTCAGGGGGCCGGCCGCACCGACCGCGCTTCGGGGTCGCTCGGTCGTCGGGAATCCTGCTCGTCGGATGTGTGGGCGTGGTGAGTTCGGCACTGGGCACGATCGGCGGGACGCTGCCGGTCGAACAGTGGTGGCCGAACATTGCGCTCGGTGTCATCATCGTCGTGATCTCGCCGTATTGCACGCCTCGAAATCTCCTGATCTCGTCGATTCCGGTGGTGCTGTTCTCCGGCGTCCTTGGCATGCTGGTGTTTGCGCGAGCCCAGGATTTTTGGCCCCCGGCCACCGTCTTCCTGCTCGGCGCTGGCCCCACGACCATCGGCGCGGCGGCAGGCATCGTATTTTCGTACACCGTCGTCTCGCGGACCCAGGCGATGCTGGACACTGCTGCCGGGGTGGAGGAGTTCTATCCCACCGTCGAACCCCTCGACGACGCGGAGCAAAGAGACAGGATCGCGCGACTGAGTGCGAGAATCGCGCCCTTCGTCGAACGGATCGCCCGCGCCGGAGTCATCACGGACGCCGACCGTGCGCTCGCCGCGCAGATTGCGCGCAGACTCCGCAGCGAACTGGTGCTCGAGAGCGATAGGAGCTGGCTGGATGTCGTCGCGCACAAGTCGGGAATGATCGTGAGCGACCCCGCTCGTCTCGCCGACCGGATGAACGAGTCGCAACGTGCCGCGCTACAAGGACTGTTGGTCGCGGCAATGGACAGTTCGGTTGTCGACAGCCAGACCGTCCTCATCGAACTGAGGGCGCAATCGGATGGATCTACGGCCGTAGCGCTCAGCATCGATGTCGACCTGCCGGAGGGCAGGCGGCTGGTGCTGCTTGCGCCGTACTATCTGACGTTGAAGACGACGGTCGAAGATCTGTCCTGGGATGACGGGCGCAGCCTGCTGATGCGCTTCCGCATCCCGCCGTCTTAGTCGTCAGGCTGGGACAGTGCGCGGCTCAACCGCCCCGCGGCGCTTGGGTCGTGTGCGCCGAGAACGACAAGTCCCGGGAGGGTCACCCGAAGCTGGTTGACCAGTTCCGTCGACGCTTCCATCTCGTGCCGATCGCCGGATCCGGGAACCCCACCCCGCTCCATCAGCTCGTTGTCGTAGCTCAGGTCGCCGATCAGCAGGAGTGGCAGTTGCTCGGGCCGACGAACGAGCAGCGAGATCGAACCGGGCGTGTGGCCCGGTGTTGGCAGGATGATCATGGAGCCGTCATCGAAGAGGTCGAGGCCCGTAGCGAACGGGCTGAGTTCGCCGGTTCCCAGCGGGGAGAAGTCGATCCTGCGCCAGCGCAGGCCGGGCAGGTCGATGTGGCGGGTGAGGAGCCCGCGCATGGTGGGTCGCGGCCGCGAGAGGGACGCCCACTCGTCCGCGCTCACCAGAATCTCCGCGTGGCGAAGCTCCGGCAACCCGCCGATGTGGTCCTGGTGCAGGTGCGAGAGGATGACCGTCGTCACGTCCGCGATGTCGTATCCGTTCGCCTCAAGCTGTCGGGTGAGGGTATCGCCTTCGCTGATTTCGAAGCGGGCCAGGCGGGAATAGGCGAAACCCAGAAATCCGCGCGGAAAATATCCGGCGTCGGTGACGGATGCCCGATCCTGCCCGGTGTCGAAGAGAACGAGCCCGGGCGCATGCTCGAGGACGTACACGTTGATGGGCAGCGGCTTCGTCCAACTGCGGGACGTGAGGAGCCAGTTCGTTTGGCTCTTCTCGGTTGGGCCGACGTGCTCGGGGCGAATAGCGACGGAACCGGTACTAATGACGCTGACACGCGCGAGAGGATCTGCTGGATTCATGATTGCTCCACGTTAGAATTAGATGATACGACAATAGATGACACGACATATATCCGCAAGTGGAGACACTGGGCACGAGGAGAAGCAGTGAGAGTCGCAGAAGAGTTGCGCTACGCGATCCTGGCCCTGCAACGCGAAGGCAATCGCGTTCTGGCCACAGCGCTGAAACCGCTGGGCGTGACCCCATCCCAGGCCGAGGTCATTCGGGTGCTCGACGAGCACGGGCCGCTCGCGCTCGCCGGGCTCGGCGAACTGCTGCTCTGTGAGACGGGTACCGGGCCGAGTCGACTGGTGGATCGACTCGTTGTCCGGGGCTACGTGCTCAGGACCGAAGACCCGTCGGATCGACGCTCGGTCATCCTGACCCTGAGTGCTGCTGGCCGCGAGCTCTCGGCGAACGTTGCGCGAATAGAAGACGAGCTCTACGCCACCATGGATGCTCTCACCGCCGGTTATGCCATCGAGCCGACGCTTGCGCTGTTGCGCGGAATGCTTGCGGCATTTCCGTCCGGCGCGGTGCTTGACCGCCGCGCGAGCCGACTACTTCCCTGAGTGACCCGCGCTGCCGAGCTGATGAGTGGCCTCGATCACACGTGCCGCCATTGCCGTCTCCGCGAGCTTGCCCCAGCTGCGTGGGTCATAGATCTTCTTGTTGCCGACCTCACCATCCACCTTGAGGAATCCGTCGTAGTTGCGCAGCACGCTGTCGGCGATGGAACGGCTGTAGGCGTACTGGGTGTCGGTGTCGATGTTCATCTTCACGACACCGTTGGCAACCGCCTCCGCGATCTCGGCATCCGATGATCCGGACCCGCCGTGAAAGACGAGGTCGAGCGGATGCGCCCTCGTGCCGAACTTCTTCTGCAGGCCGTCCTGGATCTCGCCCAGCAGTTCCGGGCGCAGCTTCACGTTGCCCGGCTTGTAGACACCGTGCACGTTGCCAAAGGTGAGCGCGGCCATGTATCGCCCCTGCTCGCCGAGACCGAGCGCGTTTACCAGTGCGATGGCGTCATCCAGCGTCGTATAGAGGTGCTCGTTGATGTCGTGGCTGACGCCGTCCTCCTCGCCGCCGACGACGCCGATCTCCACCTCGAGAATCGCGCTGATCGCCCTCATGCGCGGCAGCAGAGTCTTAGCGATCTCGAGGTTCTCCGCAAGCGGTACCGACGAGCCATCCCACATGTGGGACTGGAAGATCGGGTTGCGCCCGGCCTTGACCTCGGCCTCCGAGGCCGCGATGAGGGGAAGTACGAAGCCGTCGAGCGCATCCTTCGGGCAGTGGTCGGTATGCAGTGCGACCGTCACCGGGTAGTTCTTCGCAACCTCGGTGACGAAACCGGCAAACGCGAGGGCACCGGATGCCCGGTTCTTGACGGTCTGACCCGCGAAGTAGTCCGCGCCTCCCGTCGTCACCTGGATGATCCCGTCAGACTGCGCCTCGGTGAGTCCCTGGAGCACCGCGTTGATTGTCGACGACGACGAGACATTGACCGCCGGATAGGCGAAACCTTTCGTCTTGGCCTTGTCGAGCATTTCGGCGTACTGCTCGGGGGTTGCGACGGGCATGACGACTCCTTGTAATGGTGCGGACTTATCAGTCAAAGTCTATCGAGGCCGTTTTCGGTACTCTTGACCTCGCGCGTTGATTCCGTCCGGAATCTCACCACCATCGCCAGAGAAGCTCCGTAAGGATCCTTGGTGACCACCGACACTGCAACGCTCTACCTTCATCCCGATCGCAACCTTGCCATGGAACTGGTGCGGGCGACCGAGGCGGCCGCCATCCGTGCCGTGCCATTCATCGGGCGTGGCGACAAGCTCGCCGCTGATGGTGCAGCCGTGGATGCCATGCGAACCTTCCTCGGGACCGTCAATTTCGACGGTGTGGTCGTCATCGGCGAGGGCGAGAAGGATCACGCGCCCATGCTGTTCAACGGCGAACACGTCGGCAACGGCAGCGGTCCCGCCTGCGATATTGCCGTCGACCCGATCGACGGGACATCGCTGACCGCGGCGGGCAGGCAGAATGCGCTGTCCATGATCGCGGTCGCCGATCGGGGCAGCATGCTTGACGCGTCCTCCGTCTACTACATGAACAAGATCGCGACCGGCGCGGAAGGCATCGGCGTCGTCGACATACGACGGCCCATTGGCGACAACATCCGGGCGCTGGCAAAGGCCAAAGGCAAAGAGGTGTCCGACATCACCGTTGCCGTCCTGGATCGCCCGCGCCACACCGCGCTTATTGACGACATCCGTGCCGCTGGCGCGGGAACCCGCCTCATGCTCGACGGCGATGTCGCCGGCAGTATCAACGCGGCACTGTACGGGACGCGCATCGACATGTGCGCCGGGATCGGCGGCAGCCCCGAGGGCGTCGTGACCGCCTGCGCCATGAAGGCGCTCGGTGGCCTGATCCAGACCATCCTGCATCCCACCGATGACGACCAGAAACAGCGCGGACTGGATGCTGGCCTCAAGTTCGATCACGTGTACGAGGCAAATGACCTCGTGAACAGCAACGACACCTACTTCGTGGCAACTGGCGTCACCGACGGAGGGCTTGTCAAGGGCGTTCGACGGCTGGGCCCGATCATCCGCACGGAGAGCATCGTTCTGCGGTCAAGATCCGGCACAATTCGGCGAGTTTTGGCCGATCACCAGGCTGTGAAGTGGCTCGAATAGGGGGTATCCAGACGTGCCCCCAATTCGAGTCAAACCGCAAAATGAATCGAATTCGGCTGTTAAGCTCGCGTTCGGCGAAGTACCAACCGTGAACCTTACCTAGGGGTTACGGCCACACCTTACCTAGAGGCGTGGAGCGGCAGTTCGCCTTACCTTAACATCCGATACAAGGGGGCACTGTCGTGCGCAAAATCAGCAAGCGTAAGGTTGCGGCAACGATCGCAATCACTGCAATTCTCATCGGCGGTGGCGGCGCGGCCGCTATCGCATACTGGGATGCCGGTGGAACGGGATCAGGTACGGCGTTGACCGGCACCGTCGCTGGCATCCAGGCTGTCCAGACCTCGACTATTGGGGGGATCGCTCCAGGCTCCGCTCCCCAGGTCCTCAGCGGCAACTTCACCAACTCGAACTCCGGGCCGGTCTGGGTCACGTCCGTGACCGCCGCAGTCTCGAGCGTGGCCAAGTCAGGCACTGCGCCGTCCGGCACCTGCGACTCGACGGATTACACCGTCAGCCCAGCACCAATGCTCGTCGGCGCGGAGATAGCATCCGGCACCGCGAAGGGTGCCTGGACGGGTGCCACCATCGTATTCAACGACAAGGCGACGACGAACCAGGACGCCTGCAAGGGCGCGACCGTCACGATCACCTACACAGTCAACTAGTAACTCAAATCAAGTGAGGATGGGCGCGGCATTCGCGCCGCGCCCATCCGACCCCGCGCGTTCACGGTCGCGCAAGCAGCATCCCTAATGCTGTGCTCAATCCCGAAGGGCTACCATGACAAAGCGTTTTGCTGCGTTCTGCGCTGCGCTTCTGAGTTTTGTCGTCTTCCTCGTCGTTGCCCTGTGGGGCGCGCAGTTCGGAATCGACGGCAGCATCTCGCGCTCGCTGCTTCCGGGATCCACCGCGCCCATCAACATCCGGATTTCCAATCCGCACTTCTATCCGATCACGGTCGATGAACTCAACGTCCGGATTTCCAGTATTTCGACCGTGCACAAGGGCGAGACCTGCTCGATCGACAACTTCACGGTGCATCAGGCCAAGCCGGTCACCGTGCACCTCGCGCCATACGCTGCCGTGTCGCTCGGCAGCGTCTCGCCGAGCTCGCAGTCGTGGCCATCGGTTCACCTCACCGGAAACCAGGCCAAGCTGGACAACGGATGCCAGGGCGCGACCCTGCACCTGACCTACACGGCAGCGGGATCGTGGTGGTCACGGTGACCCGTCGCTTGCTCGGAGTGATCGCGATGGTGATCGCCATCGTCATCGTCATCGTCGGCGTCGGCGGCGTCGCGTACGCCTATTGGAGCGCGGGCGGCACGGGAAGTGGCGCGGGCGCGACCGGGACGACCGTGCCCCTGACGTTGAGTTCCGGAACTCCCACGGCGGGACTCCTGCCCGGTGGAAGCTCGGATGTCGTACTGACGATCACCAACACAAACACTTCTCGCGTCAAGGTCTCGTCCCTCGCTCTCGACACCACGCAGGGAACGGGCGGATTCAGCGTTGACGCTGGACACAGCGGCTGCGCGCTGACGGCCCTGTCCTTCGGCACGCAGACCAATGGCGGAGCGGGATGGACGGTGGCGGGCAAGGTTGGAGCGGTCAACGGAACGCTCACCGCGACCCTGAGCTCTGCACTTGCGATGTCGATCTCGGCCGCTAACGCCTGCCAGGGCGCGACGTTCACCGTTTACCTGGTGGCCTCCTGATGAAGACCTCGACCGTGGCTCGCCGCCGATTCCGCCCTTGGCGTGGAATCGCCGTCGTTGCTGCCATCGCGCTGTTCTCGCTCGCTGGTTCCGGTGTGTGGGCCTACTGGTCCGCCGGCTCCGGCGCGGGCGGAAACGGCGTCGCGGCCGCCACAACGGTCGGCGGAGGCGCAACTCCGATCGTCGTCTCCGCGGGCACAACGGTGAACCTGAGCTGGGCGCCGTCCACACTCGCCAACGGCGCACCGGTGACCGGATACATCGTTAAGCGATACAACGCGACGACGCTCGTCGCACAGACCATCCTCACGTCGTGCACGGGAATCATCGCAACGATGAGCTGTACTGAGTCATCCGTTCCCACCGGAGAGTGGCGCTATTCGATCACACCCGTCGTCGGCACGAACTGGACCGGTGCCGAGAGCCCGTTGAGCCCGGTGACGTACACCGACCCGACCCCGCCGGTGAACAACCTCAGCCTGTCGAACATTACGGGCGGTGCAGCACTCAGCGGAACGATCGTGTACTACCGCGGCGGTAGCGCGGGAAGTCTCACAATCACCAACGCACTCACAGATGTCGGCTCCGGCCCCGCCTCGAGCAGCACGGGCACCCTCGGCGGCGCGTCGACCGGATGGTCGCACACCCCGTCGACCGTGTCGACACCCACGGGCGGCCCTTATGTGTCCAATACCTTCAGCTGGGCCGCGGGCACCACAACCAGCCCGACCGAGACGGTCACGGGCAGCGATCTCGCCAACAACATCGCTTTGACCTCGCTCACCTTCGTCAATGACTCCACCGCCCCTACGGGGACGATCTCCTACACCAACGGCTACCAGGCCGGACGCTCCGTGGCCGTGAGCTTCACTGGCGCCGACAGTGGATCCGGGCTCCTGTCCGGTCAACTGCAGCGCCAGTCGGCAAACTTCAGGAATGGCGGATGCGCGGCGTTTGGTGCGTTCGCAAACATCGGCGCGGCTAACCCGGTCTCGCCATACACCGACAGCACGGTCACCAACTCGAAGTGTTACAACTACCAGTACGTCCTGACCGACCTCGTCGGCAACACCTTCACGGTCACCACCACGAACACCGCGTGGGTCGACTATGCCGGCGCGGTCAGGTACGAGACCACGGGCGTAATCGACCAGCTTCGCCTCGGCGACTCATCGATCGGCGGCAACACCACCGCGGTTGACAGCATCGGAGGTCTCAACCCGACCTACACGAGCGGTGTCACGCTCGGCACAAACGGTGATCCGCAGAACGATCCCAACACAGCTGTCACGCTCAATGGCACGACTGGCTGGTTGCAGGACACGTCACCGACCGGTCTCCCGACCGGTTCCTCGTCGCGCTCGGTCGAGATGTGGTTCAAGACGACATCAACGGCGCACCAGACCCTCTTCACCTATGGCTCGTACGCGAACAACGAGGAGTTCGGTCTCTGGATCGACCCCTCGGGCTCGACGTTGACCGCCTGGGGTTGGGGTGGCGGAGATGACCCGACATTCACCTCGCCGACCACCGTTGATGACGGCAAATGGCACCAGGTTGTTGAGACCTACAACGGCACCGCGGTCTCTCTCTACGTCGATGGCTCCCTCTTGGCGTCAATGAGCGCGACCCGAAATACGGTCATCGACTCGTCCGGTCTCCAAATCGGTGACGTCAACGACGCCTCCGACACCAACTCTGGCTTCCCATTCAATGGCTCTCTCGACGAATTCTCGGTTTACAACACGGCCCTGACGGCGACGGATGTACTCAACCACTTCCAACTTGGTGCGAACCAGGGAACGGACTCGACCGGTCCGACCGGCGGTTCGGTTGCTGCATCCGGCCTCGTCGGAACCGGCGGGCTATATTCGACCTCGACCACACTGAACCTGGCGCTGTCAAAGGGCACGGACACCTCGGGTGTCGCCGGTTCGGGCGCCTACCTCTACCGCGCGACGGCAACCCTGACATCGACAGGTAACGCGGACGGTGTCTGTGGAGCGTTCGGGGCTTTCAGCTTGGTCGCTTACGACCCGTCTGCCTCGTACGCGGACACCGTCACTGACGGTGCGTGCTATGCCTACCGGTACGCGGTGCCAGACGTGTTGGGCAACTACACGACGTACGCCAGTGGACTCATCAAGGTCGACGCGACCCCGCCTGTAACGCCGTCGCTGGGACTGACTTCGACGGCGGGGTACTACTCTGCTGGAGTTCTTTACTACAGACCGGCAGCGGGAAGTTCGTTTACTCTTACTGCGACGAGTTCGGACGTTACGTCCGGTATTCCGACCACCGGTTACACATTCCCGAATCTCGGAACGGGCTGGACAACGACGGGGACCGGTGACTCGCGCACCTACAACTGGACTAACTCGGTGACTACAGCCGGCGCTCAGACAATAACGGTGACAAATAACGCGAGCAGCAGTTCTGCAGCGACGTTCACACTGACCATCGACTCGACGGCGCCCAGCGGTGGCTCAATCAGCTACACGAATACGACGCAGACGACGCATACCTTCCCGATCACGTTCACCAACGGAACAGATTCCGGATCGGGTATCGGCTCAGTACAACTGCAGCGATCGATGGCGTCGTACTCGAACTTTGGGGGATGCGGCGCGCAGGGCACTTTCACCACCATTGCGACCAATCCGACATCGACCTACTCGGACACGACCCTTTCTAAGGGGTGCTGGCAGTATCGGCTTCTCGTCACGGACCACGTGGGCAACCCGGTGACGTACACCAGCACATCGGTGCTGACAGTCACCAAGTAGTTGGGGCTGACTTCTAGTTGCTGAGCACCGACAGGATGTTGCCTGACGGGTCGAGGAACCACGCGATGTCCGGCCCGAACCCGGCCGCTTTGCCGCGGGCAATCGCCTTGTCGTCCTGGTGCGCGCCCTCGTAGACCTCGAAGGTCACACCCTTCGATTTCAACTCATCGACCGCAGCGTCGATGTCGGAGACCTCGAGGTTGAGCACGGTATACGTGGCGGGGGTGTGGTCGTCCTTCGGGTAGATGTAGATGATCCCACCCTGTGGCAACGCGATGTTGAGGGCATTCATCGCATCGTCCTTGACGGACAGTCCGAGCGTGTCGCTATAGAAGGAGCGTGCCTTGTCGATGTCTTTGACCGCGATACCGCTGAACAAACCTGTGATGGCTACCATGTCCCCACTGTGGCACGCTTGGCGCCGCGTGGCTACGGCTCGGTGACGTCAGGCAGCAGCTCAGGTGCCGTCAGTGCTTTCGGCGACTCGTCGATTCCGCGACTTTCCGCAATTTCCATGGTCGGATCGCCCGCATCGTTGAGCTTGCGAGCGGTGACAAGTACTCGGGTCTCGAGGCTCGCCGAGAACTTGTTGTAGTTGTTGACCGTGCTTTCGATCGAGCGGCGAAGAGCTTCGCTGTATTCGGCGAGGGTGCTGATGCGCTTGTAGAGCTCCTTGCCGAGGTCGAACAGTTTCTTCGCGTCCGCTGTCAGGCTCTCCTGCCGCCACGAGTAGGCGACCGTCTTAAGGACCGCCCAGAGCGTGACGGGGGATGCGACAGCGACATTCTTTCGGAAGGCGTAGTCGAGCAGCCCCGGATCGAACTCCAGTGCCGAGGACAGCAGCGATTCGCTCGGGATGAACGCAATGACCAGGTCCGGACTGTCGGCCAGACCCTCCCAGTACTCCTTCTTGGCCAGAGCGTCGATGTGGCTGCGAAGCGCGCGGACGTGTTCTGTCATGTAGCGCGCGCGCCGTTCGGCCTCTTCTCCCGTCGCGGTGAGTGGAATCTGCTGGGCAAGCAGGTAGGAGTCGAAGGGAACCTTCGAGTCGACCGCGAGAGACTTTCGGTCGGAGAGTTGCACCACCATATCGATGCGCCCTCGTCCGACATCGCTCTGGACGCTCGCCTGCTCGATGAAGTCGACATGATCGATGAGACCCGCGGCTTCGACGACCCGTCGGAGCTGCGTCTCGCCCCAGACGCCACGAACGCTGTTTGATCTCAGCGCCGAGGCCAGGGATTCTGCGGTCGCCCGCAACTGCTCTTCCGACTGCCGCGCGGAGAGCAGCTGCTGGCTGATCGCACCGAACTGGGTTGTACGTTCTCTCTCGAGCTCACCTACCTGGGTCTGCATTGTGCGTAACGCCTCCTGGACGGGTGTGAGCACCTGCAGGATTCGATTATCTTCGTCCGACTTCGCCTGGGCGAGTTTCTGCTGGCCGAGCAGTTGGTCGACCTGTTCCCGGAGAGCTGCCGCTGTTGCCGCGGCGCTCGCCGCCTGTGACTGCAGCGCGGCCAGGTCGACGCCATCGTGAGCGTCGTGCTTGCGCCCGCGTGCGACCAGCCAGCCGACCAGCCCACCAAGCACGAGACCAACGGCGAGTCCGATAATGAGGGCGACAACGGGATCCATGCCGTCAGTATCCCGCGCCCCGCGGACAATCCGCTCCCACTACAGCACTTTGTTGACCGCGCGCCCGCCGGCCCAGGCCAGCGTTGGGGCACCTAAATGTTCCCGAAATGTCTGATATGTAGGGTGGCGACATGAGCACCATCACAGCAGACACAGTCGAGCATTGGATCAACGGGAAGACCGTCAGCGGAACCTCGAAGCGGACCGGCCCCGTGTTCGATCCCGCCCGCGGTGAGGTCGCGCGCGCGGTGCGCCTCGGCGGCACCGCGGATGTCGCTTCCGCCGTGCAGGCGGCGAAGGATGCGTTTCCGGCCTGGTCTGGTGCGTCCTGGGCGAGGCGCCAGACGGTGCTGTTCGGGTTTCGTGAGATCCTGAACGCTCGCAAGGGTGAAGTTGCGGCCATCCTGACCAGTGAACACGGCAAGGTGACTGCCGACGCGCTCGGCGAGGTCGCGCGCGGGCTCGAGGTGGTCGAGTTTGCCTGCGGAATCGCGCATCTCGCCAAGGGTGAGTACAGCGAGAACGTGTCGACCGGTGTGGATGTCTACTCGCTGCACCAGGCGCTCGGCGTGGTCGGGATCATCAGCCCATTCAACTTCCCGGCGATGGTGCCGCTGTGGTTCTTCCCCATCGCGCTCGCGGCGGGAAACACGGTCGTCCTGAAGCCCAGCGAGAAGGACCCGTCCGCATCCCTCTGGATGGCGCGCGCGCTCAAGGAGGCCGGACTTCCGGACGGTGTTTTCAACGTCGTTCACGGTGACAAGGAGTCGGTGGATGCCCTGCTCGAGCATCCGGACATCGCGTCCATCTCGTTCGTCGGCTCGACCCCGATCGCGAAGTACATCTACGAAACGGCGGCGCACAACGGCAAGCGCGTCCAGGCTCTCGGCGGCGCCAAGAACCACATGCTGGTGCTGCCCGACGCCGACCTCGACCTCGTTGCGGACTCTGCCGTCAATGCCGGTTTCGGTTCGGCGGGGGAGCGCTGCATGGCGATCTCCGTGGTCGTCGCCGTCGAGCCGGTCGCAGATGACCTCATCGCGAAGATCACCGAGCGAATGTCGAACCTTACCGTCGGCGACGGAACGCGCGGCTGCGACATGGGCCCGCTCATTACCAGGGAGCACCGGGACAAGGTGGCCTCCTACATCGATGTTGCGGCTGAGGACGGTGCGGTCGTTGTCGTCGACGGTCGTGGCGTGAAGGCGGACGGCGAGGCGGACGGTTTCTGGCTCGGCCCCACCCTCATTGACAGGGTGCCGCTGACCTCACGGGTGTACACCGAGGAGATCTTCGGCCCGGTGCTCTCGATCGTTCGCGTCGCCTCGTACGAGGACGGCCTCGCGGTCATCAACGCGTCGCCGTACGGCAACGGAACCGCGATCTTCACCAACGACGGTGGGGCGGCGCGTCGCTTCCAGAACGAGGTGCATGTCGGGATGATTGGTATCAATGTTCCGATTCCGGTGCCGGTCGGTTACTTCTCATTCGGTGGCTGGAAGGACTCCCTGTTCGGCGACACCAAAGCGTACGGGCCGGATGCGATCCACTTCTTCACTCGTCAGAAGGCGATCACCTCGCGCTGGCCGGACCCGTCGCACGGCGGCATCAACCTCGGCTTTCCCCAGAACTAGGCTCTCCTAATTCAGGAGGGTATGTGGCAAGAGTTGCGGATGATCACTCGCGGGACGGACTTGAGACTCGTTGATCTCATCCCTCACACATACTCCTGAATTAGGAGAGTGGGGTGAATTAGGAGAGTGGGGTGAATTCGGAGGGTGGGGTGAATCAGTAGGGTGGGGAGCGAGGCTAGAGCGTCTCGACGAGTTCCACCCGCGGCGCCGAACCGATGGCACCGAGCTTGCCGTTGACCGCCGAGACGAGCCCGGGGATGTCCGCGGCGCCGTGGCGCTTCGCTGCATGAACCATGATCGCGGCACATGCCTGCGCGTCGGCGAGCGCATTGTGGTGTTCGAAGTCCTCGAACCCGGCCGCCATCGCCGCGACCGGCAGGCGGTAGGACTCGAGGGAGTAGGTCTTGCGCGCGACTTGAAGGCTGCAGGCATACTCGAACGTCGGCGTATCCACGAACGTCGCGGCGCAGGCGCCCGAGATGACGCCCATGTCGAAGCCCGCGTTGTGTGCGACGAGGATGTCGCCATCGGCGAAGTCGACCAGGCCTGGCAGTTGTTCTGTCCAGAGCTGCGCATTCACAACGTCCGCCGCGACGAGTCCGTGGATGCGAGTGTTCCACTCCCAGAAGTCGTCGTAGCCGATCGGTGGCCTGATGAGCCAGTAGGCGCTGTCGACCATGACACCATCGCGAACCTTCACCATCCCGACGGAGCAGGCCGACGCGCTCGACGAGTTTGCGGTTTCGAAGTCGATCGCGGTGAAGTCCATTGGCACGTTTTGATGTTCGCACGCGCATCCGACGCCGCGACGTCGCGACCCGCGCGTAGGCTAAATCCGTGTCGGAAAACAGGTCGGAAATGGCGGCATCCTTCGATCGGGCCGCCGATGTGTACGAGCGCTCCCGTCCGGAGTATCCGGCCGAAGCGGTCGGCTGGTTGCTGCCTGAGGGCGCCGCAACCGTCCTGGATCTCGGTGCAGGGACCGGCAAGTTGACTCGGGCGCTCGCCGCTCGCGGGCTCGAGGTGTACGCGATCGACCCGTCATCCAGGATGCTCGACCAGTTGCGGGCCGCCATTCCGGACGCGATTATTTCCGTCGGGACTGCCGAAGACATCCCGCTCGCGGACGCATCGGTCGACGCAATTCTCGTCGGCCAGGCCTGGCACTGGGTGGATCAGGATGTGGCCCTTCCGTCGGTCGCACGCGTCCTGAAGCCCGGCGGAACGCTTGGCCTCATCTGGAATATTCGTGACGAGAGGGTCGCCTGGGTCGCGAGACTGACCGCGGTTATGCATTCGGCCGAGGGCGAGGTGTTTCTGGAGACCGGGCACATCGACCGTGGGCCGTTCGGCGAGATCGAATCGGCTTCATTCGAGTGGTCGCGCGACTTCACTCGGGATGAGCTGCTCGACCTGGTGCGGTCGCGCAGTTACTTCATCACAGCGTCACCGGAGGAACAGGCATCGATTCTTCGCGGCGTGGGCGAGCTGCTCGAGCGCGATCCCGATGTCGGCGGTCGCGAGAAGTGGACGATGCCGTATGTGACGCGAGCCTTCAGGATGCGCCTGCCCGCGAGTTAGCGAACAGGTTGAGTGCGGCCCACTGGAGCAGGATGACGGTCTTGCCGTCCGAAATCCCGCCATCGCGCGTCATCTCCATCGCCTCGTCGAAGTCGAGCGTGAGGACCTCGATGTCCTCGCCCTCCTCTTCGAGACCGCCGCCGGCGCCGACGACGTCCGCGGCGTCGTAAGGCGCGACGTAGAAGTGCACGCACTCGGTCACCGACCCCGGGCTCATGTAGAGGTCGAACAGGTGGCGGATCGCTCCGGGCGAGATGCCGAGTTCTTCGGTTGCTTCCCTGCCGATCGCGACTTCGGGCGAGTCGCCGTCGAGGAGCCCGGCAGCTGCCTCAATCGCCATCCCGTCGGGGTGGCCGTTGACATAAACCGGAAATCGGAACTGCCGCGTGAGGACGACCGCGCGTGCCGCCAGGTCGTACAGCATGATGGTTGCACCGTTGCCGCGGTCGTAGGTTTCGCGCTGCTGGTTGGTCCACCTGCCGTCGCGACGCCGGTAGCGAAGTGTGTTTCGACGCAGCACGTGCCAGCCATCGGAGACGATTTCGACCTTCTCGACGACGACGTTCGGGTTGCGGTCGAGGCCCAGGCCGACACGATCGAGGCCGGTCCGCCCGCGGGAATCGGGGATGTCCGCGCCGGGCTGGCCCTTCGACTCACTCATCCCCTCACCCTATTTCGTTCCTATCCGTTGAACCGGCCCACGGTCAACAAAGTGCAGCGTTACCACCGGGTACCCTTGACCCTCGTGGCTCTTACTATCGCGATCGTCGGTCTTCCCAACGTCGGCAAGTCGACTCTCTTCAACGCGCTGACCAGGAACACGGTTCTCGCAGCCAACTATCCGTTCGCGACCATCGAGCCCAACGTCGGAATCGTCACCCTCCCAGACCCCCGGTTGAAGGCGCTGTCTGACCTGTTCCACTCGGAACGAATCGTCGCCGCGCCGGTGTCGTTCGTCGACATTGCGGGCATCGTCAAGGGGGCATCAGTCGGTGAGGGACTCGGCAACAAGTTCCTCGCGAACATCCGCGAGGCGGATGCAATCGCCCAGGTCGTGCGCGGATTCGACGATCCGGACGTCGTCCATGTAGATGGCAAGGTGGATGCCGCCTCCGACATGGAGACCATCAACACCGAGCTGATCCTGGCCGACCTGCAGACACTCGAAAACGCGAGCGCGCGTTACGAGAAGGAACTGCGCGCGAAGAAGATCACGCAGGCGACAGTGGATGCTGCCGCCGCCGCGACCCAGTGGCTGAACGACGGCAAGCCGCTCTCCGCCTCATCCATTGACCTCGAGCCGATTCGCGAGCTGGGCCTCCTCACCGCGAAGCCCTTCATCTACGTCTTCAACGTGGATGAGGCGGTGCTCACGGATCCCGCTCGAAAGGCCGTGCTCGAAGCGCTCGTCGCCCCCGCGCACGCGGTCTTCCTGGACGCGAAGCTCGAATCCGAACTCATCGACCTCGATGCGGACGACGCGGCCGAACTGCTCGCGTCCACCGGCCAGGAAGAGAGCGGTCTCGACCAGCTCGCCCGCATCGGCTTCGACACTCTTGGTCTGCAGACCTACCTGACCGCCGGCCCGAAGGAAGCTCGAGCCTGGACTATCCACAAGGGCTGGAAGGCTCCGCAGGCTGCCGGCGTCATCCACACCGACTTCGAGAAGGGCTTCATCAAAGCCGAGGTCATCGGCTTCGACGACCTCATGGAGACTGGTTCTATCGCCGAGGCGCGCGCCAAGGGCAAGGCCCGCATCGAGGGCAAGGACTACGTCATGCAGGACGGCGATGTGGTGGAGTTTAGGTTCAATAACTAGCGCGACAGCGGACTATGACCGGAGAAATCGACGACTACGCCGTGCTCAACTTTTCGGTGGTCACGATCGCATTCTTCCATCACGCGCACCGCTCCAGCGACCCAATGTCGGCTCTCCGCGGTTCCGGCCACGGACACGCCCTCGACTCGCCCCAAATCGACCAAAGCCCGACAAGTTGAGTCGATTCGGGGAAACTCGACGCCGACTGCGGTCGAGGACCGACCTCCTCGTGCGGCCACGGCCGCTGGAGGAGTAACGTGACAAACCGTGGAACATCTACCCGAAGATGAGGTCGCACGGCGCCGTGCCGACCTCGAAAAACGCACCGGAACCTGGACACCCCGCTCGCTCGCCGCGGCCTTCGATCATGCGGCGGATGCGTGGCCGGATCGCCCATACATCCTTGCCGAGTCCGGATCGCTGACCTACGCGGAAGTTCAGGCGACGTCGCTGGACTTTGCCGCCGGACTCGTTGGACTTGGCGTCGGCGTGGGCGATCGTGTCGCCCTTCTGGTCGACAACCGCCCCGAGTACCCTGCGATCAAGTTCGCCGTGGCCCGCGTCGGCGCCGTAGCCGTACCGCTCAACTATTCGTACAAAAGTGACGAGATCAGGGAGCGGCTCGATCAGTCGGGCGCATCCGTCGTCATCGCAATTGACGCATCGGTTGCGACCAATTTCCTCGACGTCTTCGATTCCCTCGTTCCGGGATGGGAGACCGGTGCGACGAGCGCCGAGCTCCCCGACCTGCGACACATTCTGCTCGTCGACAACGGGGCGCGGCCATCGGCGAAGAGCATCCACTCGCTGACGGCCGACGAAGCGGACCTGGACGAGGTGTCCTCACGGACGGCGGCGATCGATCCGGATGCGGTCTGCGACATCGTGTTCACCTCCGGTACGACTGGTCATGCCATCGGCGCAGAGCTCACGCACGACATGGTTCTGCGAAGCGCCTACGGCTCTGCGTACCATCGCGCCTTTGACGACGGCTGGCGGATCAGCTTCGCCCTGCCGCTGTACCACGTGTTCGGATACATCGAGGGCATGCTCGCAGCCATCTTCGTCGGCGGCGCGATCGCCCCACTCCGCATCTTCAACCCGAAGACCGTCTTGACGATCATTCAGGATTTCAAGATCAACGAGGTGCTTTTTGTCCCGACGATGACTGTGGCCGTAGTGGACCTTGCGGTGAAGGAGAAGTTCGATCTCAGTTCCCTCCAGTCCGTATTCTCGGCCGCTGCCCCTGCACCGGTCTGGCTCTGGGAGCGAGTGCTCAGCGACTTGAAGCCCGTGATGGTCTTCACCGGATACGGTCAGACCGAGGTGTCGGCGGCGACCGCGCTAACTCTTCCTGGCGACGACATCGAAACAGTTGCGGCTGTCGTCGGTGCAACCAAGCTCGGGGGAGTTGCCGCCGCCGCGGCCGCGGACGGCCGTCTCGCCGAATATCGCACCGTCGATCCGTTCACGGGCGAGCCCCTCCCGGCAGGAGAATTCGGCGAGCTGTCGGTTCGCGGCCCGCAGGTCACGCGCGGCTACTACAGGAATGCCGAGCGCACCGGCGAGGCGATCGACGCCGACGGCTGGCTGCGCACAGGAGACCTCGGGCGTGTCAACGAGCAGGGATATCTCGAACTCGGTGGTCGCAGCAGCGAACTGTTCAAGGTGGGCGGAGAACTCGTTGCTCCCGTCGAGGTTGAACGAGTGCTGACCTCAATCGAGGGCGTCAGCCAGGCGTTTGTCGCGGGAGTCCCGGATGAGCTCTACGGCGACATCGGTTGGGCATGGGTGGTATCGGCGGAGGGAGCCACGCTCGACCCACGCGCCCTGATAGCTCACCTGCGTGAGCATCTCGCGTCATTCAAGGTTCCGCGCGGCATCACGCTTCTTGAGGCGGCGGAGCTGCCAACGACCACGACGGGGAAGGTACAGAAATACCTCCTGGTGCAGTCGCGCGTCGATCACCAGAGCTAGACGGCCGCCCAAATCGACGTCCCGCCAGCACGAAGTTGCGCAAGCCCGCCGCTAGATTGACACGATGAGCGACGCCGGAGACTTCATCGACGCCGCCCTGCAATACGAGGTCTCGCCGTACTCGTATCCTGCCGATGGGTCCGACGGTTTGGTTCACTATGGAACATCCATTGGGGCAATCCGTGGCACGATCCGGGATGCGCTGAAGCGGTATCCGGGAATGTCGCGCGACGAGGTCGCGGCCCTGAGTTCTGAACTCTGGTCAGCGGCGGTGTTCGAGCGTCGACAGGCCGCGATCATCCTTTTGCAGGTGCACGTCGACTCGCTAGGTGCGAACGATCTGACTCGCATGGAAGGGTTCATCCGTTCGGCGCGATCTGATGCCCTCGTCGACGAATTGGTTGCGGATGTCGTCGGCCCAATGCTCGGCAATCTTAACGTCGACGCTCTCCCACCCGTCCGGACGATTCTGAGACGGTGGGCATCCGATCCCGATGCCAGCGTGCGATCAGCCGGGGGTCGGCTCAGCACTTCGGACTAGCAAAGCAACACAAAAGGGGCCGGAAGCTGAACGCCTCCGACCCCCTGCAGCGCCCCGCGCGGTCACGCGGCGCTGCGGTGGCGTGCTAGTTGCTGCCGGTCAGCGGCACCATGTGCGTCAGCGTCTGGAGCTGCGGGCCAAGCGAATCCGCAACCGCCGCGCGTTCGCTCGCGAGGAGGCGCAACGTGGCCTCGGGGGAAGCTGCACCCTTCACGGACGTCACACCTGACTGAAGGCTTGAAGGAAGATTCGCCCCGGCGGTGCCCAGGAACGCGCTCGAGAGCAGGTCCTGGCGGAGCTTAGCGATCAGCGTCTTGCTCATCGGGAGCTTGGCGGACGACTGCAGGTCCGTCGCGAGATCTTTGATCTGCGCGCCGTATCCGCCGGATAGCGCCGTCGACTTGATCTGCTCGGCCTGGCCGACGGCATCCGCCGCTGGTGCGTTCTTCAGCGTGGTGAGATCGTTCTGCAGGTTCACCGGCAGGGCGGAGAATAGCGCCGAGTTATCGGCTATCCGTGTGGCGAGCGCCTGAACCTTGCTGCCGTTGATCTGACCCTTGAACAGCTCGGCACGCAACTGCTCGATGAGGGACACGATTCGACCCGGGGTATGCACCGTGCTTGAACTGTGAGTTGGCGCCGGTGTCGATTGAACGGTCGCTGCGGATGCTCCCGCCACCCCAACTCCAAAGAGCGCGCCCGCGGCGACTACCGAGGTGGCGCCAATCATGAGGTGCTTGCGCAGGGGAGTACCGAATGCATTTTTCTGGTTGTTGATCATGAATGATCCCTTCCATTTTCCGTACCCGCGCCCGCCCCGAACAGTTGGCCGGGGCTACCGCACACGGGCACCGAGCGAACGTACGCAATGGACCTGAGTGTGGCGTCCGTAGACTCTGACCATCCCCTCCGTAACTTTGGGGAGCCCGCTAGTTCTCGCGGTTGCGGTTGTCAGGAAACGACAAATTTCTCTCGGCACTCAGCGTTGACTACGCGGGTCGAGGATGCCGGATTCTTCGCGAGCAGTTGTGCCGGCCGAATCGGCCGCAGGCTGAGGTTGCCTCCGCAGCACTCGCAGTTCGGTCGAATCTCCAGCATCAATGGATGCTAGTCCGCTGAGCCACCGGGGCCAAGCTGCTCGAGTTTGTGTTCGATGAGCTCGACGGTTGCGGCCAGGTTCGCCTGCATCGCGCGCAGCTCGACCAGTTTCGCAGCGAGTGCGGTTCGCTGAGTCTCGTCGTCGAGACTCCCATTTGCGTAGTCATCGCCGAGCACCCTGATTTGCGCGAGTGTGAAGCCGAGCGATTGCGTTGTTCTGATGTCAGCGAGAAGCTGGATAGTCGACTCCGGGTACTCTGCATATTCTCGCGATCCGGCCGTTCGCGTGGATGCAGGCAAAAGACCAAGTCGCGTGTAAAGACGGACGGTGTCGCGAGGAATACCCGACCTGCGAACGACTTCTCCGATTTGCATGAATCCCCTTGACTATGGACCGTGGTCCACAGTCTACGGTTTTGCCATGACAGGAAACACGGCAGGAAAACGGACCGCGGTGGTCACTGGTGCGAGCAGCGGAATCGGAGAGCAATTAGCTGTGGCGCTATCGGCTGTCGGATTCGTCGTCGTCGTTGTCGGGCGCTCAGCCGACCGGACCCGGGCGGTCGCAAACGGATTGAAGGCCGAGTACCACGTGGTCGACTTCGCCGAACTGGACCAGATACGCGAGCTCGGTACGACACTCGCACGCAACCACCCTCACCTCGACCTGTTGATGAACAACGCTGGCGGTGTCGCGGGTGCTCGGATCGAGACAGTTGACGGCTTTGAGTGGACGTTTCAGGTGAATCACCTTGCGCCGTTTCTTCTCACAAACCTGCTTCACGCCAACTTGGCTGCGACCAAAGGGCGCGTCATCGTGACTGCCAGTACGGCCAGCACAAGCCGGATGGCGCGCATCGACTTCGCCGATCTCCAATCGGAACGCGGCTATCGAGCGCTTCGAGCGTATTCGGCGGCAAAGCTGGCCAATGTACTGTTTGCTCGCGAGTTGGCTCGGCGATGGGCGGCAGACGGTATCGCTGCAGCATCTGCGCATCCCGGTGTCGTCGCATCGAGGTTCGGCTCGGCGAGCACGCTTCCTGTTCGCGCCGTCGTGGCGTCGCCGCTTCGCAGGCTCATGCGTTCGCCCGCGGAGGGCGCGGACACCCTCGTCTGGCTGGCTACTGCACCGCGGTCGGAATGGATGTCGGGTGAGTATTTCGCAGATCGGGCTGTGGCAAGGTCGAATCCGATCGCGGCCGATCCCATCGTGGCCGCACGACTGTGGGAGGCGTCGGAAGGACTCCTCGCAGCCAGAGGCTGATCGTGTCGATCGGTCCCCGATGTCCACAACTGAAAAACGGGACTGCTGTCTGACAGACTCCCAGCATGGCAATCAAGGTCGGAGGAATTATCTCGGCGGGTGCGGGCTTGGCACGGATTACGCGGCAGGGGTCGGGATTCGTCCCGGCGTGGTCAGACGAACGCAAAAGCGTTTCATCATCGACCTCGAAGTGCCACCTTCTCTTGAAGATCGCACGGCGTATCGCCGTTGGTACGGACAAAGTCTGGCGGAGGCGGTGGTAATCGCGCGAGAGTACCTCCCACGCAAGGTATGTCCTATCCGTCAGATCGGCTGGCGAGCGAGTTGGATGAGCTTCGACGGAGGTGGGAAATCGAGGTTCAACGTCTGTCGGATCTAAAACGCGTTGCCGAGCTCTCGGATCCGTTCGATCCCGATCGCAGCGACCTGGAGGTCTATGCCGCGATGGTCGACGAATTCGAAGCGATGTCCGTCGTCGACATCGGCTGCGGCACGGGAACTTTCGCCTGCGTGCTTTCCACTCGTGGCGTAAATGTCGTCGCCGTTGATCCGGACCTCGCATCCGTTGACATTGCGCGAGCCAAGCCCGGTGCCGACCGCGTGCGTTGGTTCGTCGGTGACGCGACGATCCTCCCGCCGCTGGAGGTCGACGCGGCCTTCATGACGGCCAACGCCGCGCAGGTTTTCGTGACGGACGAGGAGTGGATGTCGACCCTCGCCGTCATCCATCGATCCCTGAGGGCGGGCGGACGACTGGTTTTCGAAACCCGCGATCCGGCGCGCGAAGCCTGGCTGGGATGGACTCGGGAGAACACTCACGAATCAATCGACGTGCCCGGGATCGGCGCGGTCGAGACCTGGTGCGACCCGTTGGAAGTCGCCCCACCCCTCGTGAGCTTTCGATGGACCAACGTCTTCGCGTCCGATGGCGCCGTGATCGAGACCGAAACAACGCTGCGATTTCGGGGGCGAGAAGAGATCACGTCTCAACTCGAGCGCACGGGCTTCCACGTCGACGAGGTTCGGGATGCCCCCGATCGACCGGGCCGCGAGTTCGTGTTCCTGTGTTCTAGCCTTCGAGCACCCTGAGTTCGGTGCGCTCGCCGAGTTGGTCCGGGCGTACCAGCCTGATTGCGGGCATGCTGGAGAGGTGACGACAACGCTCCGCCGCACTGCCCCGGATGTCCACGTCTGGACCGGACGCGCCGCCTTCGCGGTTGCCGCGTTCCTGCTGGTCGAATTCATCGTTCGCGAGACGGAGGGATCCCGGCCGCCGCTGAGCGAGTCAACCGCGCTGATCGCCTTCATGGAACGCAGCAGCACTCAGACTCTCATCATCGTCACCATCGACGCCGTGTTGATGGCGTTCGTCATCGTCTTTCTCGCCTGCTTCCGCCAGATCATCTCGTCGTCGGCGGAGCGCCTGGCCTGGGTTGCCGACCTCACCTACGGCGCGGGACTCGTATTCGTCGGAACCACTCTGGTCGGCGACGCGATGGAGGGCGGAGCAGCGCTCGATGCCGCGGACGGACATCCCGATATCGCGGTCCTGCGCGCGCTCACCGAGGGACACACGCTCCTGTTCGGCTCGATTGGATGCGTTCTGCTCGCCCTCGTCGCGGTGTCCTCCGGCACAGTCATCGTGAGATCGGATGTGCTGCCACGCTGGACCGGGATCGTCGCCTACGTCGTCGCTGGCCTCAACATCGCGGCTGTACCCACCCTGTTCGGCGGCACCAGCGACACGTCGTTCATTGCGGCAGGCGGGCTCGGAGTGACGCTGTTCGCCACGTTCCCATGGCTGGCCTGGGTCATCGTCGTGGGCACCGTGACCATTCGCGGTCACCGCCCGACGAGGCGACGGCTACTTCGTATAGCCCGACTTCGTCATAGCGATTAGACCCATGATCAGAAGGATGCCGCCGACGACACCGAGCAGCACGATGATGGTGGTCAGAACCGATTCGGCCATGGGCGCGCCTCTCTGGGGTCAAGCGGGCTAATACACCAACGCTATCAAGGTTCGGCCCAGCTAGCGTCCCTGTCGGGGTCGACCGACACGGCGAACTCCCTTGACCACCGGGGCTCGACCTTTGCCTTTCGAGGCTTTCGCTTTGCCACCCGGCGCGGGCGCGGATGCCCGCGCCGCAGCGGCTGACTTTGCACGCTCGACCTGTGTGAGTTCGAGCAGCGCGGCGCCTGCGGGCGTCAGCGTCGTCGTCGCTGCCGCATAGTCGAACAACGGGTAGCCGAGGTTTGTTTCAAGTTCCTTCACCGATGCGATGAGCGTCGCACGCGAAACCCCGACCGATTTCGCGGCGTGCGCGAAGTGCAGTTGCTCCGCCGCCGCGAGAAAGTCGCGCATGACTTTGTCCACGGTCAGCGGGTGCCGGTGATCCTGCGCGGCTCGATTGTCAGGATGACCCGGACCTGCTCTCGGCCGCCGTACCAGGGGTAGGGCTGGCCGTTGTATTTCTGCGACAGCTTGTCGATGTGCTCCGCGCCGCCCTCGGTTGTCGTGTTGATGACGCGCCCGCGCACCTGCAGGTATTGCGATGGGTTGGCGGGGTCGGAGACGGTGAGAGCCACCCGGTCATCCCGTTCGATGTTGCGCATCTTCTGGTGTCCCTGCACTGTATTGACGATCACGTGCTCGCCGTCGGTGTCGACCCAGACCTGGGTGAGTTGGGGTGAACCGTCGGGCATGATCGTCGCGAGGTAGCAGATGCTCGGCGCACGAAGGAGGGCGAGGAGCGGATCAGTCAGTTTCATGGATGGTATTTTTCCGAACTAGGCGCGGCCTTGTCGCCGACATCCCTAACGCTACCGTCGCCGCGGCTACTTCCGACGGGCCACACGGATGAGCAGAAGCGCGCCGACCAGATACCAGAACGCGCCGAACGCGGAGTATCCGGCGAGCGCCGTCAGGCTCGTCTTCGGCGCGCCCGAGGTAACGATGAATGAGATACCGGCGAGAACCGAGAGGCCGCCACTGATGATCATCGGCCACTGTCCACCAATCGGGCGCCGTCGGCGAAGTCCGAGATAGAGCTGGACCGCGCCGCTGATGGATGCCCAGGTACCGAACACGATCAGCGCTGGCGTGAGACCGGTACCAGCCGCCACGAGGATGCCCACCGCGGCGAGCAGACCGATCGCGATGCCCAGGTGCTGCGGTAGGTGGGATGTGGCCGCGGCCGTCGCGCGCACATCGAAGAAGGTGGCGATAGCATCCCACGCGGGATAGATCGTGAGCAGGACGACCGCGATGATGGTGGGCCGTGCCCCCGTCGTGACAGTCGACGCCAGCACGAAGACTAGCGTCACCCAGATCGCGGAGAACACGGTTCGCGTGAAATAGAGGGTACGGAGTGAGTCTGCGGTGCGGACCCGGACGGTTGCGGCTGCGGTTGCGGTGGTCATCCTGTGCTCTCTCGACGTGGCCGGTCCTGGATGACCTTCCAACCGGGACAACGAAATGCGCGGGTCGAAGGTTCAGCGGCCAGCGAGTGGTCACGGCGTCTACGATCCAAGAATGCACAAGCGAGTCGCGGTCGTGGCCCTGACCGCCGCGCTCGCGATCATCAATCTCGCCGGTTGCCAGGCGATCGGGCCGGGTTCGTTCACGCGCGCGGATGCCCGGGCCGATGTTGCCACCTGGACGCAAGACGCCGAGGCCACTCTCGGGTCGCCGACGACCAGGGTTCGTTTTGACGGTTTTGAGGTGTGCCGCACCGACCACGGGTATTTCACGACGACATCGCAATGGCGAACCGCGGCGGCCTTGAGCATGCCGCGCGCGCGCCAGTCCGCCGCAATGTCCACGGTGTCGGAGTCGTTCGTCACGCGCGGCTGGAATAGCTCGAAGTCCAACGGAACGGTGACCCTCACTGGTCCGAAGGGTGCTCATCACACCGGCCAGATCCGCATCGAACCATACGGTTCAACGTCTCTTCTGGTCTCGGTAGTCAGTCCCTGCTACAGCTGACCCGTGCCGGCCGAATCCGGATTAGCGTTGGTGCATGAAGCTCGCTATCCACTTTCCCAATTTCACGCTCCCCGGCGAACCGGCCTCCCTCGCCGGAATCCTCGCCGCAACCGCAAAAGCCGCCGACGAGGGCGGATGCGAAACCATGACGCTCATGGATCACTGGTTCCAGATGGAGCAACGAGCTCCCGCGACCGACCCGATGCTCGAGGGATACACCTCGCTCGGTTTTATCGCGGCGCAGACGAGCCGCCTCAAGTTGGGTTTGCTCGTCACTGGGGTTACCTATCGCTACCCGGGACTGCTGGCCAAGATCGTCGCGACCCTCGATGTGCTGTCAGAGGGTCGCGCGTTTCTCGGTATCGGTGCCGCCTGGTACGAGAAGGAGCACCTGGCTCTCGGGGTGCCGTATCCACCCATCTCGCAGCGATTCGAGATGCTCGAGGAGGCCATCCAAATCTGCGAGCAGATGTGGAGCGACGACGAGGGGCCATACGACGGAAAGCACTACCACCTCGCCGAGACCATCTGCCGGCCTCGCCCGATCCAGGCGCCCCGGCCGCCAATCCTGATTGGCGGGAGCGGCGAACAGAAGACGCTTCGTCTGGTCGCGAAATATGCGGATGCCTGCAATCTGTTCGACCTCGGCTATGACGAGTTGAAGCGCAAGCTGGCGATCCTCGACACGCACTGTGAGACGGAGGGCCGCGACCCGGCGAGCATCCACCGCACGGCAATCGCGATGGGCGACGCACTGGCGGATGTCGATGCGTTCCTGACGAAAATGGAGAGTTATGCCAGTCTCGGAATCGACCAGATCTGGATCGCGCCGCCGGCACCAGACCCCGCTGGCTACGTGTCGCGGCTGACGGAGACGGTGCTCCCGAGACTGGCGCAACTGTGACGGGCGTCCACACGCTCGGCATGCTCACGACCGCTCCGGCAGCCGAGCGCCCCGAGTTGCTCGCTCCCGCTGTTCGCGACGCGCTGTTCTCGCTCGGTCTCGCCGCAGTGGTCGGCGTCGTCGAGATCGACCCCGACCTGTCGGACACCGCGGCGACCCAGGAAGCGTACGGGCTCGAGACCGAGACCCTGGCTAACTGCGTGATCGTTACCGGACGCCGCGAGGGCGAGGAGCGAAGTGCGGCGTGCCTGGTTCCGGCAACAACGCGGGCGGACATCAACGGATTCGTCAAGCGTCATCTGGATGTGCGCAAGGCCTCGTTTATGCCGCGTGAAGTCGCGGTCCAGTTGACGGGGATGGAGTTCGGCGGGATCACGCCGATAGGACTCCCAGAAACCTGGCCGGTCCTCGTCGACGCTCGCGTCATCCGGACCCAGCTGGTCATCGTTGGTTCGGGCATCCGCCGGTCGAAACTCATTGTTCCGGGGGAGCTGTTCGCCTCTCTGCCGGGAGTCCAGGTCGTTGAAGGGCTCGGCCGGGAAACGCCGGTCGAGGCTTAGCAGCGAGGACTCCGGCAGCTAGCTGTTCGTCACGCACCAGAAACGTCGCATTGATAGGCTATGGACACAATCGAACATCGGGCCGCGCACGCGATGCGGGAGAGCTGCTGACAGTTCCTATTCAAATGGATCAGGTCAGTGGCACCGAAGGAGCAAGCCTCCCCGCCAATCTCTCAGGTATAAGTACCGCATCGAACTGGCCACTCTGGAAATGGATTTTGCTACGCAAAATTCAGCCGACGGTGAAAGTGAACCCGTAGTTTGGGCGAGCGAAACTCTCAGGCCAATGACAGAGGGGGAGTTCTTGTCCAGCCCTTAAGCACTGGAGAACTCCGTGACCCGTTCAGATTCAACGGCACAGCCACATTCCACCGAACGATACTCTCCGCTGCATGCCCAGCATGTGGCTGCGGGTGCCAGCTTCACGGATTTCGCGGGCTGGCAGATGCCGGTGCGCTACAGCTCAGACCTCGCCGAGCACCACGCGGTGCGAACCGCGGCGGGACTGTTCGACCTGTCCCACATGGCGGAGCTCGTCATCCTCGGACCGGAGGCGGCCGAGGCGCTCGACTACGCGTTGGCCGGCAAGATTTCCGCGGTCGCCATCGGCCAGGCCAAGTACAGCCTGCTGCTCGGACGCGAGGGCGGAATCGTGGATGACCTCGTCGCCTATCGGACCGGCGATGATCGGTTCCTCATAGTTGCGAACGCATCCAATCGCGCCGTTGTCGCCGAGGAGCTGCGGGAGCGGTGCTCGCTGTTCGACTGTCAGGTCTTCGACGAAAGCGACGACATGGCGCTCATCGCGGTCCAGGGGCCGAAGGCGTACGAGATTCTGAGCCAGGTGCCCGGCGTCGACGTTCCCGACCTCGAAGATCTCAAGTACTACTGGTCGACACCAGGCACGTTCAAGCCCGCCGAGGCCCAACACGAGATGCTCGTCGCCCGCACCGGTTACACGGGCGAGGACGGTTTCGAACTCTATGTGGCTCCCGATGTGGCTCCGCTGCTCTGGGATGCAGTCTTTGACACGGGGGAAGGTTCGGGGCTGGTGCCCGCCGGTCTCGCGAGTCGAGATACCCTTCGGCTGGAGGCGGGCATGCCGCTCTACGGCCATGAGCTCGGGCTGGACACCTATCCGTCGCAGGCGGGCCTCGGCCGCGTGGTCAATCTCAAAAAGGAGGGCGACTTCGTTGGTCGGGCCGCGGTGGAGGCGGGTGCTCCCGACGGTTCGCGCGTTCTCGTCGGACTGGTCGCCGAGGGCAAGCGCGCGGGTCGCGCCGGGTATCCGGTGTTCGATGGCGACACGGAGGTCGGCGTCGTCACGTCCGGCGCCCTTTCGCCCACCCTTGGCTACCCGATCGCGATGGCCTACGTGGATGCCGCGTCGGCGAGCGACGGTGCCCAACTGTTTATCGATGTCCGCGGGACTCGCGTACCCGCATCCGTTGTTCCGCTGCCCTTCTACAAGAGAGAGAACAAGTCATGAGCGAGCCGACCGAGCGCCAGTACACCAAAGAGCACGAGTGGGTTGATGTCGCCGGTGACATCGCGACCGTCGGCATCACCGCCTACGCGGCAGACAAGCTCGGCGACGTTGTCTTCGTCGATTTGCCGACCGTCGGCTCTACCGTCGCAGAAGGTCGAGTGGTCGGCGAGATCGAGTCGACGAAGTCCGTCGGTGAGCTGTTCGCTCCGGTCAACGGTACGGTTCTGGAGATCAACGACGCCGTCGTCGCCACCCCGGAGCTCGTGAACACCGATCCGTTCGGCGAAGGATGGCTCATCAGGGTGACCTTCACCGAGCTTCCGACACTGCTCAGCTATGCGGAGTACAGCGCGCTGGTGGGCGAGTAGCAATGACAGATCGTTTCCAGGACCGACACATCGGGACCGACTCCGTCTCCCAGCTCGAAATGCTCTCGACGGTCGGGTACGACACGGTCGATGAGCTCGTTCTCGCCGCAGTTCCGAAGGCGATTCACGTTGACCCTCTCTCGAATTCGACTATTCCCGTCGCCGCGACCGAGCGTGACGCCCTCGCGGAACTGAGGGTGTTTGCCGATCGAAACACGGTGCGTCGTTCGATGATCGGACTCGGCTACTACGACACCGTCACGCCCGCCGTGATCAAGCGCAACGTGCTCGAAAACCCGAGCTGGTACACGGCGTACACGCCTTATCAGCCAGAGATCAGCCAGGGCCGGCTCGAGGCACTCATCAACTTCCAAACCATGGTCGAGGACCTCACCGGGCTCGACATCGCGAATGCCTCGATGCTGGATGAGGGAACCGCCGTCGTCGAGGCCATGCTGCTCGCGCGCCGCGCATCCAAGTCCGCGTCCAACGTCTTTCTCGTCGATGCGGATGCGCTGCCGCAGACCAAGGCGCTGCTGGCCAATCGTGCGGCAGCTGTTGGAATCGAGCTGCACGAGACCGCGTACGACCTCGACCCTGCCGACGTGCCGGAGCTGAACGTGTTCGGCGCACTGGTGCAGTACCCCGGGGCATCCGGTCGAGTCTGGGATCCGTCTGCGATTCTCGCCGCGGTCAAGGCCCAGGGCGGCATCGCCGTTGTGGCGGCCGACCTGCTCGCGCTGACGCTGCTGAAGTCGCCCGGCGAACTCGGTGCCGATGTCGCCGTCGGCACCACCCAGCGTTTCGGTGTTCCAATGGGTTTCGGCGGACCGCACGCGGGATACATGGCGGTCCGCAACGGACTTGAGCGCCAGCTGCCGGGACGTCTCGTGGGCGTCTCACAGGATGCCGCCGGCCATCCCGCCTACCGTCTCAGCCTGCAGGTGCGCGAGCAGCACATCCGTCGGGAGAAGGCGACGTCGAACATCTGTACCGCACAGGTGCTGCTCTCGGTCATGGCATCGATGTATGCGGTGTACCACGGGCCGGATGGCCTCAGACGGATCGCCCAGCAGGTGCACGCAACGACCGCGCTCATCGCTCGCGAGCTGCGTGAGGCGGGCGTTGAGGTCTTGAGCTCGAGCTATTTCGACACCCTCGAGGTGCGCGTGGCCGATGCCGACGCGACTTTGGCGGCGGCCGTCGTGCGCAACATCAATGTGCGCAGGGTGGATGACCGCACTGTCGCCCTCAGCCTCGACGAGACCTGGGCGGACCTCGCCGAGATCGCCGAACTGCTGGCGGCATTCGGCGTGACCCAGAAACTGGGTTGGGATGGGCTGTCGCCGCGCAGCGTGCGCGAGTTCGAGAGCGAGCTCGGTCGGACATCCAGCTATCTGACACACCCGGTTTTCAACACTCATCGGAGCGAAACCGCGATGATGCGGTACCTCAAGTACCTGGCAGACAAGGACTACGCGCTTGACCGCGGCATGATCCCCCTGGGTTCCTGCACGATGAAACTGAACGCGGCTACCGAAATGGAGGCCGTCACCTGGCCGGAGTTCGGAAATATCCACCCCTTTGCCCCGGAGGCCGACGTCGAGGGCTACCTCGACCTCATCGAGCAGCTGCAGGGCTGGCTCGCGGAGGTCACCGGCTATGACGAGGTGTCGCTGCAGCCCAACGCCGGCAGCCAGGGCGAGCTCGCGGGCCTGCTTGCGATCCGCGGTTACCACCACTCGCGTGGCGACGTTCACAGGACCGCGTGTCTGATCCCGGCATCCGCTCACGGAACCAACGCCGCGAGCGCCGTTCTCGCCGGCATGAAGGTCGTCGTTGTGGCGACCAACGAACTCGGCAACGTCGACCTCGACGACCTGCGCGCGAAGATCGCGGAGCATGCCGACGAGTTGGCGGCGCTGATGATCACCTATCCGTCCACCCATGGCGTATACGAGCACGAGGTCCGCGATATCACGGACGCCGTGCATTCGGCTGGCGGACAGGTCTATGTCGATGGCGCAAATCTGAACGCGCTGCTCGGCTACGCCCGCTTCGGCGACTTCGGGGGAGACGTCTCACACCTGAACCTTCACAAGACGTTCTGTATCCCACACGGCGGCGGCGGTCCGGGCGTTGGCCCGGTCGCGGCGAAGTCGCACCTGGCTCCGTTCCTGCCGGGTCACCCGCTCGCCCAGCGCGACACGATTGACCGGGGTGGCGCGAAGCTGCCTGCGCACTACAACATCGTGAGCGCGGCGCCGTTCGGGTCTCCCAGCATCCTGCCGATCAGCTGGGCCTACGTTCGCATGATGGGCGCAGAGGGGCTCAAAGCCGCGACCGGGGCCGCGGTACTGGCCGCCAACTACATCGCGGCGAAGCTGCGCGATCACTACCCGGTGCTGTACTCGGGCGACAACGGTCTGGTTGCGCACGAGTGCATCCTGGACGTGCGTCCGCTGACTGCCGCGACCGGAATCACCGTGGATGACGTGGCCAAGCGCCTCATCGACTACGGATTCCACGCGCCCACCATGTCGTTCCCCGTCGCGGGGACCCTCATGGTCGAGCCGACCGAGAGCGAGGACCTGGTCGAGATCGACCGCTTCATCGCCGCGATGATTGCGATCAAGGCCGAGGCGGATGCCGTCGCCGACGGTCGCTGGCCGGCCGACGACAACCCGCTGGTGCACGCACCGCACACCGCGCAGGCGGTCATCGTGGGGGACTGGGAGCACGCCTACGCGCGCGAGGACGCCGTGTACCCCGTCAGGTCCCTCATCCGCGGAAAGTACTGGCCGCCGGTCCGCCGCATCGACCAGGCCTGGGGTGACCGCAACCTCGTCTGCGCCTGCCCTCCGATTGAGGCCTTCGCCGACTAGGACCTCCCACAAGCGTTAGAACAGCCCGGGGAAGGTGGCCTTCGCCCATCCATAGCCAACGAAGGTGGCGGCGTCGATGAGGAAGTGCGCCACGACAAACGGCAGCAGGCGGCCGTACCGGGTGTAGAGCCAGCCGAAGATGACGCCCATGATGAAGTTGCCGGCGAACCCGCCGTAGCCCTGGTACAGGTGGTAGCTGCCCCGGAACACCGCAGTCGACAGGATGATCGTCCACTTGCCCCAGCCCAGCTCGCGCAGCCGGGCATAGAGGTATCCGATGACGATGAACTCCTCCTGCAGGGCGGAACGAAGGGCTGAGAGCAACAGGATGGGAATGGCCCACCAGTAGTTCGGCAGGCTGTCGGCAGAGATGCTTACCGCCAGGTGCAGTGCCCTAGCCCCGAGGTAGATGCCGATGCCACCGGCGCCAATGACCAGCGCGAGAAGAATCCCGAGGCCCAGGTCGCTCCACGGCTTTCTCAAGTCGACGCCCAGTCGGCCGAGATGTGGCGTGGCCTTCTGCCACAGGATGTAAACCACGAGCGCGACCGGGACAAGGTCGAACGCGATCCCGAGGAACTGATAGATGAAGTCGAAGATCGGGCGATCGCTGAGTGACGAATTGAGCGCTACCGACTGGCTGCTGAGCGACGTAGTCCGAGTACTGAAGTCGACGAGGTTGACGATCGCGTAGATCGACGACATCCCAAGCGAGACTCCGAGCACGAGCAGTATTTCGCCTCGGATGCGCCCACGCGATGGCGGTGTCGCGCCCTGCAGGCCGGAATCGCTCAAGGGTCTGGTTTCATGGGGAATTGATGGACTCCTGACCATTGCACGAATTTCATCGTACGCCGGGGCTGGCGCCGGTATGCACCAAAGCCTTCCGGCCCAACGCCGTAATCTTGCGTTTGGATGGCTCTCACTGATCTTTTGTTGCATTTGGCGCAAAGATCGCTAGCGCGCGTTACCAATGTGTAACGTTTCCCCATACAGTTTGGCGAAGGTTGTCACCAGTTCTAGGGTGGCACTTAATAAGCGTGGCAGAGCGCTAGGAATCGCCCTGCCATTGGCGCATCTTGCACAGGAGGAAAATTGAAACTCAAGCGCATCGGGGCCGTCGCAGCAGTTGTTGCTGCAGGCGCTCTCGTACTGTCCGGCTGCTCGGCTGGGTCAGGTGATACTTCGGAGATTGTGAAGGGCACGTCGATCACCGTTGCCACCAACTCCGGGCTCACCTCGTACAACGGCAACTCGGCCACAGGCGATTCGACGTACAACGCGAACATCACCTACATGACCAACTCGTGGTTCAACTACTACGACTCGACTCCGAAGCTGGTGAACAACACGAAGTTCGGGACCGAGACCATGGTCAAGAAGTCCCCGTTGACCATCAAGTACACAATCAACTCCGGCGTCAAGTGGTCCGATGGCACACCAGTCACGGCTGCCGACCTCCTCCTGGACTGGGCGTCAAGCATCACCAAGTACAACAACCCGAAGGGTGTCAACTTCACCTCCGCGGCCGCCGGAAGCGGTCTTGACCTCGTCACGCAGACGCCAAAGATCTCGAGCGACGGCCAGTCGATGACGATGGTCTACTCGAAGCCTTACGTCGACTGGGTAAACGCCCTTGACAGTGCGCCGCTCGCGGCACACGCCGTCTACACCGTCGCGTTCCCCGGAACGAAGGCTGCCACGGCAAACAAGGATGTCATCAAGGCGATCGACTCCAACGACACCGCTGCGCTGACGAAGATCGCGAAGGCATGGTCGACCGGCTTCGACATGACGAGCACGCCGACGGACAAGTCGCTCATCCTCTCGGATGGACCGTACGAGATCTCGGCAATCGCCAAGAACGCGTCGATCAGCCTCGTTCCAAACAAGGCCTACAACTGGGGCCCGCTCCCGAAGATCAGCAAGTTCACCTTCCGCGTGATCCAGGACCCGACCGCTCAGGTTCAGGCGCTGCAGAACGGTGAAGTCAGTGTTGTGTACGGTCAGGCTGATGCCGACACCGGTGCAGCCCTGAAGGCACTGACGGGCGTAACTACGACGACGACTCCGACGTCGACCTACGAACACGTTGACCTCACGTTCAACAACGGCGGCCCGTTCGACCCCGCTACCTACGGTGGAGACGCG
This sequence comes from Galbitalea sp., assembly GCA_036271795.1. Classification (GTDB taxonomy): domain Bacteria; phylum Actinomycetota; class Actinomycetes; order Actinomycetales; family Microbacteriaceae; genus Galbitalea. Next base: position 55,550 of record DATAZY010000029.1, read on the forward strand.
ACCAAGGCCCTTGAGGTTCGCCAGGCGTTCATGAAGGTCATTCCTCGCCAGGAGATCCTTGACAAGCTGATCCACCCGATTGCACCCAACGAGAAGCTCGACGACTCGCTGACCCTGCTCCCGGGTGCTGCCGGATACGACGCCTCCGTTGCGAAGAACGGTTCTTCCGCTTACGCGACGGTTGACGTCGCCGGTGCCAAGGCCCTGCTCGCGAAGGCCGGAGTGACCGCGCCCATCAACGTGAAGTTCCTCTACGGCAAGAGCAACACCCGCCGTGCACAGGAGTTCGCGCTGATCCAGGCGTCGGCAGCGCAGGCTGGCTTCAACGTGATCGACGATGGTAACGACGACTGGCCGGACCTGCTCGGCAACAAGAGCTACGACGCGGTTCTGTTCGCGTGGCAGTTCACCTCGCTCGCTGTTACCGGAGCGCAGTCGCAGTTCTCGACCGGTGGCGGTAACAACCTCAACGGTTACAGCAACAAGGACGTCGACGCCGATTACCAGAAGATCCAGTCCGACTTCAGCGCAACCGACCAGCAGCAGCTGTTGGGCGATGTCGACCAGAAGGCCTGGGCCGATGGTTACGGTGTGACGATCTTCCAGTTCCCGGACATCACGGCATGGTCGAACAACATCGAGAACGTGAAGGATGCGCCTCTGTCGCCCAACGTGTTCTGGAACTTCTTCGACTGGACGATCAAGTCGACTAAGTAATCGGCTAAGCCGCATTCCTTAGTTAGCTGAACAAGCAGGGGTGCCGGGAGCGAGCAATTGCTCCCGGCACCCTTAGCTAAGTCCGAGGTGGACGCGTTACGCTCCCCTTGGTCGTCTTATCGAAAGAGAACGCCATGACCCTACCCAATACTTCCGGCGTACTCGGAGCAACGGAGCTCAGAGCATGCTGACATTTCTTACCCGCCGAGTGGTCATCTCGATCCTCGTGCTTCTCGCGGCATCGTTCCTCGTCTATCTCCTGTCGGCGAGTTCCGGTGATCCGCTGGCGCAGCTTCGCACCTCGACGGCGCGAAACAAAGAGGAGCAGATCCACGCCAAGATCCTGCAGCTGCACCTCAACGTCCCGGTTGGCCTGCGCTACTTCATCTGGCTCTGGGG
>DATAZY010000030.1:0-34561 GCA_036271795.1 Galbitalea sp.
ATTCTCGCGCAGGTTTGAGCGACCATCTGCTCGAGCTCGGGCGACGCAGTGCAGAACACATGGGCCCCGAGCGTTTCGAGAATCCCGATGAATGGCTGTACGACGAGAACGGGTTGCCACGGTGATCGTCGACTCCTCGGCTCTCATCGCCATTGCGCGCGCCGAGGCTGATGCCCACAGCTACACCGAAGCCATCGAGGCAACCGCGCACCCGTCGATTTCTGCTGCCAACCTCCTCGAAGCCTCGATTGTTGCCGACCGCACGTCGAATCCTGTAACTTCGCGGATCTTCGATCAGATAGTTCGCGACAGCGGACTGATCGTTGAACCGGTGACTGCGGAGCACGCGCGGATCGCCCGCGAGGCTTACCGCGATTTTGGCAAAGGCAGCGGTCATCCCGCCGGCCTTAACTTCGGCGACTGCTTCGCCTACGCGCTCGCCAAGGATCGCAACGAGGCACTGCTCTACAAGGGCGACGACTTCTCTCATACTGATGTTCGCAGCGCACTTGCCGAATGAACGGATTGTCCCGGAGCGCGCTACCTCGTCATGATCCACGCCATCAAGTACGTTCGCGAGTCGCCGTCGTCGATGTCCTTGTCGGGCAGCGTCCGCGCCGTCGCTAGCGCAGAAGAGGCCTGTGGCGGTCCCTCGAGCGCGGAATACATCAGAAGGTAGTCGCCGAGAGCGACATCGTATCCGGAGGGCGCGGCAGCAGCAATGTTCTGCTCGATGCGACCCGGATCACCGGCGAGATAGGTCGACGCGGGACTCATCGGGATGAGTTGAATGCCCAATTTCGCGCTCGCGTCCGCGCTGAACCAGGTCGCGTAGTCGCGTTTGCCGCCCCAGTTGATGCCGACGACGCCGTGCGGGTAGCCGGAATAGACGGAGTCGGATCGATCGAAGTTCGTCCAGTCTGCCTTCGCGGACGCCGCCTCGGCGGAGAGCATCCAGGTGGCTTCGGTGGTTAGCGCGGGATTGTCGGTAGTCCTGCCCCACAGGGCGAGCCCGTTCCAGGCATCCACCGCCTCGGAGCTCGACTCCTGGTTGTTGCCGTCCGCGAACGGTGCGTAACCGGATGCCCAGGAATGCCCCGCGTAGGCGTCGAACAGTCGCCGGGTCGGGAATGACGTCGAGCTGCCCATCGTGCCGATGTCAGCGGCGAGGAGGTTGATCACGGGCTCGATGGGCGGGAGCAGTGACCGGTCATACTTCACGGCGACGCTGGCGGCATAGAGGAAGTATCCGTAGTGGAAGTCGTGATCGTTGAACTGGTCGGATCCGAACGAAGCCCGCAGCCCGACCACGCCTTTCGCCTTCGGGTCGTAGACAAAACACTGGGACGATCGGGTCGCACATCCCTGCGGCGCGGTCCAGGTTTTCAGGGCGATATCCAGCTTCCCTTGCACTGTGGCCGCAGCCGCGGAGTCGCCGACTTCATGAGCAACGGTGAGGAGATTCGCGAGCCGGTACAGCGCCTTCCCGCCAAAGTAGGTGTCGGTTGGGAGCGGCTTTGTGTCGTGGATGTCCCTGCCCAGCTGTTTCGTCAGCACCGACTTGTCGGCCGCCGTGAGTTTCGCGGTGTCGAGTGAGTCCGTCGGGCTCAACTTCTGCGAGCTCCAGGACAGGACTGGACCGGCACAAAGTGACAGGGTGCCGTAGATCGATGGATACCCGCCGAGCGAACATGATGTGGGAGAGCGAAGGTGCGATGACTGCTGGGGCATCGCGGCAACCATGCTCGCGTCGGCCGCGTGGTACGTGAGCGTTGTCGACACCGTGCTATCCGCGACGGCATAGCCCACCGACACCGACTTGAGCGCCGAGACCCGGGAGCCCAGGGTCGATGGTGCGACGCCCTGTGGCGCCGCGAACCACTCCGCTGTCTGGCCTGTGGTCAGCGCCACACGACTGCCCGCGACTCGGCCCGCCGTCACCAGGCCGTAGTTTGTGCCGGCGACCGCAGCCGTCCGCACCCGACCGGATCCAACAAATGCGACGCCGAGCGACAAGCTACCGGTACGTTGCGCGGTGTAGGTCACAACGGGCGAGCCTTCCGCGATCAACACCGACCCGATGCCGCGACCGTCGCCGTCCTTGAGCTCGATCGTCACCGAGGCGGAGTCGTACGCGGTGATCTCACTCGACGTCGCTCCGCTGTCGACCGACACACTCGGCGCGTACTCGCCCAGAATCGTGTTCGCTGTGCTGTGGACCGCCGGAACGCCAAAGGCGAACCCGGAACCGGTGAGTCCAAACGTCAGCGGAAGCGGGAATACCGGTTGGGGTGACGCGCCGAAGACAAGTCCGGAGAACCAGCGATTGGTGGGTGGAAGCAACCCGGCGGCCAGGCGTGCGACAGGCATGGGTGAAACGGAACGCTGCGGAACGGTTGCGACTGCCGCGCCAAGGCTGGTGGATGCGCCGCTTGTGGGTGCGCCAGGTGATCCGCCCGCAGTCGACGCGCACGCGGCAAGACCCGCGACGACCGCGGTCGCGACTCCAATCCTTATCGCCGCACCGACGCGCGAGCGCATCACAGGTGCAACTTCTGCAACAGGCTCACAAACAGCTCGCGCAGTCCGCCCAGGGGACCCTCATCCCGAAGACGAAGTGTCGCATCTACGGGCGTACCGGGCGTAATCAACCCGTTGTCTTTGCCGAGAACGAGCCCACGGCTGCTCACCTGGATCCGCACGTGTGCCGCGCCCGCCGTGGTGGTCGTCACGCTGATCTGCGAGACGGCTCCGGTCAGCTCCTGCTGGTTCGGAAGGACGAGATCGACCCGCGCGCCCTTCTCGATTCGCGAAAAGTCATAGGGGTCGATATGGAACTGGGCCTGGACATAGAGCGACCCAGCGCGATCGATCGTCGCGAGCTGGCTGCCGGCGCTCACGAACCCGCCCGCATGCGCACCCATCGTGGCTACTTCGCCGGGCTCCGTTGCTGTCAGGGTCAGCATCCCGCCGGGCGCAACCGTGTACGCCTCACTCGTGGGCACGCCTCCCTTGGTGAGGGCGGCCGTCGCGAGCGCCGCGCTCTGGATGGTCATGAGCGGCTGGCCCTTCTTGACCGTTTCGCCCGTCTTGACCTTCTCCGCGACGACCGTGCCCGCGTAGTCGGATCCGACCGAATAGCTGACGGCCTTGACCGAAGCAGAGCTCGACGCGACCTCCGTCTCGCGAACGCTGAGGACGAGCGTCGCGGCGAGGACGATTCCGATTACAGCAATAAGCCCAACAAACAGGCGAAAGCGATTGGCCCAGGTCATGGCGTGGTCCTTCCTGCTTCTGCGAACGCCGGAACGGGATGATCCTCACCCTCGACGGGCGCGAACGGGTCGTACGTCGGAGTCATGACCGCAACCGGGCGTGCCACGGGCTGGGTTGCCGGCCGGGCAAAGGTCGGGTAGACGACCGGTCGCGGCCTGGCGGTAATTCGCGCCAGGTGTGACTCCCGCAGCGCGGCGAGGATGAAGGCGCCGAGCACCACCGTGTTGGTCACGTTCCAGGCCGTCGCGAGAGTGAGGGTCTCGTGGCTGTAGTCCTTCAGGATGCCGACGGCCGACGTGAGCAGCACAAAGACAAAGAACAGCACCTGCGGGATGATGAAGTTGAACGGCGATACCCGTTTACCCGGCGCTCCGGTCACGTGCCACTTCTGCTCACGCCCCGAAAAGACGTTCAGGAACGCCCGGATGTAGATCGGGAACGAAACCGCGGCCATGACGAGCGTCTCGGGCCGGAATGAGCCCATGGTGTGGAAGGCCAACAGCACCTGCAGACCATAGAAACCGGCGTAGAACAGGAGCCAGGTCAGCCAGGTCACCGTGAGGTTGACCGGCCGCAGGTCGAAGTAGATCTCGAGCGGCGGTACCAACATGAGAAGCAGTGGCGTGATCCCGACCAGATAGTGCGTCGCCGTCACGAAGTACTGGATGCGCTGGTCCATCGTGAGCTTGGTCCGGGGGCTCAGCGGGTTGCGCTGGAACAGGATCTCGAAACCACCCGACGCCCAGCGCAGCTGCTGCTTCGTATACGCCTCGACAGTCTCCGGTGCGTCGCCGATGGCCAGCGTGACCGGGATGTAGATCGAGCGCCAGCCTTTCTCGTGAAGGCGCAGCGAGGTCCAGACATCCTCGGACTTTGAGTCGGTGCACATCCCCCCAACCTCGTCGATCGCGGTTCTCCGGAAGATGACGTTCGTGCCGACGCAGAACGCCGCGTTGAACCGATTGCGGCCAGGCTGGATGAAGCGATAAAACACCGACTGCATGAAGCCTGCCCCACGAGACACCAGGTTGTGCATGTTCCCGTAGGCCTGCGGCGTCTGCACGAATGCCACGTTGTCATCGACGAAAAACGGAACCGTCTCGTAGAGAAAGTCCTCGCCCGGCACGAAGTCTGCGTCGAAGATGGCGAAATACTCACCGCTCGACAGGGTCAACGCGTGATTGACGTTGCCGGCCTTCGCTCCATGGTGGGTCATCCTCCGCACGTACCGCACGCCCAGATCGCCGGCGAGGTCGCGGACGGCATCCGACTCACCGTCATCCAGGATCCAGGTCACGTGGCGTCCCCGCATCGTGCAGGCCGCGGTCGCGGTCTTCGCGATCTTCTCGAGAGGTTCGCCGTACACGGTAATGAACACATCCACGTCGATATGCTTCGACCCCAGGAAAATGGGCCACTCCTGTGGATGTTCGCGCAGGCCGGCGCGCTCGATTGTCACCGCGTCAAAGAGTCGCTCCTGGGAGTGATGAAACGCGAAGGTGCGCGGGTCATGGCCGCCCGAAAGGATCGTCCACATCGAAACGAGAGCCTGCACGACCAGCACCAACTCCGCGGTGATGACCATTGAGTAGGGTAACCAGTCACCCCGGTTCGCCGGATTGAGCAGAAACGCCGTGTACGCGAGCACGCCGACCGCGGCGATGAGCACGAACAACAGGAGGGTTGGAGACTCGACGGCCGAGTTCTCCATCTTTCGCGCGATCGGATTGATCTCGGTGCGACGACGGCCGCGGTACGGTTTGTTTTTCCAATTTGTTGCCATTGTGCTGTTCCTCGTTTCCATAGGAGACGCGGTGAATGCACGACTTTGTAACCCGCGCAAACGCGCCTGCGACACGGAATTGATTGGGCATTCCGGTGCGGTTCATCGACAGCGATGGTGGTCCCAACCCGCCTGAATCCCGGAACAGCAAGTGCGCGGGCGGCACGATCGAAACGCAATGGTTCCCTTACAGGCTAAGCACAGGTGCCCGCGCGCTGTCCAGTTTGGGTGCCGAATATGGTCTGCTTTTGGAGCAGATTTGGAGGTTCGCGTAAAGAATCGCCGCCACCAGCGCGCCCCTGCAAAGCTAGAGGCATGGCTTTCACCCCTCCGGATGACTTCTTCACCACCCGCCCCACCCTTCGCGGACATTTCGGGATGGTTGCCTCGACCCACTGGCTCGCATCGCAATCGGCCATGGCGGTGCTCGAGCGGGGCGGCAACGCCTTCGACGCCGCGGTCACCGCTGGCTTTGTCCTGCAGATCGTCGAGCCTCATCTCAACGGTCCGGGCGGCGACCTGGTCGGGCTGATTGCGCCGGCAGGGCAACCGGCTCGCGTCCTCGCCGGGCTCGCGGCGGCACCCCGGGGCGCATCGGTGGACAGCTACCGCGCCGCTGGTCTCGATCGCGTGCCGGGTGCCGGTTTCCTGGCCGCGACCGTGCCTGGAGCGTTCGATGCATGGCTACTGCTCCTCCGCGACCACGGCATGTGGGAGCTCGACGAGGTTGTCGAGTTCGCGCTGGACTACGCCGAGAACGGCTATCCCGTCCTGCCCGCGGTCGGCCGCACGATCGGGACGGTCGCCGAACTCTTCGCCGCGCACTGGCCGAGCTCGGCCGAAGCCTGGCTGAACGTGACCGTTGGCAGTATCCACACCAGGCCGGCCTGGGCGGCGACACTCCGACGTCTGCTCGCCGCCGCGGTCGGCGACAGTCGCGAGGAACGGATCGACAGCGTGCGAGCGGAATGGTCGACCGGGTTCGTCGGCGCCGCCATCGAGGCGTTCGTGCGAACTCGCCTGCGGGACTCCTCTGGCGACGACCACGCCGGAGTCATCACCGTCCAGGATGTCGCCGACTACCGCGCCACTTGGGAGCAGCCGGTTGAACTCGACTTCCGCGGCTCCCGGGTGCTCAAGGCGGGCGCGTGGACCCAGGGTCCGTCGCTTCTGCAGTGCCTCGCGCTCCTGGACGGCTTCGAGGATGATCGCCTCGATCCCTCAACGGAACTCGGAGCCCACACCATTCTCGAGGTACTGAAGCTTGCTCTTGCCGACCGTGACGCCTGGTATGGAGACGACGGAACGACCCCGCTCGACATCCTCCTCTCGCCCGGGTACGCGGCGGAACGCCGGGCACTTGTGTCGGATGCCGCCTCGCCGGACCAGAGGCCCGGCTCCCCGGGCGGGCGGCAGCCCCGTATTCCGGACACCGGCACCGCGACTGCCGCCGGAGACGGACTCGCGGGAGCCGGCGAACCAACGGTCGCGAGAAGCGGCGAGACCAAGGGCGACACCTGTCACGTCGACATCGCCGACCGATTTGGCAACGTGCTCTCAATTACGCCGTCCGGGGGCTGGCTCCAGTCGTCGCCCTACATCCCGGAGCTTGGGTTCTGTCTCGGCTCACGGTTGCAGATGACCTGGCTCGAGGAGGGGATGCCAAGCACGTTGCGACCTGGTCAGCGCCCACGCACGACGCTGAGTCCGACGATCGTTCTGACCGGCGACGATTCCGTGCTGGCTCTTGGCACTCCCGGCGGCGACCAGCAGGACCAGTGGCAGCTCACAATGCTCCTGCGGATTCTCGTCGGAGGGTACGAGCTGCAGCAGGCCATCGACGCTCCCAACTTCCATTCGACCTCGGGCACCGAATCGTTTTGGCCGCGCGAGCGAGTCCCGGGGGGCGCGGTGGTCGAGGATCGACTAGGGCAGGACGTGATCGCCGGACTTCGCGGACGCGGCCACGACATCACGGTCTCAGGCCCGTGGACACTGGGGCGCCTGAGTGCCGTAAGCACCAGCCCGGACGGAATGCGCGCGGCCGCCAACCCGCGCGGCATGCAGGGCTACGCGGTAGGTCGCTAGTGCCGGAGGGCGACACCGTCTATCGAACGGCGCGGGCGCTGCACGAGGTGCTCGCCGGCCAGGTCCTGGACCGATGCGACATCCGGGTTCCCGCGTACGCCACGGTCGACCTCAGCGGCCAGCGGGTCGAATCGGTAGTGAGCGTCGGCAAGCACATCCTGCACCGGGTCGGGGAGTTCACGATCCACAGCCACCTGAAAATGGAGGGCTCGTGGGACATCTATCGGGGCAGCGCCCGTTGGCGCAGTCCGGCGTGGCAGGCGCGAGCCATCCTCGGAGTTCCCGGCGTGGTGACCGTTGGCTTCCTGCTTGGCGAACTCGAGGTCGTGCCGCGGGAGCGGGAGAACGAGCTCGTGGGCTATCTCGGCCCGGACATCCTCGGACCAAACTGGGGCCCAGAAGTTGCCGTCGCGAACCTCAGCGCCGATCCGGCCCGCGCCGTCGGCCTCGCCCTGCTGGATCAGAGGGTAATTGCTGGCCTCGGCAACGTTTACCGCAACGAACTGTGTTTCTTGCGCGGAGTGCTTCCGACCCGCCCCGTTGGCGAGGTGACTGATCTTTCGGGCCTCGTCGCACTCGCGCATCGTCTCATCCTGACCAACCGCGACCGGGTTGAGCGGGTCACGACGGGAGACCTGCGCCGGGGTCGCCGCACCTGGGTGCACGGCCGGAAACACCAGCCGTGCCTGCGCTGTGGCACGCCCGTTCGGCAGGGTGCGCTTGGTGACACAGAACTCACCGAGCGCCAGACGTTCTTCTGCCCGGTGTGTCAGCTTTAGGCTCGACCCGTGGATAGCGGGCCCTCTGGCACTCCCCAGTTGAAGAAGCTCGATATCGTCTCGGGCGCGCGGTGGCACGTGGACGCCGCTCCTGCCGGGTGGCGCTTCGAGACGCCGCCTGACGCCTCCCTCGAGACCGCTCCGGACTCACCGGCGGATGTCGTGATCGCGTTCGTTACGACCGCAGCTGAGATCCGGCCGTCACTGGAACGCCTGGAACCGACGGTATTTCCCGCGGGAGCACTGTGGGTCGCCTGGCCGCGCAAGGCTGCGGGTCACGTTAGCGACATCACCGACAACGTCGTGCGCGAGGCCGCGCTGGCGCGATCTCTGGTTGACACGAAGGTGGCCGCGATCGACGCGGACTGGTCCGGTCTGAAGCTGGTCTGGCGGGTGGAGGCTCGACGCTAGCGGCGCCTGCGCCACCTCGCCGCGAAGACGAACAGCACACCGATCGCGGTTGCTCCGCCAAGCAGGGCGATGAACGGCGCCATGTCGATCGTCGCGGTGAGCGACATATAGTCACCCTGCGAGCGCACCTCTTTGCTGTTGAAGGCATCCCCGGATCGCACGAACAGCCAGATGCCCGCCGCAACCAGTGCGATCGAAATGATGCCGAGAAAGAGCAGGAACGGGTTGCGCGACGGGCTCGAATCGAGCGCCGGGTCTGCCCCGGGCTCGAGCCCGGCATCTGGGAGTTCTGCGGGAGCAGCGGCCTCGGCATCCGGCGCTGCCGTCGCCAGCGTCGGCACCGGTTTCGCGGGAGCAACGGGCGCGGGCGCGACGATCGGCTCTGCGGCAGGCGGCGCGGTCGCGGGCCTTCGAGGCAGCGGAGCGGGCACGTACTCCTCGATTGGGATGCTCTGATCGAAGCCACGCTGGAACGCGGGATCAAATCGCGGATCGATCTCCACGTCTTTTTCGTCGCTCACGGGGCATCCTCGCTTCCGATCTGAGCCTAGGGTTCACGGCCACGCATAACAAATGTGAAAACCCCAGTGCACACATATGAAGCTCATAGAAATCTCGTGCACTATGCACTCATGAAATTCTCCCGACCTGTGGTGATCAATACCGTGCTAATCGTGGTTATTGTTCTCGCCGCCGCCGCCGTCCTTGTCGTTTTCCATCCGTTTGGTGCCACCGCCACCGCCGCGACCACCCAACTCACCGGAACGGTCGAGCAGGGCGTCGTCAGCACGACCATCACGGCGTCTGGCTCGATTGCGCCGGAGCAGGAGGTGAACGCGTCGTTTGGGGCGTCCGGAACCATCGCGACGGTCAACGTCGCGCTGGGTTCCACGGTCACCGCGGGCGAGGTTCTCGGCACGCTGCAGACCGCGGATCTGTCGACCGCGGTAACGAACGCGAAGACCTCGCTGAGCCATGCCGAGAGCATCCTCTCCGATGACAGGACTGCGCTGGCGAATGCGGAAGCAAGCCCTGGCGGCAATGTCACCCAGGCACAGCAGCAGGTGTACTCACAGGAAGACTCGGTGCTCACGGCTCAGACCGCGGTGACCACCGCGCAGGAGAATCTCGCCGCCGCGACGCTGACCGCGCCGATCGCGGGGCTTGTCGTTGCTGTGGACGGCGAGGTCGGCGGCACGACGACGGGCGGCGGTAACAGCAGCGCGTCGTCGGGCGGCGGAACGGGATCCTCTGGCACCGGATCCAGCAGCGCCAGCTCGAGCAGCTCATCGAGCTCGTCCTCGACGGCTTTCATGACCATCGCTGATGTTTCCAAATTCACCGTCTCCGCGGCCATCGCCGAGGCCGATATCGCCGACGTGAAGGTCGGCCAGGCTGCGACCATCTCCTTCCCGGCAATCACCGGCGCATCCTCGAAGGCAACCGTGACGGCGATCGCGCCGACCGGGACGGCCAGCAATTCTGTCGTCACCTACGCGACCACAATCACCCTCACCGACCCGCCGAAGAACCTGCGAATCGGTCAGACCGCTGACGTCACCATCACCACATCCGCCAGCTCCGCGAACGCGCTGTACGTCCCTGCGGCGGCGATTACGACCGCGAATGGTGTCTCTACAGTTAAGGTCATCAAGAATGGCAAGACCAGCGCGGTGACCGTGACCACCGGAATCGTGGGCGATGACGGCACCGAGATCAAGTCGGGCCTGACTGCGGGTGAGACGATCGTGATCGGCTCTGTGTCCACCGCCACCACGGGAACGGGAACCACAGGAACCGGGACGACCGGAACCACTGGCACACGCGGTGGATTCGGCGGCGCGGGTGGCGGCGGATTCGGCGGAGGCGGCACCGGCGGCACCGGCGGTCGCGGCGGATTCGGCGGTACCAACGGATGACCGTCGCAGAAGCCCAACGCTCTAGTGGTGTCCTGGAACTCAGTGACATCCATCAGCTCTACGGGACCGGAGACGCGCAGGTTCACGCTCTCCGCGGCATCGACCTCAGCGTCGCGGCGGGCGAGTACCTGGCCATCATGGGTCCATCTGGATCCGGAAAGTCAACCCTCATGAACCTGCTCGGCTGCCTGGATGTCGCCTCCTCGGGCACGTACATGCTCGCGGGACAGGATGTCAACGACCTGGACGAGAAGGAACTCGCTCGCGTTCGAAATCGCGAGATCGGCTTCATCTTCCAGTCCTTCAACCTGGTACCGCGGATGACTGCTCTGCAGAACACCGAGCTGCCGCTGGCCTATGGCGGTGTCAAGTACGCCGAGCGAAAACGGCGAGCACTCGAGGCGCTCGAGACGGTCAACCTGTCCCATCGGGCCGACCACCGCCCGCAGCAGCTCTCAGGCGGCCAGCAGCAGCGCGTCGCGATCGCTCGTGCGCTGGTCACGAACCCCACGCTGCTGCTCGCGGACGAGCCGACCGGAAACCTCGACTCCGAGTCGACCCACGAGATCCTGGCGATCCTCGACCAGCTCGCAGCTGAGGGCAGGACGATCGTCATCATTACGCACGAGGAAGCAGTTGCGGAGAGGGCGCACCGGATCGTCACAGTCAAGGACGGCCTGATTACGACCGACCACATGAACCGGGAGCTGGCGCGATGAAATTCGGCGATATCCTGCTCTCCGCAATTCGTGGAGTCACGGCGAACAAGCTGCGCTCCATCCTGACCATGCTGGGCGTGCTCATCGGCGTCGGCGCAGTCATCCTTCTTATGGCCGTCGGTAACGGCTCCGCTCAGACGGTGAACAACCTGATCACATCACTCGGGACCAACACACTCACGATCCGCGCAAATGGCCAGAGCAGTGGTTCATCTGCGATCACTCTCGCCGTCAGCGACAAGCTCGACAAAGCGGGGCTGGGAGACGTCAAGTCAGTCGTTCCGGAATCGACAACGTCACTCACCGTCTCCTCAACAAACGCATCGGAGACGGACGTTTCGATCATCGGCTCGAGCGCCGACTACTTCAAGGTATCGACCGCGGCCGTGGCCAGCGGAGCGGCCTTCACAGCAGCGGACGTCACGAGCGCTGCCAAAGTCGCCGTCATTGGATCGACGCTTGCCACCGAGTTGTACCCAACCGGTTCCGCGCTCGGACAGTCAATCTCCGTTGACGGAACGCCATTCACGATCGTCGGCATCCTCGCGACCCAGAGCTCAACAGGCTTTACCGACCCGAACTCCGTCGTCGTTGCGCCGATCACCCGGGTCCAGCGGTCGTTCACCGGGTTCGGTGCGTTGAGTTCTCTGCTCGCCGAGTCCAAGACCACCGCTGGTGTGCCGGCGGCGCAGGGCGAGCTTGGGGTCGAACTCAACCAACTGCTCGGTGTGAGCCAGAGCACCGCGGCGAGCGCCGCTTCCGGCTCGTCCACAGCAACGCTGCCGTACACGATCACGAACGCGAGCACGCTGCTGTCCACCGCGCAGGCGAGCGCGACCAGCTTTACCGTGCTGCTGGCTGCCGTTGCCGCCATCAGCCTGCTGGTCGGGGGCATCGGTGTGACCAACGTCATGCTGGTCACCGTGACCGAGAGAACGCGAGAAATCGGTATTCGTAAGGCGCTCGGTGCTACGAGGGGGGCGATTCTGGGGCAGTTCCTCGCGGAAGCCGCCATCCTGACATTGCTCGGTGGAATCCTCGGCGTCATCGTGGCGGTCTTCCTCGCGCAGTTCCAGATCAACGGGACCACGCCGGTACTGATTGGCTATTCAATTCCGCTCGCTCTCGGAGTCTCCGTCGCGATCGGCGTGTTCTTCGGCGTATACCCCGCAGGTCGCGCCGCTGCCATGCGCCCCATCCAGGCGCTCCGCTCCATCTGACCTACTACCAAGAAAAAGGAAGAACCATGACTAACGAAGCACCAGCTGGACCCACAGAGCCCACGCCGACAACGACTGTGGTCAAGAAAAAGGGCGTATCGCGCATCGTTACACCCATCCTCGCGCTCGTCGCTGCCCTCGCGATCGGACTGTTCGCGGGCGTCCTGATCGGGCACGCTACCGCGACGCCCAGCGCGGCCGCGCGCACCGGCTTCGGCCAGGGATTCAGGAGTGGGACCGGCACAGAAGGCGGGACCGGAGGCACTGGGGCAACGGGCGGAACCGGCGGCCAGGGTGGGACCGGCGCGGCAGGCGGATTCGGCGGCGGTGCATTCGGTGCGGGCGCATCGGGAACCATCGTCTCGATCAGCGGCAGCACGATCGTGCTGAAGGAGACGAACGGCACGAAGGTCACCGTGACAACGTCCGGCACAACCTCGGTCACCAAGACGACGAAGTCGACGGTGTCGTCCCTCAAGGCCGGCGAGACCATTCGCGTCATCGGCGCGACCAGTGGCAGCACCGTCAAGGCGACTGTCATCACCGAGGGCGCGGTCACCGGTGGCTTCGGCGGCGGTCGTCCGGGTGGAACCGCGGGCGGCAGCAACTAGCTCCGCGAGTGCCCCTCGGTCGCGTCGACGAGTAGTCGCGTCGCGCGACCGAGGGGCATTTCGGCGTTAGATGGGTCCATGAGAGCCGTCGAGTATTCGCAGACCGGATCCCCGGATGTCCTGACCATGGTCGACCGCAAGGCACCGTCGCCCGGTCCGAACGAAGTGGTCGTCCGGATCGCGGTCTCGGGCGTCAACCCCACCGACTGGAAGGCCCGGCAGGGTGCCGGTGACGCCACCGCTCTGCCTCATCCGCAGGTACCGAACCAGGATGGGGCGGGAATCGTCGAGTCGGTCGGAAACGGCGTGACATCTGTGTCACCCGGCGAGCACGTCTGGGTGTGGGATGCCGCCTACCAGCGCTCGGACGGAACCGCACAGGAGCTCACGTTACTTCCCGCGTCGCAGGTCGTGCCGCTCCCCCCGGGCGTCTCGTTCGACGTCGGAGCGTCGCTCGGCATCCCCGCCCTCACCGCGCACCGAGCCCTCACCGCTCGCGAGGGCGGACCGGATGAGCTCTCGCCGGGCGCACTCGACGGTGTAGTGGTGCTGGTCGCGGGCGGAGCGGGCGCGGTCGGCCACGCGGCCATCCAACTGGCCGTCTGGGCTGGGGCGACAGTGATCACGACCGTCAGCAACTCCGAGAAGGCGAAGCTCGCGCGTGCGGCCGGCGCCCAGCACGTCCTCAACTACAGGACCGATGACGTCGCCGCGCGCGTCCGCGAGGTTGCGCCGCATGGCGTGGAGGTGATCGTCGAAGTCAACGCCGTGGCGAACCTTCGACTCGACCTCGACATCCTCGCGCTCGGTGGCACGGTGTCGATGTACGCGGGCGGCGGGACGGACGAGCCGAGCATCCCGATCCGGGCCGCCATGGGCAAGAACGCCCGCCTCCAGTTCATGATGACCTACAAGACCTCGCCCGCGCAGAAGGCGGCTGCGGTTCGCGCGGCCAGCGCGGCCGCGGCCGACGGCGCGCTTGGGGTCGGAGCGGACCACGGGCTGCCGCTGCTGCGCTTTCCCCTCGACCAAACGGGAGATGCTCACCGCGCGGTCGAGAACAACGTCGTCGGCAAGGTCCTCGTCGACGTCGCGACGCTTTAGCGCATCGCGTCCATCAGGGGCGCTCGTCGATCACGCCAATGAAACGGGTGCCAATGCCTTCGACTTCGCGTCGATAGAGGCCGGGTGCTGGCGGCGGTATTTCGTCCGCACGGTGAAAGTCGCAGGTGAGATAGGTGAAATCCAGCCACCACTTCTTTGGACGCGCGGATTCTGAGAATCCACAAATGTCGCAGGTGAGCTGCACCCAGACCGACTTGCCGGTGCGATTGGCCCACGACTGCTGCAGCCAGGCCGGCGGGTCGGCCTGAAGCTCGGCGAACTCGCTCTCGGTCATCCTTGTGGGAATTCCATGCCGCGATGCCATCTCTAGTGGAATGTCGAGGCGAAGCGCCGCCTCGCGCCGCGTGATCATCGCGAGTTGACCCAGTCGGCCGGAGGCTCGGAGCGACCGGACTCCTCGAGCCACTTGTCGCCCTGTTGCTGCAGCGCCGCGATGAGCGGGAAGATCTGCTCCGACGGTATTCGCACGCGTGCCCCGACCCGAGTTTCGAGCACGGGCGCCTCGGGGTGCGCCTGCCCGACCGCATCGATCGATGGATGCTGGGGACCCTTCACGGCAAGGAAGTCGATGACGAAGGTGGTCGGCGTGTGCCACACGCTCGCGAAATCGGCGAACACCCCCAGCTCGAGCTCCGGCGGAAGGTTGACCTGAAACTGGATCTGGTTGGGGCTTACGTTCTCAGACATACCAGCTAGTCTTCACCAATCAGCTTCGCAACCTCGGTCGAGAAGTAGATGCGCCCATAGTCGATCCCAGCCAGCTGGCGGTAGATTCCCATACTGACCAGCTTTTCGACGTTGGTTCGCGCGGTGTTGTAGGCCACGTCACGCTTCTTTGCGAACTCGCTCACTGTCACAACCGGATTGCCGATGACGATATCTGCGATGTCGTGCGTGATCCCGCGGATACCAGCCGAGTGAGCTCGCGTGACGATTCCGTCGCGATACGCGATCAGGGCATCGATTGTGCTCAGCGCAGACCTCGATCGATCTCGGACTGCGCGGGCAAACAGGGCAATCCACGTGTCGAAGTCTCCCGTGAGACTGACGTTCCTTAGCGCTTCGATGTATTCGGTTCGGCGTGGTTCAAACCAGGACGACAGGTTCAAAATCGGGTACTCCAGTTCCTTCGCGACCAAGAGTTGCAGCGTGATCACCAGCCGCCCGAGCCGTCCATTGCCGTCGCTGAATGGATGGAGTGTTTCAAATTGATAGTGCCCCATTGCGAGCTTTGCCAGTAGCGGCAGGTCGTCCTGACCGTTCACCCAGTCCTCCCACTGCTGAAAGCCCGAGATCAGCGGTTCCCCCGGCGGGGTTGGGACAAATCGTGCCTCCTCAACCGGGGCACCCTCTTCACCGATGTGGACTTGACGTTCACGCAGTTTTCCCGCGTCGAATCCATCACCCCGCGTACCGGTAACCAGAATCTTCTGGATTGGCTCAAGAAGTCGACGACAGATGGGTAGCGATTTGACCATCTCAATCGCCGTCGTTGCGGCATTCACATAGTTCATGATTTCTCGAACTTCACTCGACCGTTTTGGGGGATCAATGAAGTCTGCTTTCAGTACCTCATCCAGTTGGGCGAACGTGCCCTCGAGGGCAGACGTGTCCTTTGCCTCCTTACGGAGCGCTGGTTGAACGAGAAGGTTCGGGTTTGGTAACAAGCGGATGCGGGCGGTCAAAGCCCCAAGCGCCCTGTCGGCCTGGCCCATGACATTGATCGTCGGCTGTGTCAGAGACACCTGTCGTGGCAGATCCGCTGGGACGTATGCCCAATGGTCGTAGGGCTGCTCAAGCCGGTGGTCGTATCCGCTTATTGGTACCAACGTTCCGATCGGAGATTTCGCAAATGCCTCTACGTCCACAATTTCAATATATCGCACAATTTGAAATTTGACCTCTCACAATTGCAAACTTCAAGAGTGTAATTCGCAATATTTACACAAAAGTGCGTATCTGTGGATAACAGTTTCAATGACTGCCCCCCGAACGGGTGCCGTCGGGTCAAGAATGAACCCATGACCATCTACCTCAATCCCTACATTGGCTTCAAGGACAACGCTCGCGAGGCGATCGAGTTCTATCACTCGGTGTTCGGCGGAGAGCTGACCATTAACACATTCGCCGAGCTGAACGCCAGTCAGGACCCATCCGAGGACAACCTCGTGATGCATTCCGCGCTCGTCACGGACGGCGGGCTGAGGCTCATGGCGTCGGATACTCCGAGCCGGATGGAGTACAACCCGGGCACCAACATCACCATCTCGCTGAGTGCGGACAGCGTTGACGAGGACACCGTCACCGGCTACTGGGACAAGCTCATCGAGGGCGCCACCGTCACCATGCCCCTGGCGAAGGCTGTCTGGGGTGACACGTTCGGAATGTGCGTCGACCGCTTCGGGGTCGGCTGGCTGGTAAACATCGCGGCGCCGCCTGCCTGAGCGAAGCTCCCAGAAAGCCGTGTTTAGGTAGTTGGGTGACGACCAGACCGAAACCGGAGACGATTGCCCGCCACGGGCGACTCCCTCGCTCCCACGCGTGGGTTGGCGCTCTGCGTTACGTCGGCGTCGCGGTCGTCGTTATTGCACTCAGCGCGGGATCGATCGCCGGAATCGCCGTCTGGCAGACGATTTCGAGTATCAAGCCGGGCATCCACCTCGACCACATTCGTGGAACGAACGAGCCCGTCCCGCAGGTCGGGGCCATCTCGGGCGCGGTGAATCTTCTGCTCGCGGGCACCGACACGCGCACCGACCAAAGCGGCTTCGAGGACAAAGCTGATCTCGCGGGGAGTTCCGGAGCGGGCAACAACGACGTCACCATGGTTCTTCACATCTCGGCCGATCACCAGCACGCGAGCGTCGTGAGCATTCCCCGCGACCTGCTGGTCAGCATCCCGGCGTGCCCGCGCATGAACGGTAGTGTTGCGCCACCCGCGACGCTCGCGATGTTCAACACCACGCTCTCGCGCGGCGGCCTCGCGTGCACGGTTCTGGCTACCGAGAAGCTGACCGGGCTCGACATCCAGTACGCCGCCGAGATCAGCTTCGACGGTGTGATCGAGATGTCGAATGCCGTCGGAGGCGTCACCGTCTGCCTCGCCACGAACCTCACCGACAAGTACGTCGGGCTGAACCTTCCCGCTGGAGAACAGACGCTCGAGGGCGCGCAAGCCCTGGCCTTTCTCCGTAGCCGACACGGCGTTGGCGACGGCAGCGACCTGAGCAGAATCAGCGATCAGCAGCTGTTCATGTCCTCCCTCGTGCGCAAACTCACCAGCGCAGGCGTCCTCAGCAATCCGCTCACGCTCTACTCGCTCGCGAACGCCGCGGTGAAGAACATGCAACTCTCTGACACCCTCACAGCACCCACGACGATGGTCGCCATCGCTCTCGCCCTCAAGAACATCAGCCTGAGCAACGTCGTATTCGTTGAGTACCCGACCAAATCAAACGCCGCCTATCCGGGGCGCGTGGTCCCGGAGCAACCCGCCGACAGCATCCTCAATACGGCCCTGGACAATGACCGTCCGATCCAACTGTCGGGGAAGCTCGGGAGGGCGACCGTCGCCGACCCGACGACCGGGACGACACCAGCTCCCGGTTCCACGGCGACCCCGACGCCCACGGCAACTTCCGGATCCACGGATGTGCCGGTCGCGCTACCAGCCGACGTCACAGGTCAAACCGCCGCGCAGCAGACTTGCGCGGAAGGCTATCGACCCTGATCGAAGGGTCAGAACCGGACTCCGGCCTGAAGTTGAGCCATGGCGTCATCCATGAGTTGACCGTAGTCCGCACCCGCGTCTTCGGTCAGAGCCGCGAGCACCGCCATGCTCGCGCCGATGACGGCTCCCGCGGCAGTTCGCACCTCGAAATCACCGGGGTCGCGACTGAGTCGTTGAGCGATGGCTTCCGCAAGCAGGTCCATGGTTGTCGAGAACTGTTCGAAAATGGCCGCCCGAAGCGCGGGAACGCCGAGCACCAGTTCGAGTCGCTCCCGCTGAGCAGAAAGCTGCTCATCGGTCAGGGCGTCGAACAGTGCGCGGAAGGCGATCCTGAGCGCATCCATGACGCCGACGTCGGGCGGCTGGGCCGCGAAGGCGCCGAGGATGACCGGGTCGAAGTCATCGGTGAGGACCAGAGACTCCTTGGTGGGGAAATACCGGAAGAAGGTGCTCTCCGAGACGTCAACGCCGCGAATGATCTGTTCGACCGTCGTCGCCGCATAACCCTGCCGTGCGAAGAGATTGAGCGCGTGCGTCTGAATCGCATCGCGCGTCTGCGCCTTCTTGCGCTCCCGGAGTCCCGGGGTGGAGTCAGTGGGCGTTTGCGGCAAGTGGAATCTCTGCTGGGGACGGCGCCGTCGAGCGCGGAAGGAAGACAAGGGCAACGATACAACCGACCGCCGCAATCCCGACGGTGACCGCGAGGGCGGCGGTCTCTCCGCTCACAAACGAGGCTCGCACCGAGTGCAGCAGCGCGCTCGAGTGGAGCGAATCGGCCGCCGCAACGCCCGCGAATACGCTGTGTCTGATTTCGTCCGCGACCGACAACGGGAGCGCGGGCAGGCGAAGCTGCGCCTGGTAGGTCACGCTCAGGACGCTGCCGAGGACCGCGGAACCGAGCGGCGCTCCAACCTTCTGGATTACCTGGACTACCGCGGAGCCGATGCCGCTGTTCTCCGGTGCCAGCCTGGACAGCGCGGCAGAGGTACAGGTCGCGAGGGCGACACCGACGCCGAATCCAACCACGGCCATCCACGCCGCCACGAACCAAGCCGAGGACGAAGCGGTCGTGTACGCGCCGATGCCCGAGCCGATCCCGATCGCCGCAAAGCCGACGACGGCCGTGATTTTCATGCCGAGAAGCCGAGCAAACTGGCTCGCGGGCACAGCACCGAGAATGAGGCCGACGATGAGAGGGAGCAACCGAAGACCCGAAGTCTGGGCGTCATCGCCCTGCACTCCCTGGAAATACTGCGGCATGGTGAAAATGACCCCGATCAGGCCGAGACTCACAAATCCGCTCAGGATGGCGCCCCAGGTGAAAGACCGGGACGAGAACAGCTCGATGTCGAGTAGGGGGGCGCCGCCCCGGCTGCGAGCGAGTCGCCGTTCCCACAGGAAGAATGCGACGAGAACGACCGCTCCGGCGGTAATAAGGCTGAGCGCCCCGACGTCACCCCAGCCGTTCTTGCCTGCCGTAACGAAACCGGCCGTCAGGCAGACGAGACCAATGACCGACAGGATGATTCCGATCACGTCGATCTTCGCGCGACGTTCACTCCTCGTCTCCGGAACGAGCACGAGACCAACTATCAGTCCGAGAATGACCAGTGGAACGTTGACCAGGAACAGCCAGCCCCACCACAGGTGGCTGAGCATCCAGCCGCCGAGAATCGGACCGAGCGGGAGGGCGACGAAGTTGCATGCCGCGAACACTCCGACCGCGCGTGGACGCTCTGCCGGTTCGAACAGCACCGTGAGTGCCGACATCGCCATGACCGTTACGCCGGCGCCGGCCAGACCGAGCAGCACCCTGGCGGCGATGAACTCGGTGGGCGAGGTCGACACCGCACACCACGCCGACCCGATCCCGAAGAGCGCGAGGGAAATGAGCAGTGTCTTCTTGCGGCCGAACCGGTCGCCGATCAGCCCGGCGGGCAGAACGGCGGCCGCGAGCACCACGAGGTAGGCGGCGGAGAACCACTCCAGGTCCGACTCCGTTGCATTCAGCTTGGTCGCGAGGGTGGGAAGCGCGACGCTCAGGATTGTGCCGTCGAATCCGACCGCGAGCACGGCGAGACTCACGGCGCCGAGAGCGAACCAACGACGAGAACTGGGAGTGGTTGTGGAGGTGACCATGAAATGATGGTAACCATCAATTAATGGTTACCGCCAGTTAATTCTTTATGGCGCACTTAGAGCCAGCCACGGTCATCCGCGATGCGAAGCGCCTCCATGCGGTTGCGCGCCGAGGTTTTCGACATCGCTGTCGAGAGGTAGTTGCGTACCGTTCCCTCCGACAGGTACAGCTTGCGTGCGATGTCGGCGACGGATGCGCCGGACCGGGCCGCGATCAGCACATCACGCTCGCGTGCGGTCAGCGGAGACTCTCCCGCCGCCAGCGTCGCCGCGGCCAGCGCCGGATCGATGACGTGTTCGCCGTTCATGACCCGTCGGATCGCATCCGCGAGCGCCTCGGCCGGCGCATCCTTGACGACGAACCCGACCGCGCCCGCCTCCATCGCGCGGCGCAGGTATCCGCTGCGACCAAAGGTCGTGAGGATGATCACCCGGGTGTCCGGCGCCTGACTCGCCAGCACGGCCGCGACCGCCAGCCCGTCGAGACCGGGCATCTCAATGTCGAGCAGCGCAACATCGGGGTGTGTCTGGAGGGCGGCATCGACCACGAGGTCGCCTCGGCCGACCGACGCAACCACCTCGAATTCGTCCTGGAGCTCGAGAAGCGCGCGAAGCGCATCCCGGACCAGCTCCTGGTCATCTGCCAACAGCAGTCGCGTGGTCACGTGGCATCTCTCGTGTTGCCGACTTCGACCAGAAGCCGCCAGCCGCGGGGCTTGATTGGTCCGGTAACAACGGCCGCGCCAACGGCATCCGCACGCTCGCGAAGGCCGGTGATGCCGTTGCCCGGTGTCGCCGGCGTGGCCAGTCCGTCGTCGCTGATCTCAACCGCGCTCGCCGACACCACGATCGTACAGCGGGACGCACGGGAGTGCCGCACGACGTTCGTCACTCCCTCACGCACCGCCCAGCCGAACAGCTCCTGGCTGACCGAGTCCGGTGTTTCGGACGCAGTGGGGATGTCTGCGGTGATCCCGGCTGCCCGCAGCAGCTCCTTCGCGCGAGCGAGTTCTCCGGCGAGCGTCACATCCCGGTATCCCGACACAGCTGCTCGCACATCGGCGAGCGCCTGCCGGGATAGTTGCTCGACCTCAGTGATCTCCTGCAGGGCCGGCGACGACTCGCTCGCAGCGAGCTGGCGCGCGAGGTTGCTCTTTACCGTGATCGCGGTGAGGGAGTGGCCGACGAGGTCGTGGAGGTCTCGCGCGATCCGGTTGCGCTCCGTCTCGGAGGCGAGTCGCGCAACTTCCGCCCGAGTCTCGAGCAGGGCCTGGTTCGTCTGCGCAATCTCCGTAAAGGCGTACCAAATGAGGGCGGTGAAGACGACCATGATCGCTTCGGTCCAGCCCGGTCCGCCTTGCCATCCCGGCGTTACGACGGGCGTGATGATGCAGGCAACCGCGGCCACGACGACGAACGGCGCAACCCATCCGCGCAGCGGAAGTACGGCAAGTGATACGACCACCGCGCACAGGAAGAAAGCACTGATCTGGGCGAACCACAGCTCGGCAACGAACAGCGCGGTCAGCACGGCGAGCAGAGCCCAGAACGGCATCCACCCCCCGTGCGCCACGGTCAGCATGGCGCCGATGTAGCATCCCGCGAACGCCACCACCAGCACATACCCGGCGACTGCCACGAGCCCCGTCGAATACTGGTGAATGGTCGCCGCCGTGATCGCAGGATAGACGAGCATCCCCGCAGCGAGAACGAGCCGACGCCAGCCGCGAGTCCACGGCTGGACGTCGGCGCGCTTCGGTGTGCTGCGCACGGTCATCACGGGCACGCTACCACCGTCGCAATCTTGCTACCTCGCGGCAAAGAACAAGCGAAGTCTGCGGCCGTTCACGAGGATCACGACGACGAGCAGCAGCAGTCCACACACGGCCTGTTCGAGCTTCATCCACAGCGGGAAAGTGCCCGGCAGGGAAATAATCACGACGATTGCAACGAGCATGATCGCCGAGATGAGACGAATCCGCAGGAATGCGCGCGCGGCACCGCCGCTTGCTCGACGAGCAAAGACGAACATCAGTGCGGCGCTCCCGACCACGATCGTGCCGCGGATCCAGACCGCTGTGTTCACGATCGCGGTATTGTCGCGAAGCAGGATGATGGCGCCCAGGGTGAGCACGCTAATCGCGAGGTACGTCCCGACGAGAGCGGTGACGGTGCGCAGCGAGGCTTTCGCTAGCGCGTGGTGTTGTTCTGTGGCGATCGTTGAGGTTGTCATTTTGGGGTCCTTTCAGCTACCTCTCTACGATCGCGGCGCCGCGCGAAGCCCGGTAGTGACATTGGCCATCGAACCGATGTGACAAATGTCAGTGCCTCGCCGATAACGTGAATAACATGCCGCTCACCCCCGAAGACGCGGGATGGTCGCTCGGCACGGATGTGGACTATCTCCGCGAACTCGTCGCCGACTGGGTGGATGGATATGACTGGCCGACCCAGGAGGCAGCACTCGCGAGACTGCCGCACTTCCGGGTCCCGCTCGATGACCTGGGCATCCATTTCGTGCACGCCCGCGCCGTCTCGCCAGTCGGCGCACCGCTTCCGCTGATATTGACCCATGGATGGCCCGACTCGTTCTGGCGCTACTCGAAGGTCATCCCGCTGCTGACCGATCCAGGCGCTTATGGCGCCGACCCGGCAGACGCATTCGACGTCGTTGTGCCGGATATGCCGGGGTTCGGTTACTCCGATGCTCCGGCCGGGCCGCCGCTCGACTCCATTGCGGTTGCAGACCTGTGGGCGCGGCTCATGAGCATTCTTGGCTATGAACGCTTCGGCGCGGCCGGCGGCGATATTGGGAGCCACGTCAGCCGCTACCTGGCGCTCGATCATCCCGATCGCGTCGTCGCTGTGCACCGCATGCATGTCGGGCTCGCGGCGTGGATCGTCGAAAAGCTGAGTGCCTGGAGCGATTGTGACGGCGACGTCGAGCGCGCGTTCACGAAAGACGAAATCCTGACCAACATCACGTTGTACTGGCTGACCGGCACCATCGGATCGTCAATGCGGATGTACAAGGCGAATGCCGCGATCCCACCCGTACAGCTCGCGCGGCGGGTCGACGTCCCGTCCGGCTTCTCCCTGTTCCAGGGTGACATCCTTTGTCCACCGCGAGCGTGGCTCGAGCGAGTGGCGAACGTCGTACGAGTGACCGGGCCTGCCCGCGGCGGACACTTCGCGCCGTTCGAGCAGCCCGAGGTTTACGCGGAGGAGCTGCGAGACTTCTTTCGGCCGTACCGGACGAAAATCTAAGACTTGTCCCTGACGTCGCGGGCAGCTTGCTCAACACGCGAACGGTACCCGTCCCAGTCGAAGTCGTCGTAGGACCGGTCGGTGCTGTATCGACCCATTGAGCCGTCAATAAGCTCGCGGACGATGTCCGCGTGACCGGCGTGCCGCTGAGTCTCGGCGATCACATGTACGAGCACGCCGTGGAGAGTCACGTCTCGCCTCTCCGCCGGCCACCACGGGACGACGCCGACGGAGTCAAGCTCGAGCGCGCGGATGGTTTCGTCGGAATGCGCCCAGGCTCGCCGATACAGGTCGACGATTGATTCGCGGGACTCGTCGGCGGTCGCCCACATGTCGGCGTTCGGCTCTGCGTCTAGCGCGGCCCAGGGCAAGACTTCCGGAAATGGCCTGCCGAATACCTCACCAAAATAGCCGGCATCGACGCTGGCCACATGTTTCACGAGGCCGAGCAGGTTTGTCCCGGTCCGCACCATCGGTCGCCGAATGTCGTACTCGCCCAAGCCATCCAGCTTCCACAGCAGGGAGTCGCGACCCCGCTGGAGGTAGTGCTTCAGATCGTCTTTCATGACCCCAGCCTCACACACGGCTCAGGCGGCGAGGTGGAACGTGTTCGCGAAGCGGTCGAGGAGATCGCCGCGCCCGTGAAGCACCTCGACAACTCCGGTCGCGATTGCGCGATCTGCTGCGAGCTCCCCTGAGATCAGCCGGTGAATGCCGGGACCCGCGGAGAAGGCGAGGTCGACCGGTCCGTCCCCGCGCGTCACGTCGAGGGCGAGGCCATTGACGCGGATAAGCAGGTCGGCGGGCCCGACGCGTGCCGCATAGGCGGTCGACGGCAGCCCGGCCGCGACCTGCGGTCGGAAGGCGGTGCGGAGGTCCATGGTCATCGAGTCTGGGGTGATGATCTGCTCCTCGCGTTGATCGCCCATCGCTTTGAATCCCCACGCGCCGAGCGCGAGCACGACGGGCTCAAGCTCGCGGCCGTAGGGCGTCAGTTCATAAACGATCACCCGCGAGTGCGGGACCCGCCGGATCACGCCCGCCCCCTGCAGCTCCTTAAGCCGCGCCGCCAGGATATTGCTCGGGATGCGGGGAAGCCCTGTGGCGAGCTCGCCGTAGCGGCGCGGCCCAACAAGCAGATCGCGGACGATGAGCAGTGACCAGCGCTCACCGACGACCTCCATGGCACGGGTGATGCCGGAGTATTGCCCGTACTCACGTGCGGCCATCGGACCTCAGGCCTGCTGGTTCGCGTAGGCCTCTGGACCCTGCTCGGCGGCGACCGGGTCCATGAAGCCGAACTCGAGGATGTTGCCGTCGGGGTCGTTGAGTTGGCGCTGGTACATGAAGCCATAATCCGTGGCTTCGTGCGGCTCGACGCCCCCCGCAGCCAGACCCTTGGTGACCGTGTCGTCGACGGCCTCACGAGTGTCGAGGAAAATCGCGGTAGAAACGGAGGGATTCACCGCCGGGTCGCCGATCGGCAGCTCGGTGAAGGTCTGGAAGAACTCGCGCGTCAGGATCATGAAGTAGTTGTGTCCGTCATCCACGATGACGCAGGCGGCGTTGTGATCGGTGAACGCGGGGTTCAGGGTGAAACCGAGGGCGGTGTAGAAGGTCTTAGCGCGCTCGAGATCGGTCACGGGCAGGTTAACGAACATCTGGGACATTGTGGTTCCTTTCTTCAGTCTGCGGGTCAGCCCCAACACTTGCAAAAAACAAGTAGCGTGTCAAGAACTTTGCATCAGGAACGCTGAAGAGGGCAACCAGAGGGATGGCTCAATTTCTGTGACGACCTCACTTGACCGCTCCTGCCAACAGCGCCCGCACGAAACTTCGCTGGAACACGAGGAAGACGATCAGCGAAGGCGTGATGATGATCAGAGACCCCGCGCACAGCAGTTGGATGTTGTCGCCGTACTGCCCTTGGAACGCACCGAGTCCTCCGGCCATTGTGCGCTTTGACGGGTCGCTGATCAGCACTAGCGGCAACAGATACTGGTTCCAGGTCGCGAGGAAATAGAGAATGGCGAGCGCCGACCAGGCCGGCGTCGCGAGCGGCAGATTGATGCGCGTGAAGGTCTGCCACCGGCTCGCACCGTCGATGGTCGCGGCTTCCGTCAGCGCAGTTTCGGTATTGGTAAAGTGCGCGCGCATCCAGAAGACGCCGAATGGCATGAGTAGGGCAATCTCCGGCAGGATCACCGCCAACTGCGATCCGAGCAATCCGAGCGACTTCAGGTCGTAGTACAGCGGAGTGATGAGTGACTCGGCCGGGAGAGTGAGCCCGATCAGAAACAGGATATAGATGGTCGGTCCGCCGGGCACTCGAAACTGCGCAAGTGCATAGCCCGCGAGCGACGCGATCGCCAGCGAAATCGGGACGACTCCCAGAACGATCAGGCAACTGGACTCCAGCAGCGCCAGAAAGTTTGCCGCGCTCCAGGCGTCGGCGAAATTCTGCCACTGCGGATCCGTCGGCCAGGCGAGACCAGGCGGCAGGCTGCCCTGGGGGGTGAGCGCAGTACTCAGCAGGCTTAGGAGCGGGACGATGCCGAACACAGCCAGCGCCAACAGGATGATGACTCGGCTAACTCGTTCGCTGAGCGGTGAAATCATCGCACCCGCCGCAACTGCTGCACCGGGATGATGATCGCAAGGACCATGAGCGTGAGGAAAATCGCGAGGGCGGACGCCTGACCGAGGTGTTGGTCGAGGAATGCGAGGCGGTAGACATCGACCCCTGGCACGAGGGTCTGATACCCCGGTCCGCCCTGCGTCGAAACCTGGATGATGTCGAAGCTGGTGAGCGCCGCGATGATCGTGAAAGTGACGCATACGACGATTTCCTGCCGAAGCCCTGGCAAGGTCACTGCGAAGAACTCGGCAACGCTGCCTGCGCCATCCAGTCGGGCAGCTTCGTAGAGCGAAGGATCGATACGCCCCATCCCTGAGAGCAGCAGTATCGTGCAGAAGCCGAGCATGACCCAGATGCCGATCACGCCCACCGCCGGCAGCGCAAATGTAAAGTCGCCGAGCCACGCGCGACCGAGCGAGCCGAGGCCGATCCAAGCGAGAAACTGGTTCACCAGCCCGGTCTGCGAGTACAACCACGACCATGCGATCCCGGCGCCAACCAGAGGGATGACCTGTGGCACAAAGAGCGCGACCCGGGTCGCGGTGCCGAAAGGTCCCGGCCGAACCTGGCGGATCAACGCAGCGCCGAGAAGGCCAAGCAGGATCGGCACGACGGTGTAGAACACGATCAGCGCGAATGCGTTGCCGACCGCGTGAAGCATCTCTGGGTCGGTGAATAGAGATTCCCAGTTGGCGAGGCCCGCCCACGTTGCTTCGCCGACGCCGTCCCAGTTATAGAACGAGTACTGCACCGATTGCAGCAACGGGTAGAGCACGAACGCTGTGTAAACGACGAGCGCCGGGAGAACCCACAGGAGACCATGCCAGTCCGGATGCCGACGACGAATTCGAGGTTGCCCTGACACGATTCCCATTCTTCCGCTGATGGTGGATGACGCCTCGACAACGATGCCGATCGACCGGGCACGACAGCACGCAGTACCCGGCCGATCGGAGCAAGAACCAGGACCTCGCTACTGCGCAAGCTCCTGGGTGTAATCGGACTGCAGAGTCTTGGCAAGATTCTGCGGGGTGGTCTGGCCGGCCACCAGTAACTGCGTTTGCGGAATTATCGCGTTGGCGTTGATGGATGCGGTGGCATTGGCCATGAAGTCAGCCAGACCATCACTCTTCAGCAGCCCACGGAACGCGCTCACCGTAGCCCCAACAACGGAGCCGGACTTCGTGGTGGGCGTCGAACCGTTCACCGGGCCGGCGGGCACCACGCCACCAAGGTTCACGGTGTCCTGACGAGCGATCGCATCCGTCTGAATGAAGTTGAGGAACGCCGCCGCCGCGGCCGGATGTGTCGCCTTGGCCGGCACCGCTACGGTATCGGTCGAGGTCATCGCGGAGTATTCGCCCCCAGCCGAGGTCGGCGGGAAGAGGAAGAAGCCGAACTTCCCGGCCCCCGCCGAGTCCAGGCCAGGCGCCTGCCAGTTACCGCTCGGGAAGAAGAGTCCCTGACCCGAGGTGAACTGTGTCGGCGAGAGCGTCTGGTCTACTGCGTTGACGTCGGGAGCGAAGTAGCCGTCCTTCGCCCATTGCTGCATGGTCGTCGCGGCCTCAACCGTTGCAGAGGAGTCGATCGACGCGCCCTGCACGTCCTCGTTCCACTTCTGCACCGGGGCGATGCTACCGGCGTAATCCATCTGCAGGTTCTGCAGGATGAAGCCCGTGCCGCCATCCTTACCGTTCTCAATGATCGGTGTGATGCCTGCCGCCTTCGCCTTGGCCATCAGCTTCTCAAATGCGGCGAGGCTGGTCGGCGCCGTCGTCATACCCACCTGCTGGGCAAGCGCCTTGTTGTAGTAGACGCCCGTGAGCCCAAAGCCCGGACCAACGCCGTACAACGAGCCGGACCCGCGCTGGGTGCCGTTCGCGGCGACTCGAGTGGATGCGAACTGGGACTGTGGCCACTTGGTCCAGCCGTACGCGGACGCGTAGGGATCGAGGTTGAGAAGCAGCTTGTCTTTCACCAGGTTGCCGAACGACGCGATACGCACAACGTCCGGCACGTTAGTGCCCGAGAGGACGTGCGAGATGTTCGTGGTGAGGGATGTGTAGTCCTGACTCTGGACGTTGACCTTCACGTTGGGGTACTTGGCATGAAAGGCCTTGCCAAGCGCGTCGAACAACGCGACATCCGGTGTCGTGACGAGAACGTTGAGGGTGGTCGCTTTGGTGCCGAGATCGGTTTTTATCGCACCCGGCGTCGAGCTGCCGGAACCTCCTGATCCAGGGGCGCACGCGGCGAGCGACAGTGCGGCGACGGTCGCAACTGCGACTAACGCTATGCGCCTCGGAATGCGCGGCGTGGCATGCGGGGTATCGATGCGAGACATTATGACTCCTTTGTCTGTGCTGGGTGGGCTGGTGCGTTGCGTGCTGGTTCTGGGGTCAGGTATGAACTGACTGCTGCAACCGCCGACGAGAGTGCGGCGCTCGCGTCACTGAGTACGCCTCGCATCTGCAGGAAGCCGTGGATCTGGCCAGGGAAGTTCAGAAGTTCGACGGAGACACCGTCAGCGCGCAACCGCTCGGCATACGCCTCGTCCTCGCCCCTCAGGATGTCATGCTCTGCGGTGACAATTACCGCCGGCGCAACCCCGCGAAGGGTATCGACCCGCATCGGAGTCGCGAGCGCCGACTCGCGCATCGTGCCCTCGGGAACGTAGACGTCCCAGATCCACTTGATGCGCTCGTGCGTGCTTTCGCCGAAGTTTGCCTGCCCGACGAAAGGCGAATAGCGGGTGCGAAAGCGTCGCTTGAAGTCCGTTTTGTCGGAGCTCTCGAGCACGGGGTAAATCAGTAACTGGACGGCGACCGGGACACCGGCATCCCGGGCTTTAATCGATGCCGCGGCCGCGATGTTGGCTCCGGAGCTGTCACCCGCGAGTACGACCTGCGAGAATCCAGCGACGGCCCACTGCAGGACCGCCCACACCTGGTCGAGCGCGAATGGGAACGGATACTCCGGCGCGAGCCCGTAGTCGATCGCTACGACCTGGCACCCGAGTTCATTGGCGAACGCGCGAGAAACTTCCTCGTACACGTCGAGGTCGCCGTGCATCCACCCGCCGCCATGGATCCAGAGAAAACAGGTGTCGGGCCGCCGAATACTTAAAGGTTGATAGGTCCTGACCTTCACGCCGCGGACTACGACATCACTCGTTGCCCCAATCGGTTCGAGCTCGCCTCGCACGCGCATCCCCACTTCTCTGGTCTGCGCACGCAACACGACCATGTCGCTGACCCCATCGGTGTCGTCTCCTGGGTTATCCAGAAAATACTGGCGCACCTCGTCACTCGGCACCGGCGGAGCGGTGTCGTCGATGCGATCTGGTTGCGCTGTGGCGTCTCTGCCTGGCATGGAGGATGAATCTCGCGTTCTCGAAGTTTCCAACCTGACTGGTTAGTCAGTTAGTTAACATACTGGTTGATCAGTCAGTTGTCTAGAATCAAAGAGCAGAGCGCACGGTGCGTTCTTGGGGAGGGATGCGGATGAGTTCGCGACGCGGATCAGATCGACGCGAGGAGCTCATCGCCGTGGCCACGCGACTCATCGCCAGAAACGGTTCGCGCGGCACGACTCTCGCCGACATCGCGCACGAGGCCGGAGTATCCCAGGCCGCTGTTGTCTATCATTTCGGCACGAAGGACGGACTGCTGAATGCCATCCTCGACGCCCGAGACGCATTCGAGGACGGCTTGATCTGGCGGCTCGGGCCTGACCCCGGTATGCGAATCTTCGGAATCATTGCCGACATTGTCGCCAGTTGGGCCGACAATCCGGATCTCGTCGGCCTTCTCGGCGTACTGATCGCCGAGAACGTGGGCGACGACGACACCCTCCGCCCACGACTTGCGGCCAACTACCGGCTGACTGTGGATCGACTCGCCGCTACCCTGGCGTCCGCCCAGAAGCGCGGCGAGATGCGCACGGATGTCGATACTCGCGCGAAAGCGATCGAGATTCTCGCATATCTCAGCGGGCTGGAACTGGCATGGCTGGTGTCATCCGACATTCCCGCCGCCGAAACGACGGCTGCCTGGGCCGCAGAGCAGACTGCGAACCTTGCTCAGTCGTGAGCATCGTTAAGCGCTGCTCATACGGGATCGGGCGCGGTGAAGATCGCCCGTCTGCAGCTAAAGGCTGGCGGGGTCCAGGTTCAGCGTCGTTCTTTCGTACAGATAGCGTGAATCCGAATGCCACGGAGAACGCCTCTGCTCGCTTCAGGTCGGTCACCGGCACGTTGACAGACTCTGGGACAGAGTGGTTTCCTTTCGTTGATTTATGGCTAGGGATCGGATGCGGGCGGTGCTTAGCCAACAACGCGATAGTCGAGGAGCAGAAAACCGGTCGCCGAGACGGCCGTTCGAGTTGAAGCGAGCCGAATCGGGGGCAGACCGTCAAGTAGCTTGCGACCACTTCCGGCGATCTGCTGAGCAACGATGAGCCTGAGTTCGTCGACGAGGCCCGCGGCGAGCAATGTCTGCGCGACCGAGATACTCGCGTGGACGCCAATGTCGCCTCCGGGCTTGTCTTTCAGCTCGCGCACGAAGTCGACGAGTTCACCGTCGATCGCGGTCGCACCTGCCCAGTCGACATCGAGCGGTGTGGATGTCGCGACGTACTTCGGGACCTTGTTGATAAATGATGCGAACGGCTCGATGTCGCTGTTCGGCCAGAACGTGACCCATTCGTCATAGCTGCGACGGCCCAGGATGACGGCGTCCTGCGTTGCAATCACATCGGCGCCGACGGCATCCACCTCGGCGTCGTCCTCCCCCACGAAGAAGCGGGAGTTGTCCTCGGCGACGCCGTCGAGGGTCAGGAACTCGTACACGACTACTCTTCGTGTGATGGCCATTCCGTGCGTTCTCCCGCTCGATCGTGGGTCCAAATGCGGACGACATCGATACTTGCAAAAAACAAGTGAGTCGTCAAGAGTCGGGTTCGGGGCGGGTGAGCGGCGCGTTGATGCTGGTGACTATCAGAGGCTGTTGGGGTCCAGGTTCAGCGTCGTTCCTTCGTACAGATATTGCTGGTCACCGAACACTTCCAGATTCGCATTCAGCCAGATGAGGTCCTCGACCGAGATCCCGAATCGCTGCGCGACCACGGCCGTGATGTCGCCCGGGGCGACCAGGTATCGCTTGGGGGCTCCTGTGGCCGTGGTCGTGGTGACCTTTCCCGAGGCGTAGGCCCGAGTGCCTCCATCGGATGGGTGGACGTTGGTTTGGCGTGCGGGAATGGACCACTGAACGGAGTTGACCGCAAGGACCTTGTTCGGTCCGAGCTCCACCGGAATGCCATCGCTGGATGTCGCCGACGAGTAGGTGACGAGAGCGATGAGGTAGGACGGTGGACCCGCAGAATTGAGCACAGCCGACGAGGCCGGAGTGGCTGTCGTCGCGGGACCGCCGAGCTGATGGTCGCCGACCCCGTGGTAGGTGAGCCCGTCACCGACGTGGGGTGCGACATCGAGCAAAGTGACCGATATGGGCACCGGCACCGTCGACGTGAAGCCCGAGTACTCGGCAGAGTACGTGTTGTCACCGTTCGCAACTACCGCATAGTGGAAGTGGATGCTTCCCTTCGGGGAGGCCACGTCCCCCGATGCGACGACCGTGCCTCGAGGGATGGCCGTGATCGTCGGGCTGGGGAACGCTGCGCTAACCGGGCCCGGCGTGGCCGCATGCGAGATGGCCGGGTTCGGGGCGGCAGTGGGAGTCGGATCACCGGTTGGCGACGCTGAAGTATTCGAGTGATGGCTGGGCGTCGCATGGGCGCTCGGGTGTTTGGCGACGGTGGAACACCCGGCCACTGCGATCACGACCGTCGCGAGAATGCCGACCGTGACAGCCCGGCGACACCATGCTGATCGGATTCGGAGCCGCCCGCTTTCAGAAGTCCGGCTATCGGACATGCTTTTCTTCCCCCGTCGCGTACTCGCCAGGTCGCATCAGCGTTCCCTCGGCCTGTCGGAGTCTATCCGGGCTTCCCGACACGAAACCGTCCGATGACGGTCGTACCATCCGACTTGTAGACCTTTACGTAGCTCCCTGCCGTGAATCCCCCAAACGTCGGGACGTAGATGTAACCCTGCACCCCGTTGATCGCCCGTACGGCCGCGAGGTCTGGGCAGCCGGTGTAGCCACACAGACCGTACGTCTGACCGTGCGCATTGACGCCCCACGCAGATGTGGTGGAACTCGCGTACTCCGCGGTTGCAGCCCACTTGGTGCTCGGGTCCGCCGTGACCGTGATCGTCGTGCTGCCGGCCTTCGGGAGGAGTCCTTGTTCGATGCGCGCGGGCTTCGCCCTCCCTTTGCCGCAGTAGAGCGTGACGATGTCGAAGCCGGAGCCGCCGGATTCCGGTTTGGTCTTCAGACTCACTGTGCCCTTCTTGTTAAGGCAGGTGAGATTGACGATGACCTCGTCGGCCTTCGCGGGTACCGGTCCCAGTTGCAGCGTTCCGGTTCCCGTGTGAGTTGCGGTCGTGATATTCCCGAGCGGTGTCACCATGGTTGTCCCGGGCAAGTTGTTCACGACGATCGCGGCACCGGTAGTCGCTCCCACGATGACAAGGATGGCGACGCCGATCAAAAGGGCTCGAGCCCGGCGCTGCTGGCGCTGCAGCTGGCTTCGCTCGGTACCGATCGCGGCGAGCTCGGCCCGCACGGCGCCGACGAACCGCGGGTCCATCTCGGTGGTGTTCATGATTCACTCCCTTCGATTGCGGGATGTGCAGAGGGATTCACGTCGTCCAGCTCTTCGCGCAGCCGAAGGCGCGCCCGGTGGAGACGTACCCGTGCAGTCGACGCTTTCAACCGACCGCCTCCGCAGCCTGGGTTATCGAAACGCCCTCGAGGACTGTGAGAACGAAGAGAGCCCCGTCGACAGGCGACAATCGCCCGAGCGAAGAGGCGAGCCTCTGACTAATTTCCGATCCGTCAACATCCGCCCCGGACGGAATCTCGTCGCTTGCGAGGTCGCGAAGGAGCCGCCGATACCGGATCGTCCTCCGGCGAACATTGCGCGCCAGGTTTGTCGTCGTCACGAGAAGCCACGGCACGACCGAGCCATTCACAAGATGCACAGAGCTGCGCCTACGCCATAGCTCGAAGAAGGCAGCGGCAGCCACCTCCTCTGCGTCGTGGATGCTCCCTAACAAGCCGAGGGCGCGACGGTAGATCCGCGCGTGGTGAAGGTCGAACAGCGCGGCAAATGCTGCACCGTCGCCGCTGCGCGCACGCAGCCAAATCTCGACCTCGTCACCCTGGCCATCCATCACCTATGAGAATGTCCGATAAACGCCCAAACGTTACACGTCGGAGCGGACTTGGGTCGCCGCGTCAGCCGCGGGTGGCTCGATCGTGCACCGTCACAAGGTAACCGTCGAGGTCCTGAAAGACGAACGTCATCCCGAACGGGCCCTCAAATGGCGGTTGAACGACAACGGCGCCAGCTGCGGCGACCGTATCGTGCAGTGCCATTGCCTCGGGATCGTGCAGCCATAGTGCGACGCCGAGTCCCGCCTGGCCGGACTCGAGATCGACACCCGGCGCAGGATCGCGAACGGCGAACGTCGGCTGCGTGTCGAAGACGACCGCATGCGGCGGCGAGAACGGCGCGCGACTGAGCCCGACGACCTCCTCGTAGAACGTCGCTGCTTTCTCGAGGTCGCGTACTTGCAGGGCAATGAAGTCTGGACCGGTGACGGCCATGCTGGTTCTCCTCTGTGTCAGTTTCCTTACATCGCAGCGTATGTCAGGATACTGACATGGTCAATGTGCCTCCGCAGGTCGGCTACGTCCTGAAACACGCTCAGTCACTCCTTCATCTCCGCATGGAGGAGGCGCTCAGACCACTCCACCTGACGGTGTCCCAATACTCCTGCCTGTATCACCTCCGCGGCGAGCCCGGAATCTCGGCGGCAGCGCTCGCTCGAGGCACCTTCGTTACCCGGCAATCAATGAACGCGATGTTGCGGCAGCTGATCGATCGCGGCCTGGTTGCGCGGCCAGCCCAGCCCGAGAGAGGGCGCGCGCTCCCCACGATGCTTACCGCCGCCGGCGCCGATGTGCTCGAGGCAGCGCAGAGGCTCGTCGTCGGTGTGGAGCAACGAATGCTTGCTGGGCTGACCGCGGCCGAGACGACCGCGTTGACTGGCGGGCTCGCGTCGTGTGTGAAGTCGCTCGAAGAGTGAGCGCGCAGGGGGAACCGGCGGTCTTGCGGCGGGTCAGCGGAGCCCCCTCGCACGCGCCTGTTGTGGCCACTCACGTTGTGCTTCGAAACTGGTGAGTTTCGCCTAGGTACCACCGGCTCAGCTGAAACAAAAAAGCGCCCCTTCGGGCGCCTTTCTGTTAACGCGGAACCGGTGGGATTTGAATTCTATTTCCGACATCATCTGAGCCGGCATTCGCTCGACTTCGGTGAAATATCAGCGAACAGGCGACCCCGAAATCACATCGAAACCCGTTCCGAACTCTGCCGTTGTCGGCAATCCGTGGGCAAACGTCACCGATGTCCGGCTAATACATGACAGTTGTACGTAACAGTCCTTGGTGAACAACAAGTTTGGTTCCCCTGATGCCCGGACATTAGGCCTTGCGAACTCGCCATCCATGCGGCGCAAGGATGGCGACGTTCGACTGACAGCCGCAGTTAGACGGTTTCTTGGATAAGTTGCTGGATTCGTATTGCGAGCAGTTCTGGTTGCTCGGCTTGGATGAGGTGGGCTGAGTCGACGCTTTCATAGCGCCCGTTAGGCAGGCTGTCGGCATAGCGTCGCTGGTATTCGCGTGCGAGGGCGTTTTGACGCTCCCGCCCTTTTTCCGGACGTCCCGC
>DATAZY010000031.1:0-28884 GCA_036271795.1 Galbitalea sp.
GGTTGGACGCAGATATCCATGCCGCTTTTAGCGCCACGGATAAGCCGTGTTATCCTGATACCCGCGTAATTCCGGTTCTTCGCGCACGGCTGCTGCTTCGAATCGGACAAGATGCTCTTGATCTTTAGCCGATCGGGTTTCGTCGCAAACATCCTCTCCTTTCACCGGTGCTCCTTGCGCGCTTTTGCGGAGGCGTGAGAGTCCGGTAGCCAAACTTCCACAATCAACGAAAGAGAACGAAGTGTCCACCAAGTCACGTACCCGCAGCAAGACTCGTCTGTCTCGCGCGCTGGGCATTGCACTGACCCCGAAGGCGGCCAAGTACCTGGAGAAGCGTCCGTACGCTCCGGGTGAGCACGGCCGCACCAAGCGCAAGGCCGACAGCGACTACGCCGTCCGTCTGCGCGAGAAGCAGCGTCTTCGCGCCCAGTACGGCATCCGCGAGGCCCAGCTCAAGATCGCGTTCCAGGAAGCGCGTCGCGCTGCGGGGCTGACCGGTGAGAACCTGGTCGAGCTGCTCGAGATGCGGCTCGATGCTCTGGTTTTGCGTGCCGGTATTGCCCGCACGACTGCCCAGGCTCGCCAGATGGTGGTCCACCGCCACATCCTCGTCGACGGACAGCTCGTCGACCGCCCGTCGTTCCGCGTCAAGCCGGGTCAGCTCATCCACGTCAAGCCGCGCTCGGAGGGCATGGAGCCGTTCCAGGTTGCTGCGGCCGGAGGACACGTGGATGTTCTTCCCAAGGTTCCCGCCTACCTCGAAGTCGAACTCGACAAGCTACAGGCCCGCCTCGTGCGTCGCCCGCTGCGCGCAGAAGTTCCCGTGACCTGTGAGGTTCAGCTCGTCGTGGAGTACTACGCGGCCAGGTAGCAGTTGGTACGAGAATTCTTCAAGGCGGGTCACCCTGTGGTGGCCCGCCTTCGTCGTCTCAGATTATTGACCGCCCAGCGCCGATAGGCTTGCCCCACCAATTACTTCCGATTGAGGAGCGTGACATGAAGAGCATCTTTCTGTTGATTGTCGGCGTCGGTGCCGGTTTCGTCATCGCACACCAGGTGAGCAAGACTCCGGCAGGCAAGCAGTTCTTCGACGACATTGACAGCCGTGCCAAGGAATTCAGCGCTGCGTTGATCGACGGCTACAAGACTCGCGAGGCCGAACTCCGCTCGAGGTAGTTCTCGCACCAATCCGTAAGACCAGGAACCCATGCAAACTGCAGACATTCAGAGCCGCTGGCTCAACTTTTTTGGCGAGCGCGGCCACACGATCGTGCCGTCGGCGTCGCTGGTCAGCGACGACCCGACCCTGCTGTTCACGGTTGCCGGCATGGTTCCGTTTGTCCCGTATCTGACGGGACTCGTCCCCGCGCCGTTCCCGCGTGCGACCAGCGTCCAGAAGTGCATTCGTACCCTCGACATCGAGGAGGTCGGCAAGACCCCGCGGCACGGCACGTTCTTCCAGATGAATGGCAACTTTTCGTTCGGCGACTACTTCAAGGAACAGGCCATCGCGTACGCCTGGGAGCTGCTGACCTCATCAGAGACGGAGGGTGGGCTGGCATTCCAGCCCAAGGATCTCTGGGTCACCGTCTACAAGGATGATGACGAAGCGATCGCACTCTGGAAGAAGATCGCAGGACTTCCGGATGAGCGCATACAGCGGCTCGAGATGGACACCAACTACTGGTCGACAGGGCAGCCGGGGCCGGCGGGTCCGTGTTCCGAGATCTTCTTCGACCGCGGTCCGGCGTACGGGCGCGACGGCGGACCGGCGACGGACGACGATCGATATGTCGAAATCTGGAACCTCGTTTTCATGCAGTTCCTGCGCGGCGAAGGCTCCGGCAAGAACTTCGAGATCCTCGGCGAGTTGCCCAAGAAGAACATCGACACCGGCATGGGCATGGAGCGCGTCGCGTTCCTGAAACAGGGTGTCGAGAACATGTACGAGATCGACCAGGTTCGCCCGGTTCTCGACATGGCGTCTGCACTGTCGGACCGCAGTTACGGCGCAAACCACGACGACGACGTGCGGATGCGCGTCATCGCCGACCACGTGCGGTCATCCCTCATGCTGATGTCCGACGGAGTCAGCCCGAGCAACGAGGGACGCGGCTACATCCTGCGTCGCCTACTCCGCCGCAGCGTTCGCGCGATGCGGCTCCTCGGAGTCGAGGAGCCTACCTTCGCGCAGCTGTTCCCTGCTTCGCGTGACGCCATGAAGGCGTCCTATCCGGATGTCGCGACCGAGTACGACCGCATTTCCCGGCTCGCTCTCGGCGAAGAGGAGACCTTCCTGCGCACCCTTGCCGCCGGCACGAGCATCCTCGATGTCGCGGTCGACAAGACGACGAAGAAGGGCGCGAAGGAGCTGGCTGGTGACACGGCCTTCCTGCTTCACGACACCTTCGGTTTCCCGATCGACCTCACCCTCGAAGTTGCCGAGGAGGCGGGGCTCACCGTTGACCGCACGGCCTTCGACAGGCTCATGCTCGAGCAGCGCACCAAGGCGAAGGCGGACGCCAAGGCGAAGAAGACTGCCCTGGCCGATCTGTCGGTCTACAGCGCGTTCCGTGCCGCGGGCGAGACCGTGTTCACGGGCTACGACCTGCTGACCACCGAGAGCACGATTCTTGGGCTGATCGTCGGCGGCGAGTCCGTGGATCGCGCGGTCGTTGGTGACATCGCTGAGGTCATCCTTGCCGAGACGGCGCTCTATGCGGAATCCGGCGGCCAGGAAGCGGACGCGGGCGCGATTGTGGGCAGAGGCTTCGATCTCGAGGTCCTGGATGTCCAGAAGCCGGTGAAGGGACTCATTAGCCACCGCGTACAGGTTCGAAGTGGCGAGGTTGCTGTTGGCGACGCCGCAACCGGCGTCGTCGACCCGGTGTGGCGCCACGCGGCCGCGCAAGCTCACTCCGCGACCCACCTCATCCATGCCGCCGTTCGCCAGACGCTCGGTGAGGAGGCGCACCAGTCGGGCTCCTACAACAAGGCCGGTTATATGCGCCTCGACTTCAGCTGGAACAAGCCGCTCTCGCCAGCGACCCGCAGCGAGATCGAGAACATCGCCAACAATGCAATCGTGGACAACCTCGAGGTGACTACCCGCGTGCTTCCGCTCGAGGAGGCCAAGGCTCTCGGCGCGATGGCACTGTTTGGCGAGAAGTACGGCAACGAGGTGCGAGTCGTACAGATCGGCAGCCCGTGGTCGCTCGAACTGTGCGCTGGCACGCACGTCAGTCGCTCCTCGGAGGTCGGACTGATCAATCTGGTCAGCGAGGCATCCGTTGGTTCAACGAACCGGCGCATCGAGTCGCTGGTCGGCCTCGACGCCTTCAAGGATCTTGCCGCCGAGCGCGCAATCGTCTCCACTCTGACATCGTCGCTGAAGACTCCGCGCGAACAGTTGCCGGAGCGCATCGCGGAGCTGGCCGCGAACCTGAAGGCCGCAGAGAAACGGATTGCGGCCTACGAGGCCAGCGAACGGAGTACCAGAGTTCCGTCGATCGCCCAGACCGCGACTCGAGTTGGCTCGGTCCTGCTCGTGGTCGAGAACATCGGCTCAATCGGCTCAACGGATGACCTGCGATCGCTCGCGACCAGCGTGCGCGAGCGACTCGGCGTCGAGGCATCGGTGACTGCGCTGGCCGCGACCGTTGACGGAAAGCCGTCCGTGATTGTCGCGACCAACGATGCGGCTCGCAAGGCGGGTGCAAAGGCGGGTTCGCTTGCCAGGATTGCCGCCGGGATTCTTGGTGGTGGTGGTGGCGGCAAGGATGATCTCGCCCAGGGTGGCGGTTCCAACGTTGCCGCGATCGGTCCGGCGCTCGACGCGATTCGCGAATCGCTCGTCGCCTAGGACCACGGAGCCGTGCGCGAGGGAGTTCGAGTCGGCGTGGATGTCGGCACGGTCAGAATCGGCGTTGCGCGCAGCGATCTGCACGGGATGCTGGCGACGCCGGTGGAGACCGTCCCTCGCGGCGCCGGAGATCTGGAGCGGATTCTCGCCCTCGCGGCGGATCTGGACGCACTTGAACTGATTGTCGGCCTTCCGCTGTCTCTCGCGGGCACCCACACCGCGTCGACGGCCGATGCCGTCGGCTTCGCCGCGCGGCTCGCGAACGCGACTGAACTTCCGGTGAGGTTGGTGGATGAGCGCCTGACGACGGTATCCGCGCAGTCGGCGCTGCGGGCATCCGGCCGTTCCACAAAGCAATCGCGTTCCGTAATTGATCAGGTTGCCGCTGTTATTATCGTCCAGCACGCTCTCGACTTCGAGCGTGCCGCGGGAACTCCGCCGGGCGAGATCGCCCACCCGGACGAAGGGCAGCACAATGGCTGATGAGCCAACCTGGGAGGACCTGTTCGGCGACCCCGCGGTGCCGTCGACGCCCCAACCGCCAGTGCAAGAACAGCCAGTGCAACAACAGCCAGTCCAGCAGCCGCCGGTGCAGCAGGCGGCCGTCCCGCCCGTCCAGCCCGCTCCGCCTCCAGCAGCGCAACCCCCGGCGCAACCAGTCTTCCCGACGCAGTCCATTCCGTCGGTTCCGGCGCACTCTGCCGCGGTCCCGCCGACCCTTGTACCGCCGCCGGTGCAGTCGACGCCGGGACAGTCGACGCTGGGACAGTCGACGCCGCAGCCGACCTATCAGGTGCCGTCGGTTCAGGTGCCCCCGGTCCAAAACGCGCCAAGCTATCCTCCTCAGTCGGTTCCCGCACC
Source organism: Galbitalea sp. (assembly GCA_036271795.1). Classification (GTDB taxonomy): domain Bacteria; phylum Actinomycetota; class Actinomycetes; order Actinomycetales; family Microbacteriaceae; genus Galbitalea. Next base: position 4,724 of record DATAZY010000031.1, read on the forward strand.
CGGCGTGCGGCAGCCCGCGTACCAGCCGCAGCAGCCGACGTACGTCAGCCAGCTTCCACCCGCGCCGACCCCGTCGTACACCCCGCCGCCCGCAGACGCGTCGCGCCGTTCCGCTCAGGTTGACTCCGCGGGCCGCGGCGGTGGCTCCGGGCGTGGCGGATACCGCGGGGAGAAGCCACCGCGCAAGCGCAAGCTCACCTGGCTCTGGGTTCTCATCGTCCTGTTCGTGCTTGGCGCCGCTGGCTTCGGCGTCGTCTACGCCGCGTTCGGACCGCAGATTCGTCACGTCATGGGCTGGGAGCCCACGATTGACTACACGAGCACTACCGGCAACGGTAAGACCACAACGATCACGATCCTTCCCGGACAGATTGGTGCGGATGTCGCCAACAGCCTTGCGAAGGCCGGCGTGACGAAGACTCCGGCGGCCTTCTACGACCTGCTCCTCAAGCAGAAGAAGGCACCCAACTTCGAGCCTGGAACGTACCGGCTCGGAGAGCAGATCAGCGCAACGGCTGCGCTCGCCGAGATCAGCAAGCCGGCCAACCGGGTGGTGTCCAAGGTCGTCATCCCCGAGGGATACAACGTTCAGCAGATCCTCGCCCGACTCAACGCGAAGACCGGTGCGCCGCTATCGGAGCTCCAGTCCGAGGCCAAAAACTTCACCCAGTTCGGCCTGCCGGCGGGCGCGCCCAGCCTCGAGGGGTTCCTGTTCCCGGCGACCTATGACTTCGACCCGGGAACCGCCCCGAAGGTCATGTTGCAGGCCATGGTCACCCGCATGAATGTGTCGCTCAAGTCGCACGGCGTCGCCCCGGCGGATGAACTCAAGGTGCTGACCCTCGCCTCGATCATCCAGAAGGAGGGCGGCACGAACGCCGACTTCTACAAGGTTTCCCGGGTGTTCACCAACCGCCTGGCCTCTGGCATGCCGCTGCAGTCCGACGCGACCGTGAGCTACGGTGCGGGGTCGAAGACGATCAGCACAACGGCCGCCCAGCGCGCGGATGCGAGCAACCCCTACAACACCTACGCCCACGCCGGGCTTCCGGTTGGTCCGATCGCGTCTCCCGGCGACACGGCGATCGATGCCGCGCTGCATCCGGTGGCCGGTCCTTGGATCTACTTTGTGCTCGTCAACGGCTACACCGGCGAAACCGTGTACTCGACGACCGCGGCGGGCCAAGCGGCCGGCGTGAAGCAGTGGCAGGCGTGGCTTAAGGCGCACCCGGGCTACGGATCGTAATGGCCGTGGCGCGGCTCGCGGTTCTGGGGTCACCGATCGCGCATTCCCTGTCGCCGGAACTGCACAGCGCCGCCTACCGCGCGCTTGGACTGGACTGGTCCTACGAGGCGGTTGAGGTCACCCGCGACCGATTGGCCGATTTCGTCACCTCTCGCGACGACAGCTGGCGAGGGCTGTCGCTGACCATGCCGTTGAAGGTCGAGATTCTTCCGCTGCTCGGAGAGGTGTCTGAGCTTGCCCGCGAGACCGGATCCGCCAACACGGTGCTGTTTGACCGAGCGGGACCGCGCGGCTTCAACACCGACGTGTTCGGACTGGTGGAGGGATTTTCGCGTCACGGCAGAACCGCTCTGGGTTCTGTCCTGGTTCTCGGCGGGGGAGCGACGGCGGCATCCGCGATTGTCGCGTCGGCGCGCCTCGGCGCACATACGGTTTTCGTCGGAGTGAGGTCGCCCGAGCGGGCATCCGCGCTCCATTCTGTCGCTTCGGCGCAGGGAGTCGAACTCCAGGTCCGCCAGTTGGAGGATCTTCTCCAGATCGACGAACGGCTGGATGCCGTGATCAGCACGCTCCCCAACGGTGCGGCCGCCGAGGTGGCGGTCGACCCCGACACCGTCGCCGACGCAACGCTTTTCGACGTCGCGTACTCGCCGTGGCCGACCCCGCTCGCGGCGGCCTGGACGGGCGAGAGCGTCATCGGCGGCCTCGAAATGCTGGTGCTCCAGGCACTCGCGCAGGTGCGGATCTTTGTACACGGCGATCCGGACCTGAAGCTCGATCGCGACGAGGAAGTCCTCGCGGCCATGCGCTCCGCCGTCGACCTCTGATCAGCTGTCATGCGATGACCGCGAAGCCTCGCGGCGCTGTGGGAGGATTGTGCCCATGCTTCGATGGTTGACCGCTGGCGAGTCTCACGGCCCGGAGTTGGTCGCCATTCTTGAAGGACTGCCCGCGGGAGTTCCGGTGAGCCTCGCAGGCATCCGTGCCGACCTGCAGCGGCGAAAGCTTGGCTATGGACGCGGGGCGCGGCAAAAATTCGAGGAAGACGAGTTGACGCTCTCGGGCGGTGTTCGATTCGGTCTCAGCATGGGCAGCCCGATCGCGCTGCGGATCGGTAATACAGAATGGCCGCGCTGGGTCGATGTGATGAGCGCGGAACCCGTGGACGTCGAAAGCCTTCCCAAGGGTCGCGGTGCGCCGCTGACTCGTCCGCGGCCTGGTCACGCCGATCTGGTCGGAATGCAGAAGTACGGTTTCGAGGAGTCGCGCAATGTGCTCGAACGCGCCAGCGCACGGGAGACCGCGGCGCGAGTCGCGCTGGGCGCCATCGCGAGGTCGTTCCTCGCCGAGTTGGGTGTAACGCTCGTCGCTCACACGCTGTCTATCGGCCCGGTGCGAGTGCCCGACGACTCACCGCTTCCGGTGCCCGCGGACGTTGATCGTCTCGATGCCGACCCGCTGCGCTGTTTCGATCCGGCAATATCCGCTCTCATGGTGGCCGAGGTTGACGAAGCACAGAAGGATGGTGACACGCTGGGCGGCGTTGTCGAGGTTCTCGCCTACGGCGTTCCGCCGGGACTCGGCTCCTACGTGCACTGGGACCGCCGCATCGATGGCCAGCTGGCGGCGGCGCTGATGAGCATCCAGGCCATCAAGGGTGTCGAGGTCGGGGACGGCTTTGCGACCACCGCCCGCCGTGGTTCTGTCGCGCACGACGAACTCGTGACCGACGGCGAGACCATTTCGCGCCTTAGTGACCGCGCCGGCGGCACCGAGGGCGGCATGACAACGGGCACCCTGCTCAGGGTTCGAGCCGGAATGAAGCCAATCTCGACTGTTCCGCACGCGCTGCGTACCGTCGACATCGCAACCGGCGCGGAAGCCGAGGCTCACCACCAGCGCTCCGATGTCTGCGCCGTCCCTGCGGCTGGAGTTGTCGCGGAGGCAATGGTCGCGCTCGTGCTTGCAAACGCGATGCTGGAGAAGTTCGGCGGCGACTCGATCGATGAGACCCGACGCAACCTGCGCGGCTACCTCGACGCCATCCCCGCAAACCAGCGCACCTCAGAGCGCTCGAACTGACCGTGTCCATCGTGCTCATTGGACCCATGGGTTCCGGCAAAACCAAGCTGGGCAAGCGGGTCGCGACCATTCTCGGTAAACCGTTCGTCGACACCGATCGGATGATCGTGGCGAAGCACGGCACGATCGCGCAGCTTTTTGCCCAATTTGGGGAGGCGCATTTTCGCGCACTCGAACGGCTCGCGGTCGAGGACGCCCTCGCGCAGGATGCCGTGGTCGCGCTGGGTGGTGGCGCCATCCTCGACGAGCGCACCCAGGGCGACCTCGCCAGCCGCCGGGTGGCGCTCATCACGGTGAGCGCGGAAGCCGTTGCCCCGCGGATCACCGGGACGAAGCGACCACTTCTGGCTGGTGGCGTCGAATCATGGAAGCAGATCCTGGACGCCCGCCGCGAAATCTACGAGCGGCTTGCGAGCCGGGTCTGGGACACGTCGTCCCGACCGCTGACCGGCATCGCCGCGGAGATCGCGGAATGGGCACGAACGGAGTATCCGGATGACTGACACGACCGTGATCGGGGTTACTGGCGAGGAGTCGTATGACATCCTGATCGGACACGGGCTGCTGGCAAACATTGCGGACCAGATCGGAACCAAGGCCACCAAGGTTCTCATCGTGCACGCGCCGACCCTCGGCGCTCGCGCGGCCGCGCTGCGCGAGTCTCTCCTCGGGATTGAGCAGTTTGGCCAGCACGGTGAGGTGTTGCTGGCGGAGATCCCGGATGCCGAGGCGGCCAAGCGAGTCGAAGTCGCCGCATTCTGCTGGCAGATCATGGGCCAGACCGACTTCAGCAGGACGGATGTCGTGATTGGCCTGGGCGGGGGAGCGACGACCGACCTCGCCGGCTTTGTCGCAGCGACCTGGCTGCGTGGCGTGCGGCTCATCCAGATACCGACAACTGTGCTCGGGATGGTGGATGCCGCAATCGGCGGCAAGACCGGAATCAACACGGCGGAGGGCAAAAACCTCGTCGGCGCGTTTTGGGCACCCGCTGCCGTGATCGTCGACCTCGATCTCCTCGACACGCTCAGCCGAAACGAAATCCTCGCTGGATCCGCCGAAATCGTGAAAGCCGGTTTTATCGCCGAGCCGGAGATCCTGGACATCTACGATGCATCCGTCGATCGCGCGGTCGATCCGACGACGCCCGAGTTTCGCCGACTCCTTGAGCTCGCAATCGGGATGAAGGCGCGAGTCGTCTCGGCGGACTTCCGAGAAGCTGGACAGCGCGAGTTCCTGAACTACGGACATACGCTCGGTCACGCCATTGAGCACGCCGAACGCTACGGCTGGCGTCACGGTGCCGCGATATCGGTTGGTATGGTCTTCGCCGCTGAGTTGTCCCGGCTCACCGGAACTCTCAGTGATGCAGCTGTGGATCGGCATCGCAGCATCCTGAGCTCGCTGTCGTTGCCGACGACCTACCCGCTCGGCCGCTGGGCGACGCTTCTGGCGACGATGCAGCGCGATAAGAAGGCGCGCGCTGGGCACCTTCGCTTCATCGTGCTGGACGATATCGGCAAGCCGTCTGTGCTCACTGCGCCCGATGAGTCGCTGCTGTTCGCGGCCTACACCGAAATCGCGGATTAGATGACTGGACGAGTCGCGCTGGTCACCGGCGTTGGTCGCGAGGTCGGGATCGCCGCGGGCATCGTCGAGCGCCTCGCCGCCGATGGCTGGGACATTGCGATGACCTACTGGTCGCCATTTGACCGGCGGATGCCATGGGGAGAGCGCCCGAACAGCGTGGAGGCGATCGAGGCGATCGTGCGCGAGCGGGGCGCGAGAGTGTTTTCGGTCGAGGCCGACCTCGCTGATCCGGACACGCCAGCTCAGCTCTTCGAGGTGACGACGGCCGCGCTCGGGCCCGTGGACGCGCTGGTCCTCGCCCACGCCGAGGACATCGAGTCGGGCATCCTCGACACGACGGTCGAGAATTTCGACCTGCACTTTGCCGTCAACACCAGGGCGAGCTGGCTGCTGATCCGAGAGTTCGCCGATCGGCTGACCGCTTCAACCGGTCGGATCGTCGCCCTCACGAGCGACCACACCAGCTTCAACCTTCCCTATGGCGCGAGCAAGGGCGCCCTCGATCGGGTCGTTATCGCGGCGGCCACCGAGCTGGCAAGCCGGGGAATCACCGCGAACGTCGTAAATCCCGGACCCATCGACACGGGCTGGATGTCGCCGGAGTTGGTTGAGAAGCTTGCGGCGCAGACTCCTGCAGGTCGCCTTGGCGCACCAGGCGATACGGCCGCACTCGTATCCTTCCTGCTTTCGGAGGATGGCGGATGGATCTCCGGCCAGCTGCTCAAGTCAGACGGCGGGCTCAGCGCGGCCTACTAGGAGGCAACTACCAGGAGGCAACTGAACTACCCGGGGAACTGGCCGTTCTGGCGCAGCGCGCCAACCTGGTTCATCGTGATCAGGTTCTCGAGGGCGAGTTCGCGCTCATGTTCGGTGGGCTCATCACCGGCGAGCGGTGCGCCAACAACCCTCGCGTCGCCTCTGCGCTTGGGCGTGCGGAGCAACAGGTAGACGCATGCGCCGATCAGGACCGCGGCAACGATTGCGCCCATGATGATCGAGCCGAGGTAGTGCTGCATAGTCGAGCTCCCGGGTAGAACGGTCGTTCTTGTCTGAGCCGATTGTAGCCCCGATATGCTGATTAGTCATGACTTCCGTGCTTGTCCTTAACGGACCCAACCTCGGCCGCCTCGGCAGTCGCGAGCCCGACGTGTACGGCAACCAGGACCTCGCTGCATTGACGAAACTGCTCGAAGCGGAGAACCTCGGCGAAATCGACCTGCGTCAGACCGACGACGAGGGACAGCTCATCGGCTGGCTGCACGAAGCGGTCGACAACAAGACTCCGGTCATCCTGAACCCGGCCGCGTTCACGCACTACTCGTATGCCCTACGGGATGCCGTTGCTCTTGTGACGACGAGCGGCGGAACTGTGATCGAGGTGCACATCTCGAACCCTCACGCCCGAGAAGAGTTTCGCCACAACAGCGTGATCTCGGGGGTCGCGAGCGGTGTCATCGCCGGCTTCGGCTTCGATTCCTACGTTCTCGCACTCCACGCCATTGGGCGCTCCCCAGCCTGACCCCGTAGCATTGAGGGTCGCGCAAACGCGGCCTTCTTTGGAAACACCCTCCCAGTAGTGAAAGCGGTACAGGCATGGCTTCCACCAGCGATATCCGGAACGGCGTCGTTCTCAACATGGACGGCCAACTCTGGACCGTCATCGACTTCCAGCACGTCAAGCCGGGCAAGGGTGGCGCGTTCGTACGCACCAAGGTCAAGAACGTGATGACCGGAAAGGTCGTGGACCGCACGTTCAACGCGGGCGCGAAAATCGAGACCGAGACGGTCGACAGGAGCGAGTTCACCTACCTGTACAAGGACGGCGACGGCTTCGTGTTCATGAACGCGTCCGACTACGACCAGATCACACTCACCGCCGCCCAGGTCGGGGACGCACCGAACTTCATGCTCGAGAACCAGACTGTTACCATCGCGCTACACAACGGCGAACCGCTCTACGTCGAGCTCCCCGCATCCGTCGTGCTCGAACTGAGCTACACCGAGCCGGGGCTGCAGGGCGACCGTTCCTCCGCCGGCACCAAGCCCGGAACGCTGGAGACGGGCTACGAGATCCAGGTACCGCTGTTCCTCGAGTCCGGCACCAAGGTCAAAGTTGACACGCGAGACGGCAGCTACCTGGGACGCGTCAACGATTAATGAGTGCCCGCGGTAAGGCTCGCAAGCGAGCCATCGACGTCCTGTACGGCGCAGATGTTCGGGGCGAGTCGATCAACGCTTCGCTTCTCGCCGAGGAGAATCGCCAGCTTGCGGATCCGACCCGGCGCGCGAACTCCTGGGCCTATGCCAAGGAAATCGTCCGGGGCGTCGCGGACCACGGCGACGAGATCGACGAACTGATCGAAACCTATGCGCAGGGCTGGACGATCGATCGGATGCCAGCGGTCGATCGCGCGATCATCCGGATCGGTATCTGGGAGCTGCTATTCAACCCCGAAATTCCCGAGGCGGTCGCAATCTCGGAGGCGGTGGACGAAGCGAGGTCGCTCTCGACCGAGGACTCGTCCGGCTTTGTGAATGGTCTGCTCGGTCGGATTGCCGCACTGCGCGCCTAAAAATATCAGCAGCCAAAAAGTAGAGTCGTAGACGTGACTCTCGACGCACTGACTCTGCCTGACTCACTGGCCGGATGGCCCGACTTTGTACGGGACTGGTCATCGTCCAACCTCCGGCGCTCGGAGGTCGCGATCTCGACGCTGACTGATGGCAGTGAGCGTTCCGCGCAGGAGGTGCTCGATCTCTGGAACGAGTCCGAGATCGGTCTCCGGAACGCCGGTGGGTTCGTCGCATTGCTCGCCGAGGTGCATCCGGATGAGGCCGTCCGCCAACTCTCTGACGAGGCCGTACAGGCAGCGACCAAAGCAGAAACGGAACGCAGCCTGAACCTCGACCTGTACGCGGTTCTCTCGGCGGTCGACGGCTCGGGCCTGGGTGCCGACGGCGCTCGTCTGCTCGAGAAGGTGCTGCGGGAATTCCGGCGCGGCGGAGTCGGCCTGGATCGCGCATCCCGCGACCGCTTGCGTGAGCTCTCCGATCGCGAGGTCGTTCTCGAGCAGGACTTCTCCCGTGTCATCCGGGACGACGTGCGGTCGATTCGCATCACGCCAGACCGCCTCGACGGCTTACCGGAGGACTACATTGCGGCCCATCCGGTTGGCGATGACGGCCTGGTCACCATCACGACCGACTATCCGGACTCCATCCCGTTCCGGATGTTCGCGCGTGACGCGATGGCCCGTCGTGATCTGCACACCGAATTCCTGAACCGCGGCTGGCCGGAAAACGACCTCGTTCTTGGCGAGTTGTTCGCGGTCCGCAACGAGCACGCGGAGCTGCTCGGCTATTCGTCCTGGCCGGACTTCGACACCGAGGTCAAGATGATCGGGAGCGCGATCGCGGAGTCCGAGTTCATCGAGCGGTTGTCCGCGGCTGCCGACGCCGCGGGGCGTCGCGATCGCGAGCTGCTTCTCGAGCGAATGCGCCGGGATGTCCCCGCCGCCGAGTCGATCGACGCGGCGGACTCGGCCTATTACGGCGAATTGGTCCGCAGGGATCTCTTCGACGTCGACTCTCAGGAGCTCCGGCAGTACTTCGGCGCGCAGCGTGTGGTCCGGGGCCTGCTGGATGTGACCGGCCGGCTCCTCGGTCTCGAGTACACACCGATCCCTGATGCGCCATCGTGGCACGAGGACGTTCTGGTGTACGACGTCGCGCTCGACGGGAACCGGATCGGACGCATCCAGCTCGACCTGCATCCGCGCGCGGGCAAGTTCAAGCACGCCGCCATGTTCGAGATCGTCCCGGGGATTGCGGGGACTCAACTCGCCGAGGGTGCGCTGGCCTGCAATTTGCCGACAGGCCTCATGGAGCACTCGGATGTCGTGACGCTGTTCCACGAGTTCGGGCATCTGGTTCACCACATCCTCGCCAACGGCCAGAAATACGCGACCTTCGCGGGCATCGCCACGGAGCCGGACTTCGTCGAGGCACCGTCCCAGATGCTCGAGGAGTGGGCCTGGGATGCCGACGTCCTCGCGACCTTCGCCATCAACGATGCGGGCGAAGCGATCCCCGCCGAGGTCGTCAGGCGGATGCGCGCGGCCGACGAATTCGGCAACGGCCTCTACGTGCGCACCCAGACGTTCTATTCCGCAGTGTCGTACTTCCTTCACCTCGATCGTCCCGAGAATCGCACGGCCGAGGTCGAGCGGTTGCAAGCGAAGTACGACCTCTACAGCTACCTGCCGGGCACACATTTCCAGGCAGCATTTGGGCACCTCACCGACTATTCCTCGGCGTATTACACGTACATGTGGAGCCTGGTCATCGCGAAAGAGCTGTTCTCGGCGTTCAACCCGGCCGATCTCTTCGACCAATCGGTTGCTACGCGCTACCGGGATGATGTCCTCGCGCGGGGCGGCAGCAGGGACGCCGAGGAACTCGTGCGCGACTTCCTTGGTCGCGACTACTCCTTCGACGCCTTCGCGACCTGGCTGAACGCCTAACACTCCGATTCACCCGCGCGCGTGAGCCGGTCTTCTGGCTGCTAAAGTGGGAGCAACAGACACCCTTTAAATTCCGTCCAGAGAGGCGGGGAAGGAGGTCAGAGTGACTGCACGCATCGTTTTGCAGCCCGCTGACATCACGCGAGCGTTGACTCGGATCTCCCACGAGATCCTTGAGTCCAATCGTGGCGGCAGCGATCTCGTTCTTCTCGGCATCCCGACGCGGGGTGTCGTGCTGGCGAAGCGCATCGGCGCGATCCTCGAGAGCATAGAGCCCGGATCCGGCGTTAGTGGCTCGCTCGACGTCACGATGTATCGGGATGACCTCGCCGGCCAACCAACGCGTGCACCTTCGCCAACCCAGGTTCCGGCCGGTGGGATTGATGGTAAGACAGTCGTCCTTGTCGACGACGTGCTCTACTCGGGCCGAACGATTCGGGCGGCTCTTGACGCCCTGGCAGACCATGGCAGGCCACGCGCCGTGCGACTCGCCGTGCTGGTCGACCGAGGTCATCGCGAGCTCCCGATTCGCGCGGACTTTGTTGGCAAGAACCTGCCGACCTCCGCGGATGAGAAGATCCGCGTTCGCCTCGATGAGGTTGACGGCTTCGAAGGGGTGGAGATCGAGTGAGGCACCTGCTGAGCACCAAGGACCTCGATCTCGCAACGGCCGTGGGCATCCTCGACGTCGCGGAGGACATGGCGGATGTCGCAACCCGCGAAGTCAAGAAGCTCCCGACCCTGCGCGGCAGGACGGTCATCAATCTTTTCTTTGAGGACTCGACGCGAACTCGCACGAGCTTCGAGCTGGCGGCAAAACGCCTGTCCGCAGACTTGATCAACTTCAGTGCAAAGGGCTCCAGCGTTTCGAAGGGCGAGGGTCTCAAGGACACCGCGCAAACGCTCGCAGCGATGGGCGCCGACGCCGTGGTCATCCGGCATTCCGCCTCCGGAGCAGCACAGGTGCTCGCGCAAAGCGACTGGATTGATGCGGCCATTCTGAACGCCGGTGACGGAACTCACGAACATCCGACCCAGGCCCTGCTCGACGCCTACACGATGCGAAAGCGGCTCCATGGCGACGCCTCACGGGGCCGGGATCTCGACGGGCTGAACGTCACGATCGTGGGCGACATCCTGCACTCACGCGTTGCGCGGTCGAACGTCTGGCTACTGACGACGCTGGGTGCGCATGTCACCCTCGTTGCACCGGCAACTCTGCTGCCGTCGGGCATCCGGACCTGGCCAGTATCGATCGGCTACGACCTCGATTCCGCGGTCGACGACAACCCCGACGTCGTCATGATGCTGAGGATCCAGGCAGAGCGGATGCACGCCGCGTTCTTTCCGAACACCCGAGAGTATTCGCGCGAGTGGGGCCTCGACGATGAGCGGGTGGCCAGGTTGCGCCCGGATACGATGGTCATGCACCCCGGACCCATGGTTCGCGGCCTCGAAATCTCGGCGGCAGCTGCCGATTCGAGCCGGTCGACCGTGCTGGAGCAAGTCGCGAATGGGGTTTCGATAAGGATGGCTGTGCTCTATCTCTTGCTCGCAGGCGAAGGCGCCCAGTCATGAACCTGATCATTTCGGGCGCAGCACTGCCCGACGGGACCACCCGCGACCTTTTCGTGTCAGACGGCGTCTTCGTCGACGCAGCCGAGAGTGGCGGGACCACGATCGATGCTGCTGGTCTGACCGCGCTGCCAGGTCTGGTCGACCTGCACACCCACCTTCGGGAGCCCGGCTTCGAGCAGAGCGAAACGGTGCTGACCGGATCCCGCGCTGCCGCGTCCGGTGGTTTCACCGCGGTCCATGCGATGGCCAATACCTCACCCGTAGCCGACACGGCGGGAGTCGTCGAGCAGGTGCATTCGCTGGGAGCACAGCACGGGTACGTGAGCGTCCGTCCGATCGGCGCAGTGACCATGGGGCTCGAGGGCGAGCGGCTCAGCGAAATTGGGACTATGGCATCCTCACGGGCGAGGGTGACCGTTTTCTCTGACGATGGAAAATGCGTCTCGGATGCGTTGCTCATGCGTCGCGCGCTCGAATACGTGAAGACTTTCGGCGGGGTGATTGCCCAGCACGCTCAGGAGCCACGGTTGACCGAGGGCGCCCAGATGAACGAGGGCGCGTTGTCCGGTGAGCTCGGGCTGGCTGGCTGGCCCGCGGTCGCCGAGGAGGCGATCATTGCTCGGGATGTCCTGCTCGCCCAGCATGTCGGTGCGCGACTCCACGTTTGCCACGTCTCCACCGCCGGATCGGTCGAGGTCGTGCGCTGGGCGAAGGCGCGCGGAATCGAGGTGACCGCCGAGGCGACGCCGCATCATCTGTTGCTGACCGAGGAGCTCGCACGCTCCTACGACTCGCGATTCAAAGTGAATCCGCCGCTTCGGCGCGACGAGGATGTGCTCGCGCTTCGGGCCGCACTCGTCGACGGCACCATCGACATCGTGGCAACCGATCACGCACCGCACCCGCTCGAGTCGAAGGAGTGCGCGTGGGACGAGGCATCCTTCGGCATGGTCGGCCTCGAGTCGGCCCTGAGCGTTGTTCAGTTGGCCATGGTCGATCCCGGCCAGTTCGGATGGTCGGATGTCGCGAGGGTGCTCTCGCGCAAGCCGGCGGAGATCGGCGGTCTGGCAGGCTATGACGATGCCTTCGCGCCGGGAAGTGCGGCGAATTTCACGCTGTACGACGCGGCGTCCAGCCGCGTGTTCGGTCTGGCCGACCTGCGCGGCAAGGGCTTGAATACCCCCTACCTCGGCAGGGAGCTTCCTGGTCGGGTCATCGCGACCATTCACAACGGTTATCCGACGGTCATCGACGGAGAACTGGTCGAGCCGGCGCAAGTCGCGGCTCACGCCTTCGAACACAACTCAAGGAACCACGGTGCATAGCGTTCACGCAATTCTCGCAACCCTGAATCTGCCAACACTGGATGTCGACGACAACGGGACCAGAACCCAGTTGTTGATCTATGTACTCATCGGCTTCGTCGTCATCATCGCTCTCGCCGTGCTCGGCTGGACAACCCGTCGTCGTCGCCAGCGCAACATCCCCGCCCCCGTACCGATGCCGGCAGACATCGGCACAGTAAGGAGCGAATTCGATGGCTTCTACGTGTCGACGACCCTCGACGGACAGCCGCTCAACCGGGTCGCCGTACGCGGCCTCGGATTCCGGGCGCGCGCGACGATCGCGGTGGCGGAGAAGGGCGTGGTGCTCGCGCTGCCGGGGAACAACGTGTTCATCCCTCGGGAGCGCATCCGCGAAGTCACTCGCTCCAACTACACGATCGATCGTGTCGTCGAGCCCGGGGGACTGGTACTGCTGGCCTGGACACTTGGCGAGACCAACCTGGACAGCTACCTGCGGGTCGAGCGGACAGAGCAACTCGTGGGCGCGATCGAAGACCTCATCGCGAGCGTCTCGGGGAAGAAGGCGTAGTGGCGAACGACACGGCAGTCCTCGTCCTCGAGGATGGCACCCGCTACACCGGTCTCGCTTACGGCGCCCGCGGGCAGACCTTTGGCGAGGTCGTGTTCGCGACCGGGATGACCGGCTACCAGGAGACGCTCACCGACCCGAGTTACGCCGGCCAGATCGTGGTCATGACCGCACCTCACATCGGCAACACGGGTGTGAACGACGAGGATCGGGAGTCGAACCGGATCTGGGTCTCGGGCTACGTCGTTCGCGATCCAGCCAGGATCGTCTCAAACTATCGCGCGACCGGATCGCTGGATGACCAGCTGATCGAACAAAGCATCGTCGGAATCAGCGGCATCGATACGCGAGCGGTCACGAGGCGGCTGCGTGACGCCGGCGTGATGCGTGGCGGAGTTTTCTCGGGCAGCGACGCCGGCCTTGCCCCCGAGAAACAACTCGAGCTCGTCGCCGGATCGGCGTCCATGGTCGGCCTGAACCTCTCGTCGACGGTATCCACCCTCGACGGCTATTCGCTGCCCGCAGCGGGCGAACGAATCGGCAGCGTCGCCGTGCTCGACCTCGGGGTGAAGACCTCGACACTGCGCTACCTGGCGGCTCGCGGCTTCGACGTGAACGTCGTGCCGCAGACCATCACGCTCAAGGAGTTGCTCGGGTCGAACCCGGACGCGGTCTTCTTCTCCAACGGACCAGGCGACCCCGGCGCATCCGACGCCCACGTCGAGTTGCTGCAGGGGGTGCTGCGCGAAGGTCTTCCGTTCTTCGGAATCTGCTTCGGCAACCAGCTGCTCGGCCGTGCGCTCGGCTTCGGCACCTACAAGCTGCCATTCGGACATCGCGGTATCAACCAGCCGGTGGTGGATGTCGCGACCGGTCGAACCGAGATCACCAGCCACAACCACGGCTTCGCGGTGGATGCCCCAATCGGTGAGATCACCGAGTCGCCTGCGGGCTTCGGCCGAGTCGAGGTCAGTCACGTCAACCTCAACGACAACGTCGTCGAGGGACTCAACGCCCTCGACATCCCTGCCTTCTCGGTGCAGTACCACCCCGAGGCCGCCGCGGGTCCGCACGACGCCAATTACTTGTTCGATCGATTCCGTGATCTCGTAGTGCAGCGGTGGTCGAGTAGCGAGCGCGTCTCGCGTATCGAGACCGGGGACGAATAATGCCCAAGCGCGACGACATCAACTCAGTCCTGGTCATCGGCTCCGGCCCGATCGTGATCGGCCAGGCGGCCGAATTCGACTACTCGGGCACCCAGGCATGCCGGGTCCTCCGCGAGGAGGGCGTGCGCGTCATCCTCGTCAATTCCAACCCGGCGACGATCATGACCGACCCGGACTTCGCCGATGCGACCTACATCGAACCCATCACCTGGCAGGTCATCGAGACCATTATCGCGAAGGAGAAGCCGGATGCCATCCTGCCCACCCTGGGCGGCCAGACCGCGCTGAACGCGGCAATCGAGCTGCACAACCACGGCATCCTTACGAAGCACGATGTCGAACTCATCGGCGCGAACTTCGAGGCGATCAACAAAGGCGAGGATCGCCAGATTTTCAAGCAGCTGGTTCTGGACGCCGGTGCCGATGTGGCGCGCAGCCACATCGCCCACACGGTCGACGAGGCGATCGCCGCTGCAGCAGACCTGGGCTACCCGCTGGTTATCCGGCCCAGTTTCACCATGGGCGGACTGGGCAGCGGGTTCGCCTACAACGAGGCGGAGCTGGTCCGGATGGTGACCGACGGGCTGCACCAAAGCCCGACCACCGAGGTCCTGATGGAGGAGTCGATCCTCGGCTGGAAGGAATACGAGCTCGAACTCATGCGGGACACGGCGGACAACACCGTCGTCGTGTGCTCGATCGAGAACGTCGATCCGGTCGGGGTTCATACCGGTGACTCGATCACGGTCGCGCCCGCACTCACACTGACCGATCGCGAGTTCCAGAACCTCCGCGACATCGGCATCGACATCATTCGGGCGGTTGGCGTCGACACCGGGGGATGCAACATCCAGTTCGCAGTTGACCCGGCTAACGGTCGCGTCATCGTCATCGAGATGAATCCGCGAGTTTCGCGCTCCTCCGCTCTCGCATCGAAGGCCACCGGATTCCCCATCGCCAAGATCGCGGCAAAACTCGCGATCGGCTATCGGCTCGATGAGATCCCGAACGACATTACCAAGGTGACACCGGCCTCTTTCGAGCCGACTCTCGACTACGTCGTCGTCAAAGTCCCCCGGTTCGCTTTTGAGAAGTTTCCGGCCGCGGACACCACCCTCACCACCACAATGAAGTCGGTCGGCGAGGCGATGGCGATCGGCCGCAACTACACGACTGCGCTGCAGAAGGCGCTGCGTTCGCTCGAGAAGCGGGGGAGCAGCTTTCACTGGAATGGAGGTGCTGACTCCTCTCTGGCGGGCGAGAAGGAGGCGTTGCTTGGCGTGGCGGCTGTGCCGACGGATGGCCGCATTGTCACCGTTCAGCAGGCGCTGCGTGCGGGCGCGACGATCGATGAGGTCTTCCAGGCGACCGGCATCGATCCGTGGTTCATCGACCAGATCGTCCTGATCAACGAGGTCGCGAACGAAATCGGCACTCTGCGCCCGCTGGATGCGGCCCTGTTCCGGCTCGCCAAGGATCACGGATTCAGCGATGCGCAAATCGCCCAGCTCCGTGGACTCGACGAGCATCAGGTGCGCAATGCGCGCTGGAGCGTCGGCGTCCGTCCGGTCTACAAGACGGTGGACACCTGCGCGGGCGAGTTCCCTGCGCTGACGCCGTACCACTACTCGAGCTACGACCTCGAGACCGAGGTACGCCCAAGCGATCGACGAAAGGTCATCATTCTCGGCTCCGGCCCCAACCGGATCGGGCAGGGTATTGAGTTCGATTACAGCTGTGTGCACGCCTCGTTCGCGCTTCAGACGTACGGCTTCGAGACCATCATGATCAACTGCAACCCTGAGACGGTGTCGACGGATTACGACACGAGCGATCGCCTCTACTTCGAGCCGCTCACCCTCGAGGATGTTCTCGAGATCATCCATGCCGAGAGTCAGAGCGGCGAGCTGGTCGGCGTTATCGTCCAGCTGGGTGGCCAGACTGCTCTGGGTCTGGCTCAGGGGCTTAAGGACGCCGGCGTGCCAATCCTGGGGACCTCGCCGGAAGCCATCGATCTCGCTGAGGAACGCGGACTCTTCTCGAAGATCCTCCATGATGCCGGGCTGCTTGCCCCGAAGAACGGCACGGCGATCAACGGCCGGGACGCGATCGTGGTTGCGGAGAACATCGGCTACCCGGTTCTCGTTCGGCCATCACACGTCCTCGGCGGTCGCGGAATGGAAATCGTTTACGACACCGAATCCATGGCCGACTACTTCGAGCGAGTCAAGGACATCGGGATAATCGGCCCGGGTAGTCCGCTGCTCGTCGACCGGTTTCTGGATGACGCAATCGAGATCGATGTCGACGCACTCTTCGACGGGGTCGAGTTGTATATCGGCGGAATCATGGAGCACATCGAAGAGGCCGGCATCCACTCCGGTGACTCGGCATGCACGCTGCCGCCCGTGACTCTCGGCCGCGATGTCCTCAACCGGGTGCGCGAGGCGACTCTCGGCATCGCGCAGGGGATCGGCGTCCGCGGTCTGCTGAATGTGCAATTCGCCATCGGCCAGGGCGTGCTCTACGTGCTCGAAGCAAACCCGCGCGCATCCAGGACGGTTCCGTTCGTCTCGAAAGCCCTCGGCATCCCGCTGGCCAAGGCTGCGTCGCTGATCATGATCGGGCGCAGCATCCGCGAGCTGGTCGACAGCGGCCTGCTGCCCGTGCAGGACGGTTCGATCGTGCCCATGGATGCGCCTGTTGCGGTCAAGGAGGCCGTACTCCCGTTCAAGCGCTTCCGCACGAAGGAGGGCAACATCGTCGACTCTGTGCTCGGCCCGGAGATGCGCTCAACCGGCGAGGTGATGGGGATCGACTCGAACTTCCCGCGGGCGTTCGCGAAGAGCCAGGAGGCGGCATACGGCGGTCTCCCGGCAACGGGCTCGGTATTCGTTTCGGTCGCCGATCGTGACAAACGCGCGATCATCCTGCCGGTGCTCCGGCTCAGCCAGCTCGGATTCGAGATCCTCGCAACAGAGGGAACGGCCGAGATCCTGGGCCGCAACGGCATCCCGTCCACGGTCGTGCGTAAGTACGGGCTGGGCCAGAAGTCGCTCGAGGGCGAGCCGTCCATCGTCGATCTCATCAACGTTGGCAGGGTGGATGTCGTGATCAACACTCCCAGTGGTCGCAGCGCTCGCGCGGACGGCTACGAAATCCGTACTGCGACGGTCGCGGCCGACAAGCCACTTTTCACGACAATCGCGCAACTCGCAGCGGCGGTGGCGTCGTTCGAGGCGATCCGGGAGGGGTTCGACGTTCGAAGCCTTCAGGACTACGCGCTAGACCGCGCCGCTCGACTGGCCGCGGCAGGATGAATACCCGCGTCGAGCCGGTCGAAACGTTCGGCGTGAGGCTCCGTCGCGTCCTCGACACGACCGGCCACCTCTGCGTCGGCATCGACCCGCATCCGTATCTGCTCGAGGAGTGGAAGCTCCCGGACACCGGCAAGGGGCTTCGCGAGTTCGGACTCCGGGTGGTCGAAGCCGCCGAGGGAACGGTCGGAATCGTCAAGCCGCAGGTTGCGTTCTTCGAGCGCCATGGTTCCGCCGGCTATGCCGCGCTGGAGGCAACCATGTCGGCGGCTCGCAAAGCCGGTCTCCTCGTGATCGCGGATGCGAAGCGCGGCGATCTCGGCACCAGCGTTGAGGCGTACGCGCAGGCCTGGCTAACGCCGGGCGCTCCGCTCGAGGCGGATGCGATGACGATCAGTGCGTTCCAGGGCGTCGGGTCTCTTGAAGCACCGATGGTTCTCGCGCGGGAACACCACAAGGGCCTCTTCGTTCTTGCAGCGACCTCGAATCCCGAGTCGCGCGCACTGCAGTCGGCCATCGTGGGTGTGGGCGACTTCGCGACGAGAACGGTGGCCGCGAGTATCGTGGCTGAGGTGAACAGGAGCAACACTGCGCCGCTCGGTTCGTTCGGGGTAGTTATTGGCGCGACGGTTTCTTTGGCGGACTTTGGTCTCACGGGGGGTGACCTCGTGACGACGCCGATCCTCGCGCCGGGGTTTGGTTTCCAGGGGGCGGACTTCGCGTCGTTGCCAACGACCTACGGCACCGCTTCGATCAACGCAGTGGTCAGTTCGTCGCGGGGAATTCTTGAGGCCGGGCCCGAGGGAATCGCACGCGCCGTGGTGGCGCAAGTCGCGGATCTCCGAGAGGTTCAGGCCCGATGAGTCCACGCCCGAACCCGCCGGATGTCGATCGCGCCGCGGCGTCCCGCGCTGCGGTCGCTGCGCGCCGGGCGCGTGCCGCGGTCAAGCACGATATCGCGACCCACACCCGGACGGCGACCGACGTTCTCGACGCCGCCTGGACCAATCCACATTCCCCGGAAGGTGGACTTCGCGTCCGCGAACTCCTCACCAGCGTACCGACGCTCGGTCCGGTACGAGCCGCGAAAGTAATGACGGAGCTGGGGATCGCAGAGTCCAAGCGAGCCGCCGGGCTCGGCATCCGGCAGCGATCGGAGTTGTGGAGCTACCTCGTCCACCGGGAAGGCGGCGTCGCCCCCGGCCGGCTGGTGGTTCTCGCGGGCCCGACCGCTGTCGGCAAGGGTTCGGTTTCGGCGTACATCCGCGAGCACTATCCGGAAGTGCACCTGAGCGTCTCGGCAACTACTCGCCCGCCGAGGCCGGGTGAGGTCGACGGCGTGCACTATTACTTCGTCAGCGACGCAGAGTTCGACCGGATGATTGCCGCGCGAGACCTGCTCGAGTGGGCCGTCGTGCACAACTCGTACCGGTACGGGACCCCGCGCAAGCCAATCGATACCGCGCTGGATGCGGGGAAGCGCGTGCTTCTCGAGATCGATCTGCAGGGTGCGCGCAACGTCAAGGCGGAGCTTCCGAGCGCGATTCTGGTGTTCCTGCTTCCGCCAAGCTGGGAGGAGCTGGTGCGCAGGCTGACCGGCCGCGGCACCGAGGATCCGGCAGATCAGGCTCGTCGTCTCGAGACGGCGAAGGTGGAGCTCGGCGCCCAGGACGAGTTCGATTACCGTGTCGTGAACACCGAGGTCGGCGCTGCGGCCGCCGAGGTCGTAGAATTGATGGCGGTGCGCGGGGCCAGGCCGTAGGCGGTCGCCACAAAAGCGCAGACACTTATCGCTCATCGGCTGTCAGGCATTCGTCTGTACAGCGGTGAGCCGAGCACGAGGAGTACCAACCATGGCTGACAAGCAGACCGGAATCATTGACCCACCCATCGACGAATTGCTCTCGAAGGTGGACTCGAAGTACGCGCTCGTGATCTTCGCCTCGAAGCGCGCGCGTCAGATCAACGACTACTACGCTGACCTGCACGAGGGCAGCCTGTTCGACAACGTAGGCCCGCTCGTCGATTCGACCATCGATGACAAGCCGCTCTCCGTCGCTCTGCGCGAGATCAACGACGACCGGCTGGTTCTGACGTCGTTGATCGAAGAGTAAGACCGTTCCCCAACCCGGCTCCGTGAGATTTTTCCGGTCATGAGAGTCGTCGTCGGGATTACGGGGGGCATCGCGGCCTACAAGGCCGTGAGCGTGGTGCGCGCCTTCGTTCTCGCCGGGCATTCCGTGCAGGTTGTCGCGACGGACGCAGCCCTGCGTTTCGTCGGAAAGCCGACACTCGAGGCGATCAGCCGCAACGAGGTTCACACCGATCTCTATGAGGGTGTTGCCGAGGTTCGGCACGTCGCCATCGGGCAGGCCGCCGATCTGATCGTGGTGGCGCCCGCTACGGCAAATTTCCTCGCCCAGCTTGCTGGTGGTTTCGCCGCCGACCTGCTGGGCAACACCATCCTGGCCAGCAGCGCCCCGCTCGTGGTTGCACCGGCGATGCACACCGAGATGTGGCAGAACGCGGCGACGCAGGCGAATGTCGCGACTCTCCGCTCCCGTGGCGTCACGATCGTCGGACCGGAAGTCGGGCAGCTCACCGGTACGGATTCCGGCCCCGGTCGGATGTCGGAACCGGAGGACATCGTGGCGGCCGCTCTTGCAGTTGCCGCGCCATCCGGAGACCTTGCCGAGCGAAGGATTCTGGTCACCGCGGGGGGAACGAGAGAACCGCTCGACCCGGTTCGGTTCATCGGGAACCGGTCCAGCGGGAAACAGGGCGTCGCAATTGCACTGGCCGCGGCGGCCCGGGGCGCGGATGTCACCCTGATTTGCGCAAATCTCGAAATCGACGCTCCCACCACGGTGACGGTGCAGCACGTCGGTACGACGGCGGAGCTTGCGAAAGCCGTCTTCGCCGCGGCAGCGAGCGCGGACATCATCGTCATGGCGGCCGCCGTCGCGGACTATCGCCCCGATACAGTCGCGGATTCGAAGATCAAGAAAGAAAACCAGGGCGACACCCTGGCGCTCAACCTGATCAAGAATCCGGACATCCTCAGCGAAGTATCCGCCACGAAACGCGACGGCCAGACGATCGTCGGATTCGCCGCGGAGACCGAAACGAACAAGACCGCATTGCTCGAGATAGCGCGCGCAAAGATCGCCCGGAAGAAGTGCGACTTTCTTGTCGTGAACAGTGTCGGTTGGACTACCGGCTTCGCCACGGACGGTAATACGGTCACGATTCTGAAGGCGACCGGCGATATAGTTGGCGAGGCCAGCGGTACGAAGTCGTCGGTGGCCGATCGTATTCTGGACGCGATTCAGCCAGTTTCTCTGTGATTCTGTCCGGGTCCGGCGATGCGCCGGTGCCGGGAACCGTCCGACACCTACTTCCTGGAGAAACTCTCGATGAGCAAAGAACTACGCCTCTTCACTTCTGAGTCTGTGACCGAGGGTCACCCGGACAAGATTTGTGACCAGATCAGCGACAGCATCCTCGACGCGCTTCTGGCCGAGGATCGTAATTCCCGCGTCGCGGTTGAGACCCTTGTGACCACGGGTCTGGTGCATGTGGCTGGTGAAGTCACGACAAGCGGTTACGTCGATATCCCCGGCATCGTGCGGAAGCGCATCACCGACATCGGCTACACCTCGTCCGACGTGTGGTTCGACGGTCGGTCGTGCGGCGTCGAAATCTCCATCGGCTCGCAGTCGCCCGATATCGCACAGGGCGTGAACAGCGCGCAGGAAGCGCGCGAGGAGAACAGCACAGATGCCGACGACGCGCAGGGCGCGGGTGACCAGGGCATCATGTTCGGCTACGCGACGACGGAGACGCCGGAGTACATGCCCCTTCCGATCTGGCTTGCGCACCGCATGGCGGAACGCCTCGCCGAAGTGCGTAAGTCCGGGCAGGTCGACTTCCTTCGCCCCGATGGCAAGACCCAGGTCACGATCGGCTACGACGGGGTCGTTCCACGGACGGTCGACACCGTGGTGCTTTCAACGCAGCACTCGCCGAAAATCGAGATCGAGGACCTCCGCCGCCAGATGATCGAGCTCGTCATCGATCCGGTTCTGGCTCGTGTCGATCTCGACTCGTCCGCCAAGAAGACCTTCATCAACCCAACGGGTGTTTTCCACATCGGCGGCCCACAGGGTGACGCCGGGCTCACCGGGCGCAAGATCATCGTCGACACCTACGGTGGCGCATCGCGGCACGGTGGCGGCGCTTTCAGTGGCAAGGACCCGTCGAAAGTCGACCGCTCGGCTGCCTACGCCATGCGTTGGGTTGCCAAGAATGCTGTCGCCGCGGGTCTCGCGGACCGTCTCGAGGTTCAGGTGGCATACGCCATCGGTAAGGCGTCGCCGGTCGGCCTGTATGTCGAGACCTTCGGCAGCGGTCACGTCGACGACGAGACCATCATCAAGGCCATTCGCGAGGTCTTCGACCTGCGTCCGGCGAGTATCATTCGTGAACTCGACCTGTTGCGCCCGATCTATGCCCAGACGGCAAGCTACGGTCATTTTGGGCGCGAGCTGCCCGATTTCGGCTGGGAGAAGCTCGATCGTGTAGACGCGCTGCGTAGCGCCGCCAAGCTGTAGCCGTGACGGCCGGGCAGTCGATCGCCCGCGAGGGCGCGATTGCCCGAGTCTGGGTCGATTCACCCCTTCCGCAACTCGATCGACTGTTCGACTATCGCGTACCAGACCAACTTGCCTCGGGCATCCGCGTGGGGAATCGCGTGCGCGTACCGTGGCGGTCTGCCGGGCGATTCGTCGACGCATACGTGATCGAACTCGTGGACTCCGTCGAGTACACGGGCGTTCTGAGCAGCATCGAAACGATCGTCTCCTCCGTTCCCGTTCTCGCGCCCGAGGTCGCATCCCTGGCACGCAAGGCCGCCGACCGCGCTGCGGGGTCGGCGATCGACATCGTTCGCGTCGCGATTCCGAACAGGCAGGCCAGGGTCGAGAAGGCCTGGCTTGCCGCAGTCGACCACCCATCGCTCGCTCCCGTTGCCGCTCACGCGATCGAGGGATACGCGTCCGGGCGCATCGAGGCTGCGGTCCGCGACGGCGGGAGGCTCGCCGTGGACGCGATTCCTCTCGGCACAGCGCTGGCGGACGGCGCGTGGGTTGGGCAGTGGGCGGTGATGCTCGCCGCGGCGGCCACGGTGGCGGTCGGCGAGGGCAAATCGGCGATCCTGGCTGTCCCCGACTATCGCGACCAGGAGCAGCTCGAGGCCGCACTGGCCGAGGTGTTTCCACCCGAACGAATAGTTCGTCTCGACGCCCGTCAGTCGAACCCTGAGCGGTATCGCGCGTTTCTGAAGTGCCTCGAGGGCGACGCGCTGGTCATCGTCGGCAATCGTTCCGTGGTCTACGCGCCGGCGCAACGTCTCGGACTCATCGCGGTGTGGGACGACGGTGATCCACTCCACAGCGAACCGCTGGCGCCCTATGTGCACACGCGCGATGCCGCACTGCTCCGACAGGAGCAACAGGGCTGCGCATTGCTCATCAGCGGGCACACCCGAACGACGGAGGTCGAACGGCTCGTCGAGATCGGCTGGCTGGAGTCCGTTTCGCCGGTCCCGAGCGTGCTTCCGAAGGTGATCCCCACCGCCACGCAGACGGCGGGAGATCGCCTGGCAGCCCAGGCTCGTATCCCGTCGAGTGCGTGGCGCGAGGCGAGCGCCGCGCTCACCAGCGGTCCAGTACTGGTTCAGGTCGCCCGACCCGGGTACGCGCCCCGACTCGCCTGCGTGGATTGCGGCCAGACCGCACGCTGCCTGCGTTGCGAGGGACCGCTGGCCCAGAAGACCTCCCGGTCGATACCGGCGTGTTCCTGGTGTGGTGCGCTCGCCGTTGACTGGCACTGCGACAACTGCGACGGCACGAGGATGCGACTCGTTGGCGCCGGTGGCGCCGCGCGCACCGCGGAGGATCTCGGTCGAGCGTTTCCCGGTGTTCGCATCATCGTTGCCGATGGCGAGCGGCCCATCCTGATAGTGGGTCCGGAGCCCGCGCTGGTCATCGCGACCCGTGGTGCGGAGCCCCGCGCGACCGGCGGTTACCGGGCGGTGCTGCTGCTGGACGGAGACCGGATGGTCGCTCGCGAGAGTTTGCGAGTCGGCGAGGACTGCCTGCGCTGGTGGTCGAATGCGACCGCGCTTGCCGCGCGCGGCGCCCCGACCTATCTCGTCGGCGTGGGGGGAGTGCTGGCGACTGCGTTGTCGACCTGGCGACAGAGCGAATACGCGCGCACGGAACTGGCAGACCGTCGACGACTGAGGTTTCCGCCTGCAGTCCGTGTCGCATCCGTCACCGGGTCGATTGAGGCGGTCAGGCAGGCTGTTGCCGAAGTGGGCAGCTCCTCGGAGGATGTCCTCGGGCCGGTCGAAACGGGACCCCGCAGTGTCCGGACCATCCTTCGTTTCGACTATGCCAGAGGCACGGAAGTGGCTTCTGAACTTCGCGCGGAGCTCATCCGCAGCGCGACGAACCGCAGGCGATCTCTCGCTTCGAAGAATGGGCCGGGACCGGTGCAGGCAAATCTTCGTGTGCGATTCGACGACATCGAGCCATTCGCTCAGTGACGCGCTCCGGGCGGGCGCGCGTGGGTCCGCAGGCATGCGTTCGGCTGCGACAATGGAAACCGTGCCTTCGCTCTCGCTCGTCTTCGCCGGAAGTCCGGCGGCCGCGGTGCCCAGCCTTCAGGCCCTTGCCGCGAGCTCGCATCGCATCGGCGCGGTCATTACCCGAGAGGA